>JAZNQF010000049.1:0-33646 GCA_045590055.1 Acutalibacteraceae bacterium
ATGAAAATTGCCGTTTGTGATGATATTTTATCTCACAGAAATGCCATAGTTCCGCATATTGAGGCGTTTTTCAAGAAAAAGTTGATTCCCCTTGAGCTGAAAGAGTATTCCTGCGGTGAGGAAATACTGCAAGGTGCGGAAAAATTTGATATTGTATTTCTTGATATTGAATTGGGCGACATCAACGGCATTGAGGTTGCAAAAACGCTGAAAAAGAAAAATCCCAACTGCGTTATCATTGTCGTTACTTCTTATACGGATTATCTTGATGCGGCAATGGACCTTCATGTGGTCCGCTTTCTGAAAAAGCCCGTTGAGCAGAAACGGATTTACTCCTCTCTTGAAAAGGCAATGCAGGAAATTGACGAAAATCTCATTATGCTATCCACAAAAGAAAATCAGATAGTAAGAGTCAGAAGCCGTGACATAATTTATGTTGAAGCAAATCTGAAAGCAGTTATTCTCCATACAGTTGAAAAAACATACATCGTTAGAGAAAGCCTTAAAAAAATCAAAGCAATGCTCACAGCCTCCTATTTCGCCGTACCGCATAACAGCTTTATTGTGAATATGAATTATGTTTCCGATTTCAGGCGTGAAGAAATCACCGTTCAGCTCCCCGAGGGCAGAATAAAGCTTCAGATTTCGGGCAGAAAGCAGGCTGAATTCAAACACAGATTTCTGGAATTTATCGGAGAGGATGAATAACAATGCCGAAAATTGCACTTGATATCATAATGTATATTTTTGAGGCTCTGCTTTTTTATAATTATGCAAACGGCTTGTTTTCGGGTAAAAAAAGCAGGGGCTTCAGAATTTTATCGGTTGCCTTGATTCATATTGTTTTGTTTTTTGTATATCAGCTGGGAAATGCCATCGTTAATATGGTTTTATTAATTATATTGTATTTCCTTGCACTTTGGTATGTGTTCAATGTACGGTTAAGCAATGCGCTGTTTCATTCTTTTGTTTTTATTGGAATAATGTCTCTTTCGGAAATAATTGTTATCAGTCTTTGCACCTTATTATTCAATGATTTCGATGCAATGGATACGGATATCAAGGCATACATTTTTGTAATCACAATAAGCAAAATTGCTTATGCCGCCATTATGTTTTTCATTAAAAGGCTTTGCCTTACAAAGCTTTATGAAGCAGAAAAAGACAGCTTTTATTGGGTTTTGTTTTTGTTACCGCTTATAAGCATTATTATTGGCATTTTGTTCTTCTATGCCGCCGGAAGCTTTGACATATCCTCATCAATGAGCTTATTGATATCAGCAACATTTATATTGCTGTTGTTCATCAATTTAATTGTTTTTATGCTGTATGACAAAGCCTATAAAAACCGAGTTGAGCTGTACGAACTAAAATCAATACATTTTCAGCAGGAAATTGACAAAAAGTATTTTGATGCAATTGAGCAGTCACAAGAAGAAATCAAGCATTTTTCTCACGACATCAGAAATCATCTGTTGCAGATACGCTATATTGACGATATTGAAGAAAGCCACGCCTATATCGACAGACTGGTCTGTGATATTGAAAAAATATCCTATGTTGGGATAAGCAAAAATAAAATGCTGAATCTCATTATCAGTAAATATATCTCTATCTGCGATAAAAAAGGAATTAAGTTTACCCCCTCCGTAAAGCTTGCGACCCTTTGCTATATTGATGATGTTGATTTATCCACATTGCTTAATAATCTGCTTGACAATGCCGTTGATGCCGCCGAAAAGGCTGAAAATGCTGAAATTGAATTGTGTGTATTTTCCAAAAACAGCAGATATGACGGAATTATAATAAGAAACACCTGTTACACCTCTCCCGAAGCCGTTGATAACAGGCTGATAAGCTCGAAAAAAGAAAAGGCTTATCACGGCTTGGGTCTTAACATAGTTAAAAAGATATTGAAGAAATACGGTGCGGTTTACGGTTGGAAGTATGATGAAGAAAAGCATATTTTTGAAACAGATATTGCAATTCCGAGAAAAACTGATTGATACACACCGCAAAAGTTTACATCGAAACAGCAAATAATTACACCGCCCGTACTGAGAGAAAAGGCTTCTCAGTACGGGCGGTGCATTTTCACACTTTCAATACGCGCAATACATTAAAAATGTATGTAGAAAAAAGCACTGTTGTGTTTGTTGTTAATATGACAAATTTAAACTATTTTTTTACTGTCTTGATAATTGCAGATTCATTGATAATATTTTGATAGGGTGCTCCGGGTTGCATACTCCAAAACAGATTGATATCAAATTCATGCTCTTTCAACTTGCTGTCCAAGTTCGTAACACGAATCAGATCACTTTTATAATCTTTTTTAGAACGGCTGTTCAACAATTCTGTTATCTTTCTGATATTACAACTTCGGACGAGTTCATCTTCCAAATTATCTACTTGTGGAATCGTGATTACTTTTGATATAAACTTACATGCTTTCAACTTTGCAATGTTATAATTCAAAATATCCGTTTGTTTCGTATCTGTATCAAAAACCAAAACAACAACTGTACCTTTTTTTAATGTTCTGATAATGTTATCGGTGATTTTATTTTCAATAGCATTTAATTTTTGAACTTTTCCGGTTTGAATAACGCCGAGTTGATTTTTAAGAGTGTTTATAAGCTTTTTCTCATCATCACCCTCAACAAAATACTGAATGTTCAGATTATTCATATTCATCACACCCCGCCAACCAATTCGCCGATAGAATAAATTAACTCCAGAGCAGGGGCTGTAGAAAACAAATCATTTTCCACTGCATTTCTTAATGAGTCCGTACTTCGTTTAAGCAAAGATGAAGCTTCAACACAAGTAATCGGGCAGTTGTTGTTATGAATGTCTTTGCGTAAAAAATTAAATGCATGTTTAGGCAAATTCATATCCAATATATCTGTATTGTGGGTAGTAAAGAAAAGCTGCTCACCGGGTCCTACAATATCAATCATCAATGACAACAAAGCTTTTTCGATGTCACTGTGAATATACGAAAATTTTTCATCGCAATAATAAAAGCTGTTCTTATTTTGCATAAGGGAAGAAATCATATTGGCAACTTCAATGCCTGCTTTTGTGCCACTGGAAAGCAAATTGGTATCCAGCGTTTGTCCGTCCTGAATAATGATTGATTTATTCTGCAAATGAATAACATATGCCCCTTTAACATCTTTCGATGTTTGAACCTTTGTAATGGAAGGATCCAATGATTTCAATATATTTTCAAGAATAACTCTGAACTTTTTATCTTTATCAGGCAAGCGCAGGATTCTTTTGTTATCCTTGGGATATACAAACATCCATGCTAAACCTTCTATTTTCTCCAATTCACTGACATAGTTGTCTGCCGGTGCAAACTTTACTTCTTGTATCCTTGCAACACATGTTTCATAACTGTCTCTGGCACGAATAGACTCTTTATATACTTCAATTTTTATATTATCACTCGTGTATTTATCCTCTTCACAAGGTTCGATGAAACATACCACACGATAAAACACATTATCCTGTGAAGCTAAATCCAAAACAAACGATGCTTGCTTTTTACGGTCACATATAACCTCTGTTACATAATCGTAATTTTTTTTATGAATGAAATTAAATATTTTCATCAGTATCATACCAAAAGTAGTTTTGCCTGAAGCATTTGCACCAAATAAAACATTTATTTTTTTATATCGAAAGTTGGTTCTGTCCGGCAAATATTCTTCCTTAATATACGAATCAACAATTTTTTTGGGGTAAGTAAAGTTCATATGGAAATTTTTAAATGCATAAAAATTATCCAATTTCACATCTAATACAATCATTTTGCTTCTCCTCTTGTATATTTCTTCGCAATTCACGAAGTAATCCTCCTTTGTTAGTTTAACTGATTTTTAGAAAAAAATCAACACTTTTATAAAAAAATTATGCCCCATGTCCGCTGACTATACACAACAATTCATAAAAATTCAAAAATCACAAAGTTTTATAACCGACATCACTTCGAATTGCTCACGAGCTTGCTTTTATCCCTATAAATGTAATTTGCCTGCAAATATTCCCGATTTTTATGCACTTGTCAAAAACCGTTGAAATGAATTTCAAAAATAAATATGCTGAAAAAGTGATTATAAATTTTTCACACTGAAAGGGGTGGGAATATGCACCGGGGCTCACAAGGGTGGGCGAAAATGAAATGAAAAGCGGGGCGCCGTGGGCGTCGCCCCCTAACACTTAATAAAAGCAAATTTTGTAGGGGTCGATGCCCACAGCGACCCGACAATATAATTACAGAAAGGAAGAAAAATATGAAAACAAAGAAATTATTATCCCTTTTATTGGCACTTATGATGATGTTATCAGTTGTGCCATTTTATGCAAGTGCGGCTCCGATTGCACTCACAGTGGCAAATGTTACCGAATGGCCTACTGCTGTAGGTGAAATGTATGTTGGTCAGATTGTCGGTGAGCATATAACAATTACAGGTGGTGAAGTCAGGTATGATGCTGATGGCGATGGTGTTTTGGAAGATACAGAAATAGTACCCGGACATTTCGAACATTTTAATGCAACATTATCTATCAGTCTTGCTTCTGACGCATCAAAAGCAAATATTAAATTTGTTCCGGATGATAGCACTGCGTATTCTGGATTTAATAAGCTAATGTCAACAGATGTAACATATGTTGTTAAAAAAACAACTGCCGTACTTATGGATGAAGCCAATCCTCCTGTTGCCACGCCTATAAAAGAGGGACAAACTCTTTCTGAATCAATTATTTCGGGCGGAACAATGAAAAATCCATATAATGAAAAACTTAATCTCTCTTCAAAAGTTTGGGCTTGGGTTGATCCAACGCAGGTAATAACAGAAAGCGGAGAATATCTTGCTAAATGGGAAGGCGACACAAGAGCTTATGAAGACATTACGGATTATATTTATGTTGAAGTTGAAAAGGATCAGAAAGCAACAGAATTAAAAACAATGCCTGTTGTAAACTTTGACTATAATCCTGATCTTACATGGGGTACTTATGAGTTTGCAGGTGCTACAGCTGTTGTTTATGGTACAGACACCGAAGTCCCCGGAACATTTTCAATTATTGATTCTTGGTCTCACATAGTTCCCGGTGCAGGTGCATATGAAGTTGAGGTAGTATTTACACCTGATGATACAGAGAATTATATTGGTTTTACAACAAAGGTGCCTGTTCAAATAAAGACTATCCCTATTTCCTTTGGTGAAGATCATAAAGGCACAAGCATTGACGATCCCTTTGTATATGAGGTTGAACCCGGAACAACTGTTAGGGATGCATTCCCTAAAGGGTATCTTAATTATCCCACTCCGTCAGTTGTAGGAATAGAAGATGCAAACAGCTATGTTGAAAACGGAAGAGTATATAAGGTAACTGTTCTTAATTACACAAACACGAATTACACAGGCTCAGAAGCATATGTAAAATTTGTTTTTAAGGATGTAGAATTTGCAGTTTCATCTGTGTCCTATTATGCCGGAACAGAAAAAATCAATGTAAAATTCAGCGAAAGTAACTTTTCCGGCACATTTGATGTTTACGTGGACGGTATTCTGGTCGGTGATGACATTCCCCGTGCAGGTGACCACATAGATGTTCCATATGCACCTGAGACAAGCGGCACTCACACCGTAAAGGTAGTTTATAATCCCACAGAAAATGACTACTACTTCATGGCAGATTATGAAACCGAAATCCAGGCAAATGTGGAAAGACACATCACATTGAAAAATATGGACGTTGCCCAGAAAGTCAGTGTTAACGGTAAAGAAGATTATCCGTCAAGTGCATATATTTTGTACGGTGATGAAATTTCAATCAAATACGGCTTTGAAGATTTGTTCGTTTCATGGGTAATCACAGACACAGCAGGTAAGGCAGTTGATCTCGGTGTTGACCTTACATCAAGCGAAATCACCTTCACAATGCCCGACCATGACCTTGTAATTGCCGTTAAGAAAACTCTTGATGAAGAAGAAAAGCCCGATGACGGCACAGGCGGCGGCTTTGACCTTGACGACATTTTCGGCAATCTCGGCGACCTTACCGAAGGCGACAGCGACAACCCCATTGTTAATATTTTCAATAACATCATTGCGTTCTTCAAAAATATTATTGTCACCATCACTGAACTGTTCCGTTCAATCGGCGACAACACCTGATAAATCCCTTAACAGATAGAACGCCCAACATACAGTTCTATTCTCCTTAGTGAAAGCACCAACAATCCCCGGACACTGACCGTTCGGGGATTTGGTGTTTTATATTAGAAAACCGCCACAAAAGTGACGGTTTCAGGTTAAATATCCATTTGTTTAAGCTGTTCAAGCTGGTCTCTTCTGCCGTAAATAACAGCGGTTATGTGTACTTCTTTCAGTTCCTCATTTACCCAAAAGTAAACAAGAAAATTCTTCACAGGCATTTTATGTACACCGTAGCCTCGCCACGGTTCTTCGTCCACAAGTGCCACTCTTTTCGGCATCGTGTTAAGAGAAAGTATGCTCTTTTGCAGTTCATTAAGCAGTCTTTCTGCCGCAACGGGCTCTTTAAGAGTACCGCTGATATAACTGAAAATTTCAAGCATTTGTGCACTTGCCTGCGGTGTGATTTTTACTTTATACTCATCCATTCGCTAACTCCTTGCGAAGTGAATTGAACGCATCCTCAGCGTTAAGAGATTCGCTGTTTTGGGCCTGTTTCAGACCGTTTTCCATAATGCTGTTGAAGGTAGCTTTATCCATTTCATCAAGTGTCACAGGAACACTCGGCAAGGACAGCGAAAAAGGAATTCCTTTTTTCATAATGATTTGTTTATAGAGCATATTAATCACAACTGACACGGGAATACCGAGCTGTGACAAAATTTCTTCTGCCTGCTGTTTAACATCGGGTTCAACACGGGCAAGCACATTTGCAGTTTTTGTTGCCATATTCATTCCACCTTTCAGTTATATTATAACCTTTTGTATAACAAATAGCAATACATTTTATAAATTTTAGGAGGTAAATATGCCGGATTCAACAGATAAATATCAATACATACGGTGTCCGAGATGCGAAAGACGCATTTTTGACATTGCCAAATTCTCCGATGATGAAGCGATAATCAGAGTCAAATGTCCTCAATGCAAGTTGATAATAGTATATAGCATAAAGAATCAGGAATGCACGCCCAAAAGCGAACATCCCTGATTTTTTCAGTTGTAGATAAGCTCCGCACAAACAATTTCTCTTGCCCGTTGCTCAATGTTACCCATACGACACACCCACTCCATCTGATTTTCCTCTTTCAGCTGCTCTGTGACACCCTCAGCCTCTTTCATCTGCTCAATAAGAACATCAAACATATCCCGAGCCTGAGCTTCAACCTCGGCACAGTGCTGATAGAGCTTGCCATGAATAAGCAGGGAGCTAAAAAGCATCTTCTTATGCTTTTCAAGATAATCCTTGTGCATCATTCCCCATTTACCAAGGGTGACTCTTGCTTCTTCGGGTGGAAGAATGAGATTAGGAATATTGAAATCTCCAACTATGCGGTAACTGATAGAATTTTTGTTTGACATAATAGCAACCTCCTTATTTTTCACTTTTATCAATGATTTTCAATAATAGCTCATCAACATCCTCAGTGGGCAAATCCTCAGCCAAGAGCATATTCCGGAACTCATTCATGCCGTTGATAAGTAAATTGCACTCGAAATCAGTAAACTTAATTTTTGTCTTTCTGCTCATAAAAATGACCTCCTGTTATTTGGTAGCTTTATTCTACCGCATAATAGGAGGTTAGTCGAATGTGTGGATTTTTATTGTCATTGTGCATAAGTATAGCGTCATTATTTTGAGTGTTTCGACAAAGTTTGACTTTTTTCTATAAATTAGTGTTACATTTTCATACTATGATAACTATATATTTAAAG
The DNA here is from genome assembly GCA_045590055.1 of Acutalibacteraceae bacterium. GTDB lineage: Bacteria > Bacillota > Clostridia > Oscillospirales > Acutalibacteraceae > UBA6857. The sequence goes on from JAZNQF010000049.1 coordinate 7,953, forward strand.
CACATATTATATGATGCAGTTAAATGATATATGAAAAGAGGATAACTGTATGAAAGAAAACATTATCAAAGAAGCTATAAAGAAATATTTGAAAGAAGTGTTATTCAACAACGAAACACGTAGAGTAGGAATCTTATTCACTTTAGTTAATACTTTTATATTGATTATTGACATAATAAATGTGCCTTCAAAATTGATAAAAGAATACAATAATGGTATTTTTATCGTTATCGCAATTAGTTTGTTTATTATATCAACAATAACATTTTTGGATAAACATTTACTTGATCTTGTTTTTAAAATTAAATATGTAAACACTATAGATCGTATATTATTTATATCACTAATATGTACCATAGTTAGCAGTTTACTTATTTTATCTTTAAATATAGGTCTTACTTATAAATACATAATATTGGTTATTTCTATCGTTTTATTATTGTTTTTATTAATTTATCGAATCAGTAAATGTAAACCTCAAAAATCATGTAATAATAAACAAACCAAAAATTTTCTCGATTTGAAAGACATTTTTTATAACAAAATCCCCAAAAACAAGGGCCTTATTTTGATTTCTGATAAAGATGTAGAATATGATCTTTTTGAAAGATCTAGTATAATAAACCAATTATATAGATCAATAGTGCAGTGTACCAATTGTAATGATTCGTTTGTAATTGGTTTGGAAGGTGAGTGGGGGTCTGGAAAAACAACTATACTCAACAACTTAAAAAATAAATTATCAAAAAGTAATAAAGATATTACAATAGTAGACAATTTTGATTTGTGGACTTATGAAACACAAGAGGCTTTGCTTCTTGCAATGTTTCAAGTAATACTTGATAAATCAAATATTAAATGTAATATTATGTTCAATAAGGAGATTATAGATACCATAATAAGTCTTATCGGTTCAGATAAAAAAATTGGTACTATGATCAAGAGTTTATTATTCAAGGAAAACCTTAACAACGATGTATCAAAAATAAAAGAACAAATAAGCAAATATTTACATGAACATAACATAAATATAGTGTTTTTTATTGATAACATTGATAGAGCTAATGCTAATAATATTATTTTCCTATTTAAAATAATTAATACAATTCTTGATATAGACAATATTACTTATGTTTTGTCATATGACAAAGCGAGAATAGGACGAATTCTAGAAAACACTCTAGAAATTGATCCACACTTTACCGAAAAAATTATTCAACAAGAAATTAAGGTGCCGAAAATAACTTTTTATGGCACAAATGATGTTTTAAAAGTTTGTTCAAATAATCTTTTGTCGAGCTATGGTGTTTACGAAAAAGATATTTGTAAATATGAAACAGCAATAAAATGCATGCTAAAGAACATTTCTAACATTAGAAGTTTTAAAATAATAGTAAACTCTGTATTTTCAAATGTCTTTTCTTCAAACAACTTAAACAAACCTGATTTATTTGCACTGGAACTAGTAAAGTTTTTTGATTACAACCTATATGAAAACATTCATTTAAACAGAGCTTATTTTATTTCTTATGACAATATATATGATTCAAAAATTTTTAGCGAAAACAAATCTAATATTCCTGACTCTGACGAAAAGAAAGCATTCTATGATAGTATTTTTAAAGATAAAGATAAGCTGTTGATAGAATTATTATCTGATGTTTTCATATACATTAAAAAATATTTGGATGGTAAAACCATTGAACTGAAACATGGTTCTCACGATTCCTTATATGCAGATGTTGCTTTGAACTCAAGGCCGGCAAGTGCTAAATATTTTGATTTGTATTTTAACCGCACCGCTAATGAGTATTTAGAGATCAGCACCTCTTTCAAGCACACAATGGAAGAACTTAACGGAAAGTCAACAAAAGAAATCTACGATTATCTTACGAAAATCATTCTTGGGTTGAAAGAAGAGTCTCAACGTCAATGGCTAGAAAGTTTGCATTTATACAAAAATCAAATAGATAATAAGTTTACGTACCCAATAATTTTAGTTTTGTTAAAAAACATTGAGAAACTTAACAGTATGGCTGAAGCTTTTATTACATCTCCTAAAAACAGAGCGGTTATGATAATATGTGACTTAATATGTAATTTGAATTTGAACGAAAAAAAAGAATTTCTTTCTGAAATAAAAAAATCATATTATTATTTATTCGTTTTAATTGGAATAATAAGAAGTGAGATAATTGAAAGAGAATTTTTAGAAAAATCTAAAGAGGTGTTAAAAGAAATATGTAACGATATATTGACTAATTCAATAAACATATACGATGATAAATTTTATGAAAAAAATAACATATATGCATTTTATGAAGGTTTAAAGTTGGTAGACAAAGAAAACGCAGATGTCAAAATAAAAAAATATATTTCCGATATAATCGCACCGAATAATATCTATAGGATTTTAGCAGATGCGATAACTATGGATTATGGTAATATGAGTTACTATTATACTTTAAGCAAGCGTTATATGGATATATTGTTCGCTGATACAGATATCATAAACAGCTTACTTGTTAATAATCCCGCTGAAACTGAAACGGAGAAGTTTATAGTAAAATTGTATAATAAATTTAATTCAAAAGATGCTATAACCATAAAGACAATATCTGAAAAACCTATCAAATTCGATTTGTAATAAAACTTTTAAGAAACATATGAACACTCGCTCTGAAGTGAGTGTTCATATGTGTTTTGTGTTTTTGAATACGTTTTCAATATGTGAATTCTAAATACCTTTACTTTGCAAATCTGTATTTCTGCCCATACATCAACTAATACTTCTACGTAGTGTGTATATGTAGAATAATGTTATTTTATAAGAAACTCTATATTTTTCTCACACAAAAAGAAAATCTGATATTGTCTATAGAAAAAGAGTAAGTTGAACAATACTTATAAAAGATGTATAATATAGTAAAATAATGTAGGAGAACTTAATTATGTCAAAACTTACGGATATTAAAAGAAGAATAGATGAACTGGAAGGTGGTGCCTTTCAGAATCTTTGTGATGCATACTTGTGCTACAAGGGATATGGCAACGGATATTCTTTAGGAATGGCTACAGGTACAGATAAAACCGCCAAAGGAAACCCGGATACATATTTTTTGACAGCCGATAATAAGTATGTTTTTGTTATGTATACGACACAGAAAACAGACTTTTACAACAAAGCGATAGAAGATATAAATAAATGTTTTGACAGTGAAAAAACAGGGGTTAAAAGTGACTGTGTTGCAGAAATCATTTATTGCCACACATATGGCAGATTGACGGTTGGTGAGGATAAAAAGCTTCGGGAATATTGTTCTCAAAAAGGAGCTAATCTTAATATTATTGGTCTTGATGCTTTGGGTAATGAGATATTTATGCATTACCCAATTATTGCAAAAGATCAGTTAGGTGTTTCTATTGAAACTGGGCAGATACGTTCAATTGATTCATTTATAGAATCACATGACAACAATAAAATGTCAGCACCGTTAAATACTGAGTTTTTATTTAGAGAAAATGAAATTGAAAAAGCTTGTGAAATGTTAGAAACAAGCAATGTTTTGCTTGTTTATGGTCCGTCAGGGGCTGGAAAAACTAGGTTTTCTATTGAATTGTGCAAAGTTCTTGAAGAAAAACAAGGATATAAAACATTGTGTATCAAGAGTAATGGATTGGAGATTTACGATGACCTTATTTCAACTGTTGAACCCAATGAGAAATATGTAGCTCTTGTAGATGATGCTAATGAATTAGCCGGATTGCAATTTGTGTTGGAATATCTTCAAGGCAATAACGGCAAGAAAATTTCTAAGATAATTATTACAGTTAGAGACTATGCACAGAGAGAGGTTCTTAATAAGATTTTGGATTACGAAAAGCCTGAAAAAATAAAAATAGGCGCTTTGAAAGATGAAGATATCCGAAAATTAGTAGATGTTTGTTACGGCATAAAAAACAACATTTACTCAGATAGAATAGTTGAAATTGCAGATGGTAATGCAAGAATTGCCATGCTTGCAGGAAAACTGCTCTGCGATACAGGCAGATTAGAAGCTCTAAAGGACGCTTCTGAATTATATGCTAATTATTACGGAAAACAATTAAAAGATATTTTATCTAGTAGTGAAACAGAAATATGTTCGGCAGGTATAATCGCATTTCTTCAATCAATACGTTTAGATAATTTGGATAAATTATCAGGCGTATTTTCTGCTATTTCTTTATCTACAGATGATTTTATATCAGATATTAAACATTTGTACTCATTGGAAATAGTCGATTTATGTAATGAAAAAGCCACAAAAATTTCAGATCAAACTTTTAGTAACTTTTTAATAAAATATGTATTTGTTGACAAGCGTTTGATACCGTTAGATTTAATGATTAAGGTCTGTTTTGATTATAATAAAATTAGGACCATTTCTGCATGTAACATTTTACTCAATGTCTTTTCTGATTCAAATGTAAGATGTTATCTAGAAAAACAGATTAATAAACTATGGGATGAAATAAAAGACGACAAAGATAAATTCCCGCCATTTTTCAAGGCTTTTCATATGATTAGACCAACAGAAACATTATTGTTTCTGAAAGAAAGAATCGAAAACGAGTTACCTGTAGATTTTGATGTGTTAACGATTGAGTTTAAAGATAATAATGACGGGACACAAATTTCAGATGAAATAATTGAACTTTTATGTAGTTTTAATAACTCCGACCAGTTGCCCGAAGCCATTGAATTGTTATTAGAATACTACTCAAAGCGTCCGGATTTATTTAATGAAGTATATACTGCTTTTATTCGAGAATTTGGAATTGACAAAGATTCTGAAATATCTGAGTACCATTCATTTTCGATAGCAGTAGAATACTTATGCAAATATATTAAAACTAATAGCAGCATTAATGCATTAACTTTATTCGTAAGAGTAGCTATACATTATTTGAAATTAAATATTTCTAAAGTTGAAGGTGGTAGAAGAAATACATTTACATATTACACAATATCAATTAAGGCGACACCAAAAGTTATGAAATATAGAAAAAGTCTTTTACGTGAGTTGCGAAGTATTTATGAAAAAGATTTATTCAAAAATGAGATTGAACATGCATTGAAAAAATATGGCATTGGTAATTCCGATCATGTTGATTATGAAGTTGTAAAAGAAGAATATAATGATATTATGTCTATTATAGTTCAATTACAAACGGATAGTTTATATCATTGTACGGTTGTTGAGCATTTAAAAAGGATATTTGAAAAAGCTGAAATAGAGTTTGACAATGAAATTATAGACAAATTCATTTATTCTCCTAAAAATGTAATATACAATACCATAAAAGGAGATAAAATAGAGTATTTATCTATGACTCACGACGAGAAACACCAACATAGAATTTCAGTTTCAGAAGATTTAATTAAAAACTATTCTATAGACGATTATGATTTTTTGTTTCAAATTTCTCAAGATATTGAAAATAACTTTGAAAATAATGTGTACGATTTTTCAACCGGATTAGAGTACATTTTTGAGGTGCTATCAAAAAATGGCGATCTATTCATAGAAGTTGTTAGATTATATTTGTCTTATAATACTCCTTGTAATGTTCGTCCTGCTAATATTATTGAGAAATTATTTGGATTTATGACAGCTGATTCTATAAAAGCAATAATTGATAACTATGAATTCACACAAAAGGACACTTGGTTATGGCACTATTATGTTGAAATGCCAGATAATCAAATAGAGGGAAAACATATAGATGAAATTTTATCTTTTTTGGCTAATCCTTCAACACAATTAAAATCAGCTTGTTATCGACCTTTAGAGGAGATAAAAAAATACTCTATTATTGATGAAAATATTTTTGAAAAAGCCAGTCGCACATTGGTTGATAATTACGATAAATCCCCTTTTGTATTCAATCTGTATTTTCATCTTCTTTTTAATCCACACCATATTTCCCCAAGAGATTTGATTTCTTTGTATTCATTTGACAAGCGTTTGTTGGCTGACATATATATTAAATGTATTTCATATGCGGGACATTTTGATTATGATGGAACATTTTTGATGGGTCTTCTTAAAGCCATTCCTGGATTTATTGATAACTATCTAAATCATATCACGCAACCTGTAGAATATAAATATAGAAAATATGAAAGCGATATGCACAGATTGAGAGGCATATGGAAAGAGTCGGATTATATAGATAGAATTAATTATATTGTCGACAAACTTTATTTAATACTCAAAGACAGACATTGGGATTTTGAAGAATGTGTAAAACCACTTTTTGTATTAGAACACAGTGGGAAAGAAGAAATGATTGTTAAACATGATGAATGGATTAAACAATGCATTGAACGAAACTATACTAATTCTGATTTCATTTACGATTTATTTGAGGTTTTAGCTGATTTCCCAACGGACAGAAGAAGAACGGCACTATTAAAGTTTCTTGAGTTAAATTCAAATTATGATGATTTTGAAAAAATACCTTTAGAGTCGTCTTCTTTGAGCGGCTCTGGAAGTCTTATTCCTTGCATGCAGAATCGCATTAATTATTTATCATCTCTCTATCCTTACATGTCTGGCGTAAAATACTTGAAGCATAGACAAAGAGTAGAATCTTGTATAGATGTATGGAAAGAGTGCATCAAACGAGAAGAAGTACGCGAATTACTTGAAGATTGGTTTTAATACTTTTAGTTGTTTTTATATTTGATGAGTAAATTGTGCTCAAATCTTTATTAAAAAAGCTCCGCATAATACGGAGCTTTTTATATGTACAACTTAGATATAGACAAAAAATCCGAACCCTTTTCCTATTGGGAAAATTTGGTTCGGATTTTTCTGGTTTGGTGCCGGTGGCGGGGGTCGGACCCGCACGGTGTTGCCACCAAAGGATTTTGAGTCCTCCTCGTCTGCCAATTCCAACACACCGGCGTGCCCAAATATTATATACACATAATTTGCCCGTGTCAAGTGCGCGCAACAAAAAATCTGACAATTCTTCTAATGTAAAAATCGGTGCTTTTAAAAGAAACAACCGTCGACTCAGCCGACGGTTGCCGTGGAATATAATCAGTCTTCGTTTGTGGCAATAACGTCAATGCCTGTTGAAAGTACGTCTTCAATTATGACCTGACCGACCTTTACGGGCGCGTCAATCTCAACCTTGTTGATTTCCTTCATAATATCAAACATCTTGCCCTTAGGGATGGGTACACTTGTCCTTACTGGTACCATGGGCAACCTGCCACCCTTTACCTTGACGGTGGTGGTGAGCATGCGCGTGGGGTTGGTCAGCTCCGTAACGGCATAAGCTTTGCCTCTGGGGCAGGTGTTGCCGGTGACGGAGACAATCTCGTCGTTTTCAAGTTCAACCGTTAAGCCGCACCCGAGGGGGCAGGCTACACAAATGAGTTCTTTTGTCATCGCTTATTCCTCCACCTTTACCGTCAGCTTAACATCCTCGGGAATTTCCTTGAGAACGTCAGTTTTAATTACGATTTCTTCCATCTCACCGGGACACATCTTGGGCTTCTTCTTTGAGTAAATAACCTTGTCGCCTGCAGTTACAACAAGCTTTGCACCCTTGTATACCGCGCCTACGCGCAGATAGAGCGTTACGTCCTTATCTGTTTCGGCGTTGATGTGCTGAGGCACAACATACCTGACGCCCTGTACACCTTCGGTGTATATCTGCCTGCCGCTTGCATATTCACCCTTGATGAATTTTGCGGCGCCTTCACCTGCAAGCTGACTTTCAAGTGTAACAAAGTCAACAAGGTCGTGCACCTGCAGTACGTTACCGCTTGCAAAAATACCTCTGCGACTTGTCATACGGTATTCGTCAACGATGGGACCGTTTGTGATGGGGTCAAGCTCAATGCCTGCCATACGTGAAAGCTCGTTTTCGGGGATGAGACCGACTGACAGAAGCAGTGTGTCACATTCAACGTATTGCTCTGTGCCGGGGATGGGTCGCAGATTCTTGTCAACCTTTGCAATGGTTACACCCTCAAGCCTCTTTCTGCCGTGTGTCTGAATAACGGTGGTGCTGAGCTTGAGAGGTATGCCGAGGTCGTCAAGGCACTGAACAATGTTGCGGGTAAGACCGCCTGAGAAGGGCATGAGCTCGCACACCATTTCTACTTTTGCGCCCTCGAGTGTCATGCGTCTCGCCATGATGAGACCGATGTCACCCGAGCCGAGAATAACAACCTTGTGACCGGGCATGTAGCCGTCAAGGTTAACGTATTTCTGTGCAGTACCGGCAGTCATAATGCCTGAGCCATGTGAGCCTGCAATGTTGAGCGCACCTCTGGGTCTTTCGCGGCAGCCCATGGCAAGCTCAATTGCCGTAGCCTGAATTTCAATCAGACCGTCAACATTGTTTGATGCCGTGATAACGTTGTTTGGCTCAATGCTGAGTACCATTGTGTCAACAAGCACGTCAATGTCAGTTTCTCTCAGCAGTTCAATAAAACGGTGAGCGTATTCGGGGCCTGAAAGCTCCTCTTTGAAATAGTGAAGGCCGAAGCCTGCGTGTATGCACTGTTCAAGTATACCACCCAATGTTTCGGCACGTTCAAGGATGACGATTTTTTCAACGCCGCACTCTCTTGCTTTGAGTGCTGCCGCCATACCTGCCGGACCGCCGCCGATTACTGCAAGGTCATATTTTTTCATTTCGCTCACCTCACTTCGTTCTTTCGTAAATGATGTTGGATTCGCCGCCGTTTTTGGTGATTGTGTTCTGGGGAACATTCAGTTCACGGGCAAGAATTTCAACAACCTTTGAGCCGCAGAAGCCACTCTGGCAACGACCCATACCTGCCCTTGTTCTTCTTTTAACACCGTCCATATCAACGGCACCGATGGTGCTGTGTATAGCGTCCATGATTTCACCCTCGGTAACTGTTTCGCAACGGCAGATGATGCGGCCGTAACGCTTGTCCTTTGCAATCAGCTCCTTGCGCTCCTCAATGCTCATTTCCCTGAAGCGTATTGGTGCCTTACGGTGCGGGTTGAAGTTTTTGTTGGGTGTTGCACCTGTCAGTTCAACAAGCATCTTGCAAACGTATTCGCCGATTGCAGGTGCAGATGTCAGACCGGGGGACTCAATACCGGCAACGTTGATAAATTTGCCGTTTTTCTCGCTTGGACCGATGATGAAGTCATTTTCTTCGCGGTCGGTGTGCGCTCTGATGCCTGCAAAGGAGGTTACTGCGCGCCTTGTCGTCAGCGAGGGAATTGTAATAACAGACTTCTGCTTGAGCATTTCAAGTCCGTCTGCGGTGGTGTCAATGTCATCCTTGTCGGCAATGTCAAGTGCGGTAGGCCCCATGAGAATGTTGCCGTCAACGGTGGGGGAGATGAGTATACCCTTGCCCATTTTTGACGGGCAGGGGAAGAGTACGTGGTTTGCAACCTCGCCCTCAATTTTATCAAGCAGGAAGTATTCGCCTTTTCTGGCGATGATATTGAAGCTGTCGTCGCCAATCATTTTTGCAATCTGATCGGCAAATGTGCCTGCAGCATTGACAACGTACTTTGCCTGTACGTCGCCTTCCTCTGTGGTATGAATGGTGAAAACGTCGTTTTCAAAGGTGATACCGCACACTCTGTGGTTGCGCTTGAACACTGCGCCGTTTTCAACTGCATTTTCTGCAGCGGCAATTGCAAGCTCATAGGGGCACACAATGCTGGCGGTAGGAGCATGAAGCGCGGCAATGGCGGAGGGTGAAATGTGCGGCTCGCGCTTGATGAGCTCATCGCGGCTGATGATTCTCATGTTGGGCACACCGTTGGTAACACCTCTGTCGTATAATTCTTCAAGGGTCCGGTATTCCTCATTGTTGTATGCAACAACGAGTGAGCCGATGTTTTTGAAGGGTGCGTTGAGCTCGGCGCACACCTTTGCCATCAAAGCAATACCCCTTATATTCATTTTTGCTTTCATTGTGCCCGGCTCGGCATCGTAGCCTGCGTGGACAATGGCGCTGTTGGCTTTTGTGGAGCCCATGGCAACGTCGTTGCATTTTTCAAGCAAGGCAACCTTGAGGTTGTATCTGCTCAGTTCTCTGGCGATAAAGGCGCCGCTGACGCCTGCACCGATGATTGCAACATCAAACAGCATTTGTATCAGACCTTTCTTTTAATAAGAATAATAAACTTTGAAAAAATATATTGAGCAACGGGGACGAATATCCGGCGGAAGCTATGAAACCCCCGTCGGTTATTTTTCGTCAATCAAAGGTTTGCAATATCCTGTGTGGAAAGAAGCAAAACATTGTTCTTTTTGAAAAGCTCAACAGCATCGTCTTCCCTGTCAACGCGGAAAATGAAGTACGCTTTGTCTGTGTGGTGGCTGATGAATGCATAGAGGTATTCCACGCTGATGTTGGCTTCGGAAAGTATTTCAAGAATGCCGGCAAAGGAACCGGGTTTGTCGTCTATACCTAATCCGATTACCTTTGAAACTGTGACTGCGATGCCTTCGTTGTTGAGAACATCAAGCGCCTTTTCCGTATTGTCAACAATAAGCCTGAGAATGGCAAAATCGGAAGTGTCGGCAACTGAAAACGCACGCATGTCAACATTTGCATTAGCGAGAGCTTTTGTTATTTTTATGAGGCGGCCGGGTTTATTCTCAACAAAAAGCGAAAGTTGATCAATAAACATGTGCTGCACTCCTCCTTCTGTATAATTTGGTGTCTTTTCATTATACACCTTATATTGTGAGTTTTCAATAAAAATTATATAAAACTTTGTGTTTTTTGGAAACTTTAACGACAAAGAATACAAAAACAGTACACATTACTTAACTGAAAAGTATATCTTAATTATAATTTAATCTGTTTTGTGTTGCGAAAAGAACTACGGTATGGTAAAATCAAACAAGATACAAACGAAAGGAATGATTCAGCCGTGATATATTCAACAGACAAAAACAACTATAAAGCCTTTGATGTGTTTGAAAAGGGCAAGCTGGCACCGCGTGCATATTTTGTGCCCTATACTGACAAGGCGGCACTGCAGAAAACCGATGTGAAAGCGGAAAGATATTCCAGTGAGCTTGTGACGGTGCTCTCGGGTGAATGGGATTTCAGATATTATACTTCACACTCTGCTTTGCCCGATGTTATTGACACAGATGCAATCAACTTTGACAGAATTCAGGTGCCGTCTACTTGGCAGCGCACGGGATATGAACCGCCCGTATACCTCAACACTCGCTATGAATTCGGCAACACTGTGCCCGATTTTCCCACGGATTGCTCGGTTGGTGTATACCGCAAAAAGTTCACCGCCCAAAGCGGCTTCGGCTATATTCTCACCTTCCTCGGTGTTGTTTCATGCCTTGATTTGTATGTCAACGGCACTTTCGTGGGCTACAGTGAGGGTGCGCACAACTCTGCTGAGTTTGACATTTCAAGCCTCGTTGTTGACGGTGAAAACGAGCTGGTTGCCGTTGTTTCAAAATGGTCTCACGGCACCTTCCTTGAGTGTCAGGATATGTTCCGTGAAAACGGTATTTTCAGGGACGTGCTTCTTACAAAGCGCGGCGAGTGCAGTTTTTTCGACCTTGAGTGCAAAACTCAGCCCGGCGCAGATTGGTGGAATCTTGACGTAAGCGCAATCCTCAGCGGTGTCACAGAAGGATACACAGTATGCTTTGAGCTTATGAAAAACGGTGAATGCCTGAGCAGTGCCGAGGTTGACGCAAGAGAGGTTACCGATGCGCATCTTTCTGCACTCAGAGTTAAAGCATGGAATGCGGAAGTACCCGAGCTTTATGAGTTGTTTGTCAGCATCCGTAAAGGCGGTAGCACCGTTGAAGTTATCCGCAACCTTGTGGGCTTCAAAAAAGTTGAAATCAAGGGTGAGGTTTTCCTCTTTAACGGCACAAACATCAAAATGAAGGGAGTAAACCACCACGACACAAACGAAAAAACGGGCTACGTGATGACTGCGCAGGAGCTTGAAGACGATATTATACTGATGAAAAAGCTTAACGTCAATGCCGTCAGAACATCACATTATCCTCCTGACCCGCTGTTTGTGATTCTCTGTGATATGTATGGCCTTTACGTGATTGACGAGGCGGACATTGAAACCCACGGCACACAGTCAGCTCCATACAGACCCAACCTTATCAGCAACGGCAAGGAATGGAAGCCGCGCTATCTGGACAGAGTACAGAGACTTTACAACAGAGACAAAAACCGCGTGAGTGTTACAATGTGGTCACTTGGCAACGAATCAGGTGGCTGGAAAAATCACGATGCATGTACGGAGTATCTCCACTCCGTAACAGATATACCCGTACACTACGAGGGCGCAATCCGCACTCCGCGTCACGCTTACGACGTTGTGTCTGAAATGTATACGCACCCTGACCAGCTTATGCGAATCAAAAACAGAACAAGGGGACCCGTTTACAAGGGCAAGCCGTTCTATCTTTGCGAATACTGTCATGCGATGGGTGTCGGCCCCGGCTCGCTTGAGGATTACTGGGATATTTTCTATTCCGACGATATCTTTATGGGTGGCTGCATTTGGGAATGGGCAGACCATGCCGTGAAGCATGAAGACGGCACCTATACATACGGCGGCGACCACGGCGAAAGAATCCATGACGGAAACTTCTGTGTTGACGGTCTTGTTTATCCCGACCGTACTCCGCATACGGGCGCGTACGAAATGCAGACCGTATACAGACCAATCCGCGCTGAATATATCAGCGATAACCTTTACCGCTTCACAAACACAAACCGTTTTATCAATGCAAGTGAATACAACATCGCATGGCAGCTGATGAAAAACGGTGAGGAGATTGAAAGCGGTGTGCTCAACCTTGACATTGAGCCGAAAAAGCAGAAAACGGTTGTTCTCGGTCATAAGATGACAACAAAGCTTGACGATTACCACCTCAACATCCTTTACACAAATAAAAAAGGTATGTTTGTGGCAAAAGAACAGCTCAAAATTAACGACACCGTGAAAGAACTTTCGCGCAAGACCGGTGCAACCGCTTTTGTGAAAACAAACGAGAGCATCAAGGTGCCTTTTGAAAACGGATATGTTGCTTTCAGCAAAAAAAACGGCGCACTCACAAGCTATGTCTGCGGTGACAAGCAGCTTCTTCACGGCGAAAAAGGCTTGTGCCTCAACCTCAGCAGAGCTTTCCTTGATAACGATATGAACTACCGTAAGGGTATTGAGAAGCAGGGCATCAATGCGCCTGAGGTTGAATTCCTGAAATTCAGGAATTGCTATTGCGACCGCGAGTGCGGCTGTGTGAAGCTCAACGCGGAATACAGCGTTAAGCTTGCGGGCAAAAAGGCACTTGGCTTCACCGTTGGATATGAGATTTATGCAGGCGGTGAAATTAAGGCGAAGCTTGATATCAGGCGTAGCTTCACATACCGTTTGCCGCTTGAAATTCCGCGTTTCGGCGTGACGTTTGAGCTTGACAAGAGCCTCAGCAATGTATGTTATTACGGCAGAGGTGAAAGGGAAAACCTGCCCGATTTCAATGTGCATGCGCCCGTTGGCATTTACACAACGACGGTTGAGCAAATGCACGAGCCTTACATCAAACCGCAGGAAAACGGCACCCATTGTGAAACACGCTATGCTTGCTTCACCGATGAAAACGGCAAGGGTATAATGGTGCACGAATGCGGCGCACACTTCATTTTCTGCGCACATAACTATACTCAGAAAGCGCTTGAAAAGGCGATGCACAGGCAGGAAATTGAACATACAGATGCGGTATGTGTGAGCGTTGACGGCTTCATGCGCGGTACCGGCACAAACAGTTGCGGACCGGCAACCCTTGAGCAGTATGTCTATGACGTCGGCAATAGGTCACAGTTCAGCTTCTGGATTAAGGGCATTGTATAAGAGCTTTGTCTTTATCACAAATAACCAAGCATAAAAATAACGGAGCTTCAAGCTCCGTTATTTTTATGTTGTGTGATTACAGAACAAGCTTAATAAGATAGGAGATTACCGAAACGATAATGCCGCCGATTACTGAAAAGAGGTTAACGTTTGATGCGGTACCGTCGCCGTCTGTGCTGAATTCGTTTAGCCATGAAATCATGCCGTCGGGATAATTGAGGACGATGAGATTGCCGTGACCGTCAACCGTGTCCATGTAATAATACGGCTGATTATTGGTTGTGAACATGTCGTAAGTTACCGCGTACCAAACGTAGTGCATGTTGTGCACGGGTATGCCGTTTGGATAGCACGCAAGTGAAATTGAAGACATGCGGTGTTCTTCGGGCGTGTCGGAAACAGAGGCAAGATATTCAAACGCAGGTTTGAGTACGCCGCTGTAGCTTACATAGGGGTCAATTGTGCTTGCAACAAGCCATGTGGGTGTGCCGCTCATGTTTTTCAGCTCTGTTTTTGTGGGGTTGCAATAAGGCGCAACAGGGAAGCAGGCTGCAAAGAAATCGGGGTAGGCGCTTGCCATCTGAATGGTCATTTTGCCGCCCATGGAAAGACCGCCGATGTAGATTCTTGAAGTGTCGATGTTGTAGCTGTATTTTTCAATGAAATCGTCAATTGTGCTTTTGAGGGGAGTAACCATTTCTTCACCCCACATTGAAAGCGGGAGACCGGGACATCTGGGGCAGAGAATGTATGCACCACCCTCGTCAAAACGTGACTGGAACTCGGACGATGACCAATAGGGTATGTCGTTGAGTTTGATTTGTTGACCGGAATACATGCCTGAGCGCATGCCGTGAAGCCATATTACAACAGGATACTGCGTGTCGTCGTTTTTGCTTCTGACGGGGGAATAGTAGGCGTAGTCAAGCGCGCTCTCACCAAACTCAAACTGTTCGCGCAGAGCGTCAATTCCGGCGCTGAGGCTGAGTGCTTTTTTGCTTGCCGCAAAAGCGGTGAACATGCCGGAGCACGCCGTGAACAGCACACAGATGCAAAGAATAACGGATAAAAACTTTTTCATAAAACCGAGCCCCTAATCATTGTATCATATCAATTCACCATAATTATATGCCAAAGGTAAATGAATGTCAATTAAGAGGTAATTAAATTTAAAAGAGGTACACAAAATGTTCATTTTTTCAACAAAAAAGAAGGTAAGTACGCTCTTTTGTACATAGCTTGTGATATTATAGTTGACGGCTTTAGTCAACTATACCTCTGCATATTTTTTTACAGATACTTTATAAAACGGAGTGAGTCACATGTATATACATTCATTGAAGTTGCCCACGGAGAGTGTGGAAATTGCATTTATTCGGGACATCAAGCGCACGTGCTATAACGGTGTTTATCCGTTCAATATTTTTCCGATGAAGAGGCTCGAAAAAATAGATTTTGCACCAATCACAATTTTTTACGGCGGTAACGGTTCAGGTAAAACCACGCTTCTTAACGTCCTTGCCGAACTGACGGGCGCAACAAGGCACTCTGCTTTCAGTGGCGGTGCGTTTTTCAGGGAATACACTAAAAAATGCACATTGAGTGCCGGAACGGTTCCCGAGGGCAGTCAGATTCTCACAAGCGACGATGTATCGGATTATTTGCTGAACATCCGATATCTGAACGACGGAATTGACGTGCGCAGAAACGAGCTGTTTGAAGAATACCTTGACAGAAAATACAGCTCTCACAGACTGAAATCCATGGCAGACTATGACGCGTGGAAAGAAGATTATGAGGCAAAGACGATGACGCAATCCCAATACGTGAAAAAGCGACTGATGCGCAACGTGGACATGCAGTCGAACGGAGAAACTGCCATGAGATATTACGTTGAACGGATTGATGAAAACGCGCTTTATTTGATTGATGAGCCTGAAAATTCGCTTTCTGCCGAATTGCAAAAGGAGCTTGCGGATTATATTATTAAATCAGCCCGCTTTTTCGGCTGTCAGTTTGTTATATCAACGCACTCGCCGTTCTTTCTTGCGATGAAGGGCGCGAGAATATTTAATCTTGACGTCACCCCTGCAAGAGAGTATGAATGGACGAAGCTGACAAACGTAAGAGCTTATTATGATTTGTTCAAAGAGCATGAGAGTGAGTTCTGAAAAGCAAAATCTCCGCCTACCTGATACCTGAAGGTAAGCGGAGATTTTTATATGTATCTTATTTGAAAATCAGGAACATGCCGTGGAGTGCGTTAAGGAGAATATCTGCGAATTTGTAGAAGGTATATTCAAACTTGCTGAGAGCGTCTTCACATTCAAGGATGCTTGAACCTTCTGCAAGTGCGAAGTCGTACATGCGCAGTGCTTCATATTCGTATGTGGTGAGGTCTTTTTCGTCAAGAGTGATGAGACCTACGCCTCTGTTGATGTTGTTTGAATAGGAGTTGCAGCCAACGGTGGGAACGGTTGTGATGTCAATGCCTTCATAGTTTGTAGTGAAGTCGTTGACATGGTCGTGACCGTGGAAGGTTGCCATAACGTCGCCTGTTTCAAGCCAGGCATCCATCTGACCGCCGTTCACGTATGAGGGGCAGGGGGGCTCAAAAACATAGCCGGTGTGTGTGCTGAAGTTGGGCACGGGGAGGTAGGGTTGATTGTCGTAGGTGAAGTCCTTGAGACCGAACGGGATGCGGGGCATGCCGAGGGCATCGTAAACTTCCGTTACAATTATGTGCTGGAAGTTCATGGCAGGAACGGTGTTGCCGCCGTTGAGAGCCTTGAGCATTGCAGCGTTATCTTTGTACCATTCAATCTGGTCTTCTCTTACGTAGTCGTAGCCGCCGAGTTCTGCAACGGATGTGCCGGAGTCAATCATCCAAAGGTTGAATGCAATTTTCAGCCCGTTGGAAGCGAGGATGGGAAGGAAGTGGTTGCCGCAGCCGTAAAGTGAGGGTACTGCATCATAAGCAAGGCAACCGGGATATTTCTGATATTCTCTGAGCAGAACTTCCTTTTCAACACCCTGCTCCTGGTCGTGGTTGCCGAAAACAAGGGTGAAGGGGATATTTCTTTCAACGCAGGGTGTGACAATTGTTTCAATTGCTTTTGCTTGCTTTTCATAGCCGTCTGCAACTGTGTTGTCGCCCATGAAAATAACAAGGTCGGGGTTGTGAGCGTCAAGAGCCTCTCTCATAAGAGCGATGGTGGTGGCTTCCGGGTCTTCATTGTCCTGACTGTCGGCAAACATCATGATTTTGAACTTGCCGTCTTCGTTGAATCTGAGCACGGAATTGCTGATTCCTGCAACGGTGTAATCTGCTGCAAAGGCAGGCACTGCAAATGCTGCAAGCATCACAACTGCCAGCATAACGGCGAGAATTCTTTTTACATTCTTCATTGTTTATCACCTTTTCCATAATTTTGATGTATGCATTATACCAAATAAAAAAGTTATTTTCAATAATTATTTTAAAAATAGCAAACTGACGAAAAATACCTCTATTGCATTTCTCTCACGTTTTTGTTATCATCGTTTCAGGAAGGAGTGTTTATTGTGAAAACAATTCTGATTCTTGTTGACGGTATGCGCCCTGACTCACTGACCAACATGGAAAAGGCGCAGAAAATCATCGCTGAATCCGCATATACAATGGATGCGCAGACGGTTTTTCCGTCGGTGACTCTGCCGTGCCACATCTCACTTTTTCACAGTGTTACACCCGAAAGGCACGGTACAACCACCAACACGTACATGCCGCAGGTCAGGCCGATAAACGGCTTGTGCGAGGTGCTCAAACAAGCGGACAAAAAGTGCGCAATTTTCTATAACTGGGAAGAAATCCGCGACGTATCACGTCCCAACTCCCTTGCTCATGCTTGTTTTTATGCAGGCAGACGTATCGGTTACAAAGAAGCAAACGAGGCGTTGACAGACGCACTGATTGAATATGCGAAAATATACGACCCTGATTTTACATTCCTTTATTTCGGGTACACCGATTGGGCGGGCCACAAATACGGCTGGATGAGTGACGAATATATCACATCCATGCGTGAGAGTTGGGACTCAATTGAAAAAATCATCACTCAGCTCGGTGACGATTATACCTATATTATCACCGCTGACCACGGCGGACACGACAGGACACATGGCAGTGAGATGCCCGAAGACATGCTTATACCCGTGATTATACGCGGTGAGGGCTTTGAAAAGGGCAGAGTGCTTGAGAACGTGAATATTATGGATGTTGCGCCTACCGTAACAGCTCTTATGGGTGTTGCGCCCGACGACGAGTGGGAAGGAAAAGCAATTTCAGCAGAATAAGGGAGATTTACCATGAAAGAAAACACAAAAGCAAAGCTTCCGACCAACAGTCCATTGATTAAAATACCCTTTGGCGGTCTTACGTCAAACATGCTCAGAACGGTTGCAGTTATCCTCATGCTCAGCGACCATATCTGGGCAACGTACATGAGCTTCGGCAACTGGATGACCTACGTTGGAAGGCTTGCTTTTCCTATTTTTGCATTCCAGATTGCACAGGGATTTGTGCACACCTCAAACTTTAAAAAATACGCCTTGCGTTTGTTTGGCTTTGCGCTTATATCGGAAATACCGTTCAACCTTTTTTACAGCAGCAGATGGTTTAATCCGTACCACCAGAACGTGCTGTTTACACTGCTTCTGGGTTTGTTTGCGATATACGTGATTGACAATGCGAAGAAAAATCACACAGCAAAGAATGTTGTACTGTCAGTGTTGTGGCTGGTGCTCATTTGCATAGCTTCCGTAATCGGTTTTGTTGATTACGGCTTCCTTGGTATGCTCACGGTTGTGATGTTTTATATTCTGCGAAATTTCCCGTTTGCATGGCTTGCACAGCTCGTTGCAATGGTGCTCATCAACATTGTGTTCTTTGAAGGTCAGGTGATACCTTTTGAGCTTATGGGCAGAATGTTTGAAATACCCACTCAGGGCTTTGCGGTTTTCTCGCTTATTCCCATCTGGCTTTACGGCGGCAAAAAGGGACGCTCAAGCAAGGTTATGCAGTACGGTTTTTATTCATTCTACCCCGTACACATGCTGATTTTGTACCTGATAAGGTATTTTGCTTAGTGCAAAGAGGTGGTGCTTTTATGAAGAAAAAGCCAAACGTACTGTTTATTATTACGGATGATCAGCGCTGGGACACTGTACATGCGCTCGGTAACAAGGAGATAATCACACCTAATCTTGATAAGCTCGTCAGTCGCGGCACGTCTTTTGTGCGCGCACATATTGCAGGCGGCACCTGCGGTGCGGTGTGCATGCCAAGCCGCGCCATGGTTCTTTCGGGGCGAAATCCGTTTCACCTTGAGGAATTGGGCGGCAATATCCCCGAAGAGCACAAAACGCTGGCGGAAACCTTCAAAAACAACGGCTATGAAACCATCGGGCTCGGAAAATGGCACAACGGCTGTCCGTCTTATGCGCGGAGCTTCACGCAGGGGGCAAAAATTTTCTTCGGCGGCATGTGGGATCACTGGAACGTACCGACCTGCAGGTATGATTCAAGTGGAAAATATGACAACGTAATCAACTTTGTGGTTGATTTTTACCGCGACAATCAACCGCAACAGCAGCATTGTGATGAGTTCATACCCGGAAAGCATTCAAGCGCTTTGCTTACTGATGCGGCAATTGACCTGCTGAAAGAAAACGCAGGCAAGGAGAACCCGTTTTTCATGTATCTTGCCTATCTTGCGCCCCATGATCCGCGCACGATGCCGGACAGCTTCAGGCAGATGTACGATGCGGAAAAAATCACACTTCCGCCTAATTTTCAACAGCTTATTGACACTAATTATCCACTTATGGTGCACCGCGATGAGCACCTTGCCGCTTATCCTCGCAAGGAGGATGAAATCAGGCACCATATTGCAGAGTATTTTGCAATGATAACCCACCTCGATTATGAAATCGGCAGGCTGCTTGATGCATTGAAGCAATCAGGTGAGGAAGAAAACACCATTGTTGTTTTCACCGGGGATAACGGCCTTGCCGTCGGTCAGCACGGCTGGCTCGGCAAAGAGGATATCTATGAGCACGGCGTACGCGTACCGTTGATTATGGCAGGTCCCGGTATTGCACAAAATGAAAAGAACGATGCATACGTGTATCTCTATGACATTTTTCCGACTCTTTGCGAAAAGGTCGGCATAGAAACACCGTCTTCGGTTGACGGAAAAAGCTTTGCGCATCTGCTTGACAGTGAGCACGGAAATTCATTCCGAGAGGAATTGTACCTTATCTTCGACAAGTTTGTGCGCGGTGTAAAGGACGATAGGTACAAGCTGATTGAATACCGCAACGGCGACAATGAGGAGGACAAGTGGACCTTCCTTTATGACATTGTCAACGACCCGTGGGAGACGGAAAACCTTGCAGGCAGAGAAGAATACAGCGAAGTGGTTTTACATCTGAGGAAACGGCTTATCAGCCACCGTGATGATTGGGAGGAGCAAAGTCACCCGTGGGGCACGGATTTCTGGCAAAGATTTTAATACGGTTAAAGGTTGGTTTCGGCGCTTATATGCAAGAAAAACGCTCAGCTGATGTGTACGTCATCAGCTGAGCGTTTTGTGTTTATTTCTTCTGTCCGTAATACGCGTTTGCGCCGTGTTTTCTGAGATAATGCTTGTCAAGCAATTCGCTTTGCATGGGCGCAATCTGCGGATTGAGTGCAAGGTTGTGCCATGCCATGAAGGCAACCTCTTCAAGCACAACCGCGTTGTGTACCGCTTCTTTTGCATCTTTGCCCCAACTGAACGGGCCGTGGCTGTGCACAAGCACAGAGGGAATGTCTGCGGAGGATTTGCCGTTGAAGGTTTCAACAATTACGTTGCCCGTTTCGTGCTCATATCTGCCGCCGATTTCTTCGGTGGTCATCTTCCTTGTGCAGGGGATTTCACCGTAAAAATAGTCAGCGTGTGTTGTGCCGAGGGCAGGAACACCCATGCCCGACTGAGCAAACACCGTTGCCCAGCGTGAGTGCGTGTGAACAATGCCACCAATATCCTTGAACGCGTTGTAGAGTCTCACGTGTGTGTCGGTATCTGACGAGGGATTGAGCTCACCCTCAACCTTTTTGCCTGTTTCAAGCGATACAACCACCATATCCTCGGGCTTAAGCTCATCATATTCAACGCCTGACGGCTTGATTACCATCAGCCCTTTTTCGCGGTCAACGCCAGAGACGTTGCCCCATGTGAACGTGACAAGTTTATACCTCGGGAGCATGAGGTTTGCTTCGCAAACAACTTTTTTCAGTTCTTCAAGCATACCGCACCGCCTTATGATAACTTCCAAGCGAGGTCAGCAAGGAAAAGCTCCTGCTCAAGCTTTTCGAGTGTTGTATCTTCGTTGATGTGCACGAATTCAATTTTCATCATTCTTGCAAAGTCGCGCATCTGCTGTGCGGTTACGTCATAGCTGAGCACGGTGTGGTGTGCACCGCCTGCAATAAGCCATGCTTCAATGCCCGTGTTGAGTGAGGGCATTGGCTTCCACATAACTCTTGCAACCGGAAGGTTGGGCATTTCCATAATCGGCTTGACACACTCAATGTCCTGACAGATGAGGCGGAGTCTGCCGCCCATGTCAACAAGGCTGACAACAATTGCCTTGCCTGCCTTGCCTTCAAAAACAAGCCTTGCGGGTGCTTCTCTGTCGCCGATGCCGAGGGGATGAACTTCAATTTTTGGCTTGTCTGCCGCAAGTGTGGGGCAAACCTCAAGCATGTGAGCGCCGAGACTGTATTCCTCACCCTTGACAAGATGGTAGGTGTAGTCTTCCATAAATGCGGTGCCACCCATCTGACCTTCGCTCATGAATTTCATGATTGCGGTCATTGCGGCAGTTTTCCAGTCACCCTCACCTGCATAGCCGTAGCCGAGTGCCATAAGGTGCTGGCTTGAAAGGCCGGGCAGCTGCTTCATGCCGTAGAGGTCCTGGAAGGTGTTGCTGAAAGCCATGCAACCCTCTTTGTCAAACATCTTCTTCATTGCAATTTCTTCGCGCGCCTGATAGCGTACGGTTTCAATGTCATCGGTGTTGAAAACGTAGTCCTGCTTATATGTATCCATAAGAGCGTCAATTTCTTCTTCGCTCACTTTGTCCATCGTTTCAACAAGTGCGCCTACGGGCCACGTGTTTACCTGCCAGCCGAGCTTTGCCTGAACTTCAACCTTGTCGCCTTCTGTTACGGCGACCTCTCGCATGTTATCACCGAAGCGCATAACCTTGAGTGAGCGGCTGAACATAACACCTGCGGCGGTTCGCATCCATTCGCCGAGTCTTTCCTGCACGTCCTCGTCAAGCCAATGACCTGCAATCACTTTGCGGGGAATGCGAAGGCGTGCTTCTGTGAAGCCGTGTTCACGGTCGCCGTGAGCCGCCTGGTTGAGATTCATGAAATCCATGTCGATTTCTTCGTTGGGAATTTCGACGTTGTACTGTGTTGCAAGGTGGCAATAGGGCTTCTGCAGAGCGCAAAGTCCGTTAATCCACATTTTGCCGGGGCTGAAGGTGTGGCACCAAGTGATAACGCCGGCGCATTTGTCATCGAAATTTGCCTGTTTGACAACGTCGGTGATTTCACCTGCGGTTTTTGCGGTTACCTTGTAAATCACTTTGCAGGGGAGCTTGCCCGATGCATTGAGTTTATCCGCCATCTCCTGAGCGCGTGCGGCTACGGTGTCAAGCACTTCGGGTCCGTAAAGGAACTGGCTGCCTACAACAAACCAGAATTCATAATCATGCAGTCTCATTTTGTACCTCCGTTTTCGGCAATTGCCGCGGCGTATTTTTTGCCTTCCATAACGTAATAAGTGGCGTTCATGGTGTTCATTACAGTTCTTGACGGGTCAAGCTCTGCTTTAACCTTTGCGGGGATACCGACAACGAGGGTGTTGTCCGGTATAACGGCGTTTTCTGTTACAAGAGCGCCTGCGCCGATGATGACATTGTTACCGATTTTTGCACCGTTGAGTACGGTAGCCTGCATACCAACGATGACGTTGTCACCGATGATTGCGCTGTGAACAACTGCGTTGTGTCCGATTGTTACGTTTTTTCCAACAACAAGCTCTTTGTTCAGGTCACAGTGAAGGGTGCAGTTTTCCTGAATGTTGGAGCCGTCGCCGATTTTGATTGACGCCATATCGCCGCGAAGCACCGCGCCGAACCATACGGAAACATCCTTGCCGAGTGTTACGTCACCGATAACTGCGGCAGAGGGGGCAATAAAGCAAGCATCCTGTGTGTACGGCGTGTGACCGTCGAAACTCATAATCATAAATATCAGTACCTTTCCATATTAGGTTGAACCAATTATATTATAAGCGCAGGGAAGTGTCAACAAAAAATGACGGACAACGCTTTCCGGATCTGTTTCATTTTTGTTCCTCCGATAGAAAATTTACATACCTTACAAATATATCAAATTTGTGGGATAAAGTCAAACACTTAGATTTATTCCGGGTATCCTAATGTTCTTGAAAACAACGGAAATGTATGGTATTATGGAAAAAATGTTTTTCAGGGAGGGCTTTATATGGTTGCAACAATGAAAGCGGTTCTAGCTTTGATTCAGGTTATTCTCTGTATTCTCGGTGTAATTCCCGTATGCACCGACATTGATTACGGCGGCACTGAGTACGTAGCACCGCAGATCAATGAGGCAATGTACATTGTACAAGACGGAGTGAGTGATTTCACAATTGTTACCGCAGATGATGTCGATGAGTGCATTATGACGGCGGTTGACGAACTGCAGACCTACATCGAAAAACTCAGCGGTGCAAAGCTCAGCTACGTTACAGAATCTGCGTTTGCCGGCGGCAAGGCTATTATAATTGGTGAAACTCAACTTGAAAAAGCCGTAACCGACGTTGATCGCGAAGCAATCGGTGCAGACGGCTTCCTGCTTTATGCAGACGGCACAAATCTGCTCATTGCAGGCGGTGACAGCCGAGGCACACTTTACGGTGTGTACACTTTACTTGAAGAATATTTCGGCGTGCGTTGGTTCACACCTACGCTTGAGGTTGTGCCCGAAAGCGCAACCCTTGCGGTTGATTCAAAGCTCAACCGCGTTGTACAGCCGTCGTTTTCCGTTCGCCGCAACGATTGCATGGGTACAAACGATGCACACCGCGCAAGAACAAAAATGAACGTATCATTCTGGAGAGAGGCAAAGGCGTACGGCGGTGCGCTGACCTACGTTCTCTGGGACGTTACCCTTGACGTGCTTGTTCCGGATGCTCTCTTTGCTGAGCACCCCGAATATTTTGCCATGAATCCCGATGGTACACGTACAACAGACCACGTTTGCCTTTCACATCCCGATGTTCTTCCGATTGCTGTTGAAAATGCGCGCAAGGCTATACTTGCATGTGAAACTGATGCAAGATATATTCACATCGGACAGAAGGATAACTCAAATTACTGTCATTGTGAAACATGTGAGGCGTTGTATGCGCAGTACGGCAGTGTGTGTGCGCCGACACTCATTTTCACAAACAATTTTGCGGACACTCTTGACGATGAGTTCCCCGATTTTATGTTCACTTTCTATGCGTACGGTGAAACGGACCGTCCGCCAACGGATTTGTCACTGAGATGCAACGAGAATGTAGCGCCTGTACTTTGCGGCCTTCACAAAGCTTGCCGCAGCCATCCGCTGACGGAATGCGGTGCACAGGACGGCAACGAGACGTTTATGAATCTCTACGGCGACAACGAGCCGACAATTGCTCAGGATTTTGCAAACTGGGTTAAGATTGCGGACACAACCTATATCTACGATTACACCATAAATTTCCTTAACTCAGTTCAGTTTTTCTCAAACCTTGAAACAATGCAGTCCACCATGAAATATATGCACGATATCGGTATCACGGGCTACATCTACAACTGCGGTGACGGTCACTCAGCGGCCTTCAACGAACTGAGAAACTATCTTCTGTGCAAGCTGCAGTGGGATGTAAACGCTGACGTTGAATATCACATGGTTGATTTCCTCAACGCTTACTACGGTGAAGAAGCCGCGCCGTATATCAAGCAGATTCTTGATATTCAGGCTGCGCAGACAAAGGCAACCGCACACGCGTTTGACTTTGACTGGCACTATCAGGCAGGTTTCTATTCGCCCTACAATGCCGCAAAGCTGGAAATTCTCTGGACACTTGCCCTTAATGCAGATGTGACAGACGAGCAGATGTTCAACATCGAAATTGCCAATCTCAGCTGGGAATACTTCAAAGCCAATCAGTTCATCGGTGAGTATTTCTTCCTCAATCCGATGAGAATGCATGAAACCGAAAAGCTCTACGATTCATTCATTCAGCACGGCGTGGACAGAGTTTCATCATTTGGTCTGATTCCGCAGGATAAATCCGGAATCAACTTTATACAACGTCCTTACAACTGGTCATAACGTCAGGTTGCCGATAAAGGCGCATTATGACTTTTTTTCGCCCACTCGGAGTGCCTTTGCACACCTTCGGAGCGAAGAAAAAGCCATACTGCAACCTTTCTCGGCAACCTGATTCTTGTTTGCGGATAACGGGCGGTAATATGAAGTTTTTCGCCCACTCGGAGTGCCTTTGCACACCTTCGGAGCGAAGAAAAAGCCATACTGCAACCTTTCTCGGCAACCTGATTCTTGTTTGCGGATAACGGGCGGTAATATGACGTTTTTCGCCCACTTGGAGT
>JAZNQF010000050.1:0-9704 GCA_045590055.1 Acutalibacteraceae bacterium
GCCCCGAAGGTGTACAAAGGTACTCCGAGAGGGCAAAAAAAGGTCAAAACAATGCTAAAATCGTACAAAGTTCGATGCTTTGTACGATTTTTCACGTATGTACAAGTCTACGCTTTTTCGTTTTCTTGTTTTTGAAAAAAAACAGCATTGTTGTTCTTGTGCTTTTATCGACAGTCTGAAAGCACCCCGACACGTTGAAGTGTCGGGGTGCTTGTTATTATTTTGCGTAATCTGTTGCTCTTGTTTCTCTGATGATGTTAACCTTGATCTGTCCGGGATATTCAAGCTCATCTTCAATCTTTTTAACAATATCCCTTGCAATAAGAATCATCTTGTCGTCGCTGACCATTTCGGGCTTGACCATTATGCGGACTTCGCGGCCTGCCTGAATGGCGAATGCGCCGTCAACACCTGCAAAGCTCTTGGAGATTTCTTCAAGTCTTTCAAGGCGCTTGATGTAGTTTTGAAGATTCTCACGTCTTGCGCCGGGACGTGCGGCTGAGATTGCATCTGCCGCCTGAACAAGACAAGCGATGAGAGTTTTGGGTTCAACGTCACCGTGGTGAGCGTGGATTGCGTTGATAACGGTTTCGTTTTCTTTGTACTTCTTGGCCTGCTCAACACCAAGTTCAATGTGTGAGCCTTCGTGGTCGTGGTCGAGAGCCTTGCCGATATCGTGCAGAAGACCTGCGCGCTTTGCAAGCTTAACGTCAAGACCGAGCTCAGAAGCCATGAGACCTGCGATGTATGAAACCTCAAGTGAATGGTTGAGTACGTTCTGGCCGTAACTTGTGCGGTATTTGAGCCTACCCAGAAGCTTAACAAGCTCGTGGTGCACGCTGTTGACGCCTGCATCAACAACGGCTCTTTCACCAACCTGACGGATGGTCTGCTCAACCTCTTTCTTTGCCTTTTCATACATTTCTTCAACCCTGGCAGGATGAATACGTCCGTCGGAAATAAGACGCTCAAGTGTAATTCTTGCAATTTCGCGGCGTACGGGGTCGAAGCTTGAAATTGTGATCGCTTCGGGTGTGTCGTCAATAATGAGATCAACGCCCGTGATTGTTTCAAGTGTGCGGATGTTTCTGCCTTCGCGGCCGATGATGCGGCCCTTCATTTCATCGTTGGGCAGGGATACAACGGAGACGGTTGCCTCTGATGCATGGTCTGCGGCACAGCGCTGAATGGCGGTGGTGATGACTTCCCTTGCAAGAGTTTCGGATTCGTCGCGAATCTTCTGCTCATATTCCATAACCTTCATGGCCTTTTCCCTTGTGAGAGTTTCTTCAAGCACTCTCAGCAGGTATTCCTTGGCCTGTTCCTTGGTATATCCGGAAATCTTTTCAAGCATTTCTAACTGGCTTCTTTTGATGCTTTCTGCTTCGGTAAGACTTGCTTCGGCCTGCCTGATTTTTTCATCAAGCTGTTCTTCTTTCTTCTCTGCGTTCTCGATTTTCTTGTCGAGACTTTCTTCTTTTTGCACAATTCGGCGTTCCTGACGCTGAACTTCGTTTCGTCTTTCACGCAGTTCTTTTTCTGTTTCCGCGCGGAATTTATGGACTTCATCCTTGGCTTCAAGGATGGCTTCCTTTTTCTTGGTTTCGGCATCGGAAATAGCCTGGTTGATTATACGGTTGGCCTCTTCATTGGCAGAACCGAGCAAACCCTCGGCAACCTTTTTTCTATGTAAGCCACCTATAATAAACCCGAGCACGCCAAAAACAACTGCGGCGGCAACGGCAATGATAACAGCAATATATATCTTAACCAAAGTAGCAGCACCTCCTTCTTTTTAGATTTTGTTGTCTGTGTGCAGACAAAGCCATCAAAAGAATTACAGTAATGTTACTCGAATGACGGTCAGCCGATACAAATCGGCTATAATAAACCATCCTGGATATTCTAAAATATTTTGTGCAAATTGTCAAGTTGTTTTTTGTTTCCATAACATTTTTTTCTTGCAGTTGTATAAAAAACAAGGAAATTCGAACTAAACAAGCTTCAAAATCGGCGCCGTGCAAATAATTGCAGGCGCCGCAAAAGGTTTTTATTCAAGTGGGAAACTGACCGAGAAAACACTGCCTTCGCCAAGCGTGCTTTCAAGTGAAGCTTCGCCGCCGTGGATTCCCGCTATTTGTCTCACCATAGACAAGCCGAGACCCGTACCGGGTGTGCTTCGGGAGGTGTCGCCGCGGTAAAAACGCCGCCAGACCTTTTCGATTTCCTCCTCGCTTATGCCCACGCCCGTATCCGCAACAGACAGAACAACCGCATGAGCTCTCTTTTTGAGTGACACCGTAACCGTTCCGTCAGGCTTGTTGTATCTGTAAGCATTCGAAACGAGGTTTTCAACCATACGCATGAAAAGCATCACGTCGATGTCCATAAAGATACCCTCGTCAATGTCGGTGTGCATTGTGACGGTACCGTTGTTTACGTGCTGCTGCTCTTCGCACACACACGCTACAAGCTCGCTGACGTTTTCGTTCATAAGCTCAGGCTTGTATCCGCCCTGCTCAAGACGGGTGAAGCTGAGAAGCTGCGAAATCAGCTCAGACATCTTTTTACCCTGACGCTGAATCACTTGCAGGGATTCAATGTATTCCTCAGTGCTCTGCTCACATTCAAGTGCAAGCTCACATTCCGCCAAAATAACCGAGACGGGTGTTCTCAACTCATGAGAGGCATCCGAGGTGAACTGTTTTTCTGCCTCAAACGAGTTTTCAATAACATCCAGCATTGCATCAAACGTGTTTGCAAGCACTGATATTTCATCACCCTTTTCATCAACACCGACGCGCTGCTTCAAATCACCGCTCGCGCTGATGCGCTTGACGGTGTCTGTCATTTTCATAACCGGCTCAAATGCCTTTTTGGCAATCAGCATACCCACTGCAACGGAAATGATTACAAGCAGCGGAAGCAAAACAAACGATGCCTGCACAATTTTTGCAACTATGCTGTCTGTTCTGTCAAGCATAACAACGCCGCGCACCCACACGTCATCGTCATAACCGTACTCCTGCGCAGTGAGCAGTCTGTCATACACGTAATACTGCTCACCGTGGCAGACGACACGGCGGGTCTTCATGTTTTCAAACTCAACTTCAATGTCAAATCCATCGGGATATGAGCCGTCAACAACAGTGTAATTCTTGTCGTATACAACGGAATAAACACCGTCATTAAAAAAGTAGAAGTCGTTTTCTATATCCAGATAGCCGAATTCATATTCAATTTCGTCAACGTTGTTTTCAACCGCACGTATAAGCGTCATCTGCGTTTGCGTTTCAAACACATACTCACTTACCGCAAGCAAGAGGGCCAGCGTCAGTGTCACTATCACCATCATCAGCGCTGTGTACCACAGTGTAACCTTTGATTTGATGCTCATATTTTTCACGTTACGTCACCTCAGCGTAATTATTTCACCCTTCCCTGAGCACATAACCCGTGCCCCTGACCGTGTGAATGAGCTTTTGCTCAAAGCCGTCGTCAATTTTCTTCCTGAGATATCTGATATACACGTCAACCACATTTGAGCCTGCCTCGTAGTCAAAATTCCAGATATTGTTTTCAATCTTTTCCCTTGAAAGTACAATACCCTTGTTCCTTATGAGGTATTCAAGTATTGAAAACTCCCTTGCAGACAGCGCAATTTCTCTGCCGCCTCTTGTAACCGTATGGGAGTTACAGTCCACACTCAAATCAGCCACGGTGTACACGTTGGTGGTGCTTTTCACCTCGGCGCTTCGCCTTGTCATAACGCGCACCCTTGCAAGAAGCTCATCAAAAGCAAACGGCTTCACAAGGTAATCGTCCGCACCTGCATCAAGCCCCGTAACACGGTCGCTTATGCTGTCCTTCGCGGTGAGGAAAAGCACGGGTACACTGTTGCCGTCGCGGCGGATTTTTTCAACAACCTCAAGTCCGCTCATCCCCGGCATCATTATATCAAGCACCGCGCAGTCATACTTCGCCGCAGACAGATAGTCGTAGGCATCCGTGCCGTTGAGACAGGAATCCACTCCGTAGCCGCAATTTTGAAGTTTTTTCACAATTATTCTGTTAAGGTCTTTTTCATCCTCTGCAACAAGTATTCTCATTAGGCTCAACTCCTTGTGATTCTGTCGGACATAACTGTTGTTCACCTTAAATAATACCATTTGTGCACGAAGTTTTCAAGATATGAATATTGTCATATTCATACGGACAAAATTCAAACAGAACACACTTTGGAGGCGGACTATGGCGGGAACTCTTATTCGCGCAGGGATTGTGTATATATTCATCGTCGGAGCAATCAGACTCATGGGAAAAAGACAAATCGGAGATTTGCAGCCGTCCGACCTTGTTGTGACAATTCTTATATCCGAAATTGCAACGGAACCGATTGTTGAAGAAAACGCTTCTCTCACAGAGAGCCTGCTGACAATCACCTTGCTGGTGCTGATTGAAATTGCCGTATCTTTCATCTGTATGAAGTCCCAACGTCTGCGAAAGCTGATTGACGGCAACGAGGTGATGTTGATCAAAGAGGGCAACGTGCAGACAAAGCAGCTCAAAAAGCTGCGTTTCACCGTGGATGACCTGCTGTGCGCCCTGCGCCAAAAGGATGTTTTTAACATTGAGGACGTTGAGTGTGCATACATTGAAACAAACGGCACGTTGAGCGTACTGCTCAAAAGCAGCAAGCAACCCGTCACCTCAGGTCAGCTCTCGCGGCCGTTACCGTGCGGTGACATGCCACTGTTGCTTGTGAGTGACGGTAAGGTTATAAACGAAAACTTTGACGAATGCAAAATGACAAAAAAGCAGTTTCAAAACACGTTGAAGGCTGCTTCACTCACTTTGCGCGACATTCTTATTATGACAGCAACGCCCGACGGCAACTGTGTTATTGTTGAGCAAAACGGAACAGTAAAGCAACGGAGAAAAGTTGATTGACGAATATATTGAAAAATACGTCGAAATATGGTATAATCAAAGTGCAAACGAAAGGAGGTAACAGTTTGGACAATCTGAACTATCAACTTATTGCATGGATAGCTCTTGCCGTGGTTTTTGTCGTTATTGAAATCGTCACCGTGCAGCTCACAACGATATGGTTTGCGGTGGGCGCGGTAGGCGCGGTTGTGGCTTGTCTTCTGGGAGCGAACAACACTGTTCAGCTTATAGTTTTTGTTGTTCTGTCCCTGCTTTCACTTGTTATTTCACGACCGTACGTCAAAAAATTCACAAAAACCAAGGTGCATCCCACCAACGCAGACATGCTCATCGGTCAGCAGGCGGTTGTAACCGAAGATATTGACAATCTTCGCAACGTCGGCTCAGTAAGTGCACGCGGTCTTGCATGGACGGCACGTTCCGAAGACGGCAGTGTAATTGAAAAAGACACCGTGGTAAACATCGTTGCCATTGAAGGTGCAAAACTCATTGTCACAAAATAAATTTACATATCAGGAGGTAAATTATGGGTCCCTTAACAATTGTTATACTCGCACTTATTCTTCTTGCGGTTGTTGTAATTGCCGCAAACATCAAAATTGTTCCCCAATCAAGAGCCTACGTAATTGAGCGTCTGGGCGCATACAATGCAACGTGGCAGACGGGTTTTCACGTCAAAGTGCCCGTTTTTGAGCGCGTTGCAAAAATCGTTTCCCTCAAAGAGCAGGTTGTTGATTTCCAGCCCCAACCCGTTATCACAAAAGACAACGTTACAATGCAAATTGACACGGTTGTTTTCTTCCAGATTACAGACCCGAAGCTTTACACCTACGGCGTTGAGCATCCGCTTGCAGCTATTGAAAACCTCACTGCAACCACACTCAGAAACATCATCGGTGAGCTTGAACTTGACCATACCCTCACTTCACGTGACACAATCAACACAAAAATACGTGCCATACTTGACGAAGCCACAGACCCGTGGGGTATCAAGGTTAACCGTGTTGAGCTGAAAAACATTCTTCCTCCGCGTGAAATTCAGGATGCGATGGAAAAGCAGATGAAGGCTGAACGTGAACGCCGCGAAGCAATTCTTCGCGCAGAAGGTGACAAAGAAAGTAACATCCTTGTGGCTCAGGGCCAGAAGGAAGCTCAGATTCTTGCCGCACAGGCAGAAAGAGAAGCAGCTATTCTCCGCGCAGACGCAATCAGAGAATCAAAGATTCTTGAGGCTCAGGGTGAGGCTCAGTCAATCCGTGAGATTCAGCAGGCTCAGGCAGACGGTATCAGATACATCAACGAAGCCAACCCCGGTGAAGGCTACGTTGCAATCAAAGGTCTTGAGACATTTGCAAAGGCCGCTGACGGCAAGGCAACGAAGATTATCATTCCCTCAGACATTCAGGGCCTTGCAGGACTTGCAACAGGTGTGAAAGAAATATTTAACGCTTGATTTAATATGAGTATACGAAATCCCGCGGTGCGAAAGTGCCGCGGGTTGCTAAGGACAAAAACTATCGGGAGACACTTTGTAAAGAAGTGCTCCCGATTTTCTTTTTATAAAAAATTGACACTTTCGGTTTGAAAGTGTCATAATGGGTTATATACTTTGAAAGCAATCAAACCAATCTGAAAACATTTTTTCGGTATGTATAAGTGATATTGCAAATTAAAATTTGCAGTTGTATTTTTGATAAATCAAAAGTGATATTGAAGCCTTACGGCTTCAGTGTTATTTTATTCGCTAAAAACTGTCCGAAGGACAATATAACTATGCACGGCATAATATCACTGCGAAGCAATATCATTCGCCGCAAGGAGAATAAAACTGCCGAATGTCCTTACGAACACTCGGCGAAAATGCGAAGGGGAATTTTTTATCTGCTCCATAGCTCATACCATTTTTCAACTATCCATAAGCGGACCTCGTATTTCTGACTTTTTGAAACAATATCCATACTTTTTTCATTCAGCACATCAGAAAGCTTCTTTTCGTCCTCACCTGCCGCAGGAAGGCACATCGGCGGAAACATCACACACCACCAGTTTTCACCCTCACCCTCGCCGAGAATCACCCTCAGAGCGTTATACTCTCCTGCAGGTAAGGTTATGCCGCCGTATTGCCTTGTAGGAAAATAGCACCTTGTGATTTCTATATCAGCTTCGTATGTATATCCCCTTTGCTTCACGGTATCCTCAGCTATTTTTTTAAGCCCGGAAAGATTATCGCTGAGCTTTCCTTGTGCCGCAGAAAGACTGTCATTACCCAAAAAAAGCTCTGCCCCCTTTTTCAGCAGAGCATCTCTTACCTCAAGCTTCAGGCTCTGCGCTTCAGCGGAATCATCATCTGCAATAACATGAAGTCTCAGCACGTTATCCCTTATATCACAGCAGTCCTTTTCGAAGCACAGGCAGGAAAATATGCATATAAAAAGTGCCAGAAAGACCGATGCTTCAATAATTCTTATTTTCATTTTACTCACCCTTTTTCTTTTCTGCTTTTATATTTGGAAGACTTTTCCTTATTTATTCAGCGGAAAAAATTTTACAGGTGTTTTACTCCTTTTTGCGGTTAAAATTACCTTATGAAGTTTTTTTGCCTTCTATTGACAAAGTCAGCCTTTAAAGATAATATGATGTATAAAGGAGTGATACACTGATGCAGATTTTTGAACAGCTTTGTGAAATAATCAGGACCTATCTTGAAATTGATGACGGCACTGAAGTTACAAGGGATACCACTCTTCTTTCTCTGGGTGCAGACAGCCTGGATATTGCAGAAATAGTTATGGATATTGAAGATCGCTTTGATATTACCGTACCTGACGGTGCGGAAAATAAAATTCATACACTGGGTGATGTTGAAAAGCTCATTTCAGAGCTTCTTATGCAGGACTGAGGTGAAAATTATGGCTGAATACAACTATATTATATGGGACTGGAACGGTACTCTCCTTGATGATGTGGGAATAAATCTTGAAATAACAAACATCCTTCTTGATGAGCGTAAGCTGCCCTTACTCCACAGCAAGGAAAAATACCGTAAGCTTTTCACCTTCCCTGTAATCAATTATTATTACGCTCTCGGCTTTACCTTCGAGGATGAAAGCTTTGAGGAGCTGGCAAGGGAATATGCCTTTCTTTATGATGAAAGGTATCCTTCAGCCTCAGTTTCCTGTGAAACGGAAAATCTTCTCAGAAAATTAAAGCAGGCAGGTATAGGTCAGCTGATTGTTTCGGCAACAGAGCAGGCCTTCCTGCAAAAGCAGGTCAGATACTTTGAAATTGAACATCTTTTCACCGATATTCTCGGCACAAGTGACATTTACGTCAGAAGCAAGGTGAACGTGGCTGAACGCTGGCTGAGCGAAAACGGCGTTTCTCCCGATGAAGTGCTTCTTATCGGCGACACGGTTCACGATAAGGAGGTTGCTGACAGCATCGGCTGTGACTGCATACTTATCCCTCAGGGGCATCAGTCAGAAGGGGTGCTTCTCGCCTCGGGCGCAAAGCTTGTAAAGAACATAAGTGATATTGAAAAAGAAGTGATAAAATGAAAAAAATAGTTATCGCACCCGACTCCTTCAAGGGTACTCTTTCCTCTGAGGAGGTCTGCGAAACGGTTAAAAATGAGCTTTTAAGGCGGTATCCCGATGCAGATATTACTGCAATTCCCGTTGCAGACGGCGGTGAGGGTACCGTCGATGCCTTTTTATATGCCCTTGGCGGTGAAAGAGTATACTGCAAGGTCAGCAGTCCTCTCGGGCGACAGATTGACGCCTTTTACGCCATACTTCCCGATAATACTGCCGTTATTGAAATGGCGCAGGCATCGGGCATAACCCTTGAAAAAGAAAAAAATGCTACGGACAGCTCAAGCTTCGGCACGGGAGAAATGCTTCTTCACGCACTCAGTAAAGGTATACGCAACATTATCATCGGCATAGGCGGAAGTGCCACAACCGACGGAGGCATCGGTATGCTTACTTCTCTCGGGATAAAATTTCTCGATAAAAACAATGTAGCTGTACCGCCCTGCGGCAGAGGTCTTCAGCTGATAGAAAAAATTGACCTTTCATGTCTTGACGAAAGAATAAAGGAATGTAATATTACAGTCCTTTGCGATGTCAAAAATCCCCTTTACGGCAAAAACGGTGCCGCCTACATATTTTCCCCTCAGAAGGGTGCAGATGAAAATGACGTGATTTTTCTCGATAAGGGTCTGAGAAATCTCGCCAATGTCAGCAAAAACGTTCTGGGCAAGGATTATTCATCACTTGAGGGTGCAGGTGCCGCCGGCGGACTCGGCTTCGGTCTTGTTGCTTTTCTCGGTGCGAAGCTGCAGCGCGGAGTGGATTGTGTGCTTGACACAGCCGGCTTTGATACCAAGGCAGAAGAGGCTGACCTTATCATAACCGGTGAGGGCAGAATGGATGAACAGTCCCTTATGGGCAAGGTGCCCTTCAACATCGCTGAAAGAAGCGCAGGAAAAAGGGTTATTGCCATTGTCGGACTTTGCGATATTGATAAAATAACAGCCGCAAGGCACGGCATCGCTCAGATAACTGAAACCAATCCTCTTCATCTGCCCTTTGAGGAAATAAAGCACTGTGCAAAACAGATGTTAATTGAAGCCTGTAAGGATATTATTATATGAAAAAGGTAAAATTTGACGGTTTGCACTTGATTTATTTTTCGTTTTGCGGTTTAATATAAAATGTAAAAATATGAATTCAAAGGAGCAGAAAAAATGA
>JAZNQF010000051.1:0-2278 GCA_045590055.1 Acutalibacteraceae bacterium
GTGTATGTTGCCGTTTATTCTCGTGTTTGAGGGCAGAAAGCCTAGGGCAAGAGAGCTTGTGACAATCGCTGTGCTTTGTGCAATAGGAATAGCAGGCAGAAGTCTTTTCTTTATGCTACCGCAATTCAAGCCGGTTCTTGCGCTCACAATAATCGCAGGTGTGGCTTTCGGCGGAGAAGCGGGATTCCTTGTAGGAGCCGTTACAATGCTTCTTTCAAATATGCTGTTCTCTCAAGGGCCGTGGACACCTTGGCAGATGTTTGCAATGGGTATTATAGGTTTTCTTGCGGGTGTTCTTTTCAAAAAAGGATGGCTTCGCAGAACACGGGCATCACTTGCCGTTTTCGGTGCGTTTGCCGCTGTTGTTATTTACGGCGGAATAATGAACCCTGCATCAATGCTTATGTATTCGTCACAGACAATAACAGTTAAAGCCTTGATGGCATATTATATTTCAGGTCTCCCTATGGACCTGGTACACGGCTTCGGAACTGTAATATTTATTATGCTCGCTGCCGAGCCGATGCTCGAAAAAATGGACCGTATCAAGGTAAAATACGGGTTGGTTGAGTAAAAGTTAACAGTATAAATGAAGCGTGGTGTCGGTGAAAACCGACACCACACTCTTTTTTTAGCCAACACGAACTTTTATTTTCAAAAACCTATTGACATTTTATTTCAAAGCGTTATAATTATCCTATCAGTAACGACTCGTTACATATAGTTTTTTTGAGGTGAAATGTTATGAGAAGCAAAAGCAAGGCTCTGATGGATAAAATCTGTTCGTTCATTAACGAGTATTACAAGGCTAATCATCAGTCACCTTCTATCAATGTTATTGCAATGGCTGTGGGCGTTTCCAAAACTACCGCATACAGATACCTTGTAGAAATGAATGAAAAAGGCATCCTTACCTATGACGGACAAACCATTGAAACTCCTCATACCGACAAATGCACTACAGGTTACTTCTCTGCTCCCATTGTAGGTTCCGTTCGTTGCGGTGACCCTGAAAGCGAAGAAGAGAATGTTGAAGAATACGTAAGCCTTCCTACCTCTATTTTCGGTACAGGTGAATTCTATATCCTTCGTGCTGTCGGTGATTCAATGGTTGATGTAGGTATAAACGAAAATGACCTTGTTCTCATCAAAAAGCAGGAAACTGCCGATATCGGCAATATAGTTGTTGCACTTGATGAAAACAATGAGAATACACTTAAAACTTACGCAGGCATTGATGAAGAATCTCAGTGTGCAATACTTCGTTATGAAAATAAAAAAACCTACCCTGATAAGACAATCAAGGTGAAAAAGCTTGTTGTTCAGGGTGTTGCAAAGCATATTATTAAAGCTCTTTGAAAGGTTGGTGACTTTATTGAGTGGCAGAGTAATAATTTATGACGAGGGCAGATATACCATAACTCCCGAAGCAGAAGAAAAGCTTTTAAAATCGCAGCAGGATGCAGAAAATGCAGTAAAAAAGATAATCTACTGTCCTATCTGCGGGGCAAGGCTCATTGAGCTTTACTCTGATGACAGACCGATTATTCAAACGAAATGCAGAAAATGTAAGTTGGAGCAACCGATAAACACCGTTTATTTCAGAAGGGCAAAAAGCAGATATTAAAATTAAATAACGACTCGAATCGTGCAAGCAGAGCAGGACCAGAAATGGCTGAAAAACTTCCAAGCGCCGTATGAAGTCTGAACTTAAAGGGATAACCATATCCTTTGTTCAGTTTCATCGGTGCTTTTTCTTTTTGCTAAAAACCTTTTATTATATGCACCTTGAAAATTTAATGACCGTCCGAAAGTGATACGACCTTGCGATGATATGAGCGAGGCGACGCTGCGGTGAAATTCCGGGGCAGGAACTATTTCGGGTGAAACGGCAAAAGAGCTTATTCGCATGCGGATAATGAAGTTATACTACCCGCAAAATCAAACTCATTACAGACGAAAAAATCATTGAAAATTAACCCGAAAAGTTACAGTAAAGGAGTGATACAAATGGAAGAAACTAAGCGTGGTCGTGGCAGACCAAGACTTAATATCCCAAATGGCAGATGCAGTCGCAGGCAAACCGTTAACTCAATGTACGTAAACAAAGCTGCTCAGTTAATATCGGAAGCGGATACCGAAATCACCGATGGAAAACTGCTTTGGTATTCAGATGATGCTACATGGACAATAAAAAGCAAAGACGGAATACTTGAACAGATTGGTAGAATGTTGATTCAAGATAAGGTTTCACAGAATCACTGTATTTTTATCGCCA
>JAZNQF010000052.1:0-2112 GCA_045590055.1 Acutalibacteraceae bacterium
GAACTTTGTACGATTTTAGCATTGTTTTGACCTTTTTTTGCCCTCTCGGAGTACCTTTGTACACCTTCGGGGCAAAGAAAAGGCCATCTTGCACTTTTCTCGGCAGTCTGACAGCTTGTCGAAAACGAGTTTTTCGACAAGTAAAAAGCCTCGGAACAACCGAGGCTTTTTACTTCATAGTAATTCATAACTTGTCAAAAGCTGTCACAACATATCCGCCTGAACACGTGTGTTAATAATACCTCTTCACTCACGCTAAAACTTCAATGTAATTTGTTAACAGCATCAACACTGCAAGCGCTACAGGCAATATTGCCGTTGACAAAAACAATGCTTTGTTTTCGTTTCCCTCTTTGAATTTCACATGAGTCACAGCCATAAGGCTTATGTTTATAACATAAAGAACGGGTACAACCCATATCCCGAGCATCATAAAAAACGCCAGAACTTCACACACAAATTCCCCAAAAGGCAAATAGCTGATTAAGAGGAACAACGGCAGTTCACTAAGAGCGCTCATATACACAACAAGCATAACAGCCGACCATATCAGAGTTATATACATAAATACTTTATTTATTCTAACTGTCAGGTTGGTTTTCAAATCATTCACCTCGTTTGATTTACTCCGAATCACCTTTTATATGGGGCGACTCTGCCGTGCGCTTCGTGCCCACTTAAAACGCCAACACTGTTTTTACCCCATCGTCATACGCGTCGTTTTCACGGTGCATTTTCGCCTCGCTCAATCCGCCGTCAATGAAGGTGAACTCGAAATATATGTCGCTGTATCTCTCGTAATCCTTCGCGTAGGGGTCTGTCAGACCGTAGCTGTAAACCCTGTAATACGTCACAAGCGCGCCGTCGTCTATTGAACGGAACTTCGTGTAAGTCTCTCCGTGCATGTCACCAAGCTCACGGTGGGCATCCGTACCGAAAAAGCCCATTATCTCAGCTTCCTCAGCGCCCTGAGCCAACAGATGAAACGCGCTTTCCATCAGCTTGACGTCGTCGTTGCGGTGTGAATCACTGTACATAAAGCTCGCGCCGTACCGGTCGCTGTAGTACATCTTTTCAAACACGTTGCCGATACCCGTTGAAACAACCACGTTGTTTTCGTTACGCTTCAACGCGAAAAATCCGTTGCCGCCGGGGTTTTCTTCCGCCTGAAACCATATTTCATACCCGTCGGGGAAGTCGCATTTCTTGAGCTCAGCGAGGAAATGCTTTTTTGCAACACGGTCAAGCGATGTTTTGTAAGAATCAATGTTTGTCCAACCGTGGTTTGTGAGAACGGTGCGCGCACTTTCGTAGCTTTCACCGGGCTGTATTTCATCAAAAAGAGCGTTGACTTCTTCACAGACGTACGTGTGGTACATGTTGAACCATATCGGCAAATTGTCTTCGTACCGTTGCGCTGAAGGCAGAATCACACATGAAACCGCCGTCACCGCAAGATACACTGCAGTAAATATCGCCGCCTTGCGCCATGCCCTCTTGCCCGTACGCGCCTTGCCGCGACGGATTCTGTACGCTTCCACGAAGCAGTAAAGCGCACAAACAAGCAGAAAGGAAAACATGGCGTAAATGAAGCATTCCCATATTAAAGAAGATGCGACGAAGGGTGTCAAGAGGTCAATCAAATACCACAGATTGATGCTGAGGGTATAAGCCGCCACCTGCGGAAAAAAGCACCACAACAAAAAGCCGCCAACCGTGAGGCAAGCTGTACCGATGCCGACAAGCATTTTCCTGAACTGCAATATGCGTGCACTCACAATGCCGAAAAGAAGCACGAACACCATCATGAGGCTGACGAGCGCACCTGCAGAGTTCGGATACTCGTTGAAGTCGGCCGAATAAATCCAGTTGCCGCTGACGAATGCAATCACGTTCATGGCGAACACAACGCCTGCCGCGGCAAATGCCCACCACGTTCTTTCACGGTAAAGCCGTTCAAATTCATTGAAGATGCCGTTTCGTACACTCTCATCCTCGGCAAAGTCGTCAATTGCTTTCTTTGTGCTTTCGTCTTGTGAATATCCTATTTCCATATAAAAATCCACCTTTTCATAAAGATGCGATTCCAGTTCGGCGGCAAGCTCCGCTTTG
>JAZNQF010000053.1:0-8737 GCA_045590055.1 Acutalibacteraceae bacterium
GGAGCTTGCAAAGCATGGTATTTCATGTGAGGGCAAGCGCGCTGTTCAGCTCAAAAAGTCTGATTATGACAAGTATGATCTTTTCATTGGTATGGACAGTATGAACATCCGCAATATGCACCGCATTTTAGGTGCGGACAATCAAGGCAAAATCCGCAAGCTGATGGATTTCACCAACCGCGGCGGAGACGTTGCAGACCCGTGGTATTCAGGCAGATTCGATGTTGCGTACCGCGACATTGAGGAAGGCTGCAAGGCTTTGCTTCAATATTTTGAAGGTTAAAAAACACCCTTACACAGTAGCGACATGCGCGCGTGTGTAAGGGTTGCTTTTTTATTTTCCAAACCAACTTTTTTTCTTCTGAGGCTGAGCTTCGGGCAGGGGAATGAAAAATCTGTTTTTGCCGTTGGTGTCAATCAGCGCCGACTTCACGAGTGTCAGCCTTTCATCAGCGGTTGTACAGGCGGTCAGCGTTTTGTCAAGTTCATCAATATCAACTGTATTTTCGTCGCGGTTGTATATCCACGTGTTTTCCTCAAAAACATGGTGAACGGCGGCATCTGCGGCGGTCCAGCCGTGTACGGCTTCGCCCGTAAAGAAAACGCCGCTCTTGATAAGCTTGGCGGGGTTACCCGCAAAGCTCACGTTTGATGGCACGGTTTTTCCCGTAACTACGCTTGATGCACCGATGATTGAACCCGAACCGATTTTTGACCCTTTGAGAATCATTGCGGCCTGACCGATCCATACGTGGTCACCGAGAAAAACAGACTTGCTGGGATTCAGTCGCTTGTGTGTACCGCAGTCATAAATAAGGTGAGGGTCTGCGGTTCTGATCCATACGTGGAACGAAAAGAGCGAGCCGCCGCCTACAATGACGTTTTTTTCCTCGGATGCGCTCATGTGCAAAATGCCGTTATAGTAGTTACCGCCGCCGACGAACACGGTGTTGTTGAAATTAGCGTCGATATCAACGGTTACGGGGTGAACGTTGCTTTTGAGGTACACCACGCTGTTGTTACCCTTGAACTTGATTGTTGAGTGCAAAAGCTTTATGCCGTCTTCAATCACAAGTATGTTACCCGTGCCGTTGATTGTGACGGTTGAACTCACCATGGTGGATTTTTCACTGTTTACGATAATGCGGTTGCCGTTAAGCTCAGGCAACTCGGCAAAATTTGTTACGGTTATCATGCTGCACACTCTTTTCCGTTTGTTTTGAGATTATTATATATGGTATGAGAGGGGAATGTCAATAAAAATGTCTGAAAACAAAAAAACGCTTTTGAAAAGAGTCGCTAAATGAAAATTGATTATTCTTTAATAAATGTTTTATCTTTGTCGGGTATACCCGAGTCATCGGTAACATATCGTTCAACTTTCATATTAAGCTTGTATTTTTCTCGCAGACTTATGATTTTTGCCATCATCGGTGACTTGTGGTGTATATCGAGTGCCTGCTGGTTTTCCCAGATGTCAATCAAAAGAACCGTTTCGTTGTCATTCATCGGAAAAAAGTATTCATATTTCAAATTGCCTTCTTCTGCGCGGATTTCATCAACAATGCCGCTTGAAAGCATTTCTTCTGCAAATCTTCTTGCATTTCCGTTTATGCCTGAGTAGTAAATATTTATTGTTAATGCCATAATAATACCCCTGTTGATTTATTAATGAATAATACAAACAAAAAATCCGCTCACTTGAGTGAACGGATTTTTGGAGCTGCTAACCGGATTTGAACCGGTGACCTCATCCTTACCAAGGATGCGCGCTACCGACTGCGCCATAGCAGCACGTGTTTGTTTGAACACTCGCACATTATACAACACCAACCATGCTTTGTCAACCTCTTTTTTGAAAAAATTATCGAATAAAATTAGTTTCAAAAAAACTCAAAAAAGTCTTGACATTTAGTGTCAAATGTAATATTATATGCAAGTCGTCAATGCGACATGAGTCATTAGCTCAGTTGGCAGAGCACTTGACTTTTAATCAAGGTGTCCGGGGTTCGAATCCCCGATGACTCACCAAACAAATCCCGTTCTCAACAGAGTGCGGGATTTTTTTGTTGTTATTGTTTTTTCTGCCAAAACATATACTGAGAAAAGGCTTCTTTCTTAATTAATATTGAATATTTGTTGACGGCTGAAACACAAAATGAAAAATAATTCAAAATTTATCCGTTTTATATTTACAAATCGCAACTTTCGTGATAATATAGCATATATTTTCTTAGGAGGAATACATACCATGAAAAAGTTTATCCGCATCACGGCTGTTGTTCTTGCAGTTATGTTTGCAGCTCTTGCATTCACAGCTTGCTCAGGCGGCGGCAACACAGACACAGAAAAGACCTACCTTATCGTAGCTGACAACTCATTTGCACCCTTCGATTATCTTGACGAAGCCACAGGCAAATACACCGGCATCGACATGGATATCCTTGCAGCAATCGCTGAAGATCAGGGCTTCAAATACACCGTTGATAACTGCGGCTGGAACGCAGCTCTCGGCAACCTCAGCTCAAAGACCGCTGACGGTATGATCGCAGGTATGACCATCACAGACGAAAGAAAAGAAACCTTTGATTTCTCAGATGCATACTTTGAGGACGGCCAGATCCTTTTCGTTAAGGAAGGCAGCGCAATCGCAACTCTTGAAGACCTCGAAGGCAAGAAGGTTGCTGTTAAGACC
Source organism: Acutalibacteraceae bacterium (assembly GCA_045590055.1). Lineage (GTDB taxonomy): Bacteria > Bacillota > Clostridia > Oscillospirales > Acutalibacteraceae > UBA6857. The sequence continues at coordinate 2,696 of JAZNQF010000053.1, forward strand.
GGCACAATGGGTGCTTCCTATGTTGAAAGCATCAAAGACGAGTACAACTTCACAGTTGAATCATTCGACGGTTCCGATGCAGTTTACGCAGCAGTAAGCGAAGGCAACGTTGATGCAGGCGTTGAAGACTACTCAGTTATCAACTTCAAAATCGCATCTGCTGACCTTCCCTTTGCAACTCTCGGTGAAAAGGTTAACGTTGGCCCCTACGGCTTCGCAGTTCCCAAGGGCATGAACGCAGAACTTGTTGAAATGTTCAACAAGGGCCTTGCAAACATCAAGGAAAACGGCGTTTACGATGACATCCTCGCCAAGTACGGCATGTAATTCTGACAAAAATACGGGTTCAGCATAGTGCCTGTCACTATGCTGATTTCGTGTTGTATAAATAAGTTTAAAGCACCTGACGAAAGGACGCCGCACAGTTGAACTGTGTTGCGGGGTAGGGTTATGATTGAAACATTAAAAGCTGTATTCCCGTATCTTCTCGACGGCATACAGGTCACAATTAAAGCGGCGCTTATCTCAATTGTATTCGGTATTCTCATCGGTCTGCTTTCATGCATCGTGAGAGTAACGCGCATTAAAGTTCTCAGCCAGATTGCTGCCGCATACGTATGGGTTATCCGCGGTACACCAATGATTGTTCAGTCGCTGTTTGTGTATTTCGGTTGCCCCCAGGTTGTAAGAATGATTGTTCCCGGCTTCAGGATGACACCTCTCATTGCAGGTATCATCACCCTGAGCCTCAATGCGGGTGCATATCTTTCCGAAATCTTCCGTAGCGGTATTCAGGCTGTACCCAATGGTCAGATTGAAGCTTCAAGAAGCCTCGGTGTGTCCTCAGGTGCAACAATGATGAAAGTCATTCTGCCGCAGGCTTTCAAAATCACAATACCGTCACTTGTAAATCAGTTCATCATCACCGTCAAGGATACGTCTATCCTCACCGTTATCGGTCTGAGCGAAATCGTCAACAAGGCGAATCAGTACGTTTCCATTAAGTACGACTATTTCCAGACGTACATCTGGGTGGGTCTGTTCTACCTGGCGGTTATTTCTGCGCTGATGCTTTTATCAAAATATGTGGAGAAGAAATTTAACTATGACAAAAAAAGTTGAAATAAGAAATCTGCATAAATCTTTCGCCGACCTCAAGGTGCTTTGCGGCATTGACCTTGACGTTGAAGAAGGGGAGGTAGTCTGCCTCATCGGCCCTTCCGGCTCAGGTAAATCAACTCTGCTTCGTTGCATAAACAGACTTGAAGAACCCACTGACGGTGAAATCGTTGTTGACGGTCAGCAGGTTATCGGCAAGAAAGTCAACATCAACAAAATCCGTGAGAATATCGGCATGGTGTTCCAGCAGTTCAATCTGTTTTCACACATGACCGTTAAAAAGAACATCATGTTTGCCCCTCTTCAGCTCAAAAAAATGAGCAAGGAAGAAGCTGAGCAGAAGGCGCTTCAGCTTCTCAAGCGTGTTGGCCTTGAAGACAAAGCAGATGCATATCCGCATCAGCTTTCGGGCGGTCAGCAGCAGAGGGTTGCAATTGCCCGCGCCCTTGCCATGAATCCCGACGTTATGCTCTTTGACGAGCCGACGTCAGCGCTTGACCCCGAAATGGTTGGCGAAGTGCTTCAGGTTATGAAGGAACTTGCCGCCGAGGGTATGACGATGATTGTCGTCACGCATGAAATGGGCTTTGCAAGGGACGTTGCAGACAGAGTCATTTTCATGTCCGACGGCGTTATTGTTGAACAGGGACCGCCTGATGTGATTTTCTCGAATCCGCAGGAAGAAAGAACACGGGCTTTCCTTAGCTGTGTGCTTTAATTCAAAATAATTATTGTAAAGTGTCGCCTTATGGGTGGCACTTTTTTGCAGTAAACAGCAGTGATTCACCCGTTTTCTATTGACGATATAATAATGATTTGTTAAAATGTTTTATATGTTTTTAATCTGCAGAGAGGGGATTTCAGTATATGTTCATGCAGATGATTGATTACCTTAAAGATAAAACCGTGCTCATCATGGGCTTTGGCAGGGAAGGCAGGTCAACGTATGATTTTCTGCGCCGTTACCTGCCCGAAAAAGAACTCACCGTATCGGATATGAAGCAAATTGAGCTTGACGACAAGCATACGCGCCTTATCTGCGGAGAAAACTACATGGATGCCATTAACGATTTTGATGTTGTAATCAAAAGCCCCGGCATTTCCGTACGCGACGTAACAATCAACCCTGAGGTTGAAGTTACGTGTCAGTCGGATCTGTTCCTTCGTTACAGCGGTTGCCGTTGTGTCGGTATAACGGGCACAAAGGGCAAAACCACAACGTCTACATTGACATACCTTGTACTCAAAGCTGCCGGTATTCCCACTTGCCTTATCGGCAACATCGGTGTTCCTGTGTTTGAAATGCTTGAAAAATGCGAGGGTCTCACACCCGTAATCGAAATGTCCTCGCATCAGCTTGAATTCTGCAGGAAATCACCTTATATTTCCGTGCTGACAAACATCTATGAGGAGCACCTTGACCACTATAACGGCATGGCGGGTTACGTTGGTGCAAAGCTCAATATTTTCAGGAATCAGGACGAAAGCTGCCATTTTATTTATGCACCGCAAAAGGAGCTTGCTGATTGGTTCAGCTTTGACGAGGTGAAATCCACCGTTCATTCAATCGGTGACGCATCGCTTGCTGATGATGTCTTCCTCAAAAAAGTTGCGGATGATACAAAAGCTCTCGTCGGCGCGCATAACAAACGTGACGTGCTTTTCGCCGCCGCAGTTGCGCGTATTCTCGGTGTAAGCAACGAGGAGATAGCAAACGGCGTGTCCGAATTCAAGGGTATTCCTCACCGTATGGAGTATGTGGGCAGCTTTAACGGCATCAGCTTTTATAACGACTCAATCGCAACAATACCCCACGCGGTTATGTGCGGTGTTGCCGCACTTGATAACATACAGACACTCATCATCGGCGGCATGGACAGAGGGCTTGACTATTCCGATTTTGTTGAGGATTTGTATGCTTGTCCCGTCAGAAATCTCATTTGTCTGCCCGAAACGGGGCATAAAATCGGTGACGCTCTCTTGCAAAAAGGCAGTGCACAATGTATAATCAAGGTTGAAGATATGGTGCAAGCCGTTAAGGAGGCATTTGCCCACACAAAAAGCGGATATGCATGTCTTCTTTCGCCTGCAGCTTCAAGTTATAACGTGTATAAAAACTTTGAAGAAAAGGGCGAGCATTACAAAAAACTCATTTGTGAATTTTCAGTAACAGAAAGGTGATTGCGATGAAAAAGACAGTTAAATTTATCTCAGTTGTTATGTCGGTTGTTATGCTTTTTTGCTGCGCATGTGTGAACGTCAGCGCCGCAGATGCTCTGTACGAAACACCGTATGAAAACAGCCAATGGTTCACAAGCGGTGACTACACACTGCATTACAGAACAATTGAACCGGACGGCAACTGTGTCGGTCAGATTATGCTTCTTCACGGCTTCGGTATGTCTGGTGCTTCAATGGCATACATGGCTGATTATTATGTTGAAGCAGGTTACAAGTGTGTGCTTGTTGACCTTCCCAATCACGGTTATTCAACAAGAGAAACCGCAAAAATGCAGCTTGTTGCACGCGAAACTCTTGTTGAGCAGCTCATGGCTGAGCTTGGCGGCACATGGATTCTCGGCGGTCATTCAATGGGTGGCGGTGTTGCAGTTAACGTTGCTGTTAACAACCCCGAAACCGTAACGGCGCTTATGCTTTATTGCCCGCAGACTTCAATGGCGGTTGAACCTCCCATGGATGCTTTTATGCGCTCGTTCATCATGACGGGTATGTTTGAAACCATCATTTCCGTCGGCACTCGCATAGGCTTTATCATGGATATTGTTGTTGACTTTGCAATGCAGGACGACGAATACGTTGCTTCCTACGATGCAACGGAAATCGTTGCACCCTTGCACATCAAAGGCACAGGTGCAGGTCTTGCTGTTATGTCTTCACATGCAATGGGTCCGGACTATGAAATGATTTCCGCCATGGAAACACCCGTGCTCGTCGTCAAAGGCGATGCGGACAATATTGCAGATGAAAACAACCTTAACTCACTTTGTGATGCTCTCACCGATGAACAGAGTGTTGTTATCAGCGGAGGACACATGATTATTCAGACTAAGGTTGAAGAAGTTGCTCAGGCAACGCTTGATTTTCTTGCATAATTCAATTCAATGAGGTACATTTTCAATGGGTAAAATAGTCAGATGCATTTCCGATGACGGTACACTTACCGTTATGGCAATTGATTCAACAGATATTGTTGACCGCGCACAAGAGATACATAAAACCTCAGCGGTTACTTCCGCGGCGCTCGGCAGGCTGATGACTGCAACCTCGCTTATGGGTGCGGTGATGAAGGGAAGAAATAACAGTGTAACCGTCAGAATCAACGGTGGCGGTCCCGCAGGTACTGTTATGGCGGTTTCCGATAATATGGGTAACGTACGCGGTTATGTACAGAATCCCGTTGTTGAAATTCCGCTTAACCGAGTGGGCAAGCTTGACGTTGCAGGTGCGGTCGGTACGGAAGGCTTCCTTAGTGTTATCAAGGATTTCGGCGCAGGCGACCCGTACGTTGGTCAGGTGCCGATTGTAACAGGTGAAATTGCCGAAGATATCACGTCCTATTATGCAAGCAGTGAGCAGCTTCCCACGGTTTGCGCACTCGGTGTACTTGTTAATCCGGATTTATCAATCAAAGCGGCAGGCGGTTTTGTTATTCAGCTTCTTCCCACCGCAGACGATGATGCAATTGATGCAGTTGAACGTTGCATCAAAGGCATTGAGCCTGTGACAAAGATGCTTGAAAACGGCATGACACCTGAAGAAATCTGCCGTCATGTTCTTCCTGAATTTAACATTGAAGTCCTTGACGAAAGTGACCCTGTGTATGAATGTAAATGTACACGCGAAAGGGTAGAGCGCGCACTTCTCAGCACCGGTAAGGAATCGCTTGAGGAGATTTCGCAGGATAAGATTACAAAGGTTACCTGCCAATTCTGCGATAAGGTTTACACCTTTACCTCGGAGGATATCAAGGGACTTATTAAAACAATTGAAGAATAATATTTCTCGGAGACATATTGTATAATGTGTCTCCGAGCATTTTGTTAATTATTGCAAAAATCTTAAAAACATTGTGTAAATACTTGTATTTATTATAATTATTGTGTAGAATTAATTGATTATGTGTATTTGCAATATTTTATCTTAATCTGAAAGGTGATTTTATGCTCGAAAGACCTTCTTTTGATTCCAATAACGAAAAAATCCTTTGCGAAATGAACGGCAAAAACGCTGAAATGCTCATGAACATCAAGGTGAAAAAGTTGCTTGTAGGTGAAAAGCTTGAAATCTGCGACGCTGAAAACGAAACCGCCGTTTTGCTCGTTCAGGGTGACGTTGAATTTGCTTGCGGCGAAAAAACTCTTAAGGCACAAAGAGCTACTCCGTTTGTTAAAACACCTTATGCTCTGCACGTCTGCAAGGGTACAAAAATCAGCGTTGAAGCTTTCGGTGAAAGTGAGCTTATTATTCAGCAGACCGACAATGAGCGCGAATTTTCCCCCGTATTCTATACACCTGAAAATTGTCTCTATCAGGAATTCGGTCAGGGTCAGTGGGGCGGCACGGGCCACAGAACGTGTGCAACCATGTTTGATTTGAGCAATGCGCCTTATTCCAACATGGTTCTCGGTGAGGTATTCCACCATCCGGGCAAATGGTCAAGCTATCCGCCGCACCATCATCCCCAGCCCGAGCTTTATTATTACAGATTCGATTATCCTCAGGGCTTCGGTGCCGCTTTCATGGGCGACGATGTGCATAAAAGCACTGACGGGTCCTTTGAGTGTATTCTTCCGCACAACTCACATCAGCAGGTATGCGCACCGGGTTACACCATGTATTACGTCTGGCTGATTCGCCACATCGACGGCGACCCGTGGGATAAAACCCGTATCTATGAGCCTG
>JAZNQF010000054.1:0-7810 GCA_045590055.1 Acutalibacteraceae bacterium
GATGACTGTGACCACCTTTGCCATAAGGACGGCTTTATGGGCTTTATATGGAAGATTGTGCAATTCTTCTGGAAACTGTTTAAAATGAATCCCGTATGCGAATGCGGAGCAGCACACTATTAACCTGATAAACTGATACCGTCGGGGAAAATCCTCGGCGGTATATGAGATTATAATAAAAAACAGAACAAAAAGCAGGGTGTAAATAATAAAGCAGTCGCTAACAAAAAATGTTCTGCGTTCTGCGGTCATCACTCTGCACTAAAATAACTTCCCGAAAGGAGAAAAAAACAAATGAAAAAAACAAACAAACTCTTAGCAATCATTCTTGCAATCTTAATGGTTATGACAACCGTACCCTTTGCTTTTGCGGCGGAATGTGAGCCTTCGGAACACGAAGATATAGGCAACGGCTTCTGCAAACATTGTAGAGCGTTTCTCGGATCTGAAATTAAGGCAGGTGAAACCCACAAATATGATAACGGATTATTCAAATATGTTAAGTTCGTTCCCGTTGTTGACGGAACCTATATCATCAGTGCGGATGCTCCTATATTTTCATATATTGAACTTTATAAAGAGGTAGACGGGAAATTAAAAGATATCGCTTTTGTGGCGATAGATAGCGAAAATGATAAAATGGTTTTATCTTACGATTATACAGCCGGTGAAACTTATTATTTTATTTGTTCAAATTTTGCTGGCGATTTTTATGAGTATGTAACACTTAGTTGTGAAACACATCAAGGCACAAAGCAGACCTGCTACGGATATGTCTGTGATGCTTGCGGTGAATATTTCGGTGAAGCTCTCGGTCATGACATCGTTATCGACGAAGCAGTAGCTGCTACTTGCACAGAAACAGGTCTTACTGCAGGTCAGCATTGCTCCCGTTGTGATGATATGACAATTATTCAGGAAGTTGTTCCTGCACTCACTCACACCGACGCTGACGGCGACTGCAAGTGCGACAACTGCGGCGAACAGCTCACTTGTGAGGATTGTGGCAGACCTGTTCACGAAGAAGAGGGCATACCCCAATACATTTGCTGGTTAATTACTCTTATAAAAATGATAGTGTCATTTTTTAAATAATCAATTTAATGCAACCGCCGGGGAAAATCCTCGGCGGTTGCCGTTACATAAGTGTGGTTTACTTTTGGGTGGTACTCCCAAACGAAAATCCGTTCACGCAATGATTGGGGTTACAAAGGACAGAAATAAGTAGTCATACGTTGTGAGACACTTTTTACAAGGTGTCTCACAATTTTTTTGATAAAAAAACTGACACTTTCAGTCTGAAAGTGTCATAGTGGGTTATATACTTTGAAAAGCAATCAAGCCAATCTGAAAACATTTTTTCGGTATGTGTAAGTGATATTGCAAATTAAAATTTGCAGTGATATTTTTGATAAATCAAAAGTGATATTGAAGCCTCGCGGCTTCAGTGTTATTTTATTCGCTTAAAACTGTCCGAAGGACAATATAACTATGCACGGCATAATATCACTGCGAAGCAATATCACTCGCCGCAAGGCGAATAAAACTGACGAGTGTCCTTACGAACACTCGGCTAAGTGGGCGGATTTTTGCTTGTATTATTCATTATTCATTAGTGCAGAACGGATTTCGAATGAATAATGAGAAAAATGAAATCGCTTCGCTGATGAATAGTTGTGTGCCTTCGGCACAACAAAGTTGCCCTTCCTGCACAACGGAGTTGATTTTTGTTATACAATGAATTCGGGAGTGTTGGAATAGCTGTGTCTTTTTGTTTGTTTTTTATATAATAACCGAATTATAATTCATGTGATTTGTTGAAAAAAGTAATTTTGTTTGATATAATAAACCGATTGCACTATGAGGAGATGTATTATGAAAAACGACGCTGCAATTATAGCTCTTTCGGGTAAGGGCGGCGTAGGCAAAACATCTGTTTCTGCTACTATTGTAAAGCTTCTTGTGGAGGCTTATCCCGATAAAAAAATACTTGCCATTGATGCAGACCCGGCAGTGGGGCTTTCCACCGCGCTGGGCATTGAAGTCGGAACCACCATCGATGATATCCGCAAGGAAATTGTTGCAAACGTTGAAGCAGGGAACACCAAAGCCGCAATTGAGGTTTTAGGTGATGCAAGATATAAAATCTTTGATGCCCTTGTTGAAACGGACGGCTTTGCTTTTATTGCCGTGGGCAGACCTGAAAGTGCAGGCTGTTACTGCAAAATAAACGCCTATCTCAAAGAGGTCATAAGCATTCTTTCGGCGGATTTTGACTATGTTGTTATTGACGGCGAGGCAGGCGTTGAGCAAATCAACCGCAGGGTAATGGAAAAGGTCACACATCTTCTGCTTATTACCGACGCCAGCAAAAAAGGCACTCAGGTCATCAGCACCATAAAAAGTGTTGCCGACGAACTCGTTATGTATAAGAAAACGGGCGTAATCGTCAACCGTATTCCTGACAAGAGCGTGATACCCTACATAAACACAAACGGTATTCCCGTTTTGTCATACATTGAAAATGACACAAACCTCGCTGTGTATGATATTGAAGGCAAAAACATCACGAAGCTTCCCGATGACTCCAACGTTGTAAAGGGAGTAAGGGAAGCGTTGGAAAAAATAGAAATACTGTAAGGAGAAGGGTATGAAGGATTTAAAGCATCTTTATGAATTTGAAAAGCTTTTGCAGGACGCTAACAATGACCTCGTACAGAAAGCAAAAGCAGACGGCGGCATAGCTCTCGGTTATACCTGCTACCATATTCCTGAGGTTCTGCTTAATTGCGGAAATTGCTTTTCTGTGCGACTGCGTGCGCCCCGTACCGGCTCAATGGATATTGCAACTTATTACATGAGCAATTTCCTTTGCGGTTATTCAAAGGCAATACTCGAAAGAGCGATTGAGGGCGGATACAACTTCCTGAACGCCTTGCTCGCTTCCGAAACCTGCTCTGAAATGAACAGAACGGCAGAGCACTTTGAACTGCTGAAGCTGGTCCCGAACGACAAGTTTTTTCTGACGTTTCTTGACATGCCCTTTAAAATCGAGGACCATACGGTAAAGCATTACGTGAAGCAGACAAGGCTCAAAATCCTTGATAAGCTTAACGAGGTGTACGGAGTTGACGTTTCCGACGAAGCTCTGCTCAAAGCTGTTGAGGAGCACAACGAGGTCTGCCGTATAATGACGGAAATCGGTAATTACCGCAAAGAGGACAACCCCAGAATTACGGGATATGAGTACCATATTCTTAATCTTGTTACATATTGCTGCCCAAAGGCGCTGATACTTCCTGCTTTGCGCGAAACAGCCGAGGAGCTCAGAACAAGAGAGCCTGATGCCAAAAAGAACTTCAGGGCCAAAATTGTTGTTGTAGGCTCGGAAATGGACGACCCTGAGTTCACCTCACTCATTGAAGACAGCGGAGCGCTGGTTGTTGCTGACAGATATTGCTTCGGAGCTTTGCCGGGCAGGCAGGAAATTGTTATCAAAGACGGCGAAGACGTGCTGACGCAGATTTGCATGCATTACCTTAAAACAAGTCAGTGCCCCCGTTATATGAGCCACGAAAAGGTTCAGGAGCGCCGTGATTACGTTCAGGCCCTTGTTAAGGAATACAACGCGGACGGCGTTATGTACGAGCAACTCAAATTCTGCGAATACTGGGGCTACGAAAGAGCGCTCGCATCCTACGTTATGACGAATGATTACGGTATACCCACGGCCGCCGTTGACCGTCAGTACACTGCCTCAGCCTCAGGTCAGCTGCGTACGAGAGTGCAGGCTTTTGTTGAAAGTCTTGAAATCAAAAAGATTCAGAAAGAAAAGGCGGTGAAGAATAATGGATAATTACGGCAGGCTTTATAAAGAGCATACCGCTATACTCAAGCACAGAGAATGGCGCGGCTTCAAAGACACGATGTATGATTATTATCGCTGGCTCGTTAACTGGAAAGATATGATTGTGATGGTGCTTAAAGCTCCCGTGTCAACAGTCAAGGGCATCTGGAGATACCGCTGGATGGCTTCCTATCTTTCCGCACCCTCTTTTGTTGACCGTCACGTTGCAGGTCTCAGGGGGCCGCATCTTCGCATTGCGCATCTTCATTATAATATGATTGTTAAGCACACTACCAAGCTTATCAACATTTCCTTACGCGCAGACGAAAAAATCAATCCGGGCAATAAGCTTTCAAAGAAAATTGTTCTTATGGATGAAATTGTACCCAACGAGGTCTTCACCGGCTTCCCGAATCTGATTCCGATGCCGTTGCAGACTCTGCCCATCTTCCTTTCATCCATGGTTGACCAGCAGATAACACCTCCGTACCTTGAGGTTGTTGAAAGCTTCGGCGTACCTGCCGACGTTTGCCCCTTGCCCAGTGCAGAGGCCGGTGTTGCCATCGAGGACGACTACCCGAAAATGGGCTGTTGCATGATTGGTACCAATATGCCCTGCGACGGTTCGATTATGAACTCGTCCTTCCTTGACAGAAGACTCAATCTGCCCACACATTGTTTCGGTATTCCGCTTCGTTACGATGCAGAGGACGTGCAGGAGTATGCGGTTGAAGAAATAAAGTCACTCATCAAATTCATTGAAGATCAGACGGGCGAAAAGTTTGATTGGGATGCTTATTTCAAGCGGATGAAGGATTACAACAAGCAGCTTGAGTACGAACGCCAGAAATGGGATATCAACAAAACACCTTATCCTCAGATGACGGGTGCGGCATTCTGGCTTTACAGAATCTTCTATTTCAACCTTTCGGGCGGTTCAAACGAAAAATTCCTGAAAGTTGATGAAAAAGTAAACAAGATAATGCTGAAGGCGTATGAAAAGAAAACTCCCGTTTCAAAGAATATGCGCCACAGAGCGGTTGTGTGGTCCTGCCCTGCAAACTATTACACAAGCTTTGCAAACTGGCTTGAAAACTGCTGGGGTATGAACGTTGTTATGGATATGGAAACAATGATTTCATATCTTGAAATTGACACCGAGGACAAAGAGCAGTCCATCAAGGACCTCGCAAAAACCTATCAGCGCTCAATTATGCGTAAGCATACCAAGGGTGGTTACCGCAACGTTGTTGACGAGCTCTGGCGTATAGTTGAGGAGTACAATGCCGATACGGTAATTATGTACGACCAGATTTCCTGCAAGGGTATGGACGGACTCACCGGTATTTTTGATGATCAGGCAAGAGAAAAGGGCGTCAATTTCATCTGGGTACGTCAGGACCTTATGGACCCGAGAACAATCTCAAGGCGCGAAATGAGAGAACAGGTAAACAAATACATGCAAACAGTTCTTCAGGAGGAGCCCGTTGATGCTTCACTGGTGGACTTTGAAGATGATTTAGCTTGGTAAAGGAGATAATTTTATGAAATATTTCGGCGGATGTGACGTAGGTTCAACCTACACAAAATGTGTGATTTTAGACGAAAACGGCAAGATGGTTGCCAACGTTACAAACAGAAGCAAAATCAACCCCGTGCAGAGTGCGCAGATAGCACTTGACGATGCCGTCAATCAGGTGGCGGAACTTAATAACGCACAAGAGCTTACATATCTTATCGGTACAGGCTACGGCAGAAACAAAGTGCCTTTTGCCGATGAGAATATTTCCGAAATCAGCTGCCACGCTATGGGCGTACACGTAACAAACCCCGATGTAAAGGCAATCATTGATATAGGCGGTCAGGACGTAAAGGGCATAGCAATCGACACCGACGGTACGGTTAAAAACTTTGCCATGAACGATAAGTGCGCCGCAGGCACGGGCAGATTCTACGAAGCTATGGCGAACGCTTTTGAAATGTCACTTCCCGAATTTTCAAAGCTTTCCCTTCAGGCGAAGAACACAATTCCCATCACGGCTCAGTGCACGGTTTTTGCCGAGAGTGAAGTTATCTCTCTTGTCGGTGAAGGCAAACCGATGGACGAAATTGCCGCAGGCATTCAGCTTGCAGTTGCAAAAAGATGCTTCGTTATGGCAAAAAAAGCAGGCGCCGTTGACAGTATCACTCTCACGGGCGGCTGTGCAAAGAACGACGGACTCAAAGCCGCAATTGAAAAGGTGCTTAAAATCAAGGTTGTTGAGCTTTCAACAGATCCTCAGCTTATGGGTGCTCTCGGCGCTGCAGAATATGCAAGGCAGAAGGGTCTCGCACAGGTGAAGTGATATGGAAGTTGTTTTAATTATATTTGCGGTAATAATTGCTCTGTTCCTCATCACTTTTGCAATATATTGGTTTAACCTTGATATGAAGCTTGTCAGGGTTGTTTATGACTGGCTGTGGAAAAACCGATATGACAAAATGAAAAGGGATAAAAAACTATAATGGAATTTTTTGATTCATCAATCTGTGAGGTGTCTGCATTGACGGACACCTCACAGAAAATAATTTATCCGCACAACAAAGCTGTTGCGTGGACGGATACGGGCTACAGTCAGGTTATTCTTCGTCGGGACACGGCTTATGAGCTTGACGGTGTCGGGTTCAATCTTGTGACGTCAACGTGCGTGGATGACGGCATCGTTGTAATCGGGGATGAGCTTGAAAATATAACTGCCGATCGCAAGTTTGCCAGAATCTGCATAGTTCAGACGGAAAACAGCGGTGACGAGCAGGAGTATTATAAAGTAATCAAAAAAATTGATTATGTAAAATATCATTGCTTCCCGGAGGGGTATATGATAAGAACAACCTCCCGTTCTCACAAGGAGTCTGTGCGAGTTGCCGGAAGCGCCCTGAAAAAGAAAATCTCTTTTGAAAAGGTCGGCAACCTGCTCATCAATAAATACAAGGAAAACCCGTGGGTTAAAGCCGTAAAGGTTATTTTTATAACGGCAAAGGACTTTGATTATAAAAAAACGGAAGCCATGGCAGAAAAGAGCGTAAGCATAACGGAAGCTCTCAACCATACAATGAACAGTGTGATGTTTGATTGCGACACGTGTAACTTCAAATCTGTGTGCGATGAGGTTGACGGACTGAAAGAGCTTCATTTCAGAAACTCATCAACAGAGGTGTGAGTATGGATAAAAACCGCATCACTGCATTTTTTGACAATCTTGCACCCGAATGGGACATCAGGCAGGCACGTGACGAAAGAATAATAACATTTATTCTTGACAAAGCAGAAATTGTCAAGGGTAAAAGGGTGCTTGACGTCGCCTGCGGAACCGGCTTTCTCTTTCCTGACTATATACACCGCGGGGCAGAGGTCACGGGTACGGATATTTCTTCGGGCATGCTGCAGATTGCAAAGGATAAATATCCCGACGTTGAGCTTATCTGTGCCGATGCTGAAGAATATGCTTTTGAAAAAGAGTATGATGCCGTGATGATATATAACGCTTTTCCGCATTTTTCAGCTCCCGAAAAGCTCATTAAAAATCTCAGCCGCGCTTTATGTGTCGGCGGAAGATTAACCGTTGCCCACGGTATCAGCGAAAAAGAGCTTGAAAAATGTCACTCAACCGCGGCAAAGGACGTTTCGTTACCGTTGCCGCCGAAGGAGAAACTGCGTGATATTATGTCGGAGCTTTTTGACGTTGACGTGATGATATCCGATAAAGAAAAGTATATCGTTTCGGGCTTGAAAAAATAGCTTTCCGTAACAGTGAATCAACCGTGTTGTGCAACTGTTAATACATCCTTGACGGATTTGCGAGTATTTTAACGAAGGATTGACGGAAATCCACCTGTAAAAAACGGGTTCGGATTATACCCGTCACCCTAAGGAGGTGCTTATGAGCACAAAAATTTTTGCATTTGCAGGAAAAGGCGGCGCGG
>JAZNQF010000055.1:0-29218 GCA_045590055.1 Acutalibacteraceae bacterium
AATAAGAATCTTGCTACCAGCGTTCGAGAGCTTAACGCTCATTTGTATTATCACAGCAGGGGACTCCAACGAGCTCAGGTTGTCAAAATCGGTGAAATGGATGTTCCGTTTGCTCCGACTTATGAAAATGAATTCTGTCAGGTTTCCTGGCTTGACTATTCTGATGAGCTGCTTCAGCACATTTCTGATTCAATTTATGTGTTTGACCGTTGGACGCATCAACTTAGGTAATAAGCTCTACCACCCATAGAGTTTATATAAATTTACCGGTAATCCCGGAGAAAGAGGTAGTAAATGGTAGTTCGCATTATAGGTCTGAAGGATGTCGATTTCACCAACAAAGAAGGTGAGCGCATCAAAGGTACAAATCTGTTTTATACTTATGAGCCCTTTGATGATGCTACCGTTGTCGGTCGTCTTGCTGATAAGGTGTTCATTCGTGATTCTTCTAAGGTCGAGTTTCCCAGGATTGACATTGATACCGATTATGAATTCATTTATGAGTTCACCGGTAAACGTGCAATTCTGACTCGCATTGTTCCGGTAGACTAAAAACTGACGTAGGAGGGGAGACCCATGAAAAGAATAACGTGCTTCCTGGTTACCTTCCTGGTGCTTGTTCTTTCATGTGCTCCCCTCGTTTTTGCTTTTGCTGAAGCACCTACAAATGCCGTACCTACAATATCTGTACCGTTTACTAAGCCTGATTTACCGTACGTAATGTGTGTATGGTTGAACAACAATACCGGTAAATTTCTTGCACGCATGTGGACGTTTAATTTGTTCATTTCTTCTGGTTCTGCCGGTACTAATGAAGTTATTGATCCTTCACAGGTTCAATATACTTGTGGTTTTGATTTTACTTCCGCTGACGGTGTTTATAACAATGTTGTTGCTTATGCTCGTTTTGCTACTATTATATCTTCTGCAATCACATCAAGCACTCAGTTTTATACCGCTACTATAGGTAATGATTATTATCGTATTTATGATAATTCCGGTCAAACTGTCAATGGTCATACTAATCCTATTGAATTGCTTAAGTATAACAATGTTTCTCTTGACAATTATACGCTTTACGGTTGCTTCTTTGGTAATGGCTTTGTTATGGAAAACCCTGAAATCCTTGAAAATAAGATTGATGTTGCGTTCTCTGATGCTATCAATCAATCAACCATTAATGAAGCATTAGATCTGCTTTATTCGCTCGATTGGCAGCTGTATGATATTTACTACTTGGTTGATCTTATTGACGGTAAGATCACGTTGGTCAATGAGAAGCTCGATAAGATCGTTGAGATCCTTGAGGATATGCATAACGTTACACCGAGTGAAACGACTACCAACGGTGCTGTTGATGAGCTTGATAAAGCTGAAGGTGATCTGATGGATGATGCCTTCGGTAACCTGGATAAGGTCGATATGCCTACCATTCAATTTAATCCCGGTACGAATACCGGTGATGCATTTCTCTTTATCGGCTCGCAGCTCGAAGCTCTGACTTCAAATGCAAAGTTCAGAACCGCTATTATGATTATTCTGTCACTTTCTTTATGTGGCTTCCTTCTTAAAATTCTACCGAATAAGGGTGATTAAATGAGCTTTCTATCTCAGATTCCTCAGTGCTCTACCTGGTTAGTTTACATTGGAGCGCTTT
The DNA here is from genome assembly GCA_045590055.1 of Acutalibacteraceae bacterium. GTDB lineage: Bacteria > Bacillota > Clostridia > Oscillospirales > Acutalibacteraceae > UBA6857. Next base: position 1,658 of record JAZNQF010000055.1, read on the forward strand.
GTATTGCCGGTATCTTTCAGCTTATTTATTCTTTGATACGAGGTAAGGCATCATGATAACTTGTTATTTCGGCGTTCCCGGATGCGGTAAAACAACTATCCTGGCACGTATTGCAATCCGTGAGCTCAAACGGATGAAGAGGGGAAAGAGTCCGTATAAACATGTTCTTACTAACTTCTATTGTCAAGGTACTGAAAAGGTTACCTTTGCTGAGCTCGGTACACGTCTGATAACCGATAGTCTCATTCTCCTGGATGAAATTACCCTTGATTCAGACTCACGTGAATTTAAAACGTTCTCTAAGGGTCACAAAGATTTTTTTACGCTGCATCGTCATTTACATAACGATATCGTTGTTTTTTGCCAGGATTACTCCAGAATGGATAAAACGATACGTAACAACGTCTATGACCTTTGGTACGTTACAAAGCCTATTTTGCCCCTTTTAAACGAGTTTTCGGTTGCTAAACGTATTTACCGTAACATTGCAATCAATGAGCAATCCTCTGAGCTAACTCTCGGCTACCGTTTTGCAACGTTCCTGGAAGCGTTCTTTGCTCCTTGTAAGAAGTTCGTATTTCGTAGACCGTATTACAAGTATTTTGATTCCTTCGATTGCACCGCCTTCGAAGAACGTACCCCAATTACCTATGAAGGGTGGTAAAACGTATGTCATATATCGTTGACTTCCTGCAATCTATTTGGGGAGCTATTCAAACGATATTTCACTTTATCGTTAATCTGATTGAAGGTCTTGCAAATTTCTTTTTGTCGTTGCCTACGTATATTTCTTATCTTACCGGCTCTATTAATGCGCTGCCGAGCTTCCTGGTTGCTTTTGCATCTGCCATGATTGCTATTGCTATTATTCACGTTGTAATTGAGGTGAAGTAATGAATGATTCTACTGTATCAACTACTGCTGCTGTAATTTATGACGGTCGTTCCAACTTTACCCCGGTATTGAGTTATATTTATCGTGTCTTTTCCTGGTACGTTAACTCCATGGATTCAATCTTTATTCTGGGCAACTTTTCAATGCTTGATTTCTCTATAGCTATCCTTCTTATGGGTGCGATTTTGCCGCTTGTTATTAAAACTACAGCTAATTATTCTGCTTTTGGTGATTCCGCTGCTATTAATCGAAGTAACGCTGCTAAACGTAGGGAATTATCTGCTTCACGTAGAAAGAAATAATTTTCATATCAGAAGGGGAGAGTATGAAACGATTTTTTATCTTCTTAACCGTTACCGTTTTACTCATTTCTTGTGTTACCTGCGCCGCATCGGCGGCATCATACTCCACTTATGCGGATATTTTAGGTACAAATTCAACCGTTCAGAGTCTTTTAAGCCTTCGCAACGGTGAGGAGCTTTATTCTGATTATGTCTGCATCAGAGCATCGAATTATGAATATTACCTTTTTTTCTCTGATACCTTTTCAGAGTCTGACGGAACTGTCCGAGCAGGTGACTATACCGGGTATTGTTACAATACAACCAACACTCAGAACAACGCTACACGTTATTCAACTGTGTCCGGTTCTTCACTTACCATTGACGTTAACCACGTTGTTGTATCAAACTTTATGGGTTTCAGCTCACGAGCTGACGAAGATAGCAGCAACTTATCAATTTTGAAAGTTATCGGTATTCTTCTCTTTGCTCTTGTTCTATTTTTGGTTATAAGGAGATTCAGATAATGACTACTACTTTAACTGAATTTTTCAATATTATCACCGGCATGGGTATTGATATGGATAATCCCATTCACGCCGGTCTTATGCTTACTTTTGGTTTTCTCATCGTTTACGATGTGATACATATTCTTTTCTCGTCTGTATTTGGCTTTACTGCCTTTAATACAAGAAGATAATCATGAAAGGAGTTATATTTTATGGATGCTACAACCGCTATGGATAATCTGGGTACTGTGTTTTCATGGCTTACTGACCATGTAGGTGAGCTTCTCACTACTATCACATCTCAGCCTATTCTCCTTATGGGTGTTGGTATCTTTGGTGCAGGTGCCGTTATCGGTCTTGCTCATCGACTCATCCGTGGCTAATTTTCGTCAACAACCCCTTTTTTCCAAAGCCGATACGCTGCAAGGCGAAGCTGCAGCGTATCGGTCCCTCCGTTATTATGATACCTAATAAAGACAAAGACCAATTATTAATTATTCATCGCTACTTATACTGTAAAGAAGTCCATTTATCTAACCGTGTTATTGATTGTGAAAATTTCTGTCGTAAGTACGGTTTTACTACTGATTCACTTAATGCACTTATTCAAGCTAAACGTGAACATGATTTCTTCAAAAAAATTCTTGATGAACTCAGGGGACAGCTTGACTATTTTAGTAAACTGTGATAAAATCTTTACTGTCAACTGTACAAAATAAATGTTTTGTGCAAATAAGGGGAGTAAAAAACATAAAAACAGCCACAAAATCACTTTTTGAGCCTATTCTTGCAACTTTGACTCAGCGATGCCTGTTTTTAATAAGTTATGCGTGATTCTTTTAAGCCGAACCAAATGTATTTGTTTTTTCTTCTCGTTTAATTTTGTTTTTGTAGATACTCAGGTCATCGCATAACTTTTTATCAGATTTTATGTTTTTTTTTCGTCGGATAATTTTCTTTTGAATGATCTGAGCATCATTTGAAAAATTTTTATCAGATCAGCTTACAAACGATTAATCGAAAAAACGATCATCAGATCAGTTTTATATGATGATATTGAGCTGTAAATGTAATTGCCTGAGTTTTTAACCTCGTAATCAATCTAAGTATGATTATGCTGACAGTTATCTTTACCTATACTTTTTTTCATGCACATTCATCTTAAGCAGCGTTTCGTGTATGTATCATATTGTTTTACTGTACGGTCTGCTTTATTATCTGTTAATAAAAGCTTGCTTGTAAATACGCTTTGATGATAGCTTCCCCATCTTCACTGTGAAACTGTTTCACGAACACTACTTTCAATTCTGGAGACAAAAAATGAAAAAACAGGATTTTAAACTATTGCCGCCTTACGTTGAAGAATACCTGCGTTATTTATCAGTTGTTAAGGCTAAATCTGACCTCACTATAATTGAATATGCAACCGATTTGCGCTTATTTTTCCGTTTTATTGCCGCTTCAAAGGACGGTATCTCCCCTGCTGATTTGCCTGAAGAATACAGTTTGCGTTTTATCGACAAGGATTATATCTCCTCAATAGATTACATGGATGCCTACGGTTTTCTTGATTATTGCCGCAGTGAAAGAGACAATGACGTTTCTGCACGTGCGCGAAAAATCTCTGCAATTAAGGGGTTCTATAAGTATATTACAACCAACCGGCGGTACATCGATGAAAACCCAATGCTTGCGCTTGAAGCACCGAAGCCCAAGAAACGTCTGCCTAAATACCTCTCGCTTGAACAGTCGTTGCAATTGCTTAATGCGGTTGATGGTGAATATAAGGTGCGCGATTACTGTTTGCTCACACTGCTTCTTAATTGCGGCATGAGACTCGCTGAGCTGGTCGGCATCAATTTGTCGGATATAGACATGGAAAAAGGTACGCTTATACTGCTCGGTAAGGGTGACAAGCAACGTATGGTATACCTCAACAAAGCCTGCAAGGATGCCATAAACGCTTACCTTGCCGTCAGACCGCGTGATTCTCTTCGAGGTGAAGACCGTAATGCGCTTTTTATAAGCAGACTGAACAAGCGAATCAGCCGCAGAGGTGTGCAGGATCTCGTGTATAAATATCTTGAGAAAATCGGGTTGGCAGACCAAGGCTTTTCAGTGCATAAACTTCGCCACACAGCCGCAACGCTCATGTATCAGCACGGAAACGTTGACGTGCTTGTGCTGAAGGATATCTTAGGACATGAAAACCTTGCAACAACTGAGATATACACGCATCTTCTTTCTGAGCAACTGCGTGCCGCCGCTGAAAGTAACCCGTTAAGCGGTGAATCCATGAGCAATAAAACTAACAAGTCATGATTGAAAAAGCGTGTATGCAACATCAAATTGCACACACGCTTTTTTATATGAAATTGAACAAATCCGAAAACATTTTTGTTGTCAACGCATGAACCAACGATGATACTGCGCATAAAACAAACGGCACAAAGTATCGTAATGCATATATCCTTATATCAAGCGGTTTTTCCGTGTTGTTTTTAAATAAATCTGAGTTGATATCCTTAACCGTATGCAGACTTTCTGTGCCACCGATTATGAGAGCTATAATCATCAATAACGCGGACGGAAAAATAAGTAACACACAGTACTCAAGTCCGTCAATTGCATGCTCTGCATAAAGATTTGCACTTATAAAACCAACGCTCATACTTTTAAAAACAATTGCCGATGCAATAAACGGCTGACCGACAATGCATAATCCGCCAAACATGCACACAAACAGATATATGAGATTAATGCACATAGAAACACTGAAAAGTTCAACAAATGATTTCGCGGCAGCCACGGATGTGAACTCTGTGAGAACATTAAAAACTATTGAAAGCATGTCTTTACCGATTATTTTCAAAAGCATAACGCCGCAGAAAATGCCGCATACCGAAAGAAAAGTCAAAATCAGTTGATACTTGACTGTTTCAATATTTTTACCAATCGGTTTATTTAAAGCAATAATGCCGGTTGTTTTGGCTGAGTTAGGATTTTTTGTCATAACCATATAATTTACCGCTTAATCTTCATGTTAACACCGGATATTCCGCCAAGTACGCCGCCAAGAAGTGACGCCACCAAATGATAAATTGCATTGAAGCTGACACTCCCCTTGTTTACAGCAAAAGCAACTAAGAAGAAAATCAAAAACATTATTGCTGAGCATACTGCGCCTGACACAAGCCCGTTTTTACGAATCTTTGAAGACATAACAACCGCCGATATAAAGCACGACAAGGCTACTGCAACAAAGCTTGTATATGGTATGTACGTTTTATTCAAATCTGTTGCAATTATAACAAAGCAGAAAATTGCCATAAGTGCAAGTGTCGATATAACGCCGCATAACACCGCAACACCAAGTGTTGTCACATATTTTTTTAATGCGGATTGTTCACTTGTTCTTCTCTTTTGCTTTGAAGGCATAAAATCAACCCCCTCATATTCTTTTCACACTTAAAGAATATGACGGGGGTGTTTTAGTTATTACGATTATTCTTCAGTTTTGTTTCTGAATTCCTCGGGTGCGATTATATCTGCATCCTCTTTCTTTCTGCCAAAACGTCTTTTGGTGGGAGCACCACCTTCAGCCTTCTGCTTTTCAGCAGCTTCTTTTGCTGCAGCACGTTCTGCTTCAAGCTTTTCCTGAGCTGTATTGTTTGCTTGAACTGCCCAACGTGTAATCTTCATTTTGTTGCGGTCTGCACCGGTTTCAATGATAATTGAATCTTCTTTGACAGAAACAACTCTGCCGCAGATACCGCCGATTGTTGTGATTTCGTCACCAACCTGCAGATTGTCACGCATTTTCTGTTCTTCCTGCTGCTTTTTCTTCTGGGGTCTCATTGAGAAGAAATACATTGCAACAAACATAACTGCGATGATGATGAAGAAAGAATAATTGCTTTTGGGAGCGTTTGGGCTCGCTGTTTCTGTAAGGAAATTGTAGAACATTAAAAATGCCTCCTGAAAACGATATTATTGGTATTATACATGTTGTGACAATTTAATTCAAGTGAAAAAAGCCATAAAAATATGAACAATCAATTAACATTATATTCTTGTATCGAGCAAATCAACATATTGAGCCTTGAAAGAATCAAACGTATCAGCATCCAGATTCTCACGTATCTTTTCCATGAGCGTATTATAAAAATAAAGGTTGTGCATTACGCAAAGTCTCATGGCAAGCATCTCTTTTGCCTTGAACAGATGCCTGATGTATGCCTTTGAAAAATTGCGGCAAACCGGGCAATCGCAAGTTGTGTCAATCGGTGAATCATCGTGCTCATATTTTGCGTTGTTGATGTTAATAATGCCGTTCCATGTGAACAGATGTCCGTGACGCGCGTTTCTGCTGGGCATAACACAGTCAAAGAGGTCAACTCCCCTGCTGACGCCTTCAATTATGTTACCGGGGGTGCCGACGCCCATCAAATAACGAGGTTTATTCTTGGGCATATACGGCTCAACCGTTGAAATGATGCGGTACATATCCTCCTTAGGCTCACCAACCGCCAAACCGCCGATAGCATATCCGTCAAGGTCAAGTTCGACAATTTGCTGCATATTCTGCACACGCAAATCATCATAAGTGCAGCCTTGGTTTATGCCGAAAAGCATCTGCTTTTTGTTGAGTGTATCGTGGATACTGTTTAGCCTGAGCATCTCGTTCTTGCATCTGTAAAGCCAGCGTACAGTGCGCTCACATGACTTTTCAGCATATTTGTACTCAGCAGGGTTTTCAACGCATTCATCAAAAGCCATTGCAATTGTTGAAGCAAGGTTTGACTGAATCTGCATGCTTTCTTCGGGACCCATGAAGATTTTTCTGCCGTCAATGTGAGAAGAAAATGTCACACCTTCTTCTTTGATTTTTCTGAGACCTGCAAGTGAGAACACCTGAAATCCGCCGCTGTCGGTTAATACGGGACCTTGCCAACGTGTGAATTCACGTATACCGCCCATCTCTTTGACGAGCTTGTCACCGGGACGGACGTGGAGGTGATAAGTATTGCAAAGTTGTACTTGACACTTGATATCCTTAAGGTCAAGTGCACTGAGTGCACCTTTGATTGCACCGCAGGTTGCAACGTTCATAAATCCGGGTGTCTGTACTGTGCCGTGCACGGTCTCAAACTCACCGCGTCGCGCCGTGCCGTTGTTTTTAATTAATTTATACATCGCAAAAAACCTCTGTCAGTTATTTGTTTAAATTATAAGCGTTGCATCACCGAAACTGAAAAATCTGTATTTTTCTTCAACGGCAGTTTTGTAAAAATTCATTGTTTTATCATAACCGCAAAAAGCACTTACAAGCATAATCAACGTGCTTTCGGGCAGATGAAAGTTTGTAATCAAGGCATCAACGCACTTGAACTGATAGCCGGGATAAATGAAAATATCCGTACTGTCACTGTCAGCGGCAATTTTTCCGAGTTTTGTTGCAACAGATTCGAGCGTTCTTGAACACGTTGTGCCAACTGCAAACACTCTGCCGCCGCGCTGTTTTGTTTCGTTTATCAGGTCGGCGGTTTCCTGAGGTAGATAGTATGATTCTGAATGCATGTGGTGGTCTTCAATATTTTCAGCCTTCACGGGACGGAATGTGCCGAGACCGACGTGAAGTGTTACGTATCCGATTTTTGTGCCCTGAGCTTCAATTTTCTTCAAAAGCTCATTGGTGAAGTGCAGACCTGCTGTTGGTGCGGCTGCAGAGCCTTTTTCTTTAGAATACACTGTCTGATAGCGTTCCTTGTCTTCAAGGCGTGCTGTGATATAATGCGGAAGCGGCATTTCACCGATTCTGTCAAGCGCCTCAAAAAAGTTGGCACCTGAGTTCACTGCAAAACGTACAAGTCGGTTTCCGCCTTCAAGCACGTCCTCGACGAATGCGGTGAGCTCACCGCCGTCAAACACAAACTCTGTGCCGGGCTTCGCACGTTTGCCGGGGCCGGTCACACATTCCCAAAGCATGTCGCCTTTATCTTTGAGCAAGAGAAACTCCACCTTTGCGCCTGTGTCTTTTTTTGTACCGAAAATTCTGGCGGGAAGAACACGCGTATTGTTGAGAATAAGGCAATCGTCAGGGGTGATATATTCAAGTACGTCGCTGAAATGTCTGTGCTCCAACACATCGTTTTCCTTGTGTACAACAAGCATTCTTGAGCTGTCACGCGGCTCAACGGGGTGCTGAGCAATAAGCTCTGTAGGAAGTTCATAGAAAAAGTCTGATTTTTTCATATATTTTTCTCCGAAATACTATAAAATAATGTTTGACATCATCTTTATGTGGTGGTATTATGTTAGCAGCTTAATTAGTATAGTGCAAAGTGACGAATTTTGCAATACATTTTTGTTGATTCTTTCGAAATACTTTGCACAGGAAAGGTTTGTTTCAAAATGAAAAAGTACAAGGTTGGAATTATCGGCGCAACAGGTATGGTAGGACAGAGATTTGTGTCCACACTTGAGAATCACCCCTGGTTTGACGTAACCGTACTTGCAGCAAGCTCGCGCTCTGCAGGTCAGACATACGCTCAGGCTCTTGGTAACAGATGGGTTATGTCCACACCCGTACCTGAAAACCTCAAAGATACAGTTGTTCTTGATGCTACGGCTGACCTTGAAAAGATCGCCGCAAGTGTTGACTTCGTTTTCTGCGCAGTTGATATGAAAAAGGACGAAATCCGTGCTCTTGAAGATGCATACGCAAAGGCTGAATGCCCCGTTGTTTCAAACAACAGCGCACACAGAGGCACAGTTGATGTGCCGATGGTTATCCCTGAACTCAACTCCGATCACATCAAAGTCATTGATGCACAGAGAAAGCGTCTTGGCACAAAAAGAGGCTTTGTTGCAGTAAAATCAAATTGCTCACTCCAGAGCTATGTACCCGCTATCTATCCGCTTGATAAGAAATACGGTATTGATAAGGTGCTCGTTTGCACATATCAAGCAATTTCAGGCGCAGGCAAAACCTTTGAGCGCTGGCCTGAAATGGTCGACAACGTCATCCCCTTCATCGGCGGCGAGGAAGAAAAATCAGAAAAAGAACCCCTCAAAATCTGGGGTACTGTTGAAAACGGTAAAATCGTGCCCGCAACCGAGCCTTCGTTCACAGCTCAGTGCATCCGTGTACCCGTTTCCGACGGTCACATGGGCGCAGTGTTCATGAGCTTCAAGGGTGAAGAAAAGCCCTCAAAAGAAGAAATCATAGAACTGTGGCAGAACTTCAGCGGCAGAGCCCAGGAGCTTGACCTTCCCAGCGCTCCCAAGCAGTTCCTTCACTATTTCACAGAAGACAACATGCCTCAGACCAAGCTCAACAGAGGTCTTGAAAACGGCATGGCTGTTTCCATCGGCAGACTCCGTGAGGATACCCAGTATGACTACAAGTTTGTCTGCCTTTCACACAACACCCTCAGAGGTGCCGCAGGCGGTGCAATCCTGCTTGCTGAAATGCTTTGCGCTGAGGGATATATCGACTGATTTACCCAAGGAGGTAATTTATGAAAACATTGTTTACAGGCGCCGGTGTTGCGTTGATTACACCGTTTAATAAAGACGGAAGTGTCAACTATGAATATCTCGGCAGGCTTATTGACTACCAGATTGAAAACGGAACAGATGCGCTTATTATCTGCGGTACAACGGGCGAAGGCTCCACCATTCATTTCGATGAACGCGTGAAGGTGTTCGACTACTCCGTTAAACGCACAAACGGCCGTGTACCCGTTATCGCCGGTACGGGAAGTAACAGCACCGATTACACAATCAGCCTTGCAAAAGCTGCTGAGGAAGTCGGTGTAGACGCACACCTTGTCGTTACCCCCTATTACAACAAAACCTCTCAGAGAGGTCTTGTTGCCCACTACACAACAATTGCAGACAATGTTGAAAAGCCGATTATTATTTATAATGTACCTTCACGTACAGGTATCAACGTAAAACCCGAAACCTATGCTGAACTTGCAAAGCACCCTAACATCATTGCAACAAAGGAAGCAAACGGCAATCTTTCCGAAATGCTTAAGACAAGGTATCTCTGCGGTGACAACCTTGATATCTACGTCGGCAACGATGATCAGGTAGCAGTTTCAACTGCAATCGGTGCAAAAGGTGTAATCAGCGTGCTTTCAAATGTGCTTCCGCAATATACGCACGACATGACAATGTACGGTGTAAACGGTGAAACTGCAAAATGCGCTGAAATGCAGTTGCGCGTACTACCGCTGATTGAAGATCTTTTCTGCGATGTTAACCCGATTCCCGTTAAGGATATCATGAATCTTTATGGTGCAGAAGTCGGTGGCTTCAGGCTCCCTCTTTGCAGCATGAGTGATGAACTTCTTGCTGCAGTTGAAAAGAGACTTGAGCCTTTCAAGGCTGAACTTATTGCAGAAATGAAAAAAATCTGAATATTTACGTATAGAACATCATAGAGTTTTTCAGAGCTCTATGATGTTTTTTTCTAACAAAATGTTCGGTTAAAATCAACTGTTTTATGCCAAAACATGTTTTTTTATGCTAAAAAACGCCATTTAAGTCCAAAAACAAGGTCGTAACCTGAAAAAAATGTCAAAATACCGAACATTTGTATTGACAAATGTTCGTACATGCGCTATAATCAAACGCGTAAAGAACAAATGTTCAGGAGGTAACAAACCATGTTTACAACAATCTCATCTTTTACAGTATTTTTTCTCATCGGCATCCTTGCAACAGTGCTCTGCCTGATTTTTGAAGATAAACTCATCAGCTTTGAGCAGAAAGTAATACGCCGTTTTTTTCCGCAGAAGCAAGAAGTCAGACCACTTGAAAAAGTTGTAAAAAAAGAAGAAGCTGTTTACGACTTTTATTACAATGAATTTATTGCCTGATTTCACGGTTGAAAATTTTTAAAGCTTATGATATAATGCTCCACGAATCATTCATGGAGGAAACAAAATGAAGCAGAAACTTCTCAACCGCAAAAAATACTCACCCGAATGCTCTTTTTGTCAGCACGGCAAGCTTTCCGCTGACGGTGAAAGTGTATTGTGTGTCAAAAAAGGCGTTATGATGACCGATTCATCATGCCGTAAGTTTGTTTATGACCCGTTAAAAAGAAAGCCCAAAAAGTCACCCAAACTCACTGAATTTGAGCCGTCTGAATTTGAGATTTAAGAGTAAATAAGATTACACCCCGTAGTGCATGACATTACGGGGCGTTTGTTGTTATGGCTCTTTGTCAACGGTTGAGGCGGGCTTACATTTTATTTAACTGAAATTTTGAAAAGTCTTGCACCGTGAGGGTTAACTTTAGCCGAGAATACGTCTTCGGTTACTACGAACTCTTCGTGTGACCACATATCACGGACACTGTATTTAACACCGCCGATTGAAATGTCAGTAATATCAAAGCTGATAAGTCTTTCTTTATCGTCTGTGTTGAAGAGTGCAACATACTTGCAGTTTTCACCCGTGGATGTCCAGATAATTTCACCTTTTCCGTCAGTTTCTTCGCGGCTGAACTGCCTTGCACCGCTTGAATTTTTGTGCATTTCAATGAGCTCACTGTTTTGAAGCAGCGAGAGTGTAAACTCATCATTTTCACGCATTTCGCCGCCTATCATAAGTGGAGAACGGAAAATACCCCAGAGAGTCATCATTGTAATCTGCTCGTCTTGTGTGAATCGGGTGTATCTGTTCCTGTATTGAGGAAGCTCTTCGGTGATCTGAATTCTGCCAATCGGAAGCATATCGCAATCGGGCCATGCACCGGGCTGAACATACTCCTGCCAAGTGTAGCAACGCTCAAACATGGCGTGAAGTTTGCTCCATTCATCCCAGAAATCGCCCGTCATTCGCCAAAGGTTCGCGTGAGCCGCAAGGTGCTCATGTTCACTTACGGGCGCAGGACCGGGTGAAAGGCTCAACACCATGTCTCTGCCGCAGTTGTCAATGGCTTTTCTGAGCATTTCAATTTCTTTCCTTGCGGAATAGGGGTTATGAGGAAATATCTCAGTGTTTGCGATATCATCACATTTGATATAGTCAACGCCCCATGAAGCGTAAAGCTGAAAAATAGAATCGTAATATTCCTGTGCACCCTTTTTACCGTGGATAACACCGTACATATCGGGATTCCACGCACAAATGGAGGACGGATGCGCAATGTCCCTTGCAGTGACACCTTCGCACATAATTTTTGTGTTACGGTGTGCAGCCTGACGCGGAATACCTCTCATAATATGAATACCGAACTTGAGCCCGAGAGAATGTATATAATCAGCAATGGGCTTGAACCCCTTTCCGCCTGCCGAAGACGGAAAGCGCTCAACCGAAGGAATAAGACGTGAGTATTCATCCATGCAAAGCTCAGCAAAGTAATGGTAATAAAAACTGCTGGCAGTGGGTTCATACCATTGAATGTCACAAACAACGTATTCCCAGCCGTAATCCTTCAGATGCTCAGCCATGTAGTCTGCATTGGCAAGCAACTGTTCTTCATTTACGGCGGCACCGTAGCAATCCCAGCTGTTCCATCCCATAGGAGGAGTAAGCGCTAATTTTTTATGCATACATATCAACCTCGTCAAAATTTGTTGTATTTATTGTAACACTTAAATCGAGTAAAAACAAGATTTTTATATATTGAATATAATGAATAAATGTTGTATAATTTAACAAACGAAATAAGGAGACATAAATATGGCTACTTTTCTGTTATCGGTAAAAAACATATTCCATGCAATTGTTGCGGCACTTATGCTCATTCCGATTATGTTAACAATGGGAGACGCAGGCAATCCCGACACAAAAGTCGAAACATACCCTGAAGCTGACAATCCGTACATACGCGAATATCTCTCCCCTGACGTTTCTGCACACCGTTCAGGCGGCGGTCTTGCACCGCAGAATACGCTAATGGCGTTTGAAAACATTGTTGAAGGTGCTGACGGCGAATTTGTTGACACACTTGAATTTGACGTACAGATAACCGCTGACGGCGAGCTTGTTCTGCTTCACGACCTCACCTACGATAACACAACAAATGCGCAGGAAGCATTCGGCAAAAGCAACGTATTTGTTTCATCAGTAACGCTCGAAGAAGCTCAGGTGCTCAACCTTGGCGAGAATTTCAAAAACAACGGTGAATACCCGTACAGAGGCCTACGCGGTGAAGATATCCCATACAATCTCCGCGTTGTAACGTGCGACGAAATCATTGATTACGTTGAAGCAAATAGTGGCGAAAAAGAATACAATTACGTTATTGAAATCAAGAGCATATTCGTTGACGGCAAAAAAGCGGTTGATAAGCTATATTCAATCATCACTGAGCGAAACCTTGAAAGCAGAGTTATATGGTCAACCTTTGCCCCCGACGTATCAGCACACATGAAATCAAAATATCCGGAAATCGCCCGTACTGCTGATGCAATTGAAGCGATACAGTTCTATTTCTATTTCAGAATGAACTGGAATTTGCAGGATGTCAGTCCGTCTTACGTTGCCTTGCAGATTCCGTACGGTGAAAATGCTCTTGATAACCTTATCAACCTCGGTACAAGGGAAATGATTAACTACGCACACAAGAATAACATAGCTCTTCAGTATTGGACAATAAACAACGAAGAAGATGTTGCTCTGCTTGCACTCAACGGCGCTGATTGCATCATGACAGACTATCCCCAAATGGCACACAATGCGGTGGAAAACTGCAGATGATTACACACATAACAAAGCCCGTAACCTGATAGTTACGGGCTTTACTTAATCAATGAACTTTACTGAGATATTTCTCCTTATACATACGGTACATCTCTTTATACTGCGGATTTTCTTTTTTAATCTCGCGTATTGATTCGTGCAGATTAAGCTTTCTGTCGTGCGCATCAATAACACACAAAGCAATATTTGAGCAATGGTCCGATGCTCTTTCAAGGTTGGTAAGGAAGTCTGACCAGATAAAACCGGCTTCAACCGTACAATCTCCGTTTTTAAGGCGAACAATGTGACTGTCACGAAGGTGGGCTTTTAGTTTGTCAACCACCTGCTCAAGAGGCTCAACTGTCAAAGCAAGCTCTGTGTTGTTGCTTTCAAAAGAAGTAACCGTTACGTCAAGAATTTCAACAAGAGCTTCACATAAGACTCCGAGTTCCTTTTTTGCACCTTCCGAAAGCTCAATTTTCTTTTCTCTCAGTTCTTCAACAGATTCAAGCAAGTTAACTGCATGGTCGGAAATACGCTCAAAATCACCTATCGCCTTAAGCAGCTTTGAAACCTCAGCACTGTCATTATCGCTGACCTGATGGCGCGAAACAAGTGTTAGGAATGTACCGATAACGTCTTCATAACGGTCACTGTCAGCTTCAATTTGCCTGATTTCATCGGCTATTGAGTCAGAATAGTTATTAATTGCCTGCATACTGAGTTTGAATCCGTTAACCGCTTCTTTACCCATTGTGCACACAAGCTTGAAGCTTTCAGCAATAGCAATTGTGGGAGTATCAAGCAGTCTTTCATCAAGCTCAATGCGCTTTTCGGCAACATCGTTGTCAGGCACAATCTTATATGCAATCTTTTCAAGAAGCGAGGACATTGGCATCAATACCACTGTGCAAAGAGTATTAAATAATGAATGAATCACAGCGATGCCGAGATGCGATGCCGACTGCTCAAGAATCACAGGCCTGAAAACGTACGAAACCAAACTGAAAACGCCGAGCCAGATAACCGTACCGATTATATTGAAAGAAAGATGAATAACCGCAGTACGTCTTGCATTTTTGTTTGCACCAACACTTGAAAGCATTGCCGTTACACACGTGCCGATATTCTGACCCATTATGATGGGTACCGCGGCAGCATACGAAACCGCACCTGTGGCAGATAATGCCTGTAAAATACCGACCGAAGCAGAGCTTGACTGAATAATCGCAGTAAGTACAGCACCGACAATAACGCCAAGCAGTGGGTTTTTGAACATAACGAACAGATTACAGAACGCCGGTATTTCCGCAAGGCCGGCAACCGCTGAAGACATTTGGTCCATACCGAACATAAGTGTTGCAAAGCCGAGAAGAATCGAACCGACATCCTTTTTCTTGCTGGTTTTGGTGAACATCAGCAGTACTGTACCGATAAGTGCAAGAATGGGAGTAAATGACGTTGGTTTTAAGAGCTTCATCACAATGTTATCGCTTGAAATACCGGAAAGACTAAGAATCCATGCAGTAATTGTAGTGCCGATGTTAGCACCCATAATAACACCTATGGACTGCTTAAGTGTCATAATTTTTGAGTTAACAAAACCAACAACCATGACTGTAGTTGCTGAGGAACTTTGAATAACGGCAGTTACACCTGCACCGGTCAAAAATCCTTTAATTTTACTGTTCGTAAGCTTACTGAGCAAGGCTTTAAGTCCGTTACCTGCACGCCTTTCAAGGCCCTCGCCCATAATGTTCATACCGAAAAGGAACAGACAAAGACCACCGATTAAATTAAGAACGTCAAAAAGATTCATATCAAACTCCAAAATGAAAACTACAGTAATTGCATGAATTATTATACATTAATCACTCGTATTTTTCAAGGACATAATTTTGCTTTAACGTCTTGACGATATTGAAATAAAGTAATAGAATTAAACGAATACTTTTGTGAAGGAATGATACGAATGATCGATAAATTTGCAAGATTCAGGTTCCAGCCCTGTCTGCCACTCGGTAAAGACGGAAAAAGAGTGACCGCATCTGCTGAGCATATTGCTCTTTCCAGAAAAGCCGCAACAGAAGGCATTGTTTTGCTCAAAAACAACAACACACTCCCACTTGCTAAAGGCGAAACAGTTGCTCTTTTCGGCAAAGCGACAATCGAATATATTAAAGGCGGCGGCGGTAGCGGCGACGTACATTGTCCTTATATCCGCAACATATATGAAGGCTTTGCAGAAAAAGAAGCAGACAACAAAGTCAGCATCTATATGCCGCTTGTTGATTTTTACCGTACTTATGTAAAAAAAGAGAGTGTTAACGTGCTCACCGAGGAGCAAATTAATGCCCGTTGGGACATTGTTAACAACATGGATTTTTGCACAGAACGTGATGACATGACATACGACACCTTTGCCGCAATGCACGTTAAAGAAGCAGAAGTACCCTCTCATCTTATTGACTCTGCCGCAGAAAATGCCGACACAGCAATCATCACAATCAGCAGGTTCTCTGCAGAAGGTGTCGACAGAAGGCCCATCTGCGGTGACTATTATCTTTCCGACCTTGAAAAGAATCTTATTGATTCGTGTTGCGATAAATTCAAAAGAGTTATCATCGTCATCAACTCGGGCGCAGTAATCGATTGCGAATACTTTGCGGATAACGACAAAATCGGCGCTGTTGTGTTTGCTTGGCAAGGCGGCATGGAAGGTGGCGCCGCTATCGCCGATATTATCTGCGGTGACGTTAATCCCTCAGGCAAGCTTGCAGACACTATCGCAAAATCATACGATTGCTACCCCACAAAAGATGATTTTTGGGAGTGCTTTGACCACCTCGACTACTCCGATGATATTTATGTCGGCTACAGATATTTTGAAACAATTCCCGGCGCAAGCGAGCACGTCAGATATCCGTTCGGTTTCGGTCTGTCATACACAAGTTTTGAAATCAGCGACATTCTTTGCTTTGAGCACAGTGGAAAAATAAACGTAGCCCTCAATGTCAAAAACACAGGCAAAGTTTCCGGTAAGGAAGTTGTTCAAGTGTATTTTTCAGCGCCTCAGGGCTTACTTGGAAAACCCAAGAGAGCTCTTGCGGCATACAGGAAAACCAAACTTCTCGCTCCGCAGGAGAGTGAATCTCTTTTCCTCAGCTTCAGTGTTGATTCGATGGCAAGCTTTGACGATTTAGGTAAGGTAAGCAAATCCGCATACGTGCTTGAAAAAGGTGTATACAGCTTCCATATAGGAAATTCCGTTCGCAACACAGTCGAGGCTGAATATAAGTACTTGCTTGAAAGCGATGTTATCACTTTGCAGTTAAATTCTTGGTGCAAACCTTTCAAGCTTAAGAAGCGCATGCTTGCTGACGGTACGTTTGAAGCTCTGCCCATGGGTGAGGCTGAATACTATTACGGCAAGAACGAGCCGGTTATTGTAACAAAACCTGCTCAGGAAGTATCATTTGACAAGGTTGATGAAACGATTACAATGGACGAGTTTATTTCTCAGCTTACAAACGATGAACTCGCATACCTTGTCGGCGGTCAAGCACCTACAGGTGTTGCCAATACAGGTTGCTTTGGCGGACTCAAAAGGCTTGATATTCCTGCAGTTCCCACTGCTGACGGACCTGCGGGGCTGAGATTAGACACAAACACCGGTATACCCACAACAGCGTGGCCGTGTGCGACATTACTGGCATGCACTTGGAACACAGAGCTTATTGAACAGGTTGGCAAAGGCGGCGGCTCAGAGCTTAGGGAAAACAATCTCGGCGTATGGCTCGCACCCGCGCTCAACATCCACAGAGATCCTCTTTGCGGCAGAAACTTCGAATATTATTCCGAAGATCCGCTTGTAGCCGGCAAATCTGCCGCGGCAGCAACAAGAGGCATCCAGTCACAGAAGGTAGCGGTTTCAATCAAGCATTTTGCATGTAACAACAAGGAAGCCAACCGTTTTGCATGTGATTCACGCCTTTCCGAAAGAGCACTGAGAGAAATTTATCTCAAAGGCTTTGAAATAACGGTTAAAGAAGCTGACCCATATACTGTTATGTCATCATATAACCTTATAAATGGTTTGCACACAAGTGAAAGCTATGAATTGCTCACTGAGATACTCCGCAACGAATGGAACTTCAAAGGTATGGTTGTAACGGATTGGGGCGTTAAAAACCGTCCTGTTGTTGAAGTGCTTGCAGGCAACGACATGAAAATGCATTGCGGCTATCCCGACGAACTGCTCGCCGCACTTAAAAGCGGTGAACTGACACGCACTGACCTTGAGTTGTGCGTAAAACGTATACTTGAGATGTTTAACAAGCTTGCAAATTAAAACAAATTTTCTGAAGAAGCGGTTTTAACCGCTTCTTTTATTTTCTACATTGCAAAAATAATGAAAGACAAATAACAAGCAATTGTCTTATATTTGCTTTTTAATAAACAGTTTTTCGCTTTTTGTTTGAGATGTATTGTGCGATTATTTAACTTTATAAAATGTATGTAAAATATTATATTTTTAATTGAAATAATGATAATAAAACATTATAATGACACAGATAAATAATGACACAGATAATGTAATTTTGCATGCAAAAGAGGTAATAAAAATGAAGCTTGAGAATGTTCCGACGATACGAGACCTGCTCGACGTAGCGCCTGAAAAGCATAATAACAGAACTTTCATTAAATATCATAAAGACGGTCAGATTGCTGAAAAAACTTTTTCGCAGGTTAGAAGCGACAGCCTTGCTTTCTGCAGAAAAATGCGCAGTGAGCTTAAAGACAGAACTCACATTGCAATTGTCAGTAAAACAAGCTATGAATATATTGTCTGCATGACCGGCGTTCTTATCGGCGGTTTTGTTGCCATACCCATCGACCCCGAAGCAACTGCCCGGGATATTGCTTCAATCATCAACGACTCTGACGCAACCGCAGTTATTTGCGATAACGATTCAATTGAAAAAGTTGGTGAAATCAGAATTCTTTGCCCACAGGTCAATTATGAATTCCACATGGGTACACCCGAAGAGTTTGAAACCATATACGACGTATTCTCCGACGCATCAGAGTTCGCCTCACTTTCCGACGTAAAAATGGACCCCGATGCATGCGCACTCATCATCTACACATCCGGTACAACCGGCGATAAAAAAGGCGTTATGCTTTCAAGCGAGGCTCTTGTCAGCAACCTTATGTTCACACCCTACAGTGATATCGTCGTACGTGTTGACACAATTCTTTCCGTACTTCCCCTTCACCACATTTTCTGCTTCATCTGCGGCTATATCGGACCGCTTCACATTGGTAACTGCGTTTGCCTCAACGGTGAAATGCGCGACCTATTCAAAAACATGCTCGTTTTCAAGCCCAACCAGATGCGTGTTGTTCCCATGCTTGCATCTGCAATTCTTGGCAGAATCCGCGCAATTCAGGCAAAGAATCCGGACCTCACACCTAAAGAAGCCGCAGCTCAGGTTACAGGCGGCAACCTCGACCTGCTTCTTTCGGGCGGTGCATACCTTGACCCTGCACTTTGCACAGCGTTTGAGCCTTACGGTATCTTTGTCCGCCAAGGCTACGGCATGAGTGAAGCCGGCGGTAAGGTTACTGTACCCGACCTTGATTCATCAATTTACAGCGCAGGCAGACTTATGGACATCGTCAAGCTCCGCGTTGTTGACCACGAGATTCAACTTGATACCCCCTGCAGAATGATGGGTTATTACAAGCGCCCTGAAGAAACAGCTCAGGCTATCACCGAAGACGGCTGGCTTCGCACCGGTGATATGGGTTATATTGAGGAAGACGGTCAGCTTTACATCACCGGCAGAGTCAAAAACCTTATCATTCTCTCCAACGGTGAAAATGTCTCCCCCGAAGGCATTGAAAACAGGTACAAAACATACCGCCTTGTATATGAAGTACTCGTCTATGCCGATAACGACATGATTGTAGCAGAGATTTTCCCCAATGAAGAATTTGCTCAGAGTGAAGGCATTACAGATATCAGCGCCGCACTCGAAGCTTTCACAGACAAGCTCAACGCAACCGCAGCCCCCTCACACGTTGTAGCAAGGGTTATTGTCCGTAACGAGCCGTTTGAAAAAACAGCGCTCGGCAAAGTCAAGCGTAAGGGTCTTTCAATCAGAGGTGATGAGTAATGAAGCCTTGTAACAACGAAACAGTTTACAAGCTCATACATTCGCAGGAAATGGTGCAGTTCATGTGGAAGTACTCAATCCACATGCAGTCTACGCAGATTCCCGTGGCAATTGCATTTGATGAAGACATCGACTTCCGTGTACTTGCACGCGCAGTTAATGTTGAAATTGAACGCAACGATTGCATGCGACTGAGAATCTTCCGCGACGGACTTAAAGTCAAGCAGTATTTCCTTAATGAATTCAAGCTTGAGAAAATCCTTGTAAAAGATTTCGGCTCAAGAGAAGAACAGATGGCATACTTCGACAGCGTTGCAGGCACAAAGCTCAACGTCTTCGGAGGCGAAACCTTCCGCATCATCTTTTTCCGTACATACGACAAAAAGTGCGGTATATTCATCAGTGTATCTCACATGATGATGGACTTTGCGGCGGCGTTCATGTTCTTCAAAGACCTCATGGCGGTTTACGACAGCCTCAAAAACGGTACTGATATGCCGCGTCCGCTTGCAAAATATGAAGATATAATTAAAAAAGAGCAGGACAACCCTGAGCTTGAAGAAAGAATTGCTAAGCAAGCACAAATTCTCAAAGATTATATTGTTATGGACCGCCGTCCGACATACAACGCCATTAACGGTACAAAGGTGCTTGATTTCCAAAGGAAGCTGTTGCATAAGAGCGACATGACAATGCCTCATATCTATTTGCCCATCAAAGATAAGACAAATCTCGTCAAATGCCGTTTGAGCGATAGTGACAGCAAAGCCATTTCCGATTACATCACTGCAAACAATCTGAGTCCTGAGTGGGTTATTCAACTCGGATTCCGCATCTACCTTTCAAAAATCAACCGCAACGTTAACGATTCACTTTTCTGGGTGCTGTGCCCGAGACGTAGGTCAGTTAAAGAAAAGCGTTGCGGCGGCACCCTCGCCTCTCCGCTTCCTTGGCGTGAGATTCTTGACGACAACAAGAGCTTTAACGACACAGTAAGACAGCTCGCTGAAACTCAGGCGCTCCTTTTCCGTAACTGCGACGTACCCTTTACAACGGTCAGACAGACGGAAATTGACCTTTACAATCTTTCATTGATGCAGACTGCAAACAGCATGATGTTCTCGTACCTGCCTGCATCGGAAAACGCATTTGACGGCAGAAACTATGAGTTCACAGCTTACAATTTCGGTCATTACGTAATGCCCGTATACACCCTCACAATGCAGGATTCAGCAACAAAGCAGTTTGTATTTTCATACATCCACCGTCTCTGGCTGACATCCGACAATGATGTATATAAATTCCATGACGGTGTTGTACGCGCAATACTTGAAGGTGTAACCAACCCCGACAAAACAATTGGTGAAATTAAGGAGAATATCTGAAATGTTAGAGACAATCAAAGAAATCATTTGCGAATACGTTGACATTGACCCCGATGTTATAACCGCAGAATCCTCTCTGCGGTATGATCTCGGTGCTTCATCATTCGACTTGATGAACGTCGCAGTTGAAATTGAAGAGAGATTCAACGTTAAAATGTCAAACGCTTCCTTGCCCACAATTAAGACCGTTGGTGACATTGTTGAATTGCTTGAAAAAAGAACTCAAGGTGTGGTTTAATCCACACCTTTTTTCTGCTTTTATACATTGACATAACGTCATAATCATTGTAAAATTACAAAAAAAGAAACAGTAAAAGGAGTACAGAAAATGGCAAAAATTCTTATCAGCCCCGGCAAGTACGTTCAAGGCGCAGGCGAAATAAAAAAGCTCTACGACTATGCAAAAGGGTACGGCAAAAAAGCTCTTGTTCTTATTACTCAGTCAGGTTACAAAAGAATAGGTGCTGCAGTTGAAAGTAGCTTCAACGGTCAGGATTTTGAACTCGTGTTTGATTACTTCAACGGCGAATGCTCAAAGAACGAAATCAACAGACTCATTGAAATTATGAAAGCCAAAAGTTGCGACCTAGTCATCGGTATCGGCGGCGGCAAAATTCTCGACACTTCAAAGGCGGTTGCTTACTATTGCAAAACGCCTGTGCTCATCTGCCCCACAATTGCTTCAACAGACGCCCCCTGCAGTGCATTGTCAGTTATTTACACTGATGACGGTGTTTTTGAAGAATACCTTTTCCTGCCTGCAAACCCTAACCTTGTTCTTATGGACACAGATATCATCGCCGCCTCCCCTGCCCGTCTCACTGTATCAGGCATGGGTGATGCCCTTGCAACATACTTTGAAGCAAGAGCAGTTATGGCAAAGGATGCAGGCACTTGCGCAGGCGGTAAAGTAACTTGCGCCGCAATGGCACTTGCTGAGCTTTGCTTCAACACACTTATGGAAGAGGGTGTAAAGGCTAAAATCGCCCTTGAAGCCGGTGCATGCACTGAAGCTGTTGAAAAGGTTATTGAAGCAAACACACTGCTCAGCGGTATCGGCTTTGAAAGCGGCGGACTTGCAGGTGCCCACGCAATCCACAACGGTCTCACCGTGCTCCCCGAATGTCACCACATGTACCACGGCGAAAAGGTTGCTTTCGGCACACTCACTCAGCTTGTTCTTGAAAACGTTGACGGCGAAGAGCTTGAAAAAATCATCGGCTTCTGCATTGAGCTTGGTCTGCCCGTAACCTTCAAAGAGCTTGGTATCACAGAAGTTACTGAGGAAAAACTTATGGCAGTTGCAACAGCCGCATGCGCTGAGGGTGACACACTCCACAACATGCCCTTCGAAGTAACACCTGAAAAGGTTTGTGCGGCACTTAAAGCCGCAGACGCTTACGGAAGATATTTCCTCGGAGAATAATTTTCGTAAATAATATAACGGAGAGAACTTCGCGCAAGAATTTCTCTCCGTTTTTTTTGTCATCAAAAAGGTGCCGCCGGAGACGACACCTTTCATTTAATTAAAGCTTATTTATATCAGCGTCAGTGATGATATGGAAGCCTTCATTTTCAAGCGCAGTTTCAGCGGCGTTGTTGTCCTCAACTCTGATTACAACATAGGCATGCTTTTCTGTACGTGCCATAAATGCATAAAGATATTCAATATTAATTCCATTTTTATCAAGAACAGCGAGAGCCGCAGAAAGCTTGCCGGGTGCATCACCGATTTTCACACCTACAACATTGGTAATCTTGATGAGATAGCCTTCTTTTTCTAGAATGTCCTTTGCGGTAACTTCATCATTAACGATGAGACGAAGAATGCCGAATTCCTGAGTTTCTGCAATAGAAAGCGCTCTGATGTTGATATCGTGCTGCGAAAGAGTGTCGGTTATTGTAACAACCGCACCTTGTTTGTTTTCAACAAATACTGTCAATTGCTTGATTGCCATAATAAAAAACTCCTTTCAGATATTAAACAAGCTTTCTCTTGTCAATAACACGTACAGCTTTGCCTTCGCTTCTGGCAATTGATTTCGGTGCAACAAGATGAACTGCAGGGTTAATTCCAAGCATAGCCTTCATGGCATTTGCAAGGGATTTTTCCATAGCAAGAATCTCGCTTACCTTATCAGTGAACTTTTCAGGTGTCATTTCAACGTTGACTTCAAACGTATCGTTGTTCTTTACGCGGTCAACAACAATTTGATAGTTTGGCTGATAACCTTCATTAAGAAGTACGGTTTCAATCTGGCTGGGGAATACGTTTACACCGCGGATTATAAGCATATCGTCTGTTCTGCCCATCGGCTTAGCCATTTTAATGAGAGTACGTCCGCAGGAGCACTTCTTGCGTGAAAGCACACAGATATCACGAGTGCGGTAACGAAGCAAAGGGAATGCTTCCTTGTCAAGTGATGTAAACACAAGCTCGCCTTTTGAGCCCTCAGGAAGAACTTCGCCTGTTTCGGGATCAATAATCTCAGCGTAGAAGTGGTCCTCATTAACGTGCATACCTGTCTGCTCGGAGCATTCGAAAGAAACGCCGGGGCCTGTTGTCTCTGTGAGACCGTAAATATCATAAGCCTTGATGCCGAGGACATCTTGAATACCCTGACGCATTTCTTCTGTCCACGGCTCTGCACCGAAGATACCGGCTTTCAGTGGAATATCTTCAGGCTTGTATCCCTGCTCTTTGAGGGTTTCACCAATGTATGCGGCATAAGAAGGGGTGCAGCAAAGAAGTGTCGCTTTAAGGTCCATCATGAACTGAATCTGTCTTTCAGTGTTACCTGATGACATGGGAAGTGTGAGACATCCAACCTTATGTGAGCCGCCATTTAGACCGGGGCCACCCGTGAAAAGACCGTAGCCGTATGCAACCTGGCAAACGTCTGACTTGTCACAACCCGCGGCAGTAATTGCACGTGCACAGCAATCTTCCCAAAGGTTGATATCGTTCTGTGTGTAGAATGCAACAACGCGGCGACCGGTTGTGCCTGACGTGGACTGAATACGTACACAATCCTCAAGCGGCTTGGCAAGAAGACCGTACGGATATGCATCCCTCAAATCAGCCTTGGTGAGAAACGGAAGCTTATGAAGGTCATCGATGCCTTTGATATCCTCAGGTTTAACGCCTTTTTCGTCCATAAGGTTGCGGTAATAAGGAACGTTTGCATAAACGTGCTGAACTTGTTTAACAAGTTTTTCCGACTGAAGCTTTTTCATCTCATCAATCGGCATGGTTTCAATTTCTTTTTGATAGTAGTTTTGTGTCATTTTGACCACCCTTTCCGTTTTTCGTCTGAGTCCGTCCCAGACATTTTCATTGGTACTTACCTCGGAGTGTGAAAGAGCAATAAAAAACGCCCTCCGCATTCCGATAAAGAATACAGAGGACGAGAAAATATCCCGTGGTACCACCTCAGTTCGTCGTTACCTCACGGTGACGACCTTATCAGGTACGTTCATACCTTAGTTCTGTGACGGGAACACCCGTTGCATCCTACTTAAGACATATCTTGTTCAGCGCACTGCTAACAGAAGGAATTCGACAAATTATCCCCATTGCCTCGCACCAAACGGCAACTCTCTGTAAGGGCATCCAATGTCTACTGGTTTCTGCTCAAACACATTTACAAGAAGAATATTAGCACTCAAAAAAAGCAAAGTCAAGAGTTTTTTGAAAATTATGCAGAATTTATTGATTTTTTATACACCATAATGCTAATAATCTCTAATTAAACTTCAAAATAAGTTGTCTTTTTTTGCCTTATTATGATATAATATAAAAGTTAACGCACAGCACTTAATTCAAAAAAGATTAAGACAAAGGAGAGCTGACATGATTTACAATTTTTATCACATCACAGACGTACATTATTACAGCAAAAAGAATTTTGCATGTGATTATCGCGCACTCCCCCAACCGAGCACTCAGATATGCATTATGAAAAGTGAAGAATCTTTCAAAAAAGCATTGGAAATCATCCTTGCTGACGAAGAAACCAAAACCGTTATTATGACGGGCGATCTCACAAACCACGGCGAAGGATACAGCCACGATGAAGTGATGGATATTCTGCGCGATTTCACGGAAAAAGGCGGCAATCCCTACGTTTATCCCGATATTCACGACTATCCTTATTTCTCCATCTACGGCTATGACAAAAACGGTAATAAGGTCCCCACGGAGCACCTGCCAGAAGACGAAGTTAAGAAGATGTATTATAAATTCGGCAGAGACAAAGCATTTGACATTTACGACGGTGATGACACATCCTTTATTGCAGAAATTCTGCCCGGTCTTTACTACATTGTCATGGGTTATGAGCACATAGAAAAAGACGGCGTTGAGTACGCACCCGTATTTACTGACGGTCTTATGGAATGGATCAAAGGTCACACAGAAAAAGCCAAGGAAAAGGGCGCAACGGTTATCTGCAGCACTCACCGCCCCATCGTTACCCCCTCCCCTGCATATAAGATTATGGGTAAAGGCCATGTATTCGATGACGGAGAAAAAAGAATCAAAGAGCTTGCCGATATGGGTGTCAGGCTCTTCTTCAGCGGACATTCACACATTCAGTTTATGACTGAAATTGTCA
Organism: Acutalibacteraceae bacterium; assembly: GCA_045590055.1. Lineage (GTDB taxonomy): Bacteria > Bacillota > Clostridia > Oscillospirales > Acutalibacteraceae > UBA6857. The sequence goes on from JAZNQF010000055.1 coordinate 27,234, forward strand.
GCGATAAAGGCAACAAAATCTACAGCGTGCAAACCTCCTCTCTTGCAGGCTTCCCACCTAAAATGAGGAAGATTACCATTGATACAGAAAAAGGTATTGCCGACATCAAGACCATTGACATGGAGCTTCCCGACCTCGGCATGCCCTTCATCGATTATGCAAAGAACGGTTTCCTCGGTATAATCGGAAAAATCCCCTACAACATGGAACACGACGTTGAAGCATTTGCAAACACCGAAGGCGGCGTGTCACTTCCTAAGGACCTGATTCTAAAGCATCCTAAAATTGTAATGTTCCTCGGCAGAAAGCTTAACGGTCTTACATACGCCAAAGTTGCAAAGTTTTCAAAGAAATACAACGGTATGAAAGAAAGCGACTACGAACCTGTCAAGGATAAAAAGTTTGTTGATCTTGTATTGGATATCGTTGCCAATCTTTACCGCGGTAACGCTTCATATTCACCCGACTCAGTTGAATACAAGATTATGACGGGTACTGTAAAGAAGCTTGAAAAGCTCATTTCAACTTTGCATATAGATATAAAAGAAAAGCTTGGCGGATATACTCTTTCAGATATTATTGAGCCGCTTCTTTATAACAGCGGACTTGATGACGATAACGCTACAGTTTCAATCAAATAGGATACTTGATAGACAGAAAAAATCCGAACGCCTCACCTATAAGATGAGGGTTCGGATTTCTTTCATATGGTGCGAGTGTTCATAAGGGATTAAAAAATTAATCTTCTCTTTGTTCAGCAAGATATATTCCCCAATCTTCAAACATTTTTGGTATATCAAAAATATCTTTTCCGTCCGTTTCAACTTTTTCTGATTTACCCGGATTGTTTTGAGTAAAAGTATCCCAAGCAGTTACAATCTTATCAACACGCTTTATTTTGTGTTTTTCTAAAAGTGTATTATATTTTTCGATATCTTGTGAATAAATAGTAACAACATTGTATTTGCCAATCATAATTTCATCGTGTGAAACATGACAACCAAAGCCGAAAGAAGATAAGCCATCATTAATGAGAAGTTCGCCGACTCTGTTTAAAATCGCAAAGGTTTCTTCCTGAGTGCAACCGTCAATATAATAGACATCTTTATGGAATTTTTCCACTACACCTGATTTTATTTCGGTTTCGTCATTTTTCATTGCAGGGGTTTCCAAAATAAAAAATAATGGTTCATTGTGTATCTTTATGAAATCTAACAATAGGTTTTCAATTTTATCAGCACCTATATTTGCAACTATACAGTTGTCATTTGTTTCATATTCTTCGTTAATTCTTTCAGGATACGGAACTGTACAACCTTTTCTGAATTTAAACAAGACATTTCACATCCTTTATAATAATGTAGTATCATTATATCACAATAGACTGCCTATTACAACATCTTTGAAAAAGCTAAACGAACACTTTACGATTGAAAGTAGGAATAAGTCTTAGCAAGCACTGGATTTGTGCATACAAATCCCACTTGTTAGGGGCAGCCCTAAAACCCAGAAAAAAGTCGCACTCCGAAAGGAATGCAACGATACATAAAAACTATAAAATATATATTAAACTCTATTTTAAGCAAAAAAATTGAGTATTCACAGGTCAAATCCCTTATGAATACTCAATATGGTCGAGCGGGTGGAGATAAATCCGAACCTTCATTATAAAATTTTTTCATTTCATCAAAAGTGATAATTTTAGTTCCTTCCAAATAGTTGAGTGTTATTCCAATGCCGTTATCCATTACATATACGGAGTTTACAAATGCATCGAAGAACATTCGCTTGTAATCCAATGTTGTGATATCAAGCTTTTTCATTTTGTCAAACCACATATGAAGCATATCTTCATTGATTTTAGTGCGTCCTAATTCTTCCATAGCAAGCTGTACTTCAATGTCTTCTTTTCTTGCTTCAAGCTCTTCAAGTCTTTGCTTTGTAGAGGATGTGTATATGCCATCCTGAATGGCATCAAGCATATT
>JAZNQF010000056.1:0-11122 GCA_045590055.1 Acutalibacteraceae bacterium
GAACTTTGTACGATTTTAGCATTGTTTTGACCTTTTTTTGCCCTCTCGGAGTACCTTTGTACACCTTCGGGGCAAAGAAAAGGCCATCTTGCACTTTTCTCGGCAGTCTGACAGCTTGTCGAAAACGAGTTTTTCGACAAGCTGAGAAATCGCAACGGAACATATTGTTCAGTTGCGATTTCTGGATTGTTTAATCAAATTTGCCGTTGAGCTGGTCTTCTGCCTTGCGCTCAATTTCTTCGTTGGTTGCAGTGCGCATGAATTCAGCCATTGCAAGTCGTCTTTCGCTGAGTTCTTTATACATTACGGTTTTCTTGTCCGCGGAGAGGGGATAGAAGAATTTGGGGATAATGCCCAGACTTGACGAAATGATGGGAATACCTGTGCCGAGTGCGAATATCCACCACTTTGTTTTGTCTGTCTGTGTGCCGATTTCTTTACCCTGAATATAGCCGATTTTGCCCATAACAACATTGTTTATACCGCTCATGATGGCAGACTGCAACTTGGAGATAAGGTCCATTGAAACGCCGGTCATGGCTTCGGAGCGGTAACCGTGCTGCCATTCGTTATAGTCAAGCGCTTCGTTTTTGATTTCGGCAGGGATAACTCGCCTCAAGCCGTATACACACATTTCAAGTATTTCTTCAATTGCCATAATCGGCAGTATGACCTTTTTCTTTTTGAAGTTACCGTTTATTGAGCCCAAGGCAAAAACGGTCAGCCACAGCATATCCGTCCACGCATCTTCAAGAATCCACAGAGCCTTTGTTGAGAATCGTCTTCTCAGCGGTTCAACGAAACGGTAGCTGATGAACTTGATGGGAAATGCAGGTATACCGACGATGGTTTTCCACGTGACAGAGCCGAGCACGTCAATGTAATAGTTTGTTCTGCTTTTGCCGATGCTGAAGCCTGAAAGGAAAGAGGAAAGCAGATATGTAAGCATGGGCTTGTTGCGAATGATTGCTTTGAAGCAATGCTTGATGGTTGGCTGCTTGATTGATTGCGTAACTCTCTCTCTTGAATTCATGATGAAATACAATGCAAAGAATGCTGAGAGTGCAGAGCAGGTGATACCGAAACCGGCAAACAGATTCGGTAACTTTACAGTAAGCATTTTGTTGGCTATCAGGTCGAAAATGATACCGAAAATCTGCTTTGGTACGTCCTCAACAAGATGCGATGCGACGTTGGCTGTTGCAATCAGTCGCGATCGCTCTAACGGAGCGGGGGTTAGTGTTGAAAGATAGCCTGTTTTTGCAACCTGTGTGAACGTTGTTGCAGTTTCAGTGATGATGCTCATTGAAAAATAGAAAATCCACTTCGGCAGGTAGTTGCCGGGTGTGTTGGGGAAAAGGAAGGGTATCAGCCAATACCACATGCCGAGGAGTGTGAGGGGAATTTCACCAAGGAGAACGTAAGGCCTGAATTTGCCCCACCTTGTTCTTGTTTTGTCAACAAGTACGCCGATGAAAGTGTCGTTAATTGAGTCCCACGTGGTTGCAATAACGTTCTGGATTGCAAGAAGGTTGAAGTCTATTTTTACAACATCGTAAATGTAGCGCTCCTTGTAATCGTCAATGTTGAGACTTGCACCAACGTCGTTGAGCACATAAGCAAGGGTTTCCTTCACGCTTACGTAGCTTTTTGCGGAATTCATCCGCCTGTCTTGATCATGTACCTGCATATTACGCTCCTTTCATAAAATACATTTTACTTTTTAAGTATATCATTTTGGGTGCTTTTGTGTCAATGTGTAACACAAAATGTTCAATTATCCTAAAAAAGAAAATCCCGCAACTCATGTTACGGGACAGATTGTCGATAAAAGCACAAGAACAACAATGCTGTTTTCAAAAATAAGGAAACAAAAAGCTAAGATTTATACATAGGTAAAAAATCGCACAAAGCATTGAGCTTTGTACGATTTTTGCATTGCTTTGCCCTTTTTTTCTCTCAGAGTACCTTTTGTACAACTTCGGAGCAAAGAAAAGGTCATCTTGTACTTTTTTCGGCAGTCTGACAGCTTATTTTGAAGTGAACTTGTGCTTCAGCGGTTTTGAAAGTTTGTAATAAGCGTTAGCGGCAACTATGCTCAACTCATAGTTTCTGCAAGCATCGAGTACGCCGAGATTTACGCTGACGGTGTCTTTTTCGGTGACGTAATAGTATTCGTTGATTTCACTCTTGTAAAGCACGGTTTTGTCTGAGCTGGTGAGCTTGTATTTGTAGTCGTGCACGATGTATCTGTCCGTTGCAGCGGTGAAGGTTGCAACTGTTTCTCCGTTTTCGTTTTTCTCAATGCTGACTTGTGCATCTGCAGGAAAAACGGGTGCAGCATCTGCGTTGCTTCTGCCTTTGTGAGTGTAAGCAAATCTTGCTTTGTTGCAGGGTTCTGCAATGTAGCATGCGGCTTTTTCATAGAAGCCGCCACTGTAAAGGTCGTATGCGCGAAGGGCAACACTGCCGTTTTTGTCAATGCCGACGAGCCAAAAGGAACCTGCGCTTTCTTCTTCCTTGGGAAACTGACCGGCATCAAGTTCAAGCTCAAGCTCATAGTAGTTAAGTCCGCCGCAGCCAACTGCGGTGAAGCCGCCCTGCCAAACTGAGCGCGGATCGTTGATGGGATAATGTGAATGACCGGAGAAGTTGATAACCTGCGGATAATCGTCAAGCACGTGGTTGAGACCGGGTGCACCCCAATGTACACTGCCGTATACGGTTGCTGCGGGGTGCGGATGCTGAATGACGATGATGGGCATGTTCGGTGCATCTTCAGCGGCTTTCTTCAGCTCTTTTTTCAGCCATTTCTGCTTTGAGGGGCCCATGAGGCACTTTCTGTCATAAGAAACGGCAATGAAGTGAACGCCGTTGATTACGGTGTGGCGGTCAACGTCCCAACCGGTGAGAGACTTGTATCTTTCATATATATCGGGTGTTTTGAATTCGTGGTTGCCAAGGCAGACGAAAGGCTCGGTGTCGGTGCCGCATACTTCCTTGATTGCAACGCTGAAATCGCTGATGTCTTCGCTTGAGCCGTGACCTGTGAAGTCACCTGCGATGAGAGCGGCATCAATTTTTTCATAGCTTGTGCCTTTGCAAAGCTCACGTGCTTTTTCAACCATGCCTTTGACACGGTCGTTTCTTGTGTGGCTGTCACTTGCGGCAACAAACTGAACAACGGGGGTGAAATCAGTGGGGATCTTCGGGTCGTCCTCGCATACCTTTATGCGTCTGTTCTGGAAAGCGGAAAGCTGTGACATTGCACCGTTGTAAAGGTGACCTGCCAGAATTCTGATTTCTTTTTTTATGTATGACATAGTTTTCTCCTTGCAATTTTTGTCTGCGAATAATATATAACAAAACCCGTCAGTTTGCAAGATAATTTTCATGTTTTGAAAATTATCTTTACTGTGTTGCTTTAAACTGTTGCAATATGTGCAGACGGTGTGATATAATCAACAGGTCAATTTTGAATCAGGAGGCGTTATATGTATTACGAACCCTTAAAGCGTAAAGCAAACAGAAAGCTTGAACAGGCAATGAAAGTCTATGCTGACAGAATCTTTATAAAAGTCGGTGAGCTCAGCAACGTTCAAGCTTATTACACAAAAGAGCATCTTCGTAACGTTCCGCAGGGCGAAGGATGGACAAGCATTGAAAAAGGTACCGCATGGGGCGGCGAATGGCAGAATCTTTGGATTAAAGGCAGCTTTGCCTGCGACGCGGCGGTTGACGGCAAAAAGATCTACGCTCTTTCACGTGCAGGCGGTTGTGAGCAGCTGTTCTTTGTCAACGGCGTACCGAAGGGAATTTTCAACATTAAAAACACAGACTACGTTGGCGGAAACCACGGCACACAGTACATCGGTGTTGCAAAAGCAGGTGAGAAGTTTGACCTTGCCTTTGAGTGCTACGCAGGTCACTTCTGTGTCGGTTGTGCTCCCGATGAAAACTTTGAATATCCCGACATTGAAATGCCCGATTTTATGCAGTGCTATAAGGGTGTTGACATTTGCGTGATGGATGAAACCGTCAAAGATATGGTCTTCGACCTTCGTGAAGTTCTTGCCGCCGCAAAAGTTGTGCCCGACAATAACTTTCTCAAGGCGCGTGCTCAGCGCACGCTTGATAAGGTGCTTAACGTGCTTGTGCTTGATCCCAAGCATTGTGACGAAAAGGTATGGCACGAATCTGTTGAAAAAACACTTGCCATCACCCGAGAAATGTTCACGGGCACCAACAGCAGAATCTTCGGCAAGGTCGGCATTCTGGGCCACTCCCACATGGACACTGCATGGCTCTGGCCCGTTAACGAAACAATCCGAAAGTGCGCACGTACATATTCAAATGCTATGTCACTCATGGAGCAGTATCCCGAATACCGCTTCATCCAGTCTTCTGCGCTTCACTGCGAATGGATGAAGGATTACTATCCCGACATTTTTGAGGAAATGAAAAAGAGAGTTGCCGAGGGACTGTATGAGCCCAACGGCGGCGTTTACGTTGAGTGTGACTGCAACGTTACCTCAGGTGAGCTTATGATAAGACAGTTCCTCAAGGGTCAGCAGTTCACCCGTAAATATTTTGATTATACCGCAGACAGCTTCTGGCTGCCCGACACCTTCGGCTACAACGCCAACATTCCGCAGATTATGCTCGGTTGCGACGTCAAATACTTCTACACCACAAAAATTTCATGGAATGAAGTTAACCGCTTCCCGTTTGAAAGCTTCAACTGGCGCGGTATTGACGGCAGTGAGGTGCTTACACATTATAACCTTACGCACTGCTTCCCCGACGTTGAAGATTGCCTTAGAGCAGTTGACGGTATTCAGCTTAAGGACACAACCGATATGCGTCTGCTTGCTTTCGGTTTCGGTGACGGTGGCGGTGGCCCCACACCCGGTATGATTGAAAGTGCACGCCGCGTGAGCAAGATGGACGGTATGCCCGAAATTGAAATGTGCTCAATCAGTGATTTCATGCAAGAGCTTGATAAGACAAGGGCACAGCTTCCCACGTATGACGGCGAGCTTTACCTTGAGCTTCACCGCGGCACACTCACACAGATGCACGACGTTAAGAGAAAGAACCGCCTTGCTGAGTTTGCAATGAGAAGCATGGAATATTTCAACGTTCTCGCTTCCAAGCCTGCAAACGTTGACAGCGAAAAGTGGTGCAAGATTCTTCTCACAAATCAGTTCCACGATATTCTTCCCGGTACCTGCATTACCCCCGTATATGAAAAGTTCAACACCGAAATGGACGAGCTTCTTGACAATTACCGTGCCGCAACAGCAGAATATGCAAATGGCATAACCGAAGATGCTGCTGACACAATCACACTTTACAACACTCTTTCCTTCGGCAGAAAAGACGTACATTCAGTTGAAAATGCCGGCGGCTATGCAAAAGACGTTCCCAGCCAGAGCTATACCGACGTATGTGGCAGAGAAATGCTTGATATAGGCTCAACCGAGCTTCCTGCATTTGCCGCAGTTACGGTTGAACTTGCAGACACGGCAGTTGAAGCGGAGTCGGCATTCAGCTATGACGGCAAGGTTGCCGAAACGCCCTTTGCAACAATTACATTTGACGATGACGGCTTCATCGCATCATACGTTGACAAGGCAAGCGGCAGAGAGCTTCGCAAAAACGGTGGCGCACCTCTCAACGCTCTCCTCTTCGGTGAAGACCTGCCTGAAATATGGGATAACTGGGATCTTGAGTTTGACGTAATTGAACGTCTTGAAGCAATCAAGGGCTTCAAGGGCCGTGAAGTTGTTACCGACGGCGCAGTTGAACTCAGACTCCGCAGTACGTACGATTTCGGTGAGGGAAGCTCCCTTGTTCAGGATATGGTTATGTATGCCGACACACCGAGAATCGACTTCCACACACTTGTTGACTGGAATGAGAAACATCGTATCCTTAAAGCAGGCTTTGACCTTGACGTTGCATCAAAAACTGTACGCAATGAAATTCAGTACGGTCACGTTGAGCGTGCGGTTACACGCAATACCTCACTTGAATATGCAAAGTTTGAGGTCTGCAACTATAAGTGGACAGATATTTCCGAAAGCCGTTTCGGTGCTGCCGTGCTTAACGACTGCAAATACGGTATCACCGTGCTTGACGGCAATCTTCGCCTTTCCCTGCACCGCGGCGGTACACATCCCGACGTAACGGGTGACAAGGGCGTACATGAAATGACCTACTCACTGTTTGTTCATAACGGCGGTTTCTCAGCAGAAAACGTTGTAAAACCCGCTTATGAGCTCAATATTCCTGCAGTTGCCGTTAAGGGCAAGGCAAAGAATGAGCAGTCATTCCTCACAATTGATGCAGACAATGTTATCTGCGAGGTTGTAAAGCCTGTTGAAAGCGGCGAGAACGGCTACGTGCTCAGACTCTATGAATGTGAAGGCACACGCGCAAAGGCAAACGTTGCTCTTTCACGTGCAGGCAAGGAAATCTATGAAGCCAACATGCTTGAAGACCTTAAGGCAAAGCTTGAAGCAAAGGATTCCGTGCTCAGCCTTGACTTCAAGCCGTTTGAAATCAAGACAATTGTTGTGCTTGAATAAACTGCAAAAAAATTGCTGAAAAACCTTGACATGAGGGAGTGTATGTGGTATACTCCCTCATACCGCGTGTTAAAGGCGGCATATTTTGTTATGCCTAAAGTGGAGTATTCCCGCCCGTTACAGCGAGTCCATAATAAAGGAAGGAAATCCAAATGTACGCAATCATCGAAACAGGCGGAAAGCAGTACAAGGTAGAAGCCGGCGACGTGCTCTACATTGAAAAGCTTGACGTCGAAGCAGACTCCGAAATTACCTTTGATAAGGTTATTGCAGTCGCCAAGGAAGACGGCATCGCAGTAGGCGCTCCCTACGTTGACGGTGCAACAGTTACTGCAAAAGCCCTCAAAAACGGTAAGGCAAAGAAAGTCACTGTGTTCACTTACAAGCCTAAGAAGAACATCAAGCGCAAGATGGGCCACAGACAGCCCTACACAAAGGTTGAAATCGCAGCTATCAACGCATAAGCGATGATCAAAATCAGCCTTATCGGTTCAGGCAGAGTCGAAGGTTTTGTCATCAAAGGGCACAGCGGTTACGCCGAAGAAGGCAGCGACATCATCTGTGCAAGCGTTTCATCGGCGGCATATATGGCGGCAAACACAATCCTTGAGGTTGTGGGTGCTCAGGCAGATGCCGAGGTTGAAGACGGATACATGAGCTTTTGTGTTAAAGAAGCTGATGACGAAAGAATAAAAACAGTACTCGACGGCTTTGTTCTGCATGTCAGGGGATTGTGTGAACAGTTTCCCGAATACATTTCAATCGAGTCAAATCAGTAATTCAGGAGGAAAAATCAATGCTTAAGATTAATGTGCAGTTGTTTGCTCATAAAAAAGGTATGGGTTCAACCCGTAACGGCCGTGACTCTGAATCCAAGAGACTTGGCGTAAAGCGTGCTGACGGTCAGTTCGTTCTTGCCGGCAACATCCTTGTCAAGCAGCGCGGCACCCACATCCATCCCGGCAACAACGTTGGCAGAGGTTCTGACGACACTCTCTTCGCTCTCATCGACGGTAAAGTTAAGTTTGAGCGTATGGGTAAGGATCGCAAGAAGGTCAGCGTTTACGCTGTTGAGCAGTAATCCAAACACAAACAATGTGCGACATCGCAAAAGCGATGTCGCATTTTTGTGTTTTGTCTCCATTTCCAACCTTTGCACGCATTAACATTACTTGACATTTTCCGATTTTGAGTTTATGATTATTGCATAATGTTTATATGGAGGTTTTACAATGAAAACCGCAAAAACAGTGAAAAGAATTCTATCCTGCGTATTGGCTCTCATCATGGCAATGTCTGTTTGCCTCATTCCTGCCTCTGCGGCAGATGATGCCACCGTAGGTCCGCTTGCAAATCCCATTGATCCCGAATATCCCACGGTTGTTGTCAGAGGTATGAACTTCGGCGGTCTTTATCTCAACGTCGGCACAGACGAGCAGGAGGGGCTTATCCGTGAGTTTAACTTTGGTGAGCTTATGTCCGCAATCGGCAAAACAATCTGGTCGGGCGTAACCAAATTCAGCATGGATGCCGCAATGGACGAAGTTATTGCTTATGTTGACCATCTTCTCGGCAGACTTGCCTGTGATGCAGACGGTAACTCTGTTTACGATGCATCTCCCATTCTCTATCCCGGCAATGCAAGCAAATATCCCGAGCTTTACGATTCCGAGGTTATCGGTGCAGAGGAAGGTATTGTAAAATCACTTGCATGGAGATACGGCCCCGAGCACGTGTATTATTACGTATATGATTGGCGTCTTAATCCGCTTGACAATGCCGACGACCTTGAAGCAACAATTCAGCTTGCCATGAGTGAGCACAACTGTGACAAAGTAAACATCGTCTGCGCAAGCATGGGCGGTATGCAGACTGTATCTTACATGTCAAAATACGGCTACGACAACATCAACAGTATTCTGTTTGTTTCTGCTGCTTTCAGAGGAGCTTACGTACCCTCAGACTGCATGCGCGGCAAAATATACATAGGCGACGATACACTCTATAACTTCGTGGCACACGCGGTTGAAGGCAACGGCTTTGCTTCATCACTTGTCACTGCCGCAAAGTATTCCGGTGTTTTCAAAATCGCATCCGTGATTGCAAACAAGTTTGTTGCAAAATATCAGCAGAAGGTTGTTGACGATTTCCTTGTAGAAACTCTTGGTACACTGACAGGATTCTGGGCACTCGTTACTGTTGAAAATTTTGAAGAGTGCTACAAGTTTATGTTTGAAGGCCGCGAGGAAGAATATGCCGGCGTTGCGGCTATTGCACGCGAGCTTTATGAAATGAATTGCTCTGCAGAAGAAATGCTCCTTGAGGCTGCTGAAAGTGTTAAAATCGGTGTAAGCGCACATTATGATACACCTCTTATCCCCGTATATGAAAGAGCATGTGCCAACGGTGACGGCATACTTGAAACAGGTGCCGTTTCGGGCGGTGCAACAATTGCTGACTACGGCAAGACACTTGATGTCGAAGAGGGCAGATACGTTTCACCCGACAAGGTTGTTGATGCTTCAACTGCCATGTTCCCGGATTACACGTGGTTCATCAAGGATGCCCCTCACGTACCCGGCAGACCCGACGGTGATTACGATGATTTCATTACGTGGTTCCTTGAATATGAAGGTCAGCCTACGGTTGATTCAAATGCCGCTTATCCACAGTTTATGATTTGCGACGCGGCCGAAAAGCTCAGCATTATGGAATAAGCACAACTACGGACAGTTCAAACGAACTGTCCGTTGCTTTTTTGAAGAATATTTAGATTATCTTTATTTATTTGTAACTTATGTGGTGTAATATTTTGTCAAAACTTGAAAGGCAGAATATAAAAATGAAGAAAAAGATACTGCGCGCGGTTATTATAATTGCAGGCATACTGTTGTTTATAAACGGCGCAATAATGGTGGTTACTTCTAATTTATCTGTAGGCATTTTGCTGGAAACGGCGATTGGCGCAGTGGTTTTGTTGTATGGCATACTGTTTAACTCCCTTGTGCCAAAAATTCCCAAGACCTTACGTGTGATGTTCTGGTGCGGTATGGCGGTGCTGACGTGCTGTGTGGTTGCGCTTTTTTCCTACGGAACAACAGATACGGTTACATCGCAAGAGGATGCCGTAATTGTGCTCGGCTCGGGTATCAGAGGTGACAGATTGACTGTGGGGCTGAGAAAAAGGCTTGACAGCGCCGTTAAGTGCTACAACGACAACCCTGAGCTTGTTATTGTTGTCAGCGGCGGACAAGGTCCGCAGGAGACCATAACAGAAGCCGAAGCGATGGAGAGGTATCTTCTCAGTGTGGGCGTTTCCGCAGACAGAATTATCAAAGAGGAAGCCGCAACAAGCACCTATGAAAACTTCGTTAACTCAAAGGAAATTCTGGATGAACGCTATGGCGAGGGGTACCGTGTGGCGTACGTTACAAGTGATTACCACGTGTTCCGCGCAGGACGCCTTGCAAGATTTGCAGGGTTTGACAAACTGACCCATGCACACAGCTCAACCACGTTTTATTCGGTGGTGTCGTGCGGCATCAGAGAATGCCTTGCGGTTGTAAAAATGTGGTTGTTGAAGAAATGATGATATAAATAATTACGGCAGAGGGCTTTTTACCTTCTGCCGTTGATTTTATCCGTCAAGACCTTCAAAGAAATCGTCGTACGTGCAATTATAGAACTTTTTAAGCTCAACAATAACGCTTGCTCTGATATTAAGCTCACCTGCTTCGTATTTTGCATACGTTGTTCTTCCGATATCACAACCTCTGCGTTGCAGTTCAGCACACAGTTTTTCTTGAGAAATGCCGTGGTTATCACGTAAACGCCTGAGATTTATGCCGAGATTTAAGTCACTTCTTATTTTTTTGTTCCATACTATAACCTCACAGTTGTTGACCAATTACAAAATTCTTTTATTGTAATTTTCTACAGATAAAACAAAGTCAACATGTAAAGGCATGATTCTGTTTAAACATCAATGAACTGTCACCCTTTGTCTTCCGCTTGACTTTTCGCTGATTTGTGTTTATGATTATATTACAATAACCTTGGGTATAATTATATTTGACGGGGTGATAAAGTGGACACTCGGATTAAAGAGCTTCGTGAGGATCACGACCTGACACAGGCAAAGGTTGCCGATGCAATCGGGGTTACTCAGCGCAAATACAGCTATATTGAAACGCAGACTCAGCCATTGACGGATGAGATTTTGTGCAAGCTTGCGAAATTTTACGGTGTCAGCACAGACTACATTCTCAGGCTGACGGATAACAGAGAACCGTATTAATTTTGATATAAGTTCAACAATGAAAACGTTCAAGGCTCGATGTCTTGAACGTTTTTTGACGTGCAACTACAGGCAGCCGACCCGCCGCCGAAGCCGCCGCGCTTTCAAGGTGTACTTTCTTGCGAGAAGCACCTTGCGCGGCGGCTTTCTTTTTGCGTGCGGGGGCGTGGTTGGATATAGATAAGCTTATTCTGCACGCAAAAAATCGGCGCTTGCACATGCAAGCGCCGTC
>JAZNQF010000057.1:0-16113 GCA_045590055.1 Acutalibacteraceae bacterium
CACACCTTGCGACGTGTTGCGCTTTTCGCGGTTGGTGCGGCGGTTCCCCGCCTATAAGGATAATCCGAATCTGTTTTTTATTAGCGTATTTTCACTCATACTACGTTAAAATGCTCGTTAATCCGTCAAGGATTAACTCCGCTTTTGCATTGTCTGAGCAAAAATCCGCTACATAAAAATCTTCGACCTAAAAACGCGAATTTTAATTGGATTTTCGGATGCTGAGGATGCAGGAAGGCTGAAACCTTTCAAATCCGAAGCGCCGGAAAGACTTTAAAATTCACGCTTTCAGGCAGGTTCGGATTATACTTGTCACATTATTTACGGTGTGTTCACAACACCCACAAACATCGGCATACCGTCACTGCTTGTGATAACAAAAACAAACGGTCGGTCAAGCACAAAATCCACTTCGTCCTCGGGAGGCATGGCGGCACCCGCAAGATGCATTTCAACGTAGGCGGTCGCGGTAACTCCTTCTTCATCAATTGCAACCCTTGCACCGTGGTTTACCTGCGAAATAAACGCCGTCTGCCCGTTGACAACAAGCGGTGAAAAGTCAGCTTTTTCACTGTCAAAGCAATTGGTAACGCCGAGATTGCGAAGCCCGTCTGCAAGGTTGAGCTGAGAGCTGACGTCAAATTTCGGAATCGCAAGGTTTACTCTCAGTGACTTTGCGTTATCCCATTCGCCGTTTGAAAACATAAAGCTGAGCGTTTCGTCGTTGGTGAAAAGCTCGTTCACACTGACGTTTTCGTCAGGCAGAATAAACCACATGTCACCGCCGCTGTTTTTAAGGTGCTTTTTTGTGGCAAGGAACTGCTCACCCCAATAAACATCGCCGTAGGTCTCTGTCTGGTGCATGAAATCGCAAATTACATCACCGTCGGGCGCGTGAAACGTCTCTGCTTTTGTGTTGGCTTCTTTGAACTCATTTTCCCATTTTCCACGGAAAAGCACGGTGCTTGCAAGTGTCATCAGAAGCTCGGGGTCAAGCTCAATGGCGTCAACATAGTCTGTAAGTAAACCTTCAGTCTGATTGTTGAGCCAATCCTTGTATGTCTTGGTGAAATCCTTGCTGCCCATTTTTCCGCGGTAGGTTGAAGCGTAGTAAGATTGAGCAAGTGTGTCGAGCGCACCTTTTTTGAATTCAACATCCTCGTTCAGCCATACTGAGTTTGCAAGTATGCTTGTGAGTGCACCGTCGTCGCAGTAATTTGCATTCCATACGGCGTGTGCCTGAGCACGCAACGTGTCGATGTCACTTGCGCTGAGTAAATCGAGAATCTGCGCGCGCGTCTGTGTGTCGGTGATTTCGGCAAGCATGGCAAGTGCCATGAACACGTTAATGGGGGAATAGATGCGGTTTTGCGTTTCATCGGAAAACAGAAATTCACCTGCGGTCTTTTTGAAAAATCCGTTGAGGTTTTCACCTGCACCGAAGTATGCACGCTGAGCTCTTCTGGCTTCATTCCATTCGTCATACCTTGACTCAAAGCCCGGTATTATTTCACTTCCCGGATAGCTTGCCATCTGCGGATAAACCGCCTCGCATACCGCATGTGCGGCGGTTGACATGTTTGGGGTGTTGCCGAAAACGGCAGTTGCGGCAACGATAACAGCAAGCGCGGCGGCAATCGGTGCAAGCCACCTGAGTCTGTGTTTGCTTTTTTGATTTTTCTGTGTGAGTACGGCGTGTTTTATGGCCGGATCTTCATCGGTGCGTTTTTCAGTCTCTTGTGTGAGCACTGCGCGGCTGATTAACTGCTCGTCAACCATGCCGATTGCGTCTTGCAATTTATCTGATTTCATGCAAAAATGCCCTCCTTTTCAAGTTGTGCCAACAGTTTTTGTCTTGTGCGCATGAGCATGGATTTAACCTTGCTTTGTGAGTAACCGTATTTTGCGCAGATTTCGTTTATCGACATAAAAGCCCAATATCTGCAAAGAAAAATGTTGCACTCGTGTTCGGGCAGAGTGCGCAGAAAAGCCGAAACAAGCCACGCAAGTTCGTTTGTCTCAACCGTGTCTGCAATGCTTTTGGAATCGGGTATACATTCCTCAAGCTCAGTCAGCGATATGTACGCTTCGCCCTGAGCACGTTTGTCCGCGTGCCTTCTGCGCAGTCTGTCAAGCGAAAGGTTGCGGGTTATCGTGCCGAGGTATGCCGCAAGAACATCGGGATGCTTCGGCGGCACGGTGTTCCACACCCTGAGATATGTATCGTTTTCACATTCCGTTGCATCTTCTTCGTTGCCGAGTATACGGTATGCAATACTGCGGCAGAAGCGGCTGTACTTTTTCTGTGTTTCCTTCACGGCACTTTCGTCGCGTTGCCAGAAAAGCGCAATAATTCTGCTGTCTTCCACGGTGTCACCCCTTTCACCCTTATTGACGCATTTTCTGCGGTTTGGTTGCACGTTAATTATATCATTTATAACAACGGGTTGCAATAATTGAAAAAATCGCCGTGTGTTGTTAAAATAGTTATATGTTTTTTCTCCGCGGCTGAAAAATATTGCCGCCTTGGTTTGTATTATATGTGAAAGGAGGTTTTCTTGTGGATTCATCAGGTACCAATGAATACATAGAAAGGGTTGTGCACACTTACAGCAGCACATTGCTTAAAATAGCCTACGCAATGCTCCGCTCAACATCGGATGCGCAGGATGTTGTGCAGGAAGTGTTTCTCAAACTCATCACAAAACACCCCCAACTCAAAAACGATGAGCATGAGAAGGCGTGGCTGATTCGCGTGACGGTTAATCTTTGCAAAAACGTGCTCAAATCAAGCGCAAGAAAGGAACAGCCCTTTGACGAACAAGCTGTTTGTTATGAGAACGGCACGGATTTGTATAACACAGTGTTATCTCTTCCGGAAAGCTACCGCTGTGTTATACATCTTTACTATTACGAGGGATACTCAATTAAAGAAATTGCCGCAATTCTGAGACTGCCTGTTGCCACGGTCGGCACAAGGCTTTCAAGGGCAAGAAAACTGTTGAAAGGAGAACTCGAAAAATGAATCTTACACAGCAATATAAGACCCTGTTGGATAACATTCATTTTGATGATAATTTTGAGTCAGACACCGTGGAACTGCTCAAATCGGCGGCAGGAAGAAAGGAAAATGAAACGGTGAGAAACACAAAAACTTTAAAAATAATTGTTGCGGTTGCCGCAATTGTTGCAATGCTTTCTGCTTCGGCTTTTGCAATTTCGGCTCTGCTCACACCTTCGTTTGTTGCACAGCACTTCGGTGAAAATCAGGTTGCACAGATGTTTGAATCGCAGGAAAACGAGGTGCAGACGGTAACACAGAACGGTTACACCGTATCCTTGCTCGGTGTAACACACGGGCACAAGCTCAACAAAACAGACGGACTCAACATCGACGAAAGCAAGAGCTATTATATTGTGGCGGTTGCAAAAGAGGACGGCACACCGCTTTCAATTGTAGACGGAAATCCTTTGGGTATGTCAGTGCTGGTGAACGGTTGTGATTCGTGGAAGGTCAACACTTGGTCACTTAACACAAATGCAAACGGCATGGAAGAAAACGGAGTGCTCTATTACATGTATGAATGCGACAGCCTTGGTGTATTTGCAAACATGGGTGTTTACTTCGCGGTTTATGACGGCTTTGTACCCGGCCCCGAAATCTTTACCATGAACGAAGACGGTACCTTCCGCTTCGCAGAAGGCTATAAGGGCTTCAAAGCGATTTTCACTCTTTTGCTTGATAAGTCGTTGGCGGACGATGCAAAAGCACAGCAAATTATTGCGCAGCTTTATTCACAAAAAACAGAGGCTGACACACCTGAGAGCGAGACGGGCAGCGGTTTTGAAATCGAATATCTCGGAATCCGTGACGGCAGGGAGTTTGACATAATTGATGAAAACAGAGCGGAAGGCCCGTTTTACTACGTCTACGCCGTTGAAAAGGAAGGCGAAAAGCTCAGCATCAGCAATCCGCAAGTGAAGATGATTCCCGTTATTGACGGCTATCCGCCTGAGAGAGTAAACGGTTATAAATTCGACGTTGTACCCACCACCGTTGCAAAAGACGGAGTGCTTTATTTCCTGATTGACTGTGAAAGTGTTGATGTTTTTGCCGGGCAGAAGGTTTCACTTGCAGTTGTTGATTATGAAACAGTATTCTACGACGCAATCGAAATCAAGAACGACGGCACCATCGGCTTCACCGCAGATTACAGCGGCTTCGGCAGAATTATCCGTATGGAGCTTGACGAAAGCAAGGCTGACGTTCAGCTTGCAAAAAAGACACTCAATTCTCTTATGCCCGACCTTTCACAAAAGTTTGGCGCAGGTGTGAGTGTGCCGGTGGAAAACTGACCGCTTTTTTCTTAAAGTGCTTGACTAATCAGGTTACGTATGATAAAATCCAAGCATAATAAAAATCATCGCTTGGAGGATATAAACATGAAACCCATCAAGACAATTGAAACAAAGAATCTTTGCGAGAGCGCCAAAAACGGCGGTTGCGGCGAATGCCAGACTTCCTGCCAGTCAGCCTGCAAAACAAGCTGCGGCATCGCAAACCAGCAGTGCGAAAGCTCAAACAAATAATCAACCCTTAATGCCGCCGTCTCGGCGGCATTTTTTGTGCAGATATCCTGCGGCTTATTGCACATTGTGTATATGCTTAAAACGGTGCAGATTGCCGCTTTTGAATTGGAGAAGTTGAAGTTATGATACATTGTTACAAACTCGGTGGGCTCAACATTGTTGTTGACGTTTATTCCGGCTCAGTGCACGTTGTTGACGAGCCTACTTATGATATCATCGGCATGTATGAAAACACAGACCGTGACGAAATCAAGCGCATTATACTTGAAAAATACAGCGCGGAAGAAGTCAAGGCTGAAGAAATAGAAGAATGTTTCTGTCAGCTTGAAGCACTTAAGGCAGACGGTAAACTGTTCAAAGAGGACACTTTTGAGCCGATGGCAGGTGCACTCAAGGAAAAGAGCGCAGGCGTTGTTAAGGCGTTGTGCTTGCATATTGCACACACATGCAACCTCAATTGCTCTTATTGCTTTGCAAGTCAGGGCAAATATCACGGTGAGCGCGCGCTCATGAGCTTTGAAGTCGGCAAGCAGGCTCTTGACTTCCTTGTTGCAAACTCAAAGGGAAGAAGAAACCTTGAGGTTGACTTCTTCGGCGGTGAGCCGCTGATGAATTTTGATGTTGTCAAACAGCTTGTTGAATATGCAAGGAGCATTGAAAAAGAGGCGGGCAAAAACTTCCGTTTCACGCTCACCACAAACGGTGTACTGATTGACGACGACGTGATTGATTTTGCCAACCGTGAAATGAGCAACGTTGTGCTCAGTCTCGACGGCAGAAAAGAAGTGCACGACAGATACCGCGTTGACTATGCCGGCAACGGAAGCTGGGAGAAGATTGTGCCCAAATTTCAACGCCTTGTTGAAGCAAGAGGCGGCAAAAATTATTATATGCGCGGCACCTTCACCCACGCAAACCCCGATTTCCTCAAGGATATCGAAACAATGCTTGACCTCGGCTTCACAGAGCTGAGCATGGAACCCGTTGTAGGCCCTGCAGATGAGCCGTCATCACTCACCGCTGAGGATTTGCCCGTTGTGCTTGAGCAATATGAAAAGCTCGCTGAGCTCATGCTCAGGCGTCACCGCGAGGGCAGGTCCTTCACCTTCTACCATTACATGCTTGATTTGAAAGGCGGCCCGTGCATTTATAAGCGTATTTCCGGTTGCGGCTCAGGCACGGAATATATGGCGGTTACCCCGTGGGGCGACCTTTACCCCTGCCATCAGTTTGTTGGTGAGGATAAATACAAGCTCGGTGATGTGTTCAACGGCGTCAACAATTTTGCCGCACAGGATGAGTTCGCCGCGTGCAACGTTTACACAAGACCCGAATGCGCAGATTGCTGGGCAAAACTCTATTGCTCGGGCGGTTGCGCCGCAAATGCCTACCATGCAACAGGCAGTGTTCAGGGTGTGTATAAATACGGTTGTGAGCTGTTCAAAAAGCGCATGGAATGTGCAATTATGCTTGAAGTTGCAAAAACACTCGAGGATGAATGATGAACACACCGATTTGTGATTTTGTTAATGCCTATGCAAAAAGCGGAAACGTGCGTCTGCACATGCCCGGTCACAAGGGTGCAGACTTCATGGGTGTTGAAAAAAACGACATAACCGAAATTGACGGAGCAGACGTGCTCAGCGCACCCAAGGGGATTATTGCACAGAGTCAGCGCAACGCCTCTGAGTTGTTTTCAAGCGGTGCCACGTTTTATTCCTGCGAGGGCTCGTCGCTTGCAATCCGCGCAATGCTTTGTCTGGCAATGCGCCACGGTGCTGATTGCGGGCAGGAGGGTAGACCTCTTGTTTTTGCTGCAAGGAATGTTCACAATGTTTTTGTAAGCGCCGCCGCTTTGCTTGATTTTGACGTTGAATGGCTTTGCCCCGAAAATCGCGGCGATATTATTCAATGCCTCATCACACCCGAATTTCTTGACGGCAGGCTGAGCAGTGCAAGCAAAAAGCCGTTCGCCGTTTACATAACAAGCCCCGATTATCTCGGCAACATTGCCGATATCAAAGGCCTTTCTGCAGTTTGCCGAAGGCACGGCGTGTTGCTGCTTGTGGACAATGCTCACGGCGCATACCTGAACTTTCTGCCCGAAAGCAGACATCCGCTACATCTCGGCGCAGACATGTGCTGTGATTCTGCGCACAAAACCCTGCCCGTGCTGACGGGCGGTGCATATTTGCATATTTCAAAGCATGCGCCGCAGATTCTTAAAGATTCTGCGCTGAAGGCGATGTCTCTTTTTGCTTCAACCAGCCCGTCATATCTCATTCTGCAGTCGCTTGATGCGGCAAACAGATTCATTGCAGACGGCTTTTGTGAAAAGCTCAAAGCCGCCGCAAAGCGCGTGGCTGAGCTTAAAAGCAAGCTGGAAGCAAAAGGATTCACCTTTGTGGGTGATGAAGAAATGAAACTCACAATTTCCGCAAAGCCGTACGGCTATGAGGGTGCACAGCTTGCCGATATTCTGCGCCACAGCGGAATTGAATGTGAATTCAGCGACACGGATTTCATCGTGTTCATGTTCACCGTGCAGAATACGGAGAATGATTTTGAACGCCTTGAATCTGCCTTGCTTGCAATACCGCGCAAAGATGCGGTTGCCGCAAAACAGTTGCGGTTACCGCGCCCGAAACGTGCGATGAGTATACGTGAAGCGGTGTTTTCACCGTCAGTCACACGCCCTGTTGAAGAATGTGCAGGCAGAGTTTTTGCCGGCAGTACGGTGTCGTGTCCGCCGGCAATACCCATTGTTGTTTGCGGCGAAACAGTTGAAGCAGACAGTATTGAATTTTTGAAATATTACGGTGTTACCGAATGTGAAGTTGTTATTTGAGAGGTTTCTTATGAGCGGAAGTTTACCAAATTATAAAAGAACGAGAAGAGCGTGCTTTTTCGCCTATCTTGCAATGTCGTCGGTGTTTAGCCTGCCGCCGTTGCTCTTTGTGTCTTTCAGGGAAATGTACGGTGTTTCATACACGTTGCTGGGTACGCTTGTGCTTGTGAATTTCTGCACTCAGCTTCTCATTGACCTACTTTTTTCATTCTTTCCCAAAATGTTCAACATCAAAGTGACGGTGCGCGCCATGCCGCTGATTACGTCACTCGGTTTGTTTATTTATGCGTTGGTGCCCACACTTTTTCCGCAGTATGCATACGTTGGATTACTGACGGGTACGGTCATATTTTCCGTTTCGGCAGGTCTTGCAGAGGTGCTTATCAGCCCGCTTGTTGCCGCAATGCCGTCTGAAACTCCCGATCGCGACATGAGTATGTTCCACTCGCTTTATGCTTACGGTGTTGTGACGGTGGTTGCGGTCAGCACACTGTTCCTCAAGATTTTTACGGCGGAAAACTGGATGTATCTCACGTGCTTCTGGGCAACGTTGCCGATTATATCATCAATTCTGTTTTTCGTTTCGCCCATACCTGAGCTCAACGTTGAGCACGGTGCCGTTTCGTCACGCGCAAAGGGAAGAACCTTCGGCATCGCGCTTTGTATGCTCTGCATTTTTATTGGTGGTGCCGCGGAAATCACCATGACAAACTGGATTTCCGGCTACATGGAAAACGCCCTCGGTATATCAAAAGCCGTAGGCGACGTGCTTGGTATGACCTTATTTGCTGTGCTTCTTGGTGTCGGCAGAACGCTCTATGCAAAGTTCGGCAGAAACATATCTATGATTCTTCTCGGCGGTATGGCTTGTGCCGCGGTATGCTACGTTGTTGCGGGCGTTTCAAGCAACGTTGTGGTGTCGATGATTGCCTGTGTGCTTGTTGGCTTGTGTACGTCAATGCTCTGGCCGGGTACACTCATTTTCATGGAAGAAAAATTCCCCAACCCCGGAGTTGCGGCTTATGCGCTCATGGCGGCAGGCGGTGACCTCGGCGGCTCTGTCGGCCCTCAGCTGCTCGGTATTGTTATTGACAAAGTTTCCGCAAGCGCGTGGGCGACACAGCTTGGCGCAGAGATGAACGTGTCTGTTGAACAAATCGGCATGAAGGTCGGTGTGTTTTCGGCGGCTATTTTCCCGATTATCGGCACAATCCTTGTGCTTTATATGAGAAGCTATTTCAAAAAAGCGGAAAGTAAAAAGGAGCGACAGTTAAGTTGAGCTTTGACAAAATACTGATTATCATAATGGCGGTGTTTTCCGTCATCGGCGGTCTGGATCGCATTTGCGGTAACCGTCTTGGTTTGGGCAAAGCGTATGAAAACGGCATCATCACCATGGGCGAACTTGCACTTTCCATGACGGGCTTCATGGTGCTTGCGCCCGTAATTGCAAGGGTGTGTACGCCGTTCATTTCGCCCGTTTATGAGCTCATAGGCGCAGACCCTGCCGTTTTTGCAGGCTCCTTCCTCGCTTGCGACATGGGCGGCGCTCAGCTTGCAAATCAGCTCACGTCTGATTCGGGCGCGGCAAATCTCAGCGGTATCGTCATCGCTTCAATGCTCGGCTCAACCGTGTCCTTCACAATTCCGATTGCGGTCAGCTCCCTTTCTCCTGCGGACAAAACCTTTGCTGCAAAAGGCATACTCTGCGGCCTTGTAACAATCCCCGTCGGTATTGTTGCAGGCGGTCTTACGGCAGGCTTGCCGATTAAAATGATACTCCTTAACACCGTGCCCGTGCTTGTGCTTTCTTTGGTGATTGCGCTCGGTCTGTGGAAGGCTGAAAAAGTCATCATCAAGGCGTTTGAGATTTTCGGCTGGTTCATCATGGCTCTGTCAACCTTCGGTATAGTCTCGGCAGGAATTGAGCTTACAACGGGGTACACAGTGATTAAGGGGCTCGACTCAATTGAAAACGCCTTTGTCGTCATCGGGCAGATTGCAATTGTGCTCACCGGTGCACTGCCGCTGATTATCGTCATACAAAAGGTGCTCAGCAAGCCGATTGACAAGATTGGAAAAAAGCTCAACATGAATTCAACCTCTGTTGCAGGGCTGATTGCAACGCTTGCAAACTCAGTTGCAACTTTCGGCATGGTCAAGGACATGGACGAGAGGGGCAAGGTTGCAAACATGGCGTTTGCCGTGTCAGGTGCGTTTGTTTTCGGTGACCACCTTGCATTCACGGCAGGGTACAATTCGGAAATGCTGCCTGCGCTCATCGTTGGCAAGCTCACGGCAGGCATACTGTCGGTTGTGCTCGCGTTGTTGATGTGCTCGGACAAAAAGAAGAAAACCGCATAATTGTTTAACTGTACGCCGGTTTGAACGCGTGCAGTTTTTTGTTTACAATGTGGGTTGCATATAGTATAATCGACCGTGAGGAGTGATATATATGACGTTTGAAATATGCAAAAATCAGTTTGTTAAAGACGGCAAGCCAGTTAAGCTTATTTCGGGTGCGGTGCATTATTTCAGGAATATGCCTGACACGTGGGAAGATATTTTCAAAAAGCTGAAGGCTATGGGCTGCAACTGTGTTGAGACTTACTGCGCGTGGAATATGCACGAAAAGGTACCCGGTGAATACGATTTCACGGGGATTCTCGACATTGCAAAGTTCATCAGAACAGCAGGCGAGATGGGTCTTATGGTGATTGTACGCCCCGGTCCGTACATCTGCGCGGAGTGGGAGTTCGGCGGTTTGCCGTGGTGGATTCAGAATGACGAAAACATTGAAATCCGTTGCATGAACAAAGAATACATTGCGCACTTCGACCGCTATCTTGACCGTCTGTGCGCTGAGATAAAGCCGCTTCTTTGCACGAACGGCGGCCCCGTTATTATGGTGCAGTGCGAGAATGAATACGGATATTACGGTGACGACAAGGAGTATCTCGTCTACCTCAAGGACGGTTTTATCCGCCGCGGAATTGACGTGCCTTTGTTCACCTCGGACGGTACGTCAAAAACAGACATTCTTGACGGCGCAATTGACGGTTGCCTTTCCACCCTCAATTTCGGCAGCCGTGTGGAAGAAAACTTCAAGGCACACGATGAGCTTTACCCTGATGTGCCCAAAATGTGCATGGAGATGTGGAACGGCTGGTTTGATGCGTGGGGTGATGACAAGCACCACACAACCTCTGCTGAGGATTACGCAAAGGTTGTTGACGACATGCTCACAAGGGGCAGCCTAAACATGTATATGTTCATCGGCGGCACAAACTTTGGCTTTACATCGGGTGCAAACCATTATGAAACCTTTGCTCCCGACGTAACAAGCTACGATTATGATGCTATGCTCACCGAATGCGGAGACATTACCGCAAAGTATATGGCAGTTCGCGAGGTTATACAGAAGCACACGGGCGAAGCACTGCCTGAGATTCCTGCTAACCGCGAGAAAAAAGCATACGGCAAGGTTGAGCTGAATGAGAGTGTGGGCTTCTTCACGGCGTTGCCTGCGCTCAGCACTACGATTCATTCCGACGTGCCCAAGTGTATGGAAAAATATGGCATAGGCTACGGCTTCATTGCCTATCGTACGGTGCTCAGGCGCGACTATGACAACACGGAGCTTTCGTTTGAAAGTCTTGGTGACCGCGCGCAGATTTACATAAACGATGAGCTTGTTGATATACTCTACATAAACGACAGACTCAGCACAAACATAACCGCAAGGGCAGGCGACGTGCTGACGGTACTTTGCGAAAACATGGGCAGAACAAATTTCGGCCCCAAGATGATGCGCAAAAAGGGTATTGCAGGCAGATGCTTGCTCGGCAGAAAAATACACTTTGACTGGGAGGTTTATCCTCTGCCGATGGACAACCTTGATAAACTGACGTTTGACGGTAGAAATTTCAAAGAGAAATCCGCTTTCTACAAAGGTTACGTTGAAATAAACGAAGCGAAGGATACTTTCCTCAAGCTTGATAATTTCACAAAGGGCTTCGTTGTGCTCAATGGCTTCAATCTCGGCAGATACTGGGAGATCGGCCCACAGAGGACGTTGTATGTGCCTGCAAGCGTGCTGAAAACGGGCAGGAATGAAATTGTCGTGTTTGAGTCCGACGGTATCAAAGGCGCGCCCGTGGTTGAGTTTTGTGACAAACCGATATTGGAGTGATATTCTGTGAGTGTAATCAAAAATGAGTTCCCGATTCTTGAGTTTGATTCGGACGATTCTGCAATTATAATGCCGAGGCATGAAAACCTTGATTTACAGTTGCCCAAAAAGGCGGTGTACGTTTTTGTTGAAGGCTATGTTGACAAGTATGCCGAAAAGAACAATTGCAGAAAGGCAGGGGAGTTTCTTTCTGCAACAAAGAGATTCCCTGTTTATATAACAAAACATAAAGGTGAGGAGGTTTGCTTGTGTCAGGCCCCTGTTGGCGCCGCTGCTGCCGCTCAATTTATGGATTGGCTGATTGGTTACGGTGTGAGTCAGATTGTTTCAGCCGGCTCGTGCGGGGTGCTTGAAAGCTTTGATGAGGGTGAGTTTCTCATTCCCGTCAAAGCTCTGCGCGATGAGGGCACATCCTACCATTATCTGCCGCCGTCAAGGTTTGTTGACGTGAGTGAAACAGCTCTTACGGCAATTGAAAAAACAATGGAACGACATAATCTGCCTTACACATCGGTTGTTACGTGGACAACTGATGGCTTTTACCGTGAAACAAAGGGTATGGTAGAATACAGAAAAAACGAAGGTTGCCGCGTTGTTGAAATGGAGTGCGCGGCACTTGCGGCATGCGCACAAAGGCGCGGTGCTGTGTGGGGAGAGATACTTTATACTGCCGACACTCTTGCCGATGTTGAAAACTATGATGAGCGCAATTGGGGTGGAAATGCATACGAATATGCGCTGACACTTTGTCTTGATGCCGTGCTTAACATCCCTGATTGAGCTGAAAACTACACAAAAAACGCCGCAACCCGTGAGAGTTGCGGCGTTTTTGATTTAATGTTGATTATTCAGCAAGGAGAGTTTCGTATGCTTCAAACATCATTGTTGCTGATGTCTTGCCAAGTGAAAGAGTCTCCTGATAGTGACCGAAGGCAAGTGATGTGCAGTAGTCGTTTTCGGGGATGATGTAACCAACTGCATCGTTTGCAACGCCGAATACGATGAGGTCTTCACCGAAGATTTCAACAAGAGTCTTGCCCTTGTAATCCTTGCTGCTTACGGAGCCTTCTGCGGTGAGGGAATTGCCGCCGTATGCAAGGTCTGTGCACAGTTCACCGGGTACAAGTGCAATCTTGACATTTTTGCCGAGTTCCATGTAGCCGATTTCGGTGTCTACGTAGTAGTTACCGTTTGACTTCTTGATGAGATAGTTAACAACACCGAGCTTGCCTGCTGCCTGAATAACGGGGTTGGTAACGTGGATTTCAGCCTTGCCGAGCTTGATGTTGAGGATGGGTTCAACAGCTTCTTCTGTTGCGGGTACCCAGCCTTCGTGCCACGGAATATACTCAAGGCCTTCAATCTGCTCGCCTGTGAATTCAAGCTCCATGAGGTATTCGTCAGCGAGGATTTCTTCTTCAGTCATTGTCATGCCGAGAACCATCTTGCCGATTTCTCTGCCGTAGTTTGCGGCGATATCAACGCGCTTGTCTGCATGAACGTCAACTCTGCCGATGTAAATACCTGCGATTGCGCCGTTGAAGAACATGAAGTTGTAGCCTGCATTGTTGATGGTTTCGCCGATGTAGTAGATGTAGTCGCCTGAAACGCCGTGACCCTTGGTGGGATCATCTTCTGTTGCAAGACCGACAACGTCGGGATGTGCAGACATGTTGAGGATGATTGTGGGTGTGAGGGAAGCGTCGTCGGGTGTGAAAACAAAACGCTTGAGCTCTGTGTCGAGTGAGGAAGCTGAGGGTCTGTTTTTGTTGTTGAAGTATCTTTCGCCGATATCTTTTCTTGCAAAGGTCATTGTGCCTTCTGCCATTGAACCAACTGCTTCTTCAATTGCAGATGCAACCTTTGAATAGAAGAATTCCATGTATTCGGGGTCAGTACCCTGCTGGGTGTCGATGATGCCTGTGAAGGAGCTGAGGATGTTGGTGGGCCACTTGGAGAAAATATCTGTCCACAGACCTTGAGTGTCAATGCCTGAATGGGTGTGTGTGGCAAAAATGTTGATGGAGTTGATGTTGTTTGCCTTAGCAAAATCGCTGAGCAGACCTCTGATATGTCTGATGTCGCCGTTGGAAACACCGATGGAGTCAATTGTTGCAAAAACTGCGGTTCCTCTGCCTGAGCCGTCGTTGAGAGCAATTACGCGGACTTTCATGTCGTCAAGAATTTCGCGTACATCGTTGGTGAAGAAGTTCTGTTCGCTGATGAAACCACCGAGGAAGAGGTTGTAGTCTTTCCAATTTTCGGGTACAAGGCTTGCGTCGCTCTGACCGAGTGACCATTTTGCGCCCTGAACAGCTTCGTCAATGAATTCTGCGGTGCCTTCATAGAAATTGTCGTATACGTAGTCGGCTTCGTCTACGAACTTGTCGTTCTCTCTCATGAAATGGTTGAGAGCGGCAACAAGGTCTTCAAAAAGTGTGCCGATAACTCTGGCAATAACCTTTGTGAAGGGGTCGGATGTTGACTCAAAGTCAATTGCAAATGCGGGTGTGGCGGTGAGTGAGAAAATCATCACAACTGCCAGAATGAAAGATAACGCTTTTTTCTTCATTGTTTTTTCCTCCTGATGAAACAATAGTAACGCATTTTGTGTCCTATAGAATAATGACACGATATTGCAATTTTATATTTCTAATATGGAAATATAATGAAGTTTTTGGTAAAAGTTTGCGTTAAAATTTCTTATGACGGAGAAATGTGGAGGTGTAACGTATTGTGTTAATTTTACATATAGTTTTTTAGAGCTATGTTATGATAAAAAATTAACGGTGACAGTTAGTTTTTTGTTACTATACGAAGCTGAAATTTCACCATTCATTCTTTCTGCAAGTGTATTATGTTGCCTATATAGATATCATCTTCAACAATTAAAATGTTTCTCATATTAGACCTCGCAAGTAATAATAAACCAATTATATCTGCAATTTAAATATGCTTCAATATTTTTGAGGTTAAGATAAAGTTAAGATTTTATTTAACCCCCTTTTATCATAGCTTGACCTTTCCGTTACACAGCGTTATAATGTTCTCATTTCGACAGAAAGAAGGTCAGGCTTTGGAACGTCAGCGTGATTCATTGACTGAAGGTACTATATGGAAAGTTATGCTGCTGTTTGCGTTACCGGTGTTTCTCGGCAACGTTTTTCAGCAGTTGTATAATGCGTTTGATGCGTGGTGCGTCGGCAATTACATAGGCGATGCGGCTCTGGCGGCGGTCAGCTCATCGGGTAGCCTGATTTTCATGATGGTCAGCTTCTTCAACGGCGTTGCCATGGGTGCAGGTGTTGTTATCGCACGTGAGTTTGGTGCAAAAGAGTACAACTCAATGCGCAAGGCAATCCACACGGCAATTGCATTCGGGCTTGTGACGGGTGTGTTGCTGACGGTAGCAGGCGTTGCGCTGACGCCGATAATTCTTCGTTTGATGGGTACACCTGACGAGGTGCTCCCGCAATCAATCAGTTATTTCCGCTACTATTTCTTAGGCGCGATATTTGTTGTTATGTATAATATCTTCGTCGGTATTCTGCACGCGGTGGGGGACAGCAAGCATCCGCTTTATTACTTGATTTTCTCTACCTTCATAAACATTGCGCTGGACATGCTTTTTGTTGCTGTGCTCGGTATGGGTGTAGGCTCTGCGGCGGTTGCAACAACTATATCTCAGGGTGTCAGCGCGCTGATGTGCTTTGTGCACATCAGGTGGGTTGATGCACCGTACTGCGTAAAAATCAAAGAGATACGCTTTGACAGAAAAAGCCTGGCAGATATCATCAGGTACGGTCTGCCGTCGGGTGTGCAAAACAGTGTTATTGCCCTGGCGAACGTGGTGGTGCAGACAAATATCAACAGCTTCGGCAAGGCGGCAATGGCGGGCTGCGGATCATATTCAAAGCTTGAAGGTTTTGCTTTCCTGCCCGTTACGTGCTTCACGCAGGCGTTATCGACTTTCGTCGGTCAAAATCTCGGCGCAGGGCAGCACGCGAGGGTCAAAAAGGGTGTTGCATTCGGCGTGGTATGCAGCTGTGTTATTGCAGAATTCATCGGTGTGATTTCGTACGTGCTCGCGCCGTATATGATTGGCTTTTTCAGCGACTCTGCGCAGGCTGTCGGCTTTGGTGTGCAGCACATGCGCACAATCTGCCCGTTCTATTTTCTGCTTGCATTTTCGCATTGTATCGCGGGTGTTATGCGCGGCGCAGGTAAGGCTACGGTGCCGATGTTCACCATGCTTGCTTGCTGGTGCGTGTTCCGCGTATCGTACATTACCGTTGCGGTGCGGCTGGTTAATCAGCTTACCACGGTGTCGTGGGCGTATCCTATCACGTGGACCCTCAGCAGTATAGTTTTCCTGATATATTTTCTGAAGGCAGACTGGATTCACAATTTTGACCGCGAGGCAGAGCGGGCGAAGTGTTGATTGGCGTGGGTGTGAAGAATGAAAGATATGTCTAGGGTGACG
>JAZNQF010000058.1:0-8315 GCA_045590055.1 Acutalibacteraceae bacterium
CCGCAGACGGCCACACATTTGACGTTGAATTCGAAGATGATTTCATCGCAGGTCTTGCTAAGGGCACACAGTTCACTGTTTACTACTCAGCAACTCTTAACGAAAATGCTAACATCGTAGTTGACGGCAACGACAACACAGTTTACCTTTCATACGGTGAAGACAGCACTTGGGAAACCGCAGAACACAAAACAACAACCTACACCTGGAAGATGGACGTTCTGAAGTACGCAATGGACGGCGAAAACAAGATAAACCTTGCAGGTGCTAAGTTCCAGCTTCTTGACAAAGACGGCAACGCCATCAAGTTCTCAGAAGTAGCAGACGCAGAAGTTCCCACTTATAAGGTTGATGAAGACGGCACAATCGACACAATCGAAACAGATGCTAACGGTAAGTTCGAAATCGTCGGTCTTGACGAAGGTCAATACAAGCTTCACGAAACAGAAGCTCCCGCAGGCTACAACAAGCTTGCCGCTGACCTTAACGTTAACATCACAAGCACATACGACGAAGCAGGCCTTACAGCAACATACCAAATCAACAGCGCTGATCCCGCAACAATCGAAGTAGAGAACAAGACCGGTGGTCTTCTTCCCGAAACAGGCGGCATCGGTACCACAATTTTCTACGTTGCTGGTATCGTACTTATGCTCGGCGCAGCTATCATCCTCATCTCCAAGAAGAGAATGGCTTCCTTCGCATGAAGGGATAAAGAATCGGAAGATTCAGATAGCGAAAGCTAACGGACGGTAACACAATGCCCTGCCGACTTCACGTCGGCAGGGCGATACCCGGATTAAAGTTCTGACCGTTGTTGCTGAAGCAACTTCAGAAACAACGTTGAGAGTTTTAATTAAGTGGGAATTTATATGAAAAAACAAAAAACCGCACAAAAGAAAAAAGGCGGAAGTCTTTCCACCATTATCCTTGTGGCAATATTTTTTGTGGGGCTGAGTGTTATGCTCTACCCTACCGTAAGCGACTTCTGGAATGAAAAAAGGCAGTCTCAGGCAATCATCAATTACGATGACCTTATTGTTGACCTGACACCCGAAGATTACTCCGCGTTTTTTGAAAAGGCTGAAGCATATAACCGGAAAATCAAAAACATGTCTTTTCCGTTCCTGAACCACAAAAACATCGCTGACGAATATTACAGCACGCTTGACGTCAACGGCAACGGAATGATGGGTTACATAACCATTGAAAAAATCAAGGTACAGCTTCCGATTTACCACGGCACAAGCGATCAGGTGCTCAACTCCGCCGTGGGTCACATTGAAGGCTCCAGCCTGCCCGTAGGCGGTGAAAGCACCCACGCAGTTTTCTCCGCGCACAGAGGTCTGCCCTCCGCAAAGCTTTTCACCAACCTTGACAAGCTCACGGTCGGTGACATATTCACAATCAGAATTCTTGACAGAACGTTCACTTATCAGGTTGACCAGGTGCTCATCGTTCTCCCGAACGAAACGGATAACCTCAACATCGTACCCGGCGAAGATTTATGCACGCTCGTCACCTGCACACCCTACGGCATCAACACCCACAGAATGCTCGTCAGGGGCACACGCATTGAAAACATTGAGGAAGACAAGGTCATCAACGTAATCACCGAGGCTTATCAGATAGACCCGCTGATTGTTACCCCTGCGGTTGCGGCTCCGATATTGGGTCTGCTTCTCATCTACCTTATAGTCAAATCCTCCAAGAGTAAGAATAAGAAGAAAAAGAAAGATTAAAAGAAAGGTGGAACAGCCGATGAAAAAGAAAAGAATCATGGCAGGTGTTGTTGCTTTTGCAATTGCACTCACTTTGTTCCTTCATGCATTTTCTCCCGCTGTTTCCGCCATCGTCAGCAAAAACGGCAGCATCACACTTCATGTTGCCGATGCAAGAACGGGCAATATAATTGAAGGCGCGTCCTTCCGTCTGTATTTCTTTGCCGCCGCATATGAAAAGGAAAACGGTTTGGGCTATGACTACGTTATCCCCTATGACGACTGCAATATGGACATGGATAACCTGCAAGATGCATACCTGCCCATTCACCTCACGCACTTTGCACTCACACATGCTCTGCCCTTCACGCTTAAATCATCGGATGAAAACGGCGGCATTGTTTTTGAAAATCTCACACCCGGTGTTTATCTCATCGTTCCGCTGGGCGACACACCCGGCTACTTTATGCCGTCACCTTTTGTAATCAACATCCCTCTTTACGACAAGGAAAACAAGGACTGGATTTACGACATCAACGCCACACCCAAAATGCAGATTTTTGATTCCGCAAGCGCAAACAAAACAACCTACATCAGCGTTAAAAAGCAGTGGGACACGCAGGGTGAGCATCCCGACTCCGTAACCGTCAGCCTTTTGTGTGATTACAGAGAAACTGAAAAAATCACACTCAGCGAAAGTAACAACTGGTATTACAGATGGGACGACCTTTCGGCGACGCACACGTGGAGCGTTGTTGAAAGTGAAGTGCCCGACGGATACAAGGTCACCTACGAGGCATCGTCAAACACCGTCACCATCACCAACAAAAAAGATTCACCGCAGGAAACGCCGTCCACAACAACACCTGAGCAGGAATCCACCACACAGCCTGCAGCAAAGCCCGACACTCCGCCCGCCGAGCC
This sequence comes from Acutalibacteraceae bacterium, assembly GCA_045590055.1. Taxonomy (GTDB): domain Bacteria; phylum Bacillota; class Clostridia; order Oscillospirales; family Acutalibacteraceae; genus UBA6857. Next base: position 2,646 of record JAZNQF010000058.1, read on the forward strand.
GACAACAAAGCCTGACGAGCTTATTGATGCAGGTCAGCTCAACTGGCCGATACCGGTTTTATCCATATCGGGGCTGATTCTTTTCAGCACAGGCTGGGCAATGCTTAATTTCGGCAAAAAAGACGAGGAAACAGCATGAAACGGAAAATAGCCATCACCTTTATGACTTTCGGCATACTGTTCGTCGGTCTGGCCATGGGGCTTCTTTTTTACAACAACCACGAAAACAAAATGGCGCAGGAAAGCTCCGTTGTGCTCATGGAATCAATCAGGCTGAGCATAGCGAAAAACGGGCTTGAGGATAAAGTTGTTGACCCGTTTGACGAGGAAATGAAGGTTGAAACCATTGACGGCTACGGATACATCGGCTATCTGTCAATACCTGCCCTCAACCTCGATTTGCCCGTTATGTCCGAATGGGATTACCGCAGGCTGAAGATTGCCCCCTGCCGCTATTACGGCAGCACAAAAACGGACAACCTTGTGATTGCCGCCCATAATTACAAAATCCATTTCGGATATCTGCACAACCTCAAGCCGGGAGATTCGGTGATATTCACCGACATGGAGTCGGACGTCCGACACTACAAGGTTGATTCAATTGAGCTGCTTTTGCCGACCGACGTTGACAAAATCAAAAACAGCGGTGACGACCTTATTCTTTACACCTGCACTTACAGCGGAACAAAAAGAACAACCGTAAGATGCTCTTATGCGGAATAACCGCTTTGCCGTCAACGCAGAAACGTTCCTGAAAAGCCGCAAAAACAACAATGCAAAAATCGTACAAAGTCAGATGCTTTGTACGATTTTTTGTATGTGTATAATTCTTGTGCTTTTATCAACAGTCTGAGGCTTATGCACAATCCCCACTTTCCTTTCAAGCCGTATACTATGTTTATAAGCAAGCTCAATGTTCCCGATTTGAGAAATTTGTTCATTGATATCCGACTTTCTGACTTATATTTGCAGAACGATTATAGCACACGCAAGCCGAAAACGCAAACACAGTGCATCTTTCAACTGACGTGCAGAACACAAAAAGCATAAGAAACGCCGAGGTTTCCCACGGCGTTAATTGTTATACGGTTATTTCCAAGCATTCACTTCTGTTGCCCCACACGTCTTCAGCGCAGACCTTTACGGTGTGTCCTTTGCCGAGAGTCATGAAGCCGTCAAATGTGATGCTTTCGGGTGCATCTGCAAAGAAGTAATCGGAAAACGCCCACGCTTCATGCACGGTTTTACCCTTTGCATTGACAACTGAGAGCCTGTAAACAAACACCTCGTTATCCTCACTCACCGTTGCCTGAGGCACGGTTACGTAATGCATTGCACCCTTTTTCTCATAGCCGAGAACTGCATCTTCGGCAAAAACGGGCGCAGAGGCTTTTGCTTTCCTTGCCTCAAAGGAGTACTTCGTCTTGCTCATTTCAGTCACGTTGTCGATGAGGAACTCTCTCATAATCACGCCCTCATCCACGTCAAGCACCTTCACAAGCACTCTGTTGTCGGCGTCAACCTCAATGATGAGTGCCTGACTCATTCTGTCTTTTTCTTTGGGGAACTGACCGTTTTTGCCGTCTACGGCAAGCTCAAAATACGCAAGGCCGCCGTCGTTTATTGCCGTGAAGCTGCCCTGCCATACAGCCCTGGGGTCGTTTGCAGGGAAATGTGAGTGGCCCGAAATGTGCACAACCTGAGGATACTTTGAAAGCACCTGAGTGAAAACGTCAAGTCCCCAGCCGTCAGTTTCACTGCTGCCGTAAACCGTATCCTTCACATGCTCGTGCTGGAACACAAAAACGGGCTTTTCGGGGTCATCCTCAACTGCGTCGGCAAGATTCTCGTCAAGCCATTGCACCTGCTGCTCAGTGTAATGCTTAAGCGTTTCGGAGCGTGAAATTCCGATGAAATGGAAGCCGCCGATTACTCTGTGAAAATCGGTCTCCTGCCCTGTTATCTCGGTAAACAGCTTAACGCTGTTGTTTAAATATGTATAACTGTCATGAGCTTTGGCAACCACCGCCAGACGTTCCGTACCCTCACGGATTTCAACGTCCGTTACTGCGGCAAAAGCAAAAAATGAATCCTTGAAGCCATGGTCGGTAATATCACCGGAAAACACAACCGCGTCCAGTTTTTTGTAATCCTCATCCGCGTCACTGATTGCGTAGGCGGTTTTTATCATAGATGAAAGCCTTTTGCAGCCCGTGTCGCCAAGTGTCTCGATGTGGGTATCGCTTGTAGCCACAAAGCGCATAACGGGGATGAAATCATCCTGCGCCATTTCGGGCACAGGTGCCACAAAGGACGGGGTTACAAGTGATGCGAAAAAGGTGAACACGCTGAGAATGATGCTGATTAAAGACGATATAAAGCTCATATTTTTTTCTCCCCTGTTTTTTGCTTTACGCCAAATGCGGATTTGTTTGCCGAAAATATTATATTCTAACAGTCGGGATATGTCAATAAAAATGAAGTTCAGGTGTTAATATACCGTTCAATCTTTTGTTGATTAATCCGATTTGTTGTGATACAATGATGCCGACAACAGATGTCGGAAGTTGACCTTTCCGACGTCATAAGGAGGTAATTTCAATGCAAGCTATCATCAAATTTCTGTTTACGGTTTTAACCACGGCTTCAATCTTCTTTTCAAGCCTGCTCTCCCCTGCGACGGTTTACCCCGAGAGCGACAATTTTGATTTTTCATTTCTTCAATATCCCGAAGAGGCAATCGTCACCCTTGAAGAAGCAGGCCTCACCGAGCAGGAGCTTGTGGGCCGTGCCTCTGCCGAGCTGCCCGAGTACGTGCAGTCGGGCGGATACGATGACATCAACGGCATCACGGTTTCTCCGTATTACACAGCAAAGGTCAGCGGCACCGAAATTCCCGTTTATGCTTCGGTGGTTTTTATCCGTGCAGACGACACAGGTACGCTCCACTCTTTCTCCGAAATATACGTTGACACAAGCAAGGACTTTTCGTTCAACATTGAGATAACGGGCGCAGACGTAAATCTTAAGAACGCTATCGTCCTGCCCGAATCGCATGGAGTTAAAGCCCGTTGCGAAAACAACACCGTAACCGCATCAATCAGCAAAGCAGGCGTTTATACCTTCCTTTTCAACAACGCGAATCAGTATTACGGCTACACTCTCATGGTACGCGAAAAAATTGACGAGGATGCCGAAATTGCCGCATACGTTGCACAGTACGGCGAGGATAACGTTATTGTCCTTGACAAAGGTGTATATATGTATGACTACGTCAATTTTGTTGCTCAAAGCAATCAGGTTATTTATCTGCGTGAAGGAGCTTACGTTATTGCAAACCATCTTTACGACATTGACTGCGCTGAGGATGAGAACAAATACTTTGAAGCGAGCGCATGGTCAGATAACGCCATCGGACTTACGAGATATCCGTTCCTCAACTTCTACAACTGCAACAACATAACCCTCACGGGCAGAGGTGTTATTGACCTCACCCGCCTTGACAGACGCGAACGTCGCGGCGTGGTTTTCACAAACTGCAACAACGTCAACGTCAGCGGAATCAAGATTATCAACTCACCCGAATGGTCTTTCATTTCCTATTGCTGCACCGACGTAAATATTGAGCAGGTTGATATCATCGGCAACCGCGGCAACTGCGACGGCTTTGCCATCTGCAACAGTCACAACGTGAAAGTAAACAACTGCTTTGCAAGAGTAGCCGACGACACCTTTGAAGTAAAAGCACTCGGCGGCATAATGGACAGCAAAAACATCACCTTCACAAACTGCATCGCCTGGGGCGGATATGCAAGATGCTTCGGAATTACGGGCGAAGTCAATAAGATGATTTCAGACGTCACCTTCCGCGATTGCGCCGTAATTTACCGTGACGGAATATGGGATAATGACAGAATCGGTTCTCTCGTCGTTGTAGCAGAGCAGACCGACGGCGGCATTGACGGTATTCTTTTTGAAAACATTGAAATTTTCCGTGACGAAGGCAGAGCAATCCTTGTGAAGATTTATGACGAGGAAGCGGAGAATTTTGAAATCAAGAACGTTGCTTTCAAAAACATTTCATACACATCCTACATGCCCTCCAAAATTGCAGGCACGGGCAGTAACACAAACACCGTACAGGTCACACTTGACGGCATTACCGTCTGCGGAAATCAACAGCTCATTCCGCAGACAATGTTCAGCATCGGCAGATACTGCAACGTAACCGCAAAGTAAATTACAGGCGCTGTGCAATTGCAATAAAACAAAACAGATTATGCTTAACAGAAAAACCGTCGGGGCGTAAAATCCCCGACGGTTTCGGTTTATTCATGCTGAAGCTTAACAGTGCATACGGGCTTCATTTTGAACAGTTTCATGAAAGCTACATACATCGTCTTTCCTCTTCGTTTAAGCACTTCTTTGTGTCTGTTTTCCATTTTAAAACCACAGTTTGTTAATTCATCAACAGTTCGACAAGCCGGAATTAAGTCGACACTTATATTCCTATAATTTCTCTGAGCTCTTTGACTGCCACATCATTCAAACTGCATTTCTGCGAAACGCTGATGTATGCCGCCGCACCTGCCGCCTCACCAATTCCAAGGCATATAGGCATTGCTCTGAAATTCGAATGCGCTATATGTGTACCTGAAATATTTCTGCCGCAAAGCAAAAGATTCTCTTTGATTTCAGGAAGAAGGCAACGGTAAGGAATTGTATATCCTTTATCCTGCTCAAAATGCTTTTGTACCCCTGTTTTGTCAAGGCCTGCACCTGTAAGATTATGTACATCAAAATTGAAGTAAGCATCTTTTACAACATAATCATCAAAAACCCGCGCATCGAGAATGTCCTTCTCCGTTAAGGTGTATTTTCCCTTGAAATGTCTTGTTTCACGAATACCGATTAACGAAGCTGAGCTGATAACATAACAATTCTCATAACCGGGAACAAATTCACGCAGATATTTAACTATATCATCCATCTGCCTGCGACAAGTAAGAGTGGCACGTGTGAGGTCATCTGCGTTTGTGCCGTCAATTTCAATGGCGTTGGTCATATTGCATGTAACAACACCGGGGAGGGTTGATTCATAAGTGAGAATATGCCCTGCAGGGTAAGGAATATGCTGCTTCGCAAGAGCCTGAAGCTCGCCGTTCGGTGTTTCATAAGTAGATTCAAATGAGCCTAAAAATACAGCCCTGTCATAGTCAACACCGCCGACTTTGAACATAAGTGTTGCAGGTTGCATTTTGTTATCTTCTCCTCTGCCGAGAACAAATTCCGCCCCTGCGCTTGAAGCAATATCCCCGTCACCCGTAGCATCAACAGTGATTTTGGCATAAATATCTGTTTTTCCCGATTTGTTGATAACGGTTGCACCGAGCACTTTATCGCCATCGCAGATTGCATCTTCAGCAAAAGTATAAAGCATAACTTTACAACCAACCTCACAAAGCATTTCAAGATAAAGTGTTTTCAGCTTTTCAGGGTCAATCAGGTTGGTGATTTCATTTTTGAATTCACCTTCATTTTTTTCGGCTGTTCTTTTCAGAATTTCATAATACAAAGGGCTGCCGCAGCTGCCTGTCCAATGGCTCATAAGACCCGATGTTGAAATCCCGCCCACATCTCCGTTTTGCTCAACAACAATAACCTTTGCAC
>JAZNQF010000059.1:0-66205 GCA_045590055.1 Acutalibacteraceae bacterium
GCGAATTTCACACGCCGCAGGCGTATTTCACATTGCAAAGCAATATTTCACCCACCCGCAAGGGTGGATTTAGTTGAAAACGACAGATTCCTGTCGGAATCTGTCGTTTTCTGGTAGAGGCAGGGGGGCTCGAACCCTCGACCTTACGGATGTGAACCGTACGCTCTGACCAACTGAGCTATGCCTCCGTATCGGTGCATACTCAGATGCACCGTAAATTCATATGTAAAACCAAAACAATTATTTAGACTTCATCCTGACGAGGTCTCTGTAGCTGATAAGCTCAATGTTGCTATCTTTAAGAGCTTGATGCATAACAGGGTCTTTCATCAGGCGATATTCCCACACTCTGTCCTGCCAATCACGTACAAAGGTCTTGAAATCTTCATCTTCAACACAAGGATGAACAAAGGTTTCCGTAATACCTTCCGGGATATTTGTCCACAAATTGAGGATAACGTTTCTGTAATGCTCGTAGCTCTCTCTGAGGCCGGGCTGAAGCCAATCGGGGAAAAGAAGATAGTCAGGCACGATAACCTTATTCTTTGCAGTGAGAGTTTTTGTAATAAGAGTGGATGCTTTGAGCAGGAAATAAGGTGTGTCGCTGGGGCAAACACATTTCTGCGCTTTTTTGTAAAGTCTGAAAGCATAGCCGTGGTCACCGCAGAACTTGAGAGCGGTGGCAAGCATTGTGAATCTGCCGTCACGGTTGCCGTAAAGTGAGCCCATGTGGTTGTCCAAATGTGAAGGCTTCATACCGTATGAAAGCGCTTTATCAAGCTGAGCCTGCAATTCAGCGCGTGTTTCCTTGAGGTCGGCATGCTTTGAAAACTCCTCGGTTGAACGCCACATCCAGCCGTTTTCGTCAACAAGGGTCTTGCCGTCGGTGAGTGGCTTCCATTTATAGTTATCCCACTCGCTTGTGGTGGTGAGATGTACGCCGATCGCATATTCGGGATGCTCCGCAGCAAAACGCGCAGCTTCCTCTGCACCCTTACAAGGCATCATTATTGTTGAAGATTTGAGATAGCCGCTTTCGAACAGTTCCATTACTGCGCGGTTTGATGCTGAGCAAAGACCAAAGTCATCAGCATTGATAATCAGATATCTTTTTGCCATTTTAAAAATCCCCCATATTTGATTTCTTCTATTATAGTACCTCAATTTATTCCCGTCAATAGACTGAGTTTAATTTTAATGTTGGTTAAAAATATAGAAATATATAAAAAATAGGTATTGAAATTTTAATTTTTTGTGCTACAATGTTTATCAAGACGAGAGTCTGCTATTCAAATCTTTAAGGAGGTTAAATCATGGCATACGTAATTTCTGACAATTGTATTTCTTGCGGCGCTTGCGTTGACGATTGCCCCGTTGGTGCAATCAGCGAAGGTGACGACAAGTACGTTATTGATGCTGACAAGTGCATTGATTGTGGTGCATGCGCAGGAACCTGCCCCGTTGGCGCACCCGAAGCTGAATAATTATTGCAATTATTTAAAACCTTTTACCCCTGCTGTCAAAGCGGGGGTTATTCTTTGTGAATAATAAGTTCTGTTCTTTTCACTTATTGCATTATATGTAAATAAATGGTATAATTTCAAAGTTAACGGAAATATAACCGTAAAAAAAGAAAGAGAGGTAAAAAACATGCGTATTCCACTGTTAAACCTGCTTACCGCATCTGCGGAAGCCACAACAGCAGAAGCAATTTCAACCACTGAGGAATATTCCTTCACCACAATTATGTCTCTCACAAACCCCGACGGCAGTGTCATCGGTGCAGACCAGGCGATTGACGCCGTAACGGAAAACGTCACAAGCTGGTGGGAAAAGCTCGACCTCGTCAACAGATTAATCACAATCCTGCCCAACCTCGTTGTTGCAATTCTTACAATTATAATCGGAATTTTTGCCGCAAAATTCGCTGTTAAAATCGTGCACAAAGCTCTCACCGCAAAGGGTGTTGACCAATCAGTACATGCTTTCATCGCAAGCATTGTCAAGCTCGTTGTGCTTGTCATTTTCTTCGTTTCAGCGCTTTCTAAATTCGGCTTCAACATCAACACCTTCATCGCCGCCATCGGTGCCGCCGGTGTTACTGCAGGTCTCGGTCTTCAAGCAAGCGTTGCGCAGTTTGCCAGCGGTATACAGATTTTGATTAACCACCCCTTCAAAAACGGTGACTTTGTTGAAGTAGCCGGCAGTACAGGCAGTGTAGCCGATATTCATCTCATGTATACTGTGCTTATAACGCCCGACAACAAAAAGGTTATCATCCCCAACTCCTCAATCACAACAAGCAACATCGTCAACTATTCCGCTGAGAATAAGCGCAGAGTTGACTTTGCCTTCGACATCAGCTATGCATCTGACATTGCACAGGCTAAGAACATCGTTCTCGGTCTTGCTCTTGCAAGCGAATTTTCACTCAAGGACCCTGAACCCGTTGTATTCGTAGGCTCACACGAAGCAAGCAGCATCCGTCTTGTTGCAAGAGTTTGGAGCGATACAGACAAGTATTGGGATCTTTTCTTTGAGCTTGAAGAAAAGGTTAAGCTCGCATTTGATAAAGAAGGCATTAACATCCCCTTCAATCAGCTCGACGTACACATTATTAACAACTGAACGGTGAATTATGACATCTCTACTCATTAAACTTTTCATTAAAGACGGCAACAACGTCAAAAACCCTGCCGTCCGTGAAAAATACGGCATACTCAGCGGCGCTGTCGGTATTGCGCTGAACATACTTCTGTCAGTTGCCAAGCTCTTTATCGGCACGGTAGCGCACAGCATTTCAATCACCGCCGATGCAATCAACAACCTTGCGGACGCCGCATCTTCAATGATAACAATTGCCGGCTTCAAAATTGCAAACAAGCAAGCAGATAACGACCACCCTTTCGGCCACGGCAGATTCGAGTATATCGCGGCGCTGATTGTTGGTATGCTTGTTGAGCTGATGGGCTTTGAGCTTATCAAATCTTCTTTCAGCAGAATTAAAAATGCAGAAAGCACAACCTTCTCTTATGCGGCGGTTGCAGTTCTTGTGATTTCAATACTTGCAAAAATATGGCTCGCTGTATTCAACAAGACACTCGGCAAAAAAATCAACTCCCCTGCTATGTCCGCGGTTGTTGCCGACAGTATTGCCGACACAACCTCAACCTCAGTTGCACTGCTTGCACTCATTATTTCAAAATTCACCGATATTTCAATTGACGGTTACGTTGGTATTGCGGTTGCTCTTTTCATTCTCTACTCGGGATTCGGCATTATAAAAGAAACAGTCAGCGAGCTTATGGGAACACCGCCCGACAAAGAACTCGTCGACAGCATTGTAAGCTACGTGCTTTCGTGTGAGGGTGTGCTTGGCGTGCACGACCTTGTTATTCACAGCTACGGTGCAAACTCTGTGTTCGGCTCAATACACGCTGAGTTTTCAGCCGATTCCGACCTTATTACCACACACGACATTATCGACAGAATGGAGCAAACCATCCTTGAACAATTCAATGTAAACATGGTTGTGCACCTCGACCCGCTTGTGTACGACGACGAAAAAATCAACGCTCTGCGTAACATGACAAAAGAGATTCTCCTCAGTATTGATGAGGAGCTTCACTTCCACGACTTCAGAGTTGTTGACGGACCGACACACACCAACCTCATTTTTGACGTTGTTGTTCCGCATAAATTCAAGCTCAGCGACAGTGAAATAAAGCAACGCTTCACGGAAGAACTTGAAAAATGCGAAGCAACATACTATGCGGTAATAACAACTGAAAGAAGCTACGTATAAAACATAAGCGGTTGCCTCACAACGAAGCAACCGCTTTTTATCTTATTTATAACCCCAGCGCACCCAACAAGCCGTATGAAACACAGGCAACAATAAAACCTGCTATCAACACACCAAGAGCAATAACGGGCAAGGAATGCTTAATTCGGATATCAAGCAAATCCGCAATAAGAGCACCTGTCCATCCGCCGGTACCCGGCAAAGGAACTGCAACAAACAGAAGCAGACCCCATGCACTGTATTTGCGCACCTTGTCACCCTTCCTGAGTGAACGGACTTCAAGCTTTTCAATCAGCTTACCAATTTTTTCAAAGCGTTTAAGAAACTGAAAAATCTTCCTGATGAAAAGCAAAATGAAAGGTATCGGTAACATGTTGCCAAGATAGCAGATAATGAAAGCTTTGACAAGCTCAACATCAAGCAGTTTTGCGGCAATAAGACCGCCCCTGAGCTCGAGCACCGGAAACATTGAAATTATGAACACAATAAGTTCGGATGAAATTTTACCGTCGAACAGTTCAACAAAAAAACCGGCAAGAGTTTCTGACACTACAGACAACCTCCTTATTAAATGTTGGTTTGTGATGATTTGAGAAACTCACCTGCACGACGGAAAATGTTTTTGTCATTTTCGAAGTTAAGCTTTGCCATTGCATCATCGTAATTCAACCAGCAACTGTCGTCAATTTCCTCTTGCTGAAGCACAACGTCTGTTGTGTTGCTTTTGCCAAGGAAAATGATAACAAGCTTTTCAACCTTACCTTGAATGGTATAGTTTGATTTTGCACTGAATCCGGGTGTAAGTTCAATTTCAAGGCCCGTTTCTTCAAGCACTTCGCGTTTTGCGGTTTCTTCGTTGGTTTCACCTTTTTCAATGTGACCCTTAGGAAATCCCCAATGTGCACTGCGCTTGTTTTTGATAAGAAGAAACAGCCTTTCACCCTTGCAGTCGGTATATACCACCGCACCGCAGGAACGTTCATACAGACATTCTATGTTGTAGTTCTCTTCACATTCTGCAAACGAAAGTGCCTTTTTAATGTCATTGACAATAAATCTTGTGCTTTTGGGTGCAACAACCCAAACAATTCCTCTACCGCCGAAACGTCTGACAATGGCGACAACACGACCTTCAAAATTCCTTACGGCATGAGAAACACCCATGATGTAGGCACCTTGAACAGAGTTACCCACAGATGAGCCGCTTTCTATAACACCGAAATTAAGAGCATATTTATAGCCGAAACGCCTGTTGTAAGAGTTCATTGGGGCGGTAACACGTACTCTAACGATCTTACCGAGCATTTAACGTTCCCCTCTGACAAATGGCGAAGCATCTGAGGTTATGCTACGCCGAGATAAATATGTATATCATTATACTTAATCTGTTTGTAATTACAAGAGTTAAAATTAAATTTCTTCCGATTTTTTCAATAGAATATTACATGAGTGTAAAATTTGCTCAGGTTATTGTCATTAATCGTAGGTAATGTTATAATAAAAAGACAGTCGTTGATAAAATCGCAATCTGCGACTTGAAAGGAATTTGAGCATGAACAAACTTAACCGCGCATTTGAAAACGCTTACGGCGTTGACATCAAAGAGTTGCAGGAAGTTCTTGCAATTGCGGGTGATTTATATAACAGTGACGAGGTTCAAGGGCTTGCGCAATTTGAACAGCACCTTGAAATTAACCGCCTGCAGCACATCACTGCTGTTGCTTGCACAAGTCTTCGGCTTTGCAAAAAATTCGGTCTTGATGCAAAATGCGCAGTAAGAGCGGCTGTTTTGCACGATCTGTTCTACTATGACTGGCGCGATGGCAAAACCGGCAAATGGCACAGACTTCACGGCTACAGACACCCTCGTACCGCCGCAATGAACTCACATGAATTGTACCCCGAAATAAGCAAAAAAGAAGAAAGAATTATTCTTCGCCACATGTGGCCGCTTACAATTCTGCCCCCAAGCAGCAAGGAAGGCTTCATTGTATCTTTGTCCGACAAATATTGTGCAACACTTGAAGTACTTTATTCCGTTGGCAAAATCAAAGCATCACACCAAAAATAAGCAAAAGGATTCGTTATATGGCTAAACTGATTTGTATTTATACATTATATTTCTTTTTCTACAGCGCAGTAGGCTGGCTTGGTGAATCAATCTATTGCTCCATTGGTGAGCGCAAGCTCATTAACCGCGGCTTCCTCACAGGCCCGATGTGCCCCATATACGGCACCGGCACTCTCGTTTTATCTGTGTGTCTTTACAAGCCGTTTTACGACAAACCTATCATCGTTTTTTTCCTCGGCATATTGCTGTGCGATATCGTTGAATATTTCACAAGCTACATTATGGAAAAGCTTTTCAATGCCCGCTGGTGGGATTATACCGAGGAATTCCTCAATCTCCACGGCAGAATCTGTCTCAAGCATTCAATTTATTGGGGTCTCGCCTCCGTTGCGTTCGTCCGCCTTGTGCACAAACACGTTGAAAGATGGTTCAGCCTCATCCCCGATAAATACGTTTATATCATAACCGCAGTTGTTCTTTTCGTTTTCCTTATCGACGTAATAAACGCTGTGAGGAAAGCACTCGATGTCAGGAAGCTTTCTGTCAAGATTCAGAAATTCACTGCTATGATTGAAGAAAATGCAGTTCAGTTCATTTCAACTGTCAGCGGTAAATTTGATGAGATTCAGTTTGACGTTGAAAAAACATCTGAAAGGTTCACTGACAAAAGACGATATGCAGTTGAGCAAATAATGAACACTATTTCCGATCTTGAAAGCAAACTGTTTTCAAAAAGTAAAGAAAGCCGTGCATACAGACAGCTTTATAACAATCCGTTTCTTAGGGATAATATTAAAGGTAAGCTTGAAACAATAAAAAAGCACATTCAGCACAGCAACAAAGAGCCTCAGCTTGATGAAAACGCAAACGATGAAACCATACAGGAGGAAGTAAGATGAACAATGTAAAAAAGATTGATGTAAGAGTTAAAAGGACCTACAAAAATCTCATAGACGGCATTTCAAAGCTTCTTACGGAAAAATCCTTTGAAGACATCAGCGTGCTTGAAATCTGTGATATTTCAGGCGTTCACAGAGCCACATTCTACAAGCATTTCACAGACAAATACGACTTTCTCTCATTTTGCCTTAAATCAATGATTAATGAGCTCCCTTTCGAATCGCTGCCAAAGGACCTCGCAAAAGAAAGCTCAAGGCAGGGTTATTTTGACTTTATGTCTGTTGTTATCAATTTTGTTGATTCAAACAGAACACTCTTCAAAAACATCTACACAGGCAGCAGTTCAAACGTTTTTGCCGCACTTCTCACCGAAGCGGTTGCCAATACTTTTGAAGAAAGAATCCACATCAAAATTGATGAAGGCGCAAAATTCTACTCACCCGCCCCGATTCTTGCAAACTTCTATGCAGGGGCACTTGTTGGTGTACTCAAATGGTGGACTGTTGAAGGCGACAATTATTCAGCAGCTGACATTGAAAAATTCATCTTTGCCAGAATTGACGACATTCATTCAAATTACACAAAAAAAACCGCCATGAAATAAGCTTTTACCGGCCTCACATTTTTTGTGGGGCTTTTTTGTTTTTTCTTGTAACAAAAGCGGTGCTGTAATTGACTAATAAGTGACGAAAGAAAATGAAGGAGGTGAGCATCACGCAAACAATTAAACAGATATACGAAAACCATAAAGACGATGTGTACGGTTATCTTTACAGTCTTACGCGCGATGCCACCTTATCCGAAGACCTAACGTCAGAAACATTTCTCGCCGCAATACATTCGTTGCCGCGTTTCAAAGGCGAGGCAAGCATTAAAACGTGGTTATTCTCAATTGCAAGGCACAAGTGGTATGAATCCATGCGCAAAGGCAAGCGTGAAATTACAACAGATGAGCTTACACAAAATTATCTTAACAACGGCAATTACATACCTGAAAACGATTCGGCTTCGGCTTTGCACCGGATAAGCGAGATACTCAACGATGAAAGTACCACGGTACAAAAGGTTTTCACCATGAGAGTTGAAGGTTATTCCTTCCATGAAATCGCGCATAGTTGTTCCATATCGGAAAACTCAGCAAGAGTCATTGCTTTCCGCGTTAAAGCAAAAATCAAAGACAAACTTCAAAAGGAGGGTTACTATGAATAAAACAGAATGCGATATCTGCATGGATCTCATACCGCTTGTTGCAGACGGTGCCGCAAGTGAGAAAAGCACCGAATACGTTGAAGAACACATTAAAGAATGCGAAATCTGCAGGAGCTTATATGAAAGCATCGGCACAAGCTCCCCTGCTGCACCACCTGACTCAAAAAAGATTGCACAAAGAATAAGGCGATACATTTATGCTATCGTGCTTTTAATTCTCGCGGCAGGTACTTGGCTGGGCGTTACGCTTACAACAAGCGCATACGGAGCAAACGTTTTTTACAACATCGTGCTCATGCCGATAATCGGCGGTCTCTCGGCAGTTGTGCTGAACAAAAAAGCACTGCTTGCGCCCGTTTTCGTTTTCATCGTCACCGCCATCAACTTTTTATTCACACAAGAATACCGGTTCGTTAACATTGCGTGGTTCGGCACAATTCTTTCCACCCTGTGCCTGCTTGGTGTAGCTGTAGTTCTGCTTCTTAAATACGCTTTCTCGAAAGGAGACGACTCAAAATGAAGAAAACAAAAATCAAACGCGCTATCGCCGCAATCGTAGCTTTTGTGCTCATTGCAGGAATCGCTTACATTGCAAACGGACTCATCGGCAACCCCGTTTCAAAAATGCTTTCAAGATACAAGGCCGAAAAGTACATTCAAACACAGTACGCCGACTATAACCTGAGCATAGACAACGTAAACTATGATTTCAAGGTTGGCAGTTACTATGTTAACCTCAGCAAACCCGACTCTCTTGATATCCACTTCACGTTATACTGTGACTTTCTCGGCAACGTCATACGCGACACGTACGAATGGTCAGTTACGGATAAGACCAACACGTGGACGAGGCTAAACAACCAATATCAGCAAGCGGCGGACGAAATATTTGAAACGGACGAATACTTCAAAACTCTGAACACTGACTATCACGGATATATGTTCGGTAATCTTGTTGACCCAATGGAAAGCAACTTCGAGTATGAGATTGACGGAGTATATAAAACGGAGGAATTTGCGGCAACAGATGGCGAACTGTGCGTTTCAATTTACACCGACAAACCTGCAAACTTTGAAACCTTGGCAGAAACTCTGCTTGGAATCAAAGAAGTGTTCGACCGCAGAGGTCTCGCCTTTTATTCAATTGAGCTTTTCGTCAGCGAGGGGCCTTATGATGTAAAAACAGACAACACTATTGCAGTGCTCGACTTCCTCTACTCAGACATTTACCCCGACGGACTTGTTGAACGCGTGCAGGCAAATCATGAGAAACACAACAATCCCGATAAAGCGGAATTAATCGGATAAAAACAAAACTGTCCCCGATATACTCAAAAGGTATATCGAGGACGTTGTTTTTATACGGTTACTGCTGATTCTCACCTTGAGGCTGTTCGTCAGAAGGCTGCTGAGGCTTAGCATAAGAAGGTGTAGTGTACGTATCGTTATACTGCTGGGATTGCTGAGTATACTGTGCATTATCGTACTGAGGCTGGGATTGCTGAGTATACTGTGCGTTGTCATACTGAGGTTGACCGGTGTACTCATTCTGCTGATAATAAGTATGCTGACCATCAAACTCAGGCATAATTGATGCGGCAACAAAGTAGATGATTGCAAGCGTAAATCCGCCTGTAATAAACATAGCAACCACAAAGAGAATACGGGCAATTGTCGGATCTTTGAGTCCTAAGTAATAGCTTAAACCGCCGATAACACCGCTGACCTTTTTGTCGCCGCTTGATTTATAAAGCTTCTTTGAGGTGTTGTTGAAAATCTGATAGTAGTTTTCGGGTGGATCGGGAAGGATTGCAGAAACGATGATGTAAATGAGTGCAGCGGGAATAACTGCTGTAAAAAGCATCACCGTAACAACAATCAATCTTGCAAGTGTAACGTCAAGGTTAAAATAATCTGCAAGACCTGCACAAAGACCGCAGATCTTTTTGTCGGGGCTTTTGTATAAACGCTTTTCCATTGTAATTCTCCTTTTATTTGATTGAATTTTGCTCTTTTGCCGCAAACACGGTGTTCTGCATGAGCATTGCAATTGTCATGGGGCCGCAACCGCCGGGTACAGGTGTGATATGACCTGCAACCTTGCTGACGTTTTCATAGTCAACGTCACCGCAAAGCTTGCCGTCTTCGCCTCTGTTGATGCCTACATCAAGCACAACCGCACCGGGCTTGACCATATCAGCAGTTACAAACTTGGGTCTGCCGATTGCAACAACAAGAATATCTGCACCTGCACAGATTTCCTTAAGATTCTGAGTTCTTGAATGACAAATTGTAACAGTGCCGTTCTTTTCAAGAAGCATGATTGCAACGGGTTTACCTACAATGTTGCTTCTGCCGATAACAACGCAGTTTTTGCCGCTGATTTCAATGTCGTATGCCTTAAGAAGTTCAATGCAGCCTGCAGGTGTGCAAGGCAAGAATGAGGGGTTACCCGTCATCAGCTTGCCAACATTTGCAACGTGGAAGGTATCAACGTCCTTATCGGGTGAAATTGCCGCGATAACAGCGTTTTCATCAATGTGCTTCGGCACGGGAAGCTGGCAAAGAATACCATTTACTCTGCTGTCGTTATTGAGCTTTTCAATAAGTTCAAGCAATTCTTCCTGGGTGGTTTCTGCATCAAGGGCATACTCAAAAGATTCGATACCGCACAGCTCACATGCCTTCTTTTTGTTGTTGACATATACTCTTGAAGCAGGGTCATCACCTACGATGATAACCGCAAGACCGACATTAATGCCTTTTTCATTGAGAGATTTCACCTCGTCGGCAACTCTCTGCTTAACGTCAGCTGACACCGCTTTACCGTCGATAATTACTGCCATAATATCATTCTCCTTTCACTTGCTCTTTGTTATCGTTACGGGAAACAACCTTGCCTTCCCTGATAACGATATCTTTATATTCTTTGTTCTTTTTTCGGTTTTCTTTTCGGGCTTCGCGCTTTGCGCGGCGTCTGTCCCACACCGCCTGCTCCTCAGGTGTTCTTTCAGGAAAATAGTCAACACCCTCAATCGGCTTAGGATGCTTGATACGTTTTGCAGTCATATAAATAAGAAGTACACCGCACACTGCAACAAGACAGATTGAGATAAGCTGTGAAACGCGGATGTTGGTTGAGCCAATATACAGACTGTCTGTTCTCATGCCTTCAACAATGGCTCTTTCAAGGCCGTACCACACACCGTAGCAAAGAAAAAGTTGACCGCTGAAGATTCTGAATTTTCTGAGGATGATATAAAGAATAACAAAACCGAGAAGGCACCAGACGGATTCATAAAAGAACGTAGGGTGAACATAGAGGTTGTTTTCTGCAATGTATTCGGCAACGTCAACGTTATCTGCAATGCCGAACTTTTCGGGATATCTTGTGATGTAATCAATAACTGTCTGGCTCATCATACCCCAATTTTTGTTTGTGAAACCACCGAAAGCTTCCTGATTGGCATAATTGCCCCAGCGACCGATACCCTGACCGATAAGAAGACTCATGCCGACCATATCAAGCAAGTTGGCTATGTTAAGCTTTTCAACCTTGCAAACAACAAAACCACAAATCAAGCCACCTATTATGCCGCCGTAAATGGCAAGACCGCCTTCCCAGATTTTTATGATGTCGCCGGGATGTTGTGAATAATACCCCCATTGGCTGAACACAAAGAACAGCCTTGCACCCACAATGCCGCCGATTGTGCCGTAAATGAGAACGTCAATCATTTTATCAATGCTGATTTCCCACACCCATGCCCTGCGACCGCCAAAAAGGACCGCAAGAGCAAAACCGAACGCAATGATTGCACCGTACCATTTTATGCTCAGCACGTTATCGGTGAACGGGAGCGGAATTTCAACAAGGGTTTTTGAAACGTGAAAAACCTTGTCAACCCCCGCAAAATATACTGCAACAGAATCCATTTGTATTTACCGCCTTAATTATTTAATTAAATCCTTATACTGATATGCTCGCACATAGTCAACCACAAATTCGGCACAGTCGCCTTCAATCACATCGACCGAGTCATTTATCGTGTCGGCAACTTCAACGGAAAGAATCAGATATTCAGGATTCTGAGACACTCCGCCGAAGCTTGTGCGGAAGGTTTCAACACCGTTTATATAGAAGATGTATTCCTTCTCATTCCACTCAAGGCCGTAGGTGTTGTATTCCTCATAAGGATTGCCCTTCACAAAAAACTCCTGACCGCCGTATGACTGATGTGCATCACCGTAGCCGTCAAAGTGAAGATTGGAAGAAACACGGTTTTTGAAAACGGCTTCACTGTAACCGAAGCTTTCGTAAACGTCAATTTCGGTGCCGTCTTTGCCTGAGCCGTCCTCGTTATAGACACCGTCGTTCATAAGCCAGAAAGCGGACCATATCTGCGCGCCCTTGGGGAGAATACAGCGGCACTCAAAATAGCCGTAAAGCTGACTGAATCCACCGCCGTTGTCACCGTCTGTGTCAAGACCTGCAGTATACCAACCTGCGCCCGTGCCGCCAATACCTTCATCAAGATAAAGGCAGGGAATGACAAGATCCCCCTCTCTTATGAAGGGAAGCTCGTTGTTCCAATAACCCGCGCGGCGCTGACTTGACTGTGTGCCGTATGTGTAATGGCCCGACCAAAGTGACTTATTAACGGTATCCTCGCTGAAATCTTCATTAAGGGTGAGCACAAAATCGCTTTCGAGTCTGGCTGAAATTGTGTCTTCACCAATCGGATAATAAGGCAAACCAAAAAGTGAGCAAAGCAGAGTTACAAGTGAAACAACAAAAGGAATGATTTTTGAAAATAAAAGCTCCATGTGTTTTCTCCTTACATTCTGTTTATACTGATTGTGCCAGAGCAATAAACACGGGCATTGTCAGAATTGACAACACACTCGTGCAGGTTACTGTTTTTGATGCGAGAATCTCGTTGCGCTCAAATTTTGCAGAAAAGAGCACCGTGTTATTTGCACTCGGTACGCTTGCTGTAATTGTGCACGCTGTAAGCAAGCTGCCCGTCACACCGCAAATACGGTATAACGCAACAACAATTGCAGGCAAAACAAGTAGCTTCAAAACGCAGACAAGATAAATTTTCTTATCGGTGAACATCGTTTTTAAATCGGCATTTGCAAGGAACGTGCCGAAAATGATCATTGCAAGAGGCGTGTTGAGTGAAGCGATTGAGCTTATTGGCTCAGTGATAACCTCAGGCAAACGAACACCTGAAAGGAACAGCGGCATGCCGATGATAACAGAAATCACGCCAGGGTTGAGAATCAAACGTTTGAGGTTAAACTTCTCGCTCTTTTTGGACATAATCTTGACGCCGTGAGTAAAGCAAAGCACGTTAAATGCAATTACACCGCAGGAACAGTAGAATACACCTTCAGCACCAAGAATTGCCTGCGCAAGCGGAAGTGCCATGTAACCTGCGTTTCCGTAAACTGAGGCATATTTGTAAACCGCGTTTTCCTCGCCCTTTTTCTTTGAAAAGAACGGAACGTTCAACGCAAACGCAATAAAGTGAGTTGCAAATCCGAGTGCCAGTGAAAGCAAAAACTTCATCAGCATATCCTTGCTGAATTCCATCGTCAGAAATGATTTGATAATTACACAAGGTACGATGATGTAAAAAAGAAGGTCTGTTGTGGCTTTTGCGGTTTTTTCGGTGTAAAGCTTTGCTTTATCGCAAATGAAACCAACAAGTGCCATTATGAAAAGCATGCAAACCTGAGTTGCAGCCGTTTGCATATTTTCAAGAAACATCTGTTTGTTCTCCGTTCAGTGTTGTGTTTGAAGAATTGTTTTTGCTGAGTGCAATTGATATAACAAGAGCCGCCAATGCAATATCGCAGGGATAAAGCGGATGATTTGCAACAAGAGGCTTGCCTGTAATGACAAGCAGGAGTCTGGGTACAGCGGTTACAATGCACAGTAACGCGCACGGATAACCGAAGCCTGTGAGCCTCCAGCCAACACCCTCATCATAAACCTTTGATGCAGACTGAGCAAACGCAAGCAGGAAAATCAGAAGACATGCTACAAGGAAAAGTTCAAGCAATAAATCCGAAACGTTTGTATATTTGATTTGTCTGACAAAAAGACGAATCATCCTGAATGCCGCCCACACAACGGGTGCGAGTGCAAGAATCTTGCGTTTCTCATAACCCGCGGTGCCCTTTACATGAGAGGAAGCAAAAACTACAAAATACAATGCAGAAAGTAAAGCAAAGAAAGATTCACCAAGCATGGGCAAAGTGCCGTTTCTCATAAGTGACTGGAAAAGTTCAAAACCGTTAGCCACACTTTCCGTAGGAGAAAGTGCCGCACCGAAAAGTGCATATAAGCTATCGAAAATCATCACAACGGACAGCACCGAACTCGAAACCACAACGGGAATGTCACTACCCTGACGGATACTCATATCAGAAGAGTCCTTGCTCAAAAAAGAAAGAATTGCCATTAAAGCGCAACCGATAACAATCACGCCGTATAATGCATAAACCGAAAAGTTTTTTTCAACGTAAAAGCCCGTTTCGGTGTCAATCAAGCCGCCAAAAACCTGATAAAGCCTGAGCGCAAGCGCAATTAATGTTGAAACACCGAAAATAAACGTTACGGCATTTTTGGGAATTGCAACTGACTGTTTTATTTTCATGATGATAAATTACCTCTCTTCCGGGGGAACATAAGCTGATGAGCTTCTGTAATTTTCAATTCGCTCATCAATCTGTATGTAGTTCTTGGGTGTAGCTATGTTTTTATATGCAGGGCGGATTATCTTGCCGCCGGTGAGAAGCTCTTCAATGCGGTGCGCCGTCCAGCCGGCAATTCTTGCCGCGGCAAAAACAGGAGTGAAAAGATCCTGCGGAATACCGAGCATTTTATAAATCAAGCCTGAATAAAGGTCAACATTTGCACACATGCGCTTGTTGACACCCTTTTCTGTTCTGAACACCTCGGGGGTAAGTGTTTCAATAAGCTCAAGTGCTCTGAATTCTTCTTCGTGACCGCTGAGCTTTGCAAAAGACTCTGCTTCTCTTTTGAGGATAACTGCGCGAGGATCCGACATTGTGTAAACCGCATGACCCATACCGTAGATAAGGCCGCTGCCGTCGTTTGCCTGACGGTTGATTACCTTTTTAAGATAATCTGCAACCTGAGCCTCGGAGTTGACGTCGGACACATTCTGATACATATCATCGAGCATGGCGCAAACCTTCGCGTTGGCACCGCCGTGACGCGGACCCTTCAACGCACCGATTGCCGCGGCAATTGCAGAATAAGTGTCCGTACCGCTTGAGGTGAGAACCCTTGTTGCAAAGGTGGAGTTGTTACCGCCGCCATGCTCCGCATGAAGCATAAGGCAGATATCAAGAAGTCGCGCCTCTTCAACGGTGAACTTTTTATCGGAGCGGATTGCGTGAAGAATTGTCTGCGCCGTGCCTTGACTCTTGTCATTCGGATGGAAATACATGCTCTTTCCGTAATATTTCCTGCGCTTGACCTGATATGCATAGCTGATAAGCATGGGCATTTGGGCAAGAAGCTGGATGCTCTGTCGAAGTACGTTTTCAATTGACGTATCGTCGGGATTATCGTCAAAAGAATACATTGTGAGAATACAACGGGACAGCTTATTCATAATATCCATTGAGGCATTTTTAAGCATAACGTCTTCAATGAATGAATCGGGCAAGTCGCGGCAGTCGGCAAGCACACTGCTGAAACGCTCAAGCTGACTTCTTGTGGGTAACGAGCCGAAGATGAGAAGATAAGCAACCTCTTCAAAGCCGAAGCGTTGCTCTGCCTCACACGCGTTAATAATATCATTGACATTGATTCCGCGGTATTTAAGCACACCCTCTTTAGGCACGCGCTCACCGTCGTCAATATAGTAACCTTCAACGCTGCACACTTTGGTCAGGCCTGCCATAACACCCGTGCCGTCAGCGTTTCTCAGTCCCCTTTTAACGCCGTATTTCCAGTAATTATCTGCATCTATATAACTTTTTCTTTCGATTTTTTCACTCAGCTTTGAAAGATCCTGCTGTGAAATGGGATTGATAAATTCCTGCATTGATTACGCCTCTGTTTCCTGCGCAGCAAAAGTAAAAATGCGCACATTTTTATTCATATAATTGTATAACAACAAACATTCAATGTCAATAGAATCGGCATTGATTTAACAAAAAAGCGAGGTATTATAATGAAGCTTTATTTAACACTTGCAACCGTTGTTTTTCTTGCCATGCTTTTGCTGCCGCTCACCGTGATACAAAACAACAGCGAGAGCAAAGACTCGAGCAAAGCATCCTCCGCAGTAAGTGAAGAAGCCACATCAACATCACAAAAAGAAAGCACTGAAAAAGCAGACGGTGAAGCGCAAGTAATCAGCGTTATGCTCAACAAAAGCGGTGAAGTTGTTGACGTGGATATGTTTGAATACATAGTTGGTGTACTCGCGGCAGAAATGCCCGTTTTCTACCACGAAGAAGCGTTGAAGGCGCAGGCGGTTGCAAGTTACACCTATGCAATGCACATAAAATCCACGTCAGCAAGCAAGGAATCCGATATAGTTGACGACAGCTGTGTACATCAGGGATATCTTGACATTGAGGCACAAAAAGCCAAATTCGGCGACAACTATGAAACCGCACGTGCCAAGCTTGAAAAAGCGGTAAAAAGTGTGTACGGTAAGCAACTTGTTTTTGACAATATGCCTGCAAAAACCGTGTATCATGCGCTGAACACGGGAAGCACGGAAAACTGCAAAAATATATGGCAAAGTGAGATTTCGTACCTTTCAGGCACTTCAAGCGACGGTGACCGCCTCTCCCCGGATTTTTGCACAGAAGTTGCCCTAACTGCACAGCAGTTCCGCGAAACTGCAGAAAAACTGTGCAAAGAAGAAATCACGTCAGAAGAGTCTGAGTGGATTGGAGAAATTAAAGCAACGCCAGCAGGCACAGTTACAAGCATTATTCTTTGCGGCAAAACGTTCAGCGGCAGTGATATCCGCACCGCATACAAATTGAAAAGCGCTGCCTTCACACTAAAATATAAAGACGGTATGTTCATTTTTAAGGTTTACGGCAACGGTCACATGGTTGGTATGAGCCAATACGGTGCAGACTATATGGCGCGGCAAGGCAGCAATTACAAAGAAATCCTCATGCATTACTACCACGGCACACAGCTTGTATAGTTTAACTGCATAAAACAACTCCCGCAATACGCAAAGTATTACGGGAGTTGTTGCGGTGTTGAATAAAAACAGTGTTTCACTGAGCTCAGTTTTTAAGATAACTTTTTGCAAGTGCGGCAATACGTTCGGTTGAGTGACCGTCACATGCTGACATTTCTTTTTCAAGGAACTCGGCAATTTGCTGTTTGGGTGGGTTTTCGCGCACATCGCGGATTGTTCCGAGAAGATTATCAGCCTCGTAAACCACAGGTCCGGGCAAATCATCGGGATAATCAAGGTAGAAGTCTCTGTCGTAGTCGTCAAAATCAGGGCAATAGAATACTGTGGGACAGTCTATGAGAGATGCGTCAAAAATAACCGATGAATAGTCAGTTATGATAACGTCAGCAACACTGAGAAGCTCGGGTGTGGGGTCTGCAGTGTAGTCCTTAAGCCTTGAATAGTGCTTATCCTTGATGTATTCGTATTTCATAACGGGATGCCTGCTGATAACAAAAATCTCGTCATCTCCAAGTGCACTGTCAAGCTCGTCCCAATCAATCTGCGGCTCAAAACGGATTCGATTGCCTTTTTTCTCACGGAAAGTAGGCAGATATACATAAACCTTCTTGTCGCGCAATACAGGATGCTTTTCATAGATGTTCTCTCTGAGTTTGTTGAGCACATCCTTATTGAAGAATTGGTCTGTTCGCGGTGAGCCGATGGCTTTGACAACATCAATGTCAATACCGAAAGCATGAGCATAAAACTGACGTACATATTCGGATGTTACGCACACGTCTGTGTACTGTGAATGTGTTTTGTATTCTTCAAGCTTTGTGAGCTTCGAGGGTGCATCAAGACCAAAACGTTTGAAAGCACCGCCCGCATGCCATACCTGAATAACTTTCTGCCCGGGTCTGAGCCTAACGATACGGAGGTATTTAAGATAGTCGTCAGTAACAATAACCTTGCTTGTCAGCAGATAGTAGTAAATCTTAATTAAGTCCTTAGACGAGTGCGGAAGCATCTTCGCATAAACAACCTTTTTGCAATCAAGTGCATCATAAACAAGCTTACTGTTTTCAAGCAATTTACCGTCAGCTCTGATTGTGTAAAAGAATACCCTTTTTTGAATGGGAAGAAGACCGTAAATGTACCTGAGAATTATTCCGAGACGGCTGATAAGGTACTTTTTGTACCTTGCAAATCTTCTTTTTACTTTTTTAACCGCATTATTCATATCAACGTATTTAAAATATGCCCTCCTGTATTTTTTGAACATTCTGCCGCAGTTGGTGGGCAGATGCTTTGCCTGAGAAAGAAGGTATCCCATAACTTCATCTTCGTTGTACGGGAAATATGTGCCTCTGTGAGAAAGCTTTTTGAATCTGCATAATTCGTAAAGCTTGTACATATCAAATAAGGTGTTATCGGTAAAAACAAAGTGTATCCCCTTCAAATGCCTGACACGGAAAAGCTTGTTGCAAAAAAACAAGTCGAGGCAATATGAATCGGAATCGCTTGTGCGGATATTGCCGAGGTTTTTGAAAAAAGCGTAATCCGAAAACTTATAGCTCTGTGTGTGCTCACCGTCAAAGCGCGTCAGCGGTGAAGTTGTGAAGCCGTAACGGTCACCGCTTGAATTAAGCGCGTTGTAGTGACGCATCAAAATCTTCGGATTAAGCCGCACAAAGCCGTCAAGGAACATAATATATTCCGTGCTTGACTTTTCAAGAGCCTTCTGCTTGAAGTCCGAGATACTGTCTGCATCAATAAACGTGAGATTTTCACACTCAATATATTCATCGGGAACAAATTCCTTGAGTCGCAAATCAACAAACAGTTCAAAGCTGGGCATCGTCTGCCCGTAAACAGAATCAAGCTCGATTTTCATTCGCTCCAAAGTGAAGTGCCCTCTGTCGTCGCATCTGCCGATACAGACTGTTGCCTTCGGATTTGCGGACAGCTCCTTGCGGTCGCTGAAAAGAATGTCATCGTAGAATATATCTGCGTTTCGCTCATGCAGTAAGGCTTTACCCTGCGCTGAAAGTGTGCTGAACAAGCCGGAAATAAGCTGTGTGTAATGCTCAACCACAGTTTTTTCAAGCTTCCAGAAGTGCCTGTAGTAGCTGTAAAGCAAAACTGTAATTTCTTTGCAACGCAACGTGTCTATATAACAGATGCGCTGTTTTTCAATTTCACGGCGGTCAAAATCCGTTTCCGCTTTGCGTATTTCCTCATCAAATGCAAGGTCTGCTTCAGCAACAATTGAGTTGTAAGCATCAATGTAATTCATGATTGATGCCTTGGCAATACCCTCATCGGCATACGGTACCGAATAAATGGTGTATCCCTTATCGCAACACGCTATACGTGAGCAGTTGAATGCAAAAGGCAGTGAAAAAGCGGCATCCTGAGCTTTACCGTAATCGTTGAATCTGAGACCGATTTTTCTGATAATATCAAGACGGAAAATCTTATTTGATACAGCAGGATTCCATATTAAGTCCGTGTCAAAGCTGTTTGTCCTCGATCGGTGAGAAAGCTGGCCTGTACTTGAAAAGTCATGCCGACCGTAAATGTCGGAGCTTGCCATTCGCGACACGCACATTTCTGCACGGTGACGGGTTGCACAATCTACCATCTCACGCATAACACCGCTTGAGAAGCTGACGTTGTTATCAGCGAAAGCGACAAACTTGCCCTGCGCAAGCTCAAGCCCCCTATTCCTTGCATCGCAGATTTTTGTTGAATCAATGCGGTGATAGGAAAAGCGCTTATCGGTGTATGAAGACATAATCCGCTGAGTGTTGTCATCCGAGGCGGCATCAACCATGATGACCTCAATGTCGCGGATTTTCAGCTTTTTAACAGAGTCAAGAGCGTTCTTCAACCCGTACTCGCCGTTATGAACGGCAAAAATCAAACTGACTTCCACACTCATCGCGTCACCCTCCGTAAAGCAGACGGTCATCGTCAGCTAAATTTTATATATTATACTGTAAATTTTATATATTATACTGCTTGATAAATTAAAAGTCAACAACTTGAAGTTTCATTAAGGTATGATTGTAAAAAAGTGTCAAAAATAATGTGTTTTATTCTCATGTTTTAATGTTTTGTATATTGACTTTATACGTAAGAAAATAATATAATGACAAATGGCGTGTTAAGCCATATCACAGTTAACATTTGCAATTCACAATATAAAAAACCGGAGGTAAAAATCATGGTAAGAGCAATCGTCGGCGCCAACTGGGGCGACGAAGGTAAAGGTAAAATCACCGACATGTTCGCAGAAAAATCGGATATCGTTATCCGTTTTCAAGGCGGCGCAAACGCAGGTCACACAATCATCAACGAATATGGCCGCTTCGCTTTGCATCTGCTCCCCTCAGGCGTATGCTGCAAAAACACAGTGAACATCATCGGCAACGGTGTTGCTCTTGACATTCCCAAACTGTTCAAAGAGATTGAAGACGTTGTTTCAAAAGGCGTTCCTCAGCCCAAAATTCTCATCAGCGAAAGATGCCAGATCATGATGCCCTATCACGTTCTTCTCGACACATACGAAGAAGAACGCCTTGCAGCAAAGGCTTTCGGCTCAACAAAGAGCGGTATTGCTCCGTTTTATTCAGACAAATACTCAAAAACAGGCTTCCAGGTCTGCGAGCTTTTTGACGACAAATATCTTCGCGAAAAGCTTGAAGGCGTGCTTGCAGTTAAAAACCTGATTCTCAAAAACGTATACAACAAGCCTGAGCTTGATGTTGACGAAATATACAACACCCTTCTCTCTTACAGAGATATGGTTGCTCCCTACGTCTGCAACACCGCAAAGTTCATCCGTGATGCAGTTAAAGAAGGCAAAACCATCCTTCTTGAAGGTCAGCTCGGCTCACTTAAGGATACCGACTTCGGCATCTATCCCATGGTTACATCTTCTTCCACCCTCGCAGGCTACGGCGCAGTAGGCGCAGGGATTGCCCCCTATGAAATCAAGGACATTGTTGCAGTAACCAAGGCATACTCAAGTGCAGTAGGTGCAGGTGAATTTGTAAGTGAAATCTTCGGCGAAGAAGCAGAGCAGATGCGCATTCACGGCGGTGACAAGGGCGAATACGGTGCAACAACAGGCAGACCGCGCCGTATGGGTTGGTTTGACTGCGTTGCAACAAGATACGGCTGTGAATGCCAGGGCGCAACTCAGGTTGTTCTCACCGCAATTGACTGCCTTTCATATCTTGACAAAATCTGCGTATGCACCGGCTACGAAATCGACGGCGAAATCGTAAAAGACTTCCCCGTAACTCCCCTGCTTTCAAAGGCAAAGCCCGTGCTTGTTGAACTTGACGGCTGGAAAACCGACCTTCGCGGCATCAAGGAATTCTCCGAACTTCCCAAGGCTGCTCAGGACTACGTCCTTTTCATCGAAAAGGAAATCGGTTTCCCCATCACCATGGTATCAAACGGTCCCGGCAGAAGCGAAATCATTTTCAGATAAATATTTATACTGTCGATTAAGGCACAAAAACGTGCAAAAGAAGAATTATAAATAACAGCTCATATACTTTGAAAAATTAACTATAACATCTTAAGCGGCACAACATTGAGTTGCGCCGCTTAAACTTTTGCACTTGACGTTTTTTGCTCATTTCTCGGTAGTCTGTCAGCGTGTCATAAGTATATTTCTGAAAAACTCCTCGCTACTCACACCCGACGGACGGTTATATCGTCCGAGGTCGTAAAGACACTCTGCATTTCCTTGTGTTAGTGTGTTGATTCTCTCCTCACACAAAAAGCTCACCTCAAACCCTATTTCTTTAATCAGCCGACGCGTAATACTGTTGTAGATTCCGTACGGATACATTATTGCCCTCGGTGCAAAGCCACAAACGGAAGTAAGCTGATTTTGACACTTTACCAAATCATTTTTCAGCGTATTGATGTACGCGCCTTCACTCTCACCGCTGAGCCTGCCCATCCCCTTCCTTTCGCCCGTCTCATTGTGGTGCAGGTCGTAGGTGTGATTCTGAATTTCAACCGTCTTTCCCTGCGCAAGCGCGGCAATTTCTGTCCAGTTCATATAAGAATAAGCTAAATTGTGGTCGTCAATTTCGCTGTACAACTGCGCAACCGTACCGATTACCGCAGCGGAGCAACACATGTTTTTTTCTCTTAATACCGGCTCAACCGTAGCGTACACACTTTCAAAGCCGTCATCAAAAGTGAGCATAATAATTTTATCCGGCAAGATTTCACCATACCTGACAAAATTTATGATATCTTCAACATCAACCGTCGTATAACCCATGCTCTCAATCAATTCAAGGTCTTCAATGAATTCCTGCGCAGAAATTACGTATTTTCCCAAACCCTCACTATCCTCAACAACGTGATGATACATAACCACAGGTAACGTGCGTTGTATCACATTGCTTTCCTTCGCCCCAAATGCCGCAGACGAAACAAAAGCCGCAAGCACAAACACCATACCCAAAAATGCAGAAATCAACTGTCTCTTTCTCAAATGAATTATCATTGCAATCACCCGATTAAATATATGCGCGATAATACAAAAAAACACACCGTGGTAAATACATACACTCTATTGATTTAAATTTAAAGTTGTTGTATAATACACCGAAGGGTACCTCAGGGTGACCGGTATAATCCGAACCCGTTTTTTACAGGTGGATTTCCGTCAACCCGTCGTTAAAATACTCGCAAATCTGACGCCTTTCAAAGCCGAAGCGCTGTAAAGCGCTTGAAAACTCACACTTTCGGGCGAGTTCGGATTATATCGGTCACCCTACCCAACTAACATTAAGGAATGATAAACACAATGCCCGTTAAACAAGCAAACATCACTTTGCCGGTTGTTGCCCTGAGAGGTATCGTAATTTTTCCCGGTATGAGAATACATTTTGAAGTCGGCAGAAAAAAATCAATTGCCGCAGTTATGGCCGCCATGAACAGCGACCAGCAGATTTTTCTTGTTGCTCAAAGAAGTATAATATATGAAAACCCTACGGCAGAACAGCTTTTCAACATCGGTGTCAAGGCACGAATCCGTCAAGTTATCAAAACGCCGGGTCATGATTCCATCAGGGTTGTTGTCGAGGGTGTTCAGCGTGCAAGCATTGTTGAGGTTGTTCAGCAGGAGCCGTATATTCAGTGCACAATCAAGCCGCGCAAGGATACGGGTCTCAAAGCTGAAACCGCCGAATACTGCGCCGCACTTGTAAGGCAAACCAAAGATTATTTTGAACAGTACTCCCTTGATTCATCAAAGCTCGCCGCAGACGTTGCGCTTTCTGTTGCCGCTTGTGATGAGCCCGGAGAGCTTGCAGACTGCATTGCGGCAAACGCATTCACCGATTTTCGTCTTAAGCAGGATATTCTCGGTGAGCTGAACGTCATCCGCAGACTTGAAAATCTGTGCGTTATGCTCGCAAGAGAATCGGATATACTTGAACTTGAGGAGCAGATTCATCACTCTGTTCAAGAAAAAATCGAAAAAAATCAACGTGAATACTATCTTCATGAGCAACTCAAAGCCATAAGCGAAGAACTCAACGACGGTGAAGACCTCATTGGTGAAGTTGAGCATTATAAGGAACAAATCTACGCTCTGCCTATTGATGAGCAATCAAAAGATAAGCTCATCAAGGAATGCAACAAGCTTGTTAAAATGCAGTCAAGCTCACCCGAAGCCAACGTTATCCGCGGCTATCTTGATACTTGTCTGCTTATTCCGTGGGGCGTTCTCACAGAAGACAATCTTGACCTGAGCAACGTAAAAAAAGTACTTGACGATGACCACTACGGACTTGAAAAAGTTAAACAGCGCTTTGTTGAAACAATGGCGGTACGCACACTCTCCCCCGAAATTAAGGGGCAGATCATCTGCCTTGTTGGCCCTCCCGGTGTTGATAAAACCTCGGTTGCAAAAAGTGTTGCCGCGGCACTCGGCAGGAAATATGCAAGAGTTTCCCTCGGCGGTATACGCGACGAAGCTGAAATCAGAGGTCACAGGCGCACTTATATCGGTGCAATGCCCGGACGCATCATAACCGCATTGCAGAATGCCGGTTCTATGAATCCGCTTATTCTGCTTGATGAAATTGACAAGCTCGGCTTTGATTACAAGGGCGACCCCTCAGCCGCTTTGCTTGAAGCGCTTGACAGTGAACAAAACAGCAGCTTCAGCGACCATTTCATCGGCTTGCCCGTTGATTTAAGCAAGGTGCTTTTCATCACAACCGCAAACGATAAATCAACCATTCCACAGCCGCTTCTTGACCGTATGGAAGTTATTGAGCTTTCAAGCTACACACAGGAAGAAAAGCTGCAGATTGCCAAACGTCACCTTGTCAAGCAGGAGCTTCAGCGTCACGGCCTTAACGGACGTATGCTCAGAATCACCGACGGTGCGCTTAGTCTTCTCATTGAAGCATACACCCGTGAGGCAGGTGTGCGCAGACTCAAGCAGTGCATCGGTGAAATCTGCAGGAAAGCGGCAGTACGCATAGTTTCTCAGGAAGCCAAGTGCGTCAGCGTTAAAGAAAGCAACCTTGAAGAATTCATGGGCCCGCGCAAATTCAAGGAAGAATCGTCCGTGCTCGAAAACAAAGTCGGTGTTGTCAACGGTCTTGCGTGGACAAGTGTTGGCGGCGAGCTGCTTCAAGTTGAAGCACTTGTGCTTGACGGCACAGGCAAGGTTGAACTCACCGGCTCTCTCGGCGACGTTATGAAGGAATCCGCTCACGCCGCACTCAGTTATATCAGAAGCATCGCTTCATCCTACGGTATACCGACTGATTTTTACAAAACAAAAGATATTCACATTCACGTGCCGCAAGGCGCAGTGCCTAAGGACGGCCCTTCGGCAGGTGTCACAATTGCAACTGCTCTGTTGTCTGCACTCACCGACAAGGAAACAGACGGCAGTGTTGCGATGACGGGTGAAATCTCTCTTACAGGCAGAGTTATGGCAATCGGCGGTCTTAAAGAAAAAACAATGGCGGCATATAAAGCAGGAATCAAAACCGTTATTATCCCCTTTGACAATCTTTCTGATTTGCACGAGGTTGAAGACGTTGTTAAAACGTCGCTTACTTTTGTTGCGGCAAGCAAGCTTGACGACGTGTTTTCAACCGCACTTGCCGACAACACCGTAGTTGAAAAAAAGCAGACAGTTTCTGTAACAGAAAAGCCGACGGCACAGAAAAGAACAAGAATCACTCAGTAAGAAAGGAACGGACATCAGCTCCGCGGTAATGTCATGAGATTTGACAATGCAGTTTTTGAAACCTCCGCAGGTTTTTCATCACAGTTGATTAAATGCGATTTGCCCGAAATTGCTTTTTCGGGCAGGTCCAATGTTGGCAAATCATCCTTGCTCAACAAACTGCTCAACAGAAAAGCCCTTGCCCGTGTGAGCTCTGTACCGGGCAAAACCGTAACAATCAATTTCTTCAAGCTGCTCAATTGCAGATTTGTTGACCTTCCCGGCTACGGATACGCCAAAGTTTCACGCAGTGAAAAGGAGCGTTGGGCTCAGCTTATTGAAGATTACTTCCACTCAGGCAGAGATTTAAGGCTTGTTGTTCAGCTTATTGACATGCGACATGCGCCTACTCAGGATGACCTTGACATGCTGTATTTCCTCAAAGAGAACAACATTCCCTTTGCCGTTGCGCTGACCAAGTGTGACAAGCTCAACAAAACCGAGCGCAGTGAGCAGTTGCTCAACATCTGCAACGTCGTCACTCAATACGGCGGCGTGCCCGTTGTGCCGTTTTCTGCAACCAAGGGTGACGGTGTTGATGAGCTGCGCGGTATTATTTCACGTGCGCTTGAATAAATCGTTTTTGTAAAAATATTCCAATGCATAAATCAACTTTCTTTTTGCAATAATAAGCACAAAGGAGTTGAAAACGAATGCTTGACAGAATATCGCTTATTATCACAATAATCGGCGCAATCAACTGGGGTTCAATCGGTCTTTTCCGTTTTGACATTGTTGCATGGATATGCGGCGGTCAGACCTCACTTCTCAGCCGTATAATCTACACCGTTGTTGCACTTGCAGGTATCTGGTGCATATCCTTGCTTTTCAGAAGCAACGACCTCGTTGTCAACAGCAGTGAAGACGGCAACGATACACATGCCGCGGCTTAAAGCAGCAAACAAACCATAAAAAGCTGAGAGTGTGATTTGTGTTTGAAACATCTGTTCACACCTCAGCTTTTGTTTATTAATCTATTTTCAGAGGTACATAAAATGAAAAAGCTTTCAAATTGCCACACACACACAAATAACTGCGACGGACGTTCCCCTGCACACGAGGTTGTTAAAAGCGCATACGATACCGGATTTGTTTCCCTTGGGTTTTCCGGTCATGCAACAATGCCGGGTGAATGCGAATGGTGCATGACAGAGGAATCCACAAAAATATATAACGAACAGCTTGAAGCGTTAAAAAAAGAATATGAAGGCAAAATGGAAATTTTGCGCGGCATTGAATGGGATGTTGAGTGCCCTGACCTCAAAGACGGTGAGTTTGACTATTGCCTCGGCTCCGTACATATTCTTAAAGGTGAAAAAGGCAGCTTTGACATTGACCACACCGCTCAGGTGCTTCAGCAGGCTGTTGACACCCTATTTGACGGCAACTGGCTGAAAATGGCGGAGTATTATTACGGCAGAGTTTACGATTGTGCCGTCAAGCCGTTTGTTGACGTGCTCGGTCACATCGACCTCATCACAAAGTTCAACAACG
Source organism: Acutalibacteraceae bacterium (assembly GCA_045590055.1). Lineage (GTDB taxonomy): Bacteria > Bacillota > Clostridia > Oscillospirales > Acutalibacteraceae > UBA6857. The sequence continues at coordinate 26,976 of JAZNQF010000059.1, forward strand.
ATTTCGTTCAGTTTAATGAGGATGACAAAGAATATCAGAAAATCGCGCTTGAGTGCGTTGACAGAATACTTGAAGCCAGACCTGACATAATTTTTGAAGTGAACACCGGTGCCATGAACCGCGCCGGCAAGAAGCGCCCCTACCCTGCTCCGTTCATTCTTGAACACATGTGCAAAAAGGGAGCGAAAATCACAATCACAAGTGACTGCCATAGCGCAGACACGCTCACGTTTGCCTTTGAAAAGGCCGTTGAGGCTTGCCTTAGCGCAGGATATAAAGAGACCTACATAATCCGCAAAGACGGATTTGAGGCAATTGAGCTTGAATAATGCAACATAACGATACGCCCGATGTAAATTAACACATCGGGCGTTGTTGTCGGGTGAGGTTAAGAAGATGACCTTATCTTTGACCCAAAGGTGTGTAGAGAGGACAAACAGTTAAAACACAAAAAATGCAGTACACTTGTCTTTTTTCAAAGCAAGTGTACTGCGATTTTATTTTTTAATGTAAGTTGAAACCGAATTGTCTTCCGTATTAGTCAGCGTAAGCGTGTTGCCGTTTACAGAGAATCTGTAACTGTTGCGGATTACGTTGCCATAAATTGAGAACGTGATGCTCACAATACCGTCGTTAACAATGTATGAACCGTCAAACGTTCCGTTAATGGGAATGTTCAAAACAGGCACCACCATGTTAACGTAGGTTACGGTGACAACGTTTGCATCCTTGAACTCGTAACCGCTCATTCCCACAGTGTCCATCCATGAGCCCCTGAGGGAAGCTTCATCGTTTGAGCCGGTGGGAAGAGTTGTGCCTTGAGTTGAAGCGGCTGTTGTGCTTTGGGTTGTACCCTGCGTTGTGCCAACGGTTGTATCCGGTGTTGTTGACGGCAAGGTTGTTGTCTGCGACACAGCTTCTGAGCTTGCTTTCATGTATGAGGATTTCTGCATATCCTCAACATTTGTGAGCGTAAGAAGATTGTTGTCTATTTCCACAACGTAGGTATCCTCAATCGTAGCCGTGTAAATTGAGAACTTGGTGGTAATCTGATTACCTGTCATGGTATACACGCCGTTGTAGGTACCGTTGATGGGCACGTTCAGCACAGGAATTGTAACGTTCACGTATGTTACTTTAACAGATCCGTCTGCAAAGAACTCAAAGCCACTCATGTTTGCACCGTCCATCCACTTGCCAATCAAATCTGCTTTAAGGTCTGCACCGGGTATTACGGTGTCTTCGCTCGCAGGAGTGGTTGTTGCAGTTGTGCTCTGTGTGGCATTTGAGGCGGTTGTGCTTTCGGTTACCGCTTCTACGGTTGTGCTCTCAGTGGTTGTTTTACCGCCGACTGAACCGTCGGCAATTGAAAGACCAACACAAACGGTTGCACCGACAACAAGGATTGCGGAGAGCACGATGATAAAAATTTTATAGGACTTTTTCATTCAGAAACACCCTTTCAGGCGAGGATTCACAGTTATATTATGCCGCAGTTGTGCCTGCGTCAGCCTGCTGTTTGATAAGAATTGTTGTGTTTGAACCATCAACGCTTGTGAGGGTGAGTGAGCTCTTGTCTACTTTGTAGATATATTCAGAGCTGATTGAGCTTGTGAAAAGTGTGTAGGTGATAACAACGTGATGGTTGCCGCTGTCATCCTTGCTTGTGGTGTAAACGCCATCGATTGTGCCGGTGTAGTCAAGGTTGACAACGGGGATTGTGAAATCTGCAAAGGTGAGAGTTACTTTGCCGTCGTCCTTGAATTCATAGCCGCAGGTGCCCGTTGAATCTGCCCACTTGCCGATAAGCTGCTTGCTCTGCGGCATAAGGCTTGTGCATGCACCGAGGATGCAAAGAACAAGTGCTACACTGATGATTGATACGATTGCTTTAAATTTCTTACTCATGGTTTTTTCCTCCAAATTTGTTTTTATTATTGAAGTTTATGCAATAACACAAACTGCAAATCAAAATTATTTAAAATACATATACACCTGACACTTAATCATGCCGTTGTATAACTTCCTGCGTTTGTCGGCTTTTCGCCCGAAGAAAAGCTCAAAATCCTCACTCGGACTTATGATACTGTATGACCAACCGCGTGTGCGTTCAAATTTTTGGCCCATTATTTTATAGAGCTCCTCTGCCTGCTGTAAGTCAAGCAGACGTTCACCGTATGGTGGGTTGCAAATAAGCGTGCCCTTTTCGCTCATGCGCTCAAAGTTGCGTAAATCAGCACATTCAAAGCTTATGTAATCCTCAACACCTGCCCTTTTGGCGTTGATTCTCGCATTTTCAATTGCGGAAGGGTCGATATCCGTGCCAACCGCTTTGAACGGAGAAGTACGAAGTTGCAAATCCCTTGCGCGTTCACGCTCTTGATCCCACACACTTCTTTCAATTATGCCCCATCTTTCTGCAGAGAAGTTGCGGTTGACACCGGGCGCGATTTTGTTTGCAAGCATCGCGCCTTCAATCAGAATTGTACCCGAGCCGCACATTGGGTCGTACAAAGTATGATATTCACGCAGATGTGATATGTTGCAAAGTGATGCGGCAAGTGTTTCTTTGATGGGGGCGGAGTTTGCATCAAGGCGGTAGCCTCTCTTGTGAAGGCCTGCGCCGGAAGTGTCAAGCAAAAGGCTGACACGGTCTTTCATGATTGAAAACTGAATTTGATGAATGGGGCCTGTTTCGCTGAACCATTCAAGGTGGTATTTTTGCCTGAGACGCTCAACAACCGCCTTTTTGATGATAGACTGACAGTCGCTTACGCTGAACAACTGCGAATTGATGCTGTATCCTTTGACGGGGAACGCATCGTCAGCGGCTAAGTATTGCTCCCACGGCAGACTCTTTGTGCCCTGAAAAAGCTCTTCAAAGCTACGGGCTTCAAAGCTTCCGACAAGAATCTGTACCCTTTCGGAATATCGGGAGTTAATGTTTGCCCTTGCGAGTATGTGTTCATCGCCCGAAAAGAGCACTCTGCCGTTTTCGGCAACAACGTCGCTTGCGCCGAGCTCACGCATTTCTGTGCTGATAAGGCCTTCAAGACCGAGAAGGCAAGGTATAACAAAATTAAACTGCATAAGGTTGCCGTCCGACACGGAAATAACGTTTGTGCCGGTCCTTTCTTTTATGTGCCGAGCACGTTTAAAACTAAAGTGCGGCAGGAATATCCTACCGCACCATTATATCATCAAATTATATAAAAATCAATCATTGTCAGGAATTAAAAGACCATATCCGCCGTCATTCCTTGCATAGACGACACAAATCTTGTTATTGTCGCCGTTGAGGAACAAATAGAACTTGTGGTCGAGAAGATTCATCTGAAGGATGGCTTCGTCAACGCTTTGAGGCTTGAGAATGATGCTCTTTGAACGAACAACGTCAAACTCAGTTTCCTCGTCAGCATAAACAACGTCCTCGACGATTTCGGGTGCGAAGTCGATTGAGCCCGTGTGGAGCTTTTTTTCAACCTTCGTCTTGTTTTTTCGAATCTGACGGATAAGCGAATCAACGCAACGGTCAAGCGCATCATTGAGAGTCTGTGCTCTTTCCTGTGAACGGAAGATCATGCCGCCGCGAACAATTGTAACTTCAACTATCTGCTCGTTTTTCTCAACGATAGCGGTTACTTTTGCTTCAGCTTCTTCGCCGAAGAATTTGTCAATCTTGGCGAGCTTCTTTTCCGCCCTTTCCTTGAAAGATTCTCTGGGTGTGCATTTGCGACCGATAACGCTAACTTTCATAACGTCATCTCCTTTCTATATTTAATGCCGCGTTTTAACGCCACAGTTCACTGCAGTGACGCGCGGCAATCATCCGCTATTTGAAACATTATCTTCTTGTTTCAACAGTATTGTAGCATAACTGTATAGAAAAATAAACCCCTTTTTCAATATTTTGTGAAAAATTTATAATTTAAATAACGATGCTTGCATGTCTCGTCACATGGCAGCCGATGTTGACAGCAACGGGCAGACCTGCAATATGGGTAGGAGCCTGCTCAATCATAAGTGCAAGGCAGGTTGTTTTACCTGTAAAACCTTGCGGTCCAACGTTTGTTTCATTAACCGCATCAAGCATTTTTGCTTCAAGCTCAGCATAGAATTCATCGCGGTTTTTCTCACTTACGGGGCGGCAAAGCGCGGTTTTGGCAAGCAGTGCACATTGCTCAAAATCACCACCGATACCAACGCCTATTACAAGAGGCGGACAGGGATTACCGCCTGCGTTTTTAACAGTTTCAACAACAAAGCTACAGATGTCTTCAACGTCAGCCGTCGGTTTGAACATGCGCATCGCGCTCATGTTTTCACTTCCGAACCCCTTGGGCGCAACAGTTATTTTAACGCTGTCCCCTTCCACAATGCGCGTGTGCAGCACTGCAGGTGTGTTGTTGCCCGTGTTTACACGCCTAAGTGGGTCACCTACAACAGAGCAACGAAGCAAACCGCTGACATAACCTTCCGCAACGCCATCATTTATCGCCTGCTCAAATCCGCCGCCGACAAAATGAACATCCTGACCGACCTCAGCGAATACAACCGCCATACCGGTATCCTGACATACAGGAATATCAAGCCTGAGCGCAGCAGTAATATTGTCCTTTATGTCACCCATTATGCTTTTGGGCAAATTGTCAGTTTCGTTTTCAAAACCGCGGTTAATACAGTCGCATAGGTCTTGTGGCAGAACTTTGTTTGCTTCAATGCACAGACGTGCAACTTCTTTTTTTATTTTTGAAACGTCAATTTCTCTCATGTTTTACTCCTCTTCATCAATAAAAACGGGCGGAGTGTTGCCCATTTGGGCTCTCCGCCTAAAAAGTTATTTTCTTGTGCGGCGGGAATTACCGCTGTGACGTGAATCTCCCGAACGTTTAAGGTCGGTCATCTTTTCGTCACTGACTTGTTTGAACTTCGCCATCATATCTTCAAAGCTGAGCTCGCCCTCAGGTTTTGAGGTGTGCTGACCCTGCCAAACGTTTGCTGAAGGAGCTCTGCGCTTGGGCGCGCGAGGCTTTTCTTCCGCTTTTTTGATAGACAAGCTGATTTTTCCGTCGTTAATGCCGACGACTTTAACTTTAACCTGCTGACCTTCTGTAAGGTGTTCCCTTATGTCGTTGACATAAGTTGAGGAAACCTCGGAAATATGTACCATACCCTTCTGATCATCGGGAAGACTCACAAAAGCTCCGAAAGACGTGAGACCCGTGACGGTACCCTCGACAATTGCGCCGACTTCTAACTGCATAGAAATATGTTTGCCTCCTGTTATTAATTGCCGGCTGAAGAATCATAGAATGCGCGTTCACCGGGTGCTACGAAGCCATAATTCTCACGTGCGATGCGTTCTATATATTCAAGCTCACTGCCATTATTGATGAGGTTGTTGAGTTCATCAATTTCAGCCTGCTGTGCGGCAATTTCAGCCTGCAACAAATCAATGTCACTTTTCTTGTCTGTTATGTTGCCGACAACGAGAAAAAAGTTGATAATAAGTATGACAGCAAACACAGACACTACGATGGCTGTGATGATACTGTGTTTTTGATTTCCGCTTTTTATCTTGGAAAGCATATAGTAACCACCCATTATCATTAATACGGTTATTATACACCTATTGCTTATGTATTTTCAAGTGTATTTTGTATTTATTTTTGATTTTTTTGAAAAAATTTTTCAAAAAATCGGCAGTTTTTACCATTCTTTTACCAAGATGCTCCGCAAAAACAAAAAGCGGCTTAAAAACCACATGTACTGCCGCACGAATAACGTTTGTGAAACGGTCAACATACCTGACAACAAAGCCACCGAAGCTGAGATAAAACACTGCAAAGCCAAGCAATTCAGCCAGCAAAGTGTACAGTCTGACCGCACCGTAATCAAACACAAGAAAGAAGAAAAAAGAGCAAACTGCGGCAATAAAAAAGAAGCCGATGTCCTGCACAATAATTCCTCTGTTTCCCGTAAACAGACGCCTTGTGCACCTGATTATATCATAAAGAAAACCGAGGACGAAGCCAAGTCCGCCCGCATACAAAAACAACCACGCCTGCCTGCTGATTTCAAAGCTATACATATCACCTGAACACCCTGCTGAAAAATCCCGTGGATTTCGGCATGTTATCGGTATAAACAAGCGAAGAAATACTGCCCTCCACAAGCAACTCACCGATATCTATATTAAGCTTGCTTATATGCAGACCGCTACCTTTGATTGTCAGCTCGCCGTAGTCTGTGTAGGCCACGATAGTTTGTTCATCAAAACTGTCAACGTCGCAAACACCAGTGAGGTTGAGACTTTTTCTGTCCTGCATAATAACAGAATGGGGCGCAGACAGTTTTTTTGAGTCGTCAAGCATAAAAACACACTCCCTTTACTTCAACTTATGCCGAAGAAAAGGAGTGTATGCGTGTTATTCCAATATTCTGTACATTGATGAGGCACTGTCCTTCGTGGCGTGCTCGCTGACTTCAAGCACCTCTGCTCTAAGAAGATTTGAACCCATTTGAATCTCAATAACGTCGCCAACTTTAACACTGTATGATGCGCGTGCAACCTTGCCGTTCACGCTCACTCTTTCAGCGTCGCACACCTCATTTGCAACAGTGCGGCGCTTGATGATTCTGGAAACCTTCAAATACTTGTCTAATCTCATAGGGTAATTATTCTCCGTTAACTTTCCAAAAGTAAATCGGAAGAGTGGCGAAAAAACCCACTCTTCCGAAATTCTTTGCCGGAATTATTTGTTGATTGCGTTTTTGAGAGCTGCGCCTGCTTTGAAAGCGGGAGCCTTTGCTGCTGCGATAGTGATGGTTTCACCGGTCTTGGGGTTGCGGCCTTCTCTTGCTGCTCTTTCTTTTACTTCGAAAGTACCGAAGCCGATAAGCTGAACCTTGTCACCTGCTGCAAGTGCTTCTGCAACTGCGTCAAATACTGCGCTGACTGCCTTGTCAGCATCCTTCTTTGAAATTTCAGCTTTTGCTGCAACTGCATTGATCAAATCTGTCTTGTTCATTATGTATTCCTCCAAAAATATTTCCATAAGACTGTAAGCCTTAATTGGATTCAGTTGTTTTAGCTTCCGCCCAAAGCTTGTCCAGCTCTTCAAGTGGCTGCTCGGTCATAACAATGCCTCTTTCGCTTGCAAGTGCTTCAACCTTTACATAGCGGCCGACAAACTTGTCCGTAGCTTTTGTGAGCGTTTCTTCAGCATCTACGTTAAGGAATCGGGCAACGTTAACGGCAGAGAACATAACGTCTCCAAGCTCGTCTGCGGCGTGACCGTCGTTTTGTGCAAGAGATTGCTTAAGTTCAGCAACCTCGTTTTCAAGCGCTTCAATTGCACCTGAAATATCAGGCCAGTCAAAGCCTGCTTTTTTAGCTTTGCTCTGAATTTTCTCAGCTCTCATGAGTGCAGGCAGTTCACGCGGAACACTGTTCATGGCTGAGCTCTGGTTCGCCTGACCTTTTGTTCTGCGTTTGATTGCATCCCAATTTGAAAGCACTTCTTCCGAATTCTTGACGTTGATATCGCCGAAAACATGCGGATGGCGCTCAATGAGCTTTTTACATATTCCGTCGGCTACATCGTCAAAAGTGAAGCCGCCTGCTTCAGTTTCCATGCAGGTGTGGAAAACCACCTGCAGAAGCACATCGCCGAGTTCTTCGCAAAGCATGGCGGAATCCTGCTTGTTGATGGCTTCGATTACTTCGTAGGTTTCTTCGATTAAGTTCTTTTTGATGCTGTCGTGATTCTGTTCGGCATCCCACGGACAACCGCCGGGAGCACGGAGAATCTGCATAATGCGCAACAAATCTGCAACATTATAGCTATCTTTGAAATCAAACTGAATGCCCATTGGAACGACCTCCTTGTTATTTTAACCTAAAACTTTGAATTTTTCAAGGACTTGAGCAATTTTTTCTCCCTTAGGAAGCATTAAAACGTCATCTTTTGCAATTCCTTTGAGGCTACAAAGCGAAACTGCATACACAACAACGCCGCAACCCACTGATGCAACAAGGGCAATCGGGTTATTGTCGATAACAAATTTAATCACTATTCCGTACAGTGCCCATGCAGTTACACCGCACAAGGCCGCCGAAACAAAAGGTTTAATGAAAACAGACATAACGTCTGTTTTGATTTTCGTCTCCTTAAGAAGCGCAAAGAAGCAGAAGGAGAACATGATGATGTAGCTGACAACGGAGCCGATTGCGGCACCGTTGATGTTGATGTTGGGGTTGCCGATAAGGAAATAGTTGAGAATAACCTTAACAACTGAACCCACAACAACTGATTTAATGGGTATATCTGTTCTGCCAACCGCTTGCAGCATGTTTGTGAGCGGAGTAACGGATGAAAACAGAGCCATACCCAGACCGAACAAAGCAAGAATGGGCGCACCGATGTATGCATACGCCGGTTTACTGCCGAGGTCAATATACACAAATTCGAGAATCGGCCTTGCAAGGGCCGCCATACCGAATCCAGCAGGCAACGCAACAAGCATTGTAAGGCGCATGATGCTTGTGATTGTACTCTTTGTTTTTTCTATGTTGCCTGATGACCAACTTGCCGCCAGAGCGGGTACGGAGCTTGTTCCGAAGGTCATGAGCAACGAAGGAATGAGACCCTTATAGCTGAGGATTGCGTTATAGATGCCGAAAAGGAAAGTAGGTATATCCTCATCAACCGTCTTTGTCAATGCAAAGGAATCGGCATACATGTTCTTGATTACATCCGCATTCTGTGCAAGTGCATACACAAGGCGGCGGCGGATTGAAACGTTGTCGATAAAATTGCTGATGTTGAAGATTATTGAGCCGACAGCGATAGGAATAGCGATTTTGATGAGAGTTTTTGCAAGATCTTTATCGCTTTCGGGTGCAGGTGAATTGAGGATCTCCTCACGGGTGAAGATTGTGCCTGCCTTACGCTTATGAAGAATCATAAGATAAACAAGACCGAGCACCGAGCCGACTGTGACGCCGAAAACCGCACCTGCGGCGGAATACGGATAAATTGCAGAGAGTGCCTGCGTTTCGTTCGTTACTTCAACGCCGAAAATTGTTGCAACACCGTCCGGCGCGGCTCTGTATTTATCCATACCGTATTCAATGATGACGTATGAGAATGCAAGACCGAAAACAAGCTTACCCGCCGCCTCAAACACCTGAGATACAGCAGTGGGTATCATGTTCTGCAGACTTTGGTAGAAACCTCTGTATGCAGACATCATGCAACAGAAGAAAACGCAGGGTGCAATTGCAAGCACGCTGACATAATTCATCGGCGCTTTGGTGAAGTTTGAATAAGGCACGGCAATTGCGGCAAGCAAAACCGTGCTGAAAATACCGGTAATGAAGAAAATCTTTTTCGCTACCTTATATACCTGAAGTGCATTGCGAAGATGGTTTGCTTCAACGTATTCGGAAATAAGGCGCGCAACTGCCACGGGAAGACCTGCCATTGAGATAGCGTAAAAATATGTATATATATCGTATGCACCGGAAAAGTAGCCGAAGCCGACTTCACCGAGCAAATTACTCAGCGGCAACTTATAAACAAAGCCGATTATCTTAACGATAACCATTGCTACCATGAGCACCATTGCTCCGCCGAGTACGTTTTGTTTTTTTCTTTCAGCCAATGTTAATCACTCCGTAAAGATTAATAACAAGCCACAAAAATTGGCACAAGCCTGACTCAATGCAAACTATAGTGTAGCACATAAAGCCGGGGATTTGTTAAAATGGTGTTAATTCACCTGAGGAATTCGTTAAGCAATGAGCATTCCGGTACGTTTTCGAGGCTCATTGTTTCAAAAACGCTCAGTTTTTCAATCAGCTGACACGCTTTTTCATAGTACGGACTTGAAGCAGGTACATCTTCAAGGTGGTTAATTGCAACAGATTTAAACACACACGGCTCATACAGATGCATGGTGTTAATTCTGACGTCGGCATTGCAGGCAAAGGGGAAAAGATATCTGTCCTCCCCTTTTCTGACACCTTTCCACAATTCAAAGGTTCTTTCAACGGGACTGTTTCTGTGCTTGAAATCCCTGACCATGCGGCGAATAAAGCGCAAATCGCGCTTGGTGAGAAACACCTTGCCGTCATCGTCATAAATACGGGTTGAAACGCTGATGTACAATTTCAGCAAATCTTCTTCAGGTAACGGATCTGTAATCACAGGGTTAAGCGCATGCAAGCCCTCAACTATGACAACATCATTGTCATCAATACAGACGTGCCTCGTAAAATCCTCGCGGCACCCCTTCTGAAAGCTGAAGATTGGTAAATCACACTCACCTTGAGCATCAAGCTTTTTGAGGCAAGATGCTATCATCGGTATATCAAGCGCATAAACAGACTCGAAATCGGGTGTACCATCTTCAAAAAGAGGCACTTCATCACGGCTGAGATAAAAATCGTCAAGCGATACCGTAACCGCTCCTCTGCCGTGTTGAGCAAGGTTTGCGGCAAGAATTGAAGCGGTTGTTGTTTTACCCGATGAGCTGGGACCTGCAAGCATAACAAGTGTGTGCCCCTCACGCGCACAAACGCGCTCGGTGAATTCTGCAATACTGCGCTTATACTCATCCTCGCATGTTTCAACAAAGACCTGCGGATTATTCACAAATACACGGTTAATATAATTTGCGGTGGTTGCTTCTTGCATAGTATCCCCTGCCAATCAAAGCGTAGTCGGATTATCGTGATAAAACTGATTTATGTACTGCTTTCTTTCAAGCAATTCATCAAATCTATTAATGTACTCGTACGGATATTTAAAATTGAACACACGCTCAATCAAGTTTGAAAACGGCGCTTTGAGCTTTGTAACAGCCGCGGCACCTACGCCGATTACCGTGTGACATTCTTCCATCATATATACATTGTAAAGGCTTTCGAAACCCTCCTTTGCCCATCCTACGTTTTCCATGTTACCGACGGTTTTGCTCTGCCTGTACATATAATACGGCTTATAAGCATGCTCAGGAAGTTGATACTGCACACTTTCAAGCATGGCTTTCACGGTGAGCGCATCGTTATAATCTCTGCCTGCAGTGACAATTTCACTTGAACGTTTGAGTGCAAGTGTGTGCACGGTGATGCTTTCGGGTGAAAGAGAAAGTGTGGTTTCAAGCGTACGGTTAAAACCGTCAACACTGTCTTTCGGTAAGCCTGCAATAAGGTCCATGTTGATGTTTGTAAAGCCTGCTTCGCGTGCAAGCTTGAAAGCTTCAAGTGTCTGTGCTCCGGTATGTTTCCTACCGATTTCAACAAGCACTTCATCCTCAAAAGTCTGCGGATTGATGCTTATGCGCGTTGTGCCGTATTTTTTGATGACAGCAAGCTTTTCGGGCGTTATACTGTCGGGTCTGCCCGCTTCAACCGTGTATTCGCGAAGATGCTCAAGGTTGAAGTTTGAATTGACGGCATGCATAACTTTTTCAAGCAAATCAGGCTCAAGCACTGTGGGGGTGCCGCCGCCGTAATAAATTGATTCAAGACGCAAACCAAGCTCTTTCGCCTGCTGTGCGCAGAATTCAATCTCCCTGCAAAGCAAATCAACGTACTGCGGAATGAGCTTTTTGGCAGACATGTTTGAATGTGACACAAACGAACAATAACTGCACCTTGTGGGACAAAACGGAATTGAAACGTAAAGGCTGAATGAATCGGGCTTTGATTCGCGCACAATTCTGTCTTCAGCACGTGCAACGGTTGCGGCAAGCTGAGTTTTGTCCTCACTGACAAGAAGTGAGTTTTTAAAATATGCCTGTGCATTTGCCTCACCGTCTTTTTCAACAAGACGGGACATAAGCTTTGCAGGTCTGACACCTGTGAGTATGCCCCACTCCGCCTTATAGCCCGTAAGAAAAGAAAGAGCTTCATAAAGGCAGACTGCCAGCGTGCGCTCACGCTCATCTTCAGCACTTGCAACAGGCAAAGTGCCTTCAACGGTTTTGCACTTGCCGTCAAGACATACGGAAGCTTCCAGCGAACAGATGTCATTATGCTCACTTATTCTTGTGAAAATATAATCTTCATTTTCAATTTTTTCATCCTGAAAAGCGTTTTCAAAGCGCACGTTAGGTAAAAACACCGCGCTTAGCTTTTCAATTTCATAAACAAAACTGTGGTTTGAAAAAATAAGTTTCATACTTTCGACCTTAGCGGTAAAATCCAAATCCGTTTTTTCGGGTTGATTGCCGTCAAGCCTTTGTTAAAATACTTGCTAATCCGAGGATTAACTGTGTTGAATATCCCAAATCAAAAATAGGGATTGTATCTTCTTTCGTTCTCAAGTGTGGTAGCTTCGTTGTGACCGGGATAAACCTCATAATCCCCTTCCAAAGCAGAGATTTTCATCACTGACTCCATCAGCGTTTTCATGTCACCGCCGTAGAGGTCAGTTCTGCCGACGGTGCCTTTGAAAAACGTGTCGCCTGAAATGATTTTGCCGTCTGCAATGAAGCATACGCTTCCGAGGGTGTGACCGGGAGTGTGCATAACCTTGATTTCGGTTTCGCCCAGGAAAAGTGAGTCACCGTCTTTGAGGATAACGTCAGCCTTTGTTGCAACAAACTTTTTGGCAAACGCATTCACTGCGTGAGCTTTTTCAGCATCGTACAGACAATCTGCATCTGCCTCATGTATGGCAATTTCACCGCCAACATCATCTTTTGCGTGCACCGCACCGAGAATGTGGTCAAAATGGCCGTGTGTGAGAAGGATATATTTAAGCCGGGAAACATTGTTTTTTTCAAGCATACTTTTTACATCAACACCGTATTTACCGGGGTCAACCAAAGCTGCCTCGCCGCTTTTTTCGTCAACAAGAAGATAACAGTTTTCTCTAATAAAAGTTGTGCATGCGCATGATATATTCATTTGTCTTTCCTCCACTCATCTGTGTTCATGATGATGGTAACCGGGCCGTCATTAACAAGAGTAACCTGCATATCCGCGCCGAACTCCCCTGTCTGAACGTCTTTAACGCCCCTGGCCCTAAGCTGTGAGCAAAAGTATTCATACAACTCGTTTGCTATCTGCGGTGCGGCACTGTGAACAAATGACGGTCTTCTGCCTTTTGCGAGGTCAGCACAAAGAGTAAACTGCGAAACAACCAGTATTGAGCCATCCACATCAAGCACCGACAAATTCATTTTGCCGTTTTCGTCGCTGAATATCCTGAGCTCTGCAACTTTTTTTGCAAGCAGCTCCGCTTCCTCACGTGTGTCCCCTTCAACAACACCGAGGAGAATCATGTATCCGTTTTTGATACAACCGGGGGTATCAAATATTTTAACACCGCGGGGATCAACTCCGCGTTCAATATCTACTCTCGCGCCCGATACGCGCTGAATAACTGCTTTCATTGATTGTCCATCCTTTTCACTTTATGCCGCGAACAAGCCGTTTATGATGATATTATAGCGAGCTAAATCCGAAGCCTTTTCATTGGCGGATTGGGTCAATATTCGGTAAAGATTAAAGACCCGTTCTTTCAATGCTGAGAACACCGTTTATTTTCTTGAGCTTTTCGGTCACGTTTCGCAGATGCTCTGCGCCGTTGACCGTAATAGTCATAAGGATTGTTGCCCTGCCGTCCGTACTGTTTTTGGTTGAAACTGAGTGAATCATAACATGCATGTTTGAAAGCTGGACAGAAATATCCGCAAGCATGCCGATACGTTCCATGCAGGTGATGACGAGTGTTGAGTGATAGCTGATGTTCACCTTGGAATCCCAGCTTGCCTTGAGCCAACGCTCAGGCTCCGAGCAGTTGTTGAGATCACGCGGCACGTTTGTGCACTTGCGTGTGTGAATTGAAACACCGTGACCTCTTGTGATGAAGCCGACGATTTCATCGCCGGGAAGCGGGTTGCAGCAACGGGAGAATTTGACAAGGCAATTGTCAATACCTTCAATAATTACACCGTCTGTTGAACGCGTTTTCTTTTCGGTAATGTTAATTTCATCCGGTGTGGCATCACCCTGAATCTCACGCATGTATTTGACATATTCGTCTTTGATTCTCGGCATGAGTTTGGTGATAAACAGTCCGCCGTAGCCGATGGTTGCATAAAAGTCGTCAACCGTGGCACAATGCTGCTGCTCGGCAATTTTGAGCATAAACTCAGCCAATTGCTTGTCGGTAAGACGGATGTTATTGCGCCTGAATTCACCTTCAACATCCGCCTTGCCTCTGATAATGTTTTCGTCACGGCACTCGCGCTTGAACCAGTTTTTGATTTTTGCCCTTGCAGAGCTTGTTTTAACAATTTTGAGCCAATCTCTGCTCGGTCCCTTGCCTTGCTGAGAGGTGGTGATGATATCAACAATCTGGCCCGTTTTAACCTGATAATCAAGCGGCACAATTCTGCCGTCAACCTTTGCACCCGTCATTCTGTGACCGACTTGTGAATGAATTGCATAGGCAAAGTCGATTACGGTTGCGCCTATGGGAAGGTCGATAACGTCACCCTTGGGAGTGAAAACAAAGGCTTCTTCGGGCACAAGGTCGCTTTTGATGGTCTGCACAATGTCAACAACGTCTTCAGCATCCTGCTGACTTTCAAGCAGACGGCGAATCCAAGTGAGCCTGTCTTCAATCTTTATGCCCTGAGAAGCGTTTAGCTTATATTTCCAATGTGCCGCAACACCGTACTCGGCGGTGCGGTGCATATCCCACGTTCTTATCTGCACTTCAAACGGTATGCCCTCGTTGCCGATGACCGTGGTGTGAAGCGACTGATACATATTCGGTTTCGGTGTCGAGATATAGTCCTTAAAACGGCCCGGAATGGGTTTGAACATATCATGGATTATACCGAGGCAGTTGTAACAGTCATAAACGCTGTTTACAATGAGCCTTACGGCAAAAATATCATAGATTTCATCGAAGTTCTTGCCGCGCATGAACACTTTGCGATATATGCCGTGAACACTTTTGATTCGCGCCTGAATTGTGGTTTCGGGTACGGCTTTACATACACGTTCACTGATTTTTTCTTTTACGTCTTCAAGAAAGTTTTCATTAACCCGTCTCAGCTCCTCGAGCTTGCAGGAAATCTCCTCGTATGCAACGGGGTCCAGATATCCGATTGCAAGGTCTTCAAGCTCCTCCTTGAAGCCTCTGATACCGAGACGGTGAGCAATGGGGGCATAAATTTCAAGTGTTTCCTGCGCCTTTTCACCGCGCTTGATGTCACTCATAAACTGCAGAGTGCGCATGTTGTGAAGGCGGTCTGCAAGCTTGATGATGATAACGCGGATATCGCGCGACATGGCTATGAGCATTTTGCGGATATTTTCCGCCTGCTGCTCTTCCTTTGTGGAAAGCGGGATTTTACCGAGCTTTGTAACGCCGTCAACAAGCTCAGCCACACTTGCGCCGAATTCTTTTTTCACCTGCTCGGTTGTTGTGGACGTATCCTCAACAACATCGTGAAGCAGAGCTGCACAAACAGACTCATAGTCCATACCCATGTCACAAAGAATCTGTGCAACGCTGATGGGGTGGATAATGTAAGGCTCGCCTGAAAGACGCACCTGCTCACCGTGTGCGTTATATGCAAGAACGTATGCTCGCTTGATTTTTTCAACTTCCGCAGGAGAGTAGGTCTGCGTGACAGACTCAAGCAATTTTTCAAACCCGTTTACACTATTCACCGTAAATCCCCTTTGTTTTTATGAAATGATACTTATGAGCTGAAGCCGAGTTTTTGCAAAAGTTTGCTGTTTGAAAGCTCAACCTTTGTTGTTTCTTCGGGCAACACATATATATCCTTGTCTTGCTTTATTATGAGGCCAAGCTCAAGCATTGCCTCAAGCGCAACCGTCACGCGGCATGCCTGTGAGCCGTTATCGCCAAGGCGCAGACACAAGGCTTCCACTCCGTGACGCCAGCCACCGTTTTTACGTATAAGCCTGTAAACATCGGCAATAAAAGCCCTTGTAGGCAGAGCCTTTTGAATCTGCGAGGATGACAGCTCCTCGTTACACATAATTTTGTCAAAAATGCGCATTGCTTCAAGCACAGCAACATCGTCACTGCCCGACGGTCGTATATCCCTGATTTGAACGGAAAGCCTGACTTCACCGCGGAATTCATTTTTTTCGAGTCTTACAGCTAAGTCAACCACGTCGCCCAATTCGTACGGAAAATCCTCAGGTGTAACAGAGAAGCGCATGGCAGTTACGTTAACGTTGTTCTTTGAGAAAATAAGGCGCAGATGCTTGCCGTTACCGACGGGCTGAATTGCAACAAGCTTCATACCGAAAAGGCCGAACATGGGCTGTGGATTGCACGCGCCGAACGGCTCAAGCATGCTGAACACCTCAAGCATTTCAGAATTAAGAGATTCAGGTCTCAGCTTGCAGTCGATATTGATGCACGGATAAGGCATATCAACCGTACGTGCATAGGAGTTGACTCTTTGCCTGAATTCGTTAACGTCGGCTTTGCCAAGAGAAAAGCCTGCGGCAAGGGTGTGACCGCCGAAATGAGTGAGCAAATCACTTGCGGAGTTAATCGCGTTATACAGAGAAAAGCCTTCAATGCTTCTTCCCGAGCCTTTTGAAAATTCACCGTCGTTTGAAATGACAATGCTCGGCTTACCGTATTTTTCAACAAGGCGCGCAGCAACAATTCCGATAACACCGGGATGCCAGCCGTCACCGTCAACAATGAGCACGCGCTGATGCAGAAGCTCAGGCTGTGTTTCAAGCTGAAGCTCCACAAGACGCATAATTTCAGTTTCCACGCTCTGCCTTTCGGCGTTGCAGTTATCGAGCTTCTCGGCATACACGTCAACGTCTTCGTCGCACATGAGCAGTGTGAGTGCATCGTCGGCTCTGCCCATTCTGCCGATTGCATTGATACGCGGCACAAGCGAAAAAGCAACGTTGACCGAGTTGAGCGTTTTGCCGTCAACGCCTGCGGCAGCCCTGAGAGCTGTAACACCGCGGTTGTTGCCGCTGTTGATAAGGCGGATGCCGTGCTTTACAAGGGTGCGGTTTTCCCCCACAAGAGGTACAACGTCTGCAATTGTGCCGATGGCAACCAAATCAGCATATTGCCTTGCGAGTGCAGCACCGTCGTCACCTTCAATTGCGCAAACGAGCTTGAACGCCACACCAACGCCTGACCACTGATTAAATTCAGCATAGCAATCCTTGCGGTGCGGATTGACAACCGCAACGGCATCAGGCAGAGTTTCACCACATTTATGGTGATCTGTTATAACAAGGTCAATGCCCTTGGATGCTATATATTCAGCTTCTTTGCACGCGCTGATTCCGTTATCCACCGTGATGATGAGGTTAACACCGAGTGTGGCAAGCTCATCAACGGCACGTGTGTTAAGGCCGTAGCCTTCGGAATTTCTGTCGGGTATATACGTAACGACATCGCAGCCGAGAGAAAGCAGATATTTTGCAAGAAGCGCAGTTGCGGTTACACCGTCAGCATCATAGTCACCGTAGACGGCAATTTTTTCGCCCGAATCAATTGCATCGGAAATTCTTTCAACCGCAAGCTCCATGTCAACGAGATCAAAAGGGTCGCAGAATTCGTCCTCACTGTTACAGAACATGTCGATTTCCGCACTGTCTGTTATGCCTCTGGAACAAAGGAGCAAAGCAACAAACGGGTCAATGCCGTTTTCTTCCGCCACCGCGGAAACAAGCTCTCTGTCGTATGCGGCAACGCACCATTTTTTACGGCTCATAAGCACCTCCTGCCCCGAGAAGCAATGTTCACGGTAAATTTTAAAGTTAATTTATATAATAACATAATATGTCGCCTTTTTCAATGGCAAAAACCATAATGCTGTAAAAATTAATGGTAAAATACCGTGCCGGAATAAAACATAAAACCGGCACGAAAAAACGTACCGGTTTTAAAATGCTCCAAGTTGAAAATTACTCTTCTGCCGCCTGAGCTCTGCGCTCGGAGATTTTTGCAGTGATATTATCCATAAAATCACCGTGAAGCTTGAACTTGGTGTTAAAAACAATGAGAGATGCAAGGAAAAGCACGGGCGGAATAATGAACATCATTGCGGTGATGGTTGACTTTGCAGATGCGGGGTTGGCTGAATCAAGCGCACCGTCGTATCCGGAAGCCCAGAGGCCCGTGTAAATGATAACAGTCTGGATTGTGTAAGCCATCTTCTGCAAAAAGCCCTTCATGGAGAAGGTGATGGATTCAGCCCTGAAGCCCATTTTGATTTCACCGTAGTCAACAACGTCAGCAAGGAAAACAGTTTGTGCAACAAACATGGTTGACATACCGATTGAGGTAATGATATAGAAGACGTTGACAAGCATGAGCAGGTCTGCTTTTGCACTGATGAACATGGCAACGTAGCCGACAATGCAGGTGATGAGTGAAATCTGATAAGCCTTGCGCTTTGAAGTAAACTTTGTGAGAATGGGCAGAACAACAATACCGAGCGCTGAACCGACACCACCGAAAAGACCGAAGGCAGACTGCTTTGATGAATCGCCGACAACGTTCTTGAAGAAATACGCAGCAACGCCCGAGGTAAGATACCAGCCTGCGTTTGAAAGCATGGCAAAAAGCATGAAAGTAAGAAGCTGGTCGTTGCTCTTAACAATTTTGAACGCTTTGCCGAATGTGAACTTTTCGGGTGCTTTAATAACGTTGGTTTCTTTTGTGCGACTTACGCAGATAATACCAAACAGAATCAAAGAAACTGAGCAGATAAGAGTCCAGAGAAAGAAACCACGCTGATCGTACTTTTTGTCGCCCGTTGTTGCATCATAAGAATTACTGAAAGCAAGCAGAACAGTGGGTGCAAGAACTGTGATTATACCTTGACCGAGGCCTGAGAAAACACGTGTCATGGTAGAAACAAGCGTTCTCTCCTGCGGGTCGTTTGTGAAAGAGGGAATCATTGACCAGAACGGAATGTCCGCCATGGTGTTTGTCATACCCCAAAGCACGTAAACGATTGCGGCATAAACCATGAGACCTGCGCCCTTGAGATTGAACACGTTTGTGAAAAGCAGAAGAAGAACAATCGCATTGAGGATTGTACCTCTGAGAATCCATGGCCTGTATTTGCCCATTTTGGTGTTGGTGTTATCAACAATTGTGCCCATCATCGGGTCGTTGACGCCGTCCCAGATTCTTGCAAGTGCGGTGACGATAAGCAAGAATGCAGGCGGAAGGAAAAGAACGTCTGTGAGATAAACGGACAAGAATGTGTAGAACATACCGTAGCTCAAATCGAGCCCCACGGCGCCTACGCTGTATCCGAGTTTGTTTTTAAGGAACTTGATATTTTCTTTCATAGCTATCCCCTATTCCTGAAAAATTCAAAAGTTGATTATATATTACAGTAAAACACCTTTTCCGTCAACAGTGTTATCAACAAATGCCGCCAAAGTTTCATAATCAATACGCACAGGTTCACCGATTTCGTCTTCACAGCACACCGAAAGATGAGCTGTCCCGATATCGAACGTGATAAGCGCACCGTCTGGTATTGTGTATTTCCTGTCGTTTTCACTGCAGTGAGACAAATCATAAAGTGCTCTGATTTCGGAGATTCCCGTGCCGCGATATTTGAGTATACTCTCTTTTTGGCTCCACAACCGCGCAAATGGTGCGCCGCCTTCAAGCACAGCCTGCTCTGCAGGGGTGCATATACGCTTGATTAAAGCAGGGGTATGGCGTGCTTCATTCTGAACGTCAACGCCGATTTCACTTTGAGCAACTGCGCAGGCAACCGCTGTGTCACAATGTGACACGTTGAAAAAGAGATTACTGTTTTTAATGTACGGCTTGCCGTCAGATGAATACTCAAACAAAAGCGGAGAATTGAAGCCGCTTTTGTTCAAAGCAAAAAGCAAAAGTGCAAACGCAGTTGCACTGTGCTTTTGCGCCGACAAACAGCTTTTAAGCAGCTTTGCCTTTTTTTCATCGGGCATAAGCTCCAGCACCGCGAAAACAAACTCATTATCAATCTGCTCAGGTTCATTGAAATAAAGCAGCAACAAAAAGCACCTCTTATCTTCAAAAGACTCTGAAATGTAAAAATTTGCCTTGCATTAAAGAAACAGTGCACGGCAACAATAACATCAGCGGACAGGCTTGAAACTTTGCGTTTGCCGGCTTATCCGCACAGCCGTTTTGTATGCGGATAAGCCGCGTCAAACGGCTTTTAAACTGCCAAAAGTTATTTTGGCAGTTTATTTTTTTAGTTTTGTGTTTCGGCTTTTTCTTTATCCTCTGCACTCAGCAGCATACCTGCACCGGGAAGCGATTTTGTGCGGTACCTGAACGCCTTGGCAAATTCACCCTCAACATAAGGTCTTGCTTTAACAACGGTCTGATTCTTCTTCAGTGCCATAACGGCAACGCCCTGCGTATCCTTGGTGGTTTTTGCGGCAATTGATGCTGAGGAGAAAAGGAAGTGTCGCTCAGCTGAGCTTATGAGTACATATTCACCGTCAGTTTCAGCGTAGAACATTGCAACAAGCGGTGATTTGTTGCAGTAAGCGTTGATGAGCTTTTTGCGGTTTGACTTGGTTGCATAGGAAGCCATGTCAACCTTCGCCGCCTTACCGTTTTCAAAGAAGAAGAGCATGTTGCCCTCGTACTTTTCAACAACAGCCATGTAAACGGGAAGCTCTCCCTCGTCCATTTCAAGCTTTGTGGCAACGAAGTCGCCGAGTACACTCGCCTTGGTATCGGCAAACTCCGAAGCACGGGTTTTATATACCTGATGCTTGTCGGTGAAGAAAAGAAGCTCGCGGTTGTTTGTGCTTTCAACCGCCTGAACAATGAAGTCACCGTCTTTGAACTTGTGTTCACCGCTCATTCTGAGTGACTGAGGCGTAATCTTTTTGAAGTAACCGTCCTTAGTGAAGAAAAGATGTACGGGATAATCGGGTATCTCCTCAACAATGTCCTCAGGCTCATTAGAAGCATAAAGAATCTCGCTTCTGCGCGGTTTTCCGTGCTTTTTGATAACTTCTTCAAGCTCGTTGATTATAACCTTTTTGATTTTGCGGTTACTTGAAAGAATATCTTCCATTTCGGCAATCTCATTTGTGAGCTTTTCAATATCGGCAAGTCGCTTAAGAATATACTCACGGTTGAGGTGTCGGAGCTTGATTTCAGCAACGTATTCAGCCTGAATCCTGTCGATTCCGAAGCCGATCATAAGGTTGGGTACAACCTCGCTCTCCTCTTCGGTGTTGCGGACAATGGCGATAGCCTTGTCAATATCAAGCAGAATTTTTTCAAGACCTTTGAGCAGATGCAGTTTTTCTTTTGCTCTGTTGAGATCGAAATTGATTCTTCTGTAAACGCAGTTACCGCGGAAACGAATCCACTCAATAAGAAGCTCGCGCACGCCCATAACACGCGGTGAGCCGTCAATGAGCACGTTAAAATTGCATGAGAACGTGTCTTCAAGAGTGGTCATTTTGTAAAGGCGCTGCATGAGCTTATCGGGGTCAACGCCGCGCTTGAGATCAATTGTGATTTTGAGTCCCTGTTTATCCGTCTCATCGCGCACGTCGCTGATTTCTTTGAGAACACCCGCCTTTGCTCTGTCAACAATTTTTTCAATTATTGCCTCGCAGGTGGTTGTGGGCGGAATCTCGGTTATATCAATGCAGTTGTAGTTTTTGTCGTACTCGTACTTTGCTCTGACACGGATGCCGCCTCTGCCCGTGCGATAGATTTCTTCAATCTGCTCACGGTTATAGAGGATTTTACCGCCACCGACAAAGTCGGGAGCAATAAGAGTGTCGGCTACGTTATATTCTCTGTCTTTAATCAGCTCAATGGTTGTACGGCAGACTTCAGTGAGGTTAAAAGAACAAATTGAGCTTGCCATACCTACGGCAATACCCGTGTTTGCATTAACAAGCACGGTGGGGAAGGTTACGGGAAGAAGCGTGGGCTCTTTCATTGTGCTGTCGTAGTTATCAACAAAGTCAACCGTATCTTTGTCAATATCGCGGAAAAGCTCAGCGCAAACCGCATCAAGCTTTGCCTCGGTATATCTTGCGGCGGCGCACTGCATATCTCGCGAGTATGCCTTACCGAAGTTACCCTTTGAGTCAACAAACGGCTGAATCAACGCCTCGTGACCCTTTGAAAGACGCACCATCGTGTCGTAGATAGCCGCGTCACCGTGGGGGTTGAGTCTCATTGTCTGACCGACAATGTTTGCGCTTTTTGTTCTGCCGCCCGTGAGAAGGCCCATTTTGAACATTGTGTAAAGCAATTTTCTGTGTGATGGCTTGAAGCCGTCAATCTCGGGGATAGCTCTTGAAAGAATAACGCTCATTGCATAGGGCATGTAGTTAATTTCAAGAGTTTCGGTTATAGGCTGAGACACCGTCTCCCCTGCGCCGCTGATGTGCGCATTCTGCTGAGGATCCGCCTGCGTTTTCTTGGGCGGTTGTTTTTTTCTTGCCATATATCTGCTCGGAAAATCCGATTCCTTTCGTGATGTTTTGTCAGCTCAGTGAATTACACCGCTCAGCTTACGTCAGTCATGTCAATATACAGATGACCGTTTTCGGCAATATATTCTTTTCTGCCCGAAAGATTGTCACCGAGAAGCAGGTCGAACTTTTCCGCCGTTGCAATCACGTCATCAGCTTCAACCTTGATTAGTCTGCGGGTGGCAGGATTCATCGTGGTCAATGACATCATATCGGCATCGTTTTCACCAAGACCTTTTGAGCGCTGAATTGTGTGCTTGGCTCTGCCGATTTGTTCAAGCGCCTCGGTTTTTTCCTTTTCGGTGTATGCAAACCACGTTTCGTCTCCGCAGGTGATTTCATAAAGCGGTGACTCCGCTATGAATACCTTGCCCGCATTGATAAGCTCGGGTGTGAGGCGGTAAATCATGGTGAGAATCAACGTTCTGATCTGATAGCCGTCAACGTCGGCGTCGGTACAGATGATAACCTTACTCCAGCGCAGCATATCAAGGTTGAAGGTCGCGAGGTCTTTCACCGCTTTTGACTTTGAGGTTACCTGCACACCGCAACCGAGAACTTTGATGAGGTCGGTGATGATTTCGTTTTTGAATATCTTGTCATACTCTGCTTTGAGGCAGTTGAGAATCTTACCTCTTACGGGTATGATTGCCTGAAACTCGGAGTCTCTTGCCTGCTTACAAGCACCGAGAGCCGAGTCACCTTCCACGATGTAAAGCTCTCTAACGTCAACGTCTTTGCTGCGGCAGTCAACAAACTTCTGCACGCGATTTGCCATGTCATTGGATGAGGTGAGTGTCTTTTTCAGGCTCTGCCTTGTGTGCTCCGCTCTTACGCGGCTTCGCATATTTATGAGCACCTGGTCAGCAATTCTGCCTGCTTCAATGGGATTCTCAATGAAATAAACTTCAAGCTGATGGCGCAAAAACTCCGTCATCGCCTCTTGAATAAATTTGTTTGTGATTGCCTTTTTGGTCTGGTTAAGATATGACGTCACAGTTGAGAATGAAGATATGACAAGCACCATGCAGTCTGCAACGTCCTGAAATTTAATTTTTGTGTCTGTCTTTGTATATTTACCGGACTGCTTGATGTAAGCATCGAGCTGAGCAACAAAAGCGTTTTTGACAGCATTATCAGGCGAGCCGCCAAACTCAAGCCAGCTTGAGTTGTGATAATACTCAATGAGCTGATGCTTGTTTGAAAAACAGACGGCAACGTTCATTTTCACTCTGTAATCGGCAAGGTCTGCGCGGTCGCGGCCGACTCTTTCGCCTTGCCACATCTGAATAGTTGAAAGCGCATCTTCGCCGCTGATTTCTTTAACATAGTCGTAGATACCGTTTTCATAGTAGTATACGAAACTTTCAAACTTGCCGTTTTCCGTTTCGTTGTTAAGCTCAAAGCGCACGCCGTTATTGACGATTGCCTGACGCTTGATTGTA
Source organism: Acutalibacteraceae bacterium (assembly GCA_045590055.1). Taxonomy (GTDB): domain Bacteria; phylum Bacillota; class Clostridia; order Oscillospirales; family Acutalibacteraceae; genus UBA6857. Next base: position 50,952 of record JAZNQF010000059.1, read on the forward strand.
TCCTGATAGTATTCAAGCGGAATGTTAATATCTGTGAAAACCTCAAGGTCGGGTTTCCAGCGGATTCTTGTACCCGTGTCTTTTTTGTTGTATTTTTCCTGCTGAAGACCGCCGACATTATAGCCTTTTTCAAATCTCAACAGATATTTGTTGCCGTCGCGGTGAATTTCCGCGTCCATGTATTCGGATGCATACTGTGTTGCGCAAAGGCCGAGACCGTTAAGGCCAAGCGAAAACTCATAGCTGCCGCCTGAGTTAGTGTCGTACTTACCACCCGCGTACATTTCACAGAAAATAAGCTCCCAGTTATATCTGTCTTCAGCTTTATTGTAGCTGACGGGGATACCGTCGCCGAAGTCCTGAATTTCAACAGAGCCGTCAAGAAAGCGGGTTACGATGATACGGTCGCCTCTGCCCTCTCTCGCCTCGTCAATTGAGTTTGAAAGGATTTCAAAAACTGAATGGCAGCAACCCTCAATTCCGTTTGAGCCGAAAATAACCGCAGGGCGTTTTCTGACTCTGTCGGCATCTTTGAGCATTTTGATATCTGAATCACTGTATCCTTTTTTGTTTGCCATGTGTTCCTCCGTGAGTTATCTACTCTAAAAAGCAACTGCACAAAAAATGCAGTTACTCAAAATAAGGTAGAAATCTGTAGATTAAATGTGCGCAAAATACCACATATATACTTTACTATTTTTCCCATGAAAAATCAAGACATAATTTGAAACATTCGTTCTCAGGGAAAGTTTTCGGTCTTTGGTCGGGGTTATTGATGTAATCCGAATCCGTTTTAACAGGTGGATTTTGTCGGTCCTTTGATAGAGTATTCGCAAATCAGTAAAGGATTTGCAACACTTGTAACATGATTGAGTGCTTGAAAAAATGGCTGAAATATGCTAAAATACACTTGTAAACGGCACTGTTTGTTTTATAGTGTCAATAAAGAAAAAAACAGAGGTGAAACGCATGCAGAAAATCATAATTGCCGATGACGAAATAAGAATCCGCAAGCTTGTCTGTGACTTTCTCAAAGCTGAAGGATATGAGCCGATTGAAGCTGAAGACGGCGAACAGGCTCTTGAAATTTTCAACGAAAATCGCAACGAGATTTCACTGCTCATTCTCGATATAATGATGCCCGGCGCAAACGGTTGGGAAGTATGCAGAAAAATCAGGGAGACGTCAACCGTGCCTGTCATTATGCTCACGGCCCGCAGTCAGGAATTCGACGAGCTTATGGGCTATGAATCCGGCGCAGACGACTATGTAACCAAGCCGTTCAGCCCCACAATTCTTATGAAACGTGTTCAGGCCCTCCTCAGACGGTCAGACCCGCGTTTTTCAAATGCATCACACGGTGTAAACAGCCTTGTAATCATTCCCGAAGCACACGAAGTCAGGCTTGACGGCAAAGTGCTCGAACTTACCCTCAAGGAATACTGCATACTGCAAAAGCTGATGGAAACCCCCGGCAGAGTTTTCAGCCGTGAACAGTTGCTTGACAGTATCTGGGGTTACGACTACATAGGTGACATACGTACGGTTGACTCACACGTTGCACGCCTTCGCACAAAGCTCGGCGAATGGGGCAACAACCACTTGAAAACCGTGTACGGCATCGGATACAAAATTGAGGAAAGATAATGGCAAAGAAGAACAAAAATCTCCGCCAGCACAATAATCTGCAAAGCAGAATGTCTTTGCAGATTATCGTTATTTTGATAACGGCAATTTTTGCTTTTATTGTCGGTATGTTTGATTTGCCGAAGGTCATACTGATGTATAACTCTAAAAATCAGATGGAGCGAATTGCATCTTTGATTGAGGATTTTGATCTGTCAGGAAAAGACCACTATCTATATCTTGCCGACATTGAAGCGAGATATAACTGCTACGTTGAAATATACAACGAAGACGACACACTGATTTACACTTCACGAATCAACGACGCGTTGTATGAAGAAAATACCACCCCGGAAACAAACGCAGAAATTCTCAAGCCCCGTATCATGCGAATACTCTCCCACACAGAAACCACCGAAAACACGTTTCTCGAAGCGAGGCAGGAATACTACGGAACAGCACAGTATCTGGTTTACGGTGAATTTTTTGACGACGGTTACTCGGTGGTTTTATACGACTCGCTCGACGTTATAAACAGTACAAGTGAAACCATTGAAACTACAATTCTGATAATCTCGGTATTTTTCATTCTTGTTCTCATCGGCACAATATTTATTTATCTTTTCTCTTTCATTCTGCCACTGACAAAAATCAACCGCATCACGCAGAGCATGGCGCAACTGAATTTTTCAGAAATTCTCCCCTCTTTCAGAATCAGCGAGCTGAGGCAGTTGAGTTCAAACATCAACCACCTTTCAAAAACGCTTGAAAGTGCGCTTGGTGAGCTGAAATTCAAAAACGCGCGGCTTGAAAAGGATATCGAAGAAAAACAGCATCAGGAAATAATCCGCCGCGAATTTATTTCAAACGCCTCACATGAGCTGAAAACGCCAATTGCAATCATTCAGGGCTATGCCGAAGGCATCAAGGTCGGCATAGGTGACGAAAATACAGTCAAGGAATACAGCGACATAATAATGCACGAGGCAGAAAAAATGAACAGTCTTGTTGTGCGCATGCTTGACGTATCAAAGCTTGAATCCGGATTTCAACTCATCAGGGCTGACTTCAATCTTAAAGCCGTGTTCTGTGACCTTCTTTCCCGATATATACCGCTGTTTGAGGACAGTGACATCCGTTTCTACTGTGAACTTGACGAAACGTTTTTCGGCAACGGCGACGTGCAATATCTCTGCGCGGTGCTCGGCAACTACGTTTCTAATGCAATCAGCCACGCAGAAAATGAAAAGCTCATCACAGTGAGTGCAGAAGATATCGGTGACGTGTATCGGGTACACGTTTTTAACACCGGCAAAAACATCGCAGATGATGACCTCGGAAAAATTTGGATAAGCTTTTACAGAGCAGATAAGGCAAGGTCACGCGAAAACGGACGATTCGGTCTCGGTCTTTCAATTGTAACGTCAATCCAGACGGCACACAATCAGCCGTACGGAGTTGAAAACCTTGTAAACGGTGTTGACTTCTGGTTTGATATTGCAAAAGCCAACCAACAATAAAACACAAAAATCCCGTAATACCGCGCGTTGCAGTATTACGGGATTTGTTATTTTGCATCAGATGAAAAGAATGCTCATAGCGATGAGGTACTGTGCAAGATAATATGTAACGTGGTTGATTACAAAATAGAGAGGAATGTCCCTTCCCGGTTTGAAATACATGGGTGAAAGAACAAGGTCTGACAGAAGGAAGAATACACCTCCTGCAGCAAGCATAAAGGTTTCAACCGTCCTGACAGTGAATGCCGCCCACAAGCCACAGCCTGCCATAAATGCAAGCACAAATGCATAAGAAAGCACTGCCGGGCGGAATTTGCCGAAATTCTGCTTGCTGGGCTTTTCAATAATAACATTGAATAAAACAACGATGATACCGAGAATAACGGGGAAGATAAAATCTTTCCAACCGAAGCCGTAGCGCATACCCATTGCCGTGCAGTAAAACACGTGACCGATGGCAAACACTGTAAAGCCTGCATAAAGGTATTCGTCCTTGTGCTGAGTGTAAAGCCATTTGAGGTCAAGGAAGATATCACCGAGAATACCGAATACAAGACCTACAATAACAAGCAAGGGGAACTTGAAATCGGGATGGTTGTGGTAAGCTGCAAGTGCACCCGTGCCGATAAAGCATACACTTGTGGCGGTTTTAAGAAACAGACCGATAACGCTGCGTTTTTTGTTGCACTTGGCAATAAAAGCTAGCAAAAATACAACACCTAAGGCAAGCGGGATATACATTGAATTTCTCATAAAAAATCTCCTCCGTTTTTAATTGTTTATTTCAGCCGAAGCTCTCTTTGCCGCAAGCTCGGCAGTTATACGTGCTTTTTTCTCACCTGAGAGGTCATAGAAGAACATTGGAATTGCACAAAGCAACAAGCAGATACCGGGTATAAGTGAGATGAGTGAAAACATACCGAAGCGCTGACTGTCGCTCAAAGACGATGCCGTAACAACGGCGCCGTCTGTGTACATCTGGCTGGGATTAAGCCCGATGTAAATGTACATAAGGCTGATGCCTGCGGTTGCAAAGGAATTGCCCAGCTTGTTAACAAAGCCCTGACATGCCGAGCCGAGACCCGTATCTCTGTATCCCGTGCTCCACTCCATGTAATCGAGGCAGTCGCCAATCATTGCATAAGAGATAATGTTGAGCACACCAAGCGGTACGCACTGAAGCAGAATGAACGGTATGCAGAAATAAAAGTTGCCGCTGAACCAGCCTACGAAAGTAGTTACAATGCTTGAAACAAAGCCTGCAAGGCAGGTTACAATGACGATTTTCTTATAGTCAAACTTCTTCATAAGAAGCGGCATAAAAAGCATTGAACCGAACATACCTGCGGCAGAACAAACCTGAAGTATCGGATAAACCACCGCAAGACCTTCCTCAAAGGCATACCTTGCCGCGTGAACGGATGCCGCCTGCATAAGATAGCGTCCGCTGCTGAGGATACCCATGATGATAACGAGCATGAGCGGCTTACATGCAAATATTCTTGCAAGGCTGCCCTTTTCACCGGGTGCGCGCTTTTTCGGCTGAGTGACAACTCTTTCTTTAACGTGGAAATAGGAGTTGACAAAAAGCGAAATGCCGAGCACGGATGCAACAATCGCCATTACGGTGTATTTCTTCCTCTGTGTTGCAAGGTCGTTGCCCGCCATAACAAAGCCAAGCACCGCAAAAAGCACGGTTGGCAAGGCTGAGCCGATACTGTTGAGCGTTCTGCCGAAAGAAATTGTGCTTGCTCTTTCCGCAGGATGCGGTGTCATCACGTTCGGAAGACTCCAGAAAGGAACGTCGGAGACGGTGTATATCATGCCCCACAAGACGTAAACCACGGCGCAGTAAACCATGATTTTACCCTTGTCCACCATTGACGACGGACACCAGAACATCAGAAACGTGAGAACTGCAATTGGCGCTGCCGTGAAAATGATGTACGGCTTCATTTTGCCCCATCGGGTTGTTTTTCGGTCAACAATAACACCCATAATCGGGTCGTTAATTGCATCCCACACCCTTGCAAGAAGCATCAGCGCAAAAATGAACCAATGTGACAACTGCAACACGTTTGTGTAATAGTCGCTGATGAAGCCTGACATGGTGGAATAAATCATGCCCTGCCCCAGACCGCCGACTGCAAACATCCAGAATTCTTTTTTGGGTATTGCCTTCTGATTATCCAGACAGATCACCGCCTTTTTTATTTTCTGTTGCAGAAAAATAGTCGACTAATGTTGATTTTCGTCGTTGTGACTCGGATATTATATCACACATGAGACATCTTTTCCACAATAAAACACATTTGATGACACATCATTGTTGTAGAAAAAACATGGGTGGTTTTCGTGAAAATTGCCGAATATACAATGTTTACTTGCATTGAATGAGTCAGTGCGGTATACTTTTAATAATTATAATCCGTAACGAAAGGATGATATTATATGTCCACAGAAAAAGGCAAATACATGCAGCTTTTTGTCCCGAAAAATAACGGCAAAGCAAAAGAAAGCCAGATTATACTTTTGAATAAATGCCGCATCACCGTTATTGCTGACAGGCTCATTCGCGTTGAGCACAATGGGAAAAACATTTTCACCGACAAACCCACACAGACGGTTATCTGCAGGGATATAGGCGACGTAAAATACAACTTCAGTGTTGAAAAAGGCACGGTCAAAATCGTAACCGCAAAAGCCGCTTTCTGCTACAACTTCAAAAAGCAGAAAATGGAAAGCATCAGCCTTGCAGACGGCAGTTGTGTAACTGATTTTGAAAAAGGCAATCTTCTCGGCACATGCCGCACACTTGACATGACAGCAGGCAAAACAAAGCTTGAAAAAGGTCTTGTTTCGACCTCAGGTGTTGCCGTACTTGATGACAGCAAATCGCTTGTGCTTGAAGCCGACGGACGTATTCTCCCCCGCGAAAGCAAGCAAAAAGACATCTATTTCTTCGCTTACGGTAAAGACTACAGAGGAGCAATCCGCGCTCTTTATGCAATCAGCGGTGAAGTGCCGCTTGTCCCCCGCTTCTGCCTCGGCAACTGGTGGAGCAGATACAAGGCATATTCTCAGGAAGAATACCTTGAACTGATGCACAATTTTGTTGACCGCGAAATTCCCATCACCGTTGCAACAATTGACATGGACTGGCATTGGGTTGACGTTATCCGCCGCTTCGGAAAGGAGGATGCCGGATTCCGCTTCAAGCCTCTTCTTCCGCAGACCCCCAACGACCTTGTAACAAGTCAGGGGTGGACGGGTTACAGCTGGAACACCGAGCTTTTCCCCGATTACAAGGCGATGCTTAACGAGCTTCACGAAATGAACTTCAAAGTACCGCTCAACATTCACCCGGCTCAAGGTGTCAGACCTTTTGAGGATATGTATGACGATATGGCACGCGCCATGGGGCTTAATCCGAAGGATAAGCAACACATCCGTTTTGATATCACCGACCCACAGTACATTGAAGCATATTTCAGCGTACTTCACGAACCCTATGAAAAAGACGGCATAGACTTCTGGTGGATTGACTGGCAACAGGGAAAAAACACCGGTATTCCCGGTCTTGATCCGCTGTGGGCACTCAATCACTATCATTATATTGCAAACTCAAACACCGGCAAACGCCCTCTGATTCTCTCACGCTATGCAGGAATCGGCTCACACAGATATCCCCTCGGCTTTTCGGGCGATACGGTTATATGTTGGGATGCGCTCAAATTCCAGCCTTATTTCACCGCAAACGCCGCAAACGCAGGCTACAGCTGGTGGAGTCACGACATCGGCGGTCATTGCTTCGGCATAAAAGATGACGAGCTTTATCTTCGTTGGGTGCAGCTTGGCGTATTCAGCCCGATTATGAGACTGCATTCAACAAGCAACGAATTTACGGGTAAAGAGCCGTGGAAATTCAGCCCGCCCGTTGAAAAGGGCGCGGTTGACTGTCTGAGACTCCGTCACAGACTCATACCCTATATTTATTCAATGAACTACCTCACACATACCGAGGGCAATGCACTTTGCGAGCCTATGTATTACAACCACCCCGATGAAAAAGAGGCTTACACCGTCGGCAACGAATATTATTTCGGCACCGAGCTTATATGTGCGCCGATTACTGAAAAAATCAACAGCAAAACCAACCTCGCTCCCGTTAAGGTGTGGCTTCCCAAGGGCAATTATACCGACATCTTCAACGGCAGGGTTTACGTCGGCGGTCAGTATGTAACAATGTACCGTGGATTAACGGAAATGCCTGTGCTTGCAAGAGAGGGCGCAATTGTTCCTCTTGCCGTCAAAGACAGAACAAATGACTACTCCAACCCCGACACTCTTGAAGTTCTGCTTTTCAACGGCAACGGCAGTTTCACGCTCTATGAAGATGACGGAGAAACAGAAGCCTACAAGGACGGCGTATTTGCAAAAACCGCTTTTTCAATCAAAGAAGGCGGTAGAAACGTTTATTTCAAGCTCAGCTCACCCGTCGGTGACGCTTCCGTACTTCCCGAAAAGAGAAGCTGGAAATTTGCGTTCAGGAACGTTGCAGAATTTGAAAGCATTGAAGTCAAAGTCGGCACAAGAAATGCCAATTATACGCTTTCAACCAAAAACGGATACGTCTGCATTGAGCTTCAGAACATCCCCGTTGACAAATCCGTCAGCATCACACTTTACAACATCGTAAAAAAAGCAAATCAACCTCTCAGAGAAGGCGCAATTGACGTTATTTCCAAGTTCCAGCAATCATGCGACTTCAAGCTTGCAAAGTATTATAACTACATGAAAGATCCCGCAGGCAGAATCCCTGCAGGAGAGCCTTTTAAAGGCCCGCTTGAAGAATTGCGCGCACTGAAATATTGATTTAAGGAAAACAGATATGTACGTATTGGGAATTGACATCGGCGGCACAAAATGCGCCGTAACACTCGGCAACAGCGATTTCAGCAACAACATTGACAAGCTCATCACCGCGAAGAAAGCTTTTCCTACTGACGTAAAGCGCGGTTGGGAAGCGATCACAACGCAGTTGCTTGATACCGCTGAGCAGATTATTGAAGAAAACGGGCTTTGCAAAAGTGACATCGGCGGTATCGGCATCAGTTGCGGCGGTCCGCTCGACAGCAAAAAAGGCATCATCTGCTGCCCTCCGAACCTGCCTGACTGGGACAACGTGCCGATTAAGGCGATGTTTGAGGAGCGCTTCGGTGTGAGCACAAGGCTGCAGAATGATGCTAACGCCTGCGCGGTTGCAGAGTGGAAGCTCGGTGCAGGCAGAGGATACAGTTCGCTTATCTTTCTCACCTTCGGCACGGGCATGGGCGCAGGGCTTATCCTTGACGGCAAGCTCTACTGCGGAGCGTGTGACCTTGCAGGTGAGGTAGGTCACATCCGCCTTGCGCAAAACGGTCCCGTCGGATACGGCAAAGCAGGCTCTTTTGAGGGTTTCTGCAGCGGCGGCGGCATTGCACGTGCGGCAGAAGCCGCTGCGGAGGTTGCAAAAAAGAAAGGTGTGCACTCCCCTCTTTTTGAAAGCGACGAGCCGATAACCGCAAAAAGCCTTGCCGAAAGTGCAAAAACAGGCGATGCTTTTGCAAAAGAGGTCTACCACGAGTGTGCAGAAAAACTCGGACTCGGACTTTCTGTGCTGATTGATATTCTCAACCCCGAAGCAATAATAATCGGCAGTATCTATGAAAGAAGCCGTGAGTTGTTTGACGAAACGATAACTCAGGTTATTGCACGCGAAGCTCTTGCGCAAAGCGTACGTTCGTGCAGAATACTTCCGTCGGGTCTCGGTGACAGGATCGGTGACCTTGCGGCAATCAGTCTCGCTTTAGAATGAGGTGACGTTGTGGGAAGATTATATGACGAATTATTCACAAGATATCCCATTTTGGAAAACTGCCGCGAGGATATTGAAAAAGCCTTGCAGCTTCTTGTTGATTGTTACAAAGCAGATGGCACTGTGCTCGTCTGCGGCAACGGCGGAAGCGCGGCTGACAGTGAGCACATTGTCGGCGAGCTGATGAAAGGCTTTATACTCAAAAGGGAGCTAACCGATAAGGAAAAATCCATGTTCGGCACAGTTGACGGCGGTGAATGCATTGCAGAAAAACTGCAAAGACCTCTGCGTGCAATTTCACTTGTCAGCCAAAGCGGTCTTATATCAGCATTTGCTAACGACGTTGATGCAAAAAACGTGTTTGCTCAGCAAGTTTTTGCTTATGCGCAGAAACCTCAGGATGTGCTGATTGCATTGAGTACGTCCGGCAACTCAAACAACGTTGTCAATGCCGCAAAAACTGCAAAAGCAACCGGAATTGTCAGTATCGGCATCACAGGTGAAAGCGGCGGAAAGCTCAATGAGATTTGCACGGTATGCCTAAGGTTACCCGCAAACGAGCCGTACTCGGTGCAGGAGCTGACCTTGCCCTTATATCATGCATTATGTGCCGAAATTGAAGAAGTTTTTTTCGGCTAACGTATGGAAAAGTGAAAACCAATGTGGTATAATTACCCAAATGATTATTTTTGGAGGAAAAACAAATGAAACTCGGTGTTATGAATCCTGTTCTCAGTCAATATTCTTTTGAGGACGCTCTCAAATATCTCAACAGACTCGGCGTGCAGTGCATTGAAATCGGTGCAGGCGGTTTTCCCGGCGATTGCCACCTCAAGCCCGAAGAACTCATCGGCAACCCCGATGCAGTTGCAAAGTACGTTGCACTGCTTGAAAAATATAACCTTTCCATTTCTGCAATCAGCTGCCACGGTAACCCTCTTCATCCGCAGAAGGAAATTGCAGATAAGTTCCACAACGAATTCAAAAACGCAATTCTTGCCGCTGAGGCTCTCGGTGTTGACACTATCATCGGCTTCTCAGGTTGCCCCGGCGATTGCGAAAACTCACTTTACCCCAACTGGGTAACCTGCCGCTGGCCCAACGATTTCCACGAGATTCTTGAATGGCAGTGGAACGAAAAGGTTATCCCCTATTGGAAAGACATGGCCGCTTTTGCAAAAGAGCACGGCATCAAAAAGATTGCATTTGAAATGCACCCCGGCTTCGTGGTTTATAACCCCGAAACTCTGCTGAGACTGCGCGAAGCTGTCGGCGACATCATCGGCGCAAACTTCGACCCCAGCCACCTTTTCTGGCAGGGCATCAACCCCGTTTCCGCAATCAAGGCTCTTCAGGGCGCAATCTATCACTTCCATGCAAAAGATACTCTTGTTGACGAACGCAACACTCAGGTTAACGGCGTGCTTGACAACAAGGATTACGGCGATATTCTCAACCGCTCATGGGTATTCCGTACCGTCGGCTACGGTCATGGCAAGGAAGTATGGAACGACATCATCAGCATGCTCAAAACAACAGGCTATGACGGTGCAATCAGCATTGAACACGAAGACGCTCTCATGTCCCCCGAAGAAGGACTCGAAAAGGCGATTGCCTTCCTTAAGGACGTTCTCATTTTTAAAACCGCAGGCGACATGTGGTGGGCATAATTAAAGCAAATAGTTCTCTTTCTCAGAGGTGTTGACAAATGGAAAAGAAATATAAACTCGGTATAATCGGTTACGGCGGCATGGCTTCCCAGCATCACAGGGAGCTCGACAAGTACAAAACACCCGTTCAGCCCTACGGCGTGTATGACCTTGACGGTAAAAGACTTGAGGTTGCAAAAAAGAGAGGTCTTAAGGTCTATGATTCTCAGGAAGCTCTGCTTGCAGATAAGGATATTGATATCGTACTTGTTGCAACAACAAACGAAGTACATAAGGAAATCTCCATCGCTGCATTGAGAGCAGGCAAACACGTTATCTGCGAAAAGCCCGTAACGCTCACATCCGCTGAGTTGCTTGAGATAATGGACGTTGCAAAGGAAACGGGCAAGATTTTCACCGTTGACCAGAACAGACGTACAAACCGCGACTTTGTGCTCATGCGCAGAGCCGTTGAGGCAGGCAAAATCGGTGAGCTGTATCACCTTGAATCACACGTTGAGGGTTCAAGGGGCATGCCTTCAGGCTGGCGCACCAAAAAGGAACTCGGCGGCGGCATGATGCTTGACTGGGGCGTTCATCTCATCGACCAGATAATGTATATGATTGATGAAAAGGTCGTTTCAATCTATTGCAAGATGTACCACATCGACTACAAAGAGGTTGACGACAACTTCCTGCTTTACATGACGTTTGAAAGCGGTCTCACAGTTGTTGTGGGCGTTGCAACCAACAACTATGTAAAACGTCCGCGTTGGTACGCTCTCGGCAAAGACGGCACTCTCATCATCAACGATTGGGACTGTAAGGGCAAAATCGTCCGTTGCCGCGACAAAGCGTCAACATGGGATGAAGAAATCTGCTACACAAAGGCAGGACCCACAAAAACAATGGCCCCGAGAAAGAGCAAAACCGTGCTCAAAACAAAGCTTAGAGAGCCCCGCGACGTTGTCAACAACCTCAGTGTTATATATAACAGATTCTGCGACGCCATTGAAGGCGCAGAGCTTTACGTTAAGCCCGAAGAATGTCTGCGCGTGCTGAAAGTTATGGAAGCCGCATTTGTGTCTGCCGAAACGGGCGAAGCTGTTAAAACAGACATATAATCCACAGCAAAGGAGTTGCTACAATGGCAGTTTTCAAATCATTCAAAGCAATCCGTCCGCAAAACAACATGGCGGCAGAGGTTGCCGCATTGCCCTACGACGTAATGAACAGTGACGAAGCCCGCGAAGCAGTTACGGGTAAACCCTATTCATTCCTGCACGTTGACAAGGCAGAAGTTGACCTTGACAGAAGTGTTAACCTCTATGACGAAAAGGTTTACCTCAAAGCAAGAGAAAACCTCAACAAGCTCTCTGCTGAAGGCGTATGTTTCCAAGACGAAACACCGTGTTTTTATATCTACAGACAGATTATGAACGGCAGAAGCCAGACAGGTCTCGTGGGTTGCGCTTCAATTGACGATTACATCAACAACGTTATTAAAAAGCACGAATTCACACGCGCTGACAAGGAAGCAGACCGCATTCGTCACGTTGATTACTGTGATGCGAATACCGGCCCGATTTTCCTTGCATATAAAAGCAACGCAGAGCTTGCACAAATTGTAAGCGGTTGGCAGCAATCACACGAAGCGGTTTACAACTTCGTCTCCGACGGCGACGTACAGAACACCGTATGGGTTATTGATGATGCTGACGTATGCAAAAAAATCACAGATATTTTCGGCGGTATCGGTAGCCTTTATATCGCAGACGGACATCACCGCTGTGCATCTGCGGTTAAGGTTGGACTCAAAAGGCGCGAAGCTAACCCCGACTACAGCGGCAACGAGGAGTTTAACTTCTTCCTCGCAGTTGCCTTTCCCGAAAATGAGCTTGCCATCATGGACTATAACCGCGTTATCAAAGACCTGAACGGTTATACACTTGATGAGCTGCTTGCAAAGCTCAAAGAAAGCTTCACCGTTGAGCAGTATGAGGGCGAAGGTCAGTATCACCCCACAGACCGCCATAAGTTCGGCTTCTTCTGTGAAGGCAAGTGGTACATTCTCACCGCAAAAGACGGCACGTTTGACGAAGCAGACCCCGTTGGGAGACTTGATGTTTCAATTCTGCAGAACAACTGCATTTCCCCCGTTTTCGGTATTGACGACCCGAGAACTGACAAGAGAATTGATTTCGTCGGCGGTATACGCGGCCTTGCTGAGCTTGAACGCAGAGCAACAAGTGACATGGTGTGCGCTATTTCAATGTACCCCACCTCTATTTCAGAGCTGATGGACATTGCAGATGCAGGCATGGTTATGCCTCCCAAGTCAACGTGGTTTGAACCCAAGCTTCTCAGCGGACTTTTCATCCACAAGCTGAGCTGAGTTAATTCTAAGTAAAGGGCACGGCAGGCATAAACGGCCTGCCGTGCAGTGTTTTAAAAATGACAAAAAAACTTTATGATATTGACAACAAACTTGACCGTTTCACTGCTGAGGTAATATCGGTCACCGAAAACAAGGGTAAAATCGAAATCATCACCGACGAAAGCGCGTTTTTCCCCGAAGGAGGCGGACAGACGTGTGACAAAGGCACCCTCTGCGGTATGACCGTATCTCACGTCAGCCTGAGAAACGGAGAAATTGTGCACGTCATCGCACCTGACGACTACACCACACCGCTGAGTGTGGGCATGACGGTTGAGGGTGAAATTGACATGAAAAAGCGTTTTTCCGATATGCAACAACATTCCGGTGAACACATAGTGTCAGGTATAATGCACCGCATTTTCGGTTGCGACAACGTCGGTTTTCATCTCGGAACAGAGGTTGTAACGCTTGACTTCAACGTTCAGCCCACCGCTGAGCAAATGCAAAAGGTTGAACTGCTTGCCAACAAAGCCGTGTGGGACAACATCCCGATTGAAGTTTTCTATCCCACAAGAGAAGAAGCCGCCGCGCTCCCCTACCGAAGCAAGAAAGAGGTTGAGGGTGCGTTGCGACTTGTAAAAATTGAGGGTATTGATTTGTGCGCATGCTGTGCTCCTCACGTTGCACGTACGGGCGAAATCGGCTACATCCGCTTTGTCAACTGCGAGAATTATAAAGGCGGCATCCGACTTTCAATCCTTTGCGGCGAAAGAGCGCTGATTGACTGTAGAGCGAAGCTCAGCCAAAACTCTCAAATCGGCTCTCTGCTTTCTGCAAAAGAACACGAAACCTTCAAAGCAGCTGAAAGGCTGCTGAATGAAAAAGACAACCTTGCAAGACAGATGGTTGAGCTGAGACGTCAACTCATCAGCTACAAGGCAGAGAGTATTGCCCACACTGAAAAGGTTGTTTATTTTGAGCAAAGCACCGACTCATCGCACATACGCGAGCTTGCAATTGCACTGAAGGAAAAGGCGCAGAAATTCAGCGCAGTTTTCGGTTGTGACGGTGAGTGTGCCGTCAAGTATGCAGTGTGCGCGGTTGACAGTGACGCAAGAGAAATCGGTAAGCTCATAAACGAGAACTTTGCAGGCAGAGGTGGCGGAAAAACCGACATGGTGCAGGGAACTCTCAATGCAGACGTAAGTGCTGTGACTAAATTCTTTGAAACACTCGATTGATGGAGTTGTAACTATGTTCTATTATTTCATTTGCATACTTGCAGGTATTGGCGCAGGTGTAGGCACAGGGCTTGCAGGCATGTCAGCCGCGGCGGTGATTTCCCCGATGCTGATTGCTTTCCTCAACTTTGAGCCATACGAAGCAGTTGGCATCGCACTCGCATCTGATGTGCTGGCTTCTGCGGTTAGCGCTTACACATACGGTAAAAGCAAGAATCTTGACCTCAAAAACGGCATATATATGCTGATTTCCGTGCTTGTTTTCACATTCGCCGGCAGTTATCTCGCATCATTTGTGTCAGGCAAAACAATGGGCAACACTGCCGTGATTGCAACCATTTTCATCGGCATACGCTTCATATTTAAGCCCGTGATGGCAACAGAAAACAAACTTGAGCAAAAAAGCAAAAAAGAGCGCATTGTTCGCTCACTTCTGTGCGGTATACCGATTGGTTTCATCTGCGGATTTGTTGGTGCAGGCGGCGGAATGATGATGCTTTTCATCCTCACGTCCGTACTCGGTTATCAGCTCAAAACAGCCGTTGGTACATCGGTTTTCATCATGACATTCACCGCTCTGACAGGCGCGGTTTCGCACTTTATGATCGGCGAAATGCCCGACACAAAAGCGTTGATTGTCTGTGTTGTATCTACGTTTATCGCCGCAAGAATCACTGCACTTTTTGCCAACAAAGCATCGCCCAAAACGCTCAACAGAGTTGCGGGCGGCGTGCTGATTGTTGTGGGTATAGCAACAATAATTGCAAAATACATTATGTAAAAGCGGAATATAACTAAACGGAGCGGTGAAAGTCACTGCTCCGTTTTCAACTATAAAATACGGAGCAACACAAGCGTATCACTCCGTAAAACTGTTATTTTAGTACCACCCTAAAATGAGCTTATTTTCGTGCGAGACAAGGAAAGAAGCGCAAGCAATACGCGGTATTGCGAGCATTCTTGACGCCGTATCACGCGAAA
>JAZNQF010000060.1:0-8586 GCA_045590055.1 Acutalibacteraceae bacterium
AGCCCGAACGGGCTGCCTGCGGTTTTCGCGCGCGGTGGCGGCTTCGCCGCCCGCACTGCGCGAAAAAACGGCGCGCTTGCACCGCCATGCCTGCTTCTCCGCACCGTCTGCCGCAAGCGCGCCGCGGCGGCGGGCCGCCCCGCACGGCAAGCCGTGCGCTCAGGCGGCGAAGCTGTCGCTTCGCCGCCCTGCGCTCCCTCCACCGCACATTTCTCCCTTTATCTTCCTGCAACACCGTCTTTTGTGTGCCTTCTGTTGTTTTTCTGCTGCAGAAATATAGCATATTTCACAAAAAGAACTTATGTGCACGTTTTTTATTGAATTTTCTTATATGATATATTATAATACAATAAATGCGTGTTCTTGTAATGACCTGACAGTCTTGACATACACAAAAACTAAAGAAACGAGAGGTAGTTTTCATGAACAAGAGAACAAATCCCCTGAACAAAACCCTAAGCGTCATTCTCAGCATCCTGATGGTGATAAGCACCGTTGCGGTTGCATTCCCAAGCTTCGTTATTAACGCCGAAGCCGCATCAAAATACAGTGTCGCTCAGGTTAAGGAAGCCGTTAGCGCTGCCGCAAATGCCGCCGCGTCAACCGCGAGCGCATCAGACACCTTCACATTCACAGGTGACGACGGCAAGGTGCTCAACGCCGCAGACGTTATCTATGACTATGCCGTGAACGGCGTAAAGGGTGGCACAGCCTCAACATCAGACTATAACGCCTCAAACACCCTTTACAACAAGGTGCTTGCAGACCTGGGCTATGGAGCATCCTCAAATGAGGCAAAGCTTATCAAAAACATCCTTTACCCCGAAGGTAAGGTGGTTTATGACAAGGATAACAAGCAGCCTTATTCCAGTAGCTACAGCGACTACAGTTCCTCATTCAGCGCCACAAACAGCAACGTTTCATACAACACAAATGTGCATGATTCCGTGGCAAAGACTGCAAGCGTTCAGATTGACCTTGACAGCTACCTCGAAACCTTCACCTCTGTTGATGATATCCCTGCTTCCTTCCCCACAAAAGTTACCTACACTTTCACTCACTCCAACGACAAGAGCGCAAGTCAAACAAACCAGACTTCAAGTGGTTGGTTAGTAAAAAAATACACTCACTATTACACGTCACAGAAGTGGAACTACATAAACAGTGCCACACGTACCGTCAATGCAAGCAACACAACTGCAGCTTCAGAGCTTCAGAGCTACAACAACTTCTTCACCGAAGCACGCCTTGCAACCACGCTTGACACTCTGCTCACCTACACCGCCGCAGAGCTTGAAGCTCTTTATAACGACATAGCGGGCACAGAAGGCTACCTCACAAAGATGCAGAGCAAGTACACGTCAGCCGTGCTCAACCACTTCTTTGATATGGATGCAATCGCAGACTATAAAGACCTTGTGTATTATGCATCCTCGCTTGTGAACATCAAACCCGTTCTGCTTGAAATGGACGGCTACATGGAAGCAGGCTACAACACCGCTGACTACGCCGGCATGTCAGATATTTACACCAAGGCAACCGCGGCTTACGCTGAAATCCTCTCCGCTGACTCATCCGCAGTTGCAGAGCTTATCAGCATGGTACCCGAACTTCAGAACTTCACCGTTGCAAAAGCACTCGCTTTCAATCAGCAGCTTTTCCTCGATATGGAGATATACAGACTTTCCGAGCTTAAAGCCACAATCGACAAAACAATTGCCGACAACGAAGCAAAGCTTGCAGACCCCGAGAACAAAACAGACATCACAGACCTTGAGCTTAACGCACTTGTTGATAAGTTCAACGGCTTCGAAAAATCATGGAACACCTTCTCCACCGCAGCCAATAACGCCGTATTTTCCACAGGCAAAGGCTATATCACTGATTTCCGCACAGCAATCCTGATCAAAATCAACACCCGTGGTGCTCAGGTAGACTACGTTCCCTTCTACGAATACTTCATTCCGTACATTTTTGCAGTTGTTGCAAACTGGACAGATGATGAAATCGTTGCAAGGCACACGGCAGACAGCGCAAAAAACACCCAGCTTCTTTCAACCTACAATTCATACAAAGGCAAAATTGGTGAAGACATTGTTAAATCCGTTTTCACCTTCAGCTATAACGGCGCAGATTACCTGCTGACTGATGCAGTTGCCGCTTATCTTGATGCACTCAAGGTTGAAGGCACCAAGAGAAACGAAGCTCAGCTTGATACACTTGAAGCCGTTGCAGGCACAGAAGTAAATATTAACTTTGAAAACTTTGTAAAAATCAAAAAGACAATTGACTCACTCAACAGAACACTTGATAATTACGCCGCCTCAAAGGGTTGGCTTGATGCACATTACACCCTGCTTCACAACAACATCAACGCCCTGCTTACCGCATACGATGCATTCATCAAATCAGGTGGGCTTGATAAGTTTGAGCAGCTTCATTATCACAACGAAAACGGTGAATTCGTTACCCGCTATGCAGGCAGCAAAGAAGCCGGCGACGGCGTACAGGTTGGCTTCCCCAACGACATCGCACGCAGCGGCGACGAAGATAACTACGTTGTAACAGAAGAAAAGCTTACTCAGAGCATTTCCAAACTTGATACGCTTCTTACCTCCGACGACTTTGCAAAACTTCTCGGTCTCACCGATGAAGAAGGCAACAGTGCAACTCTTGCGCAGTTTATCGACACCATGGTTTCCGATATGCTCTTCACAAGTGACCTTGTCAATATGTTTGTCGGCATGGTATTCCCCAAGCTTGCAGGCATACTTGAAGAAAAAGTTGACGGCGCAGTAGCAGAGCTCGGCGGCACAAAAGCAGACCCCAACGCTTCAGGTGCTTATGACGTTGATAAAGCGGTTGGTGATTTCGTTGTTTCGGGTACTGCCGACATCTACGCTGACGAAGCAGCTTTTAACGGCACTGTTTACCAGAAGTCTTACCCCGAAATCCTTTCCGAATTCGGCTTCAATCTTTACCCATCAACTCTTGCTGAAAGCCTGAAAGCATTTGATGCCGAAAAATACGGTGATGATTCCGATATTTACAAAGCACTCACCGCCGCAGGCAGAGATTGGAACACCTTCCTCGTAGTTGCAGAAGACGGCACTGAGACAGTTGAGCTCGGCTTCGATTGGGGAGTTACGGATTATGACACCCTTATTGACGTAATCACCGCAATTTTCAGCTCAGTTGAACCTGTATTGCAGGCAATTCTTTTCGGCGCTGATTATCAGAGTAGCTGTAATGAAGGAATCTACGGATATTCTTCAAAAATCAACCTCAAATACGTAGGAGACAACTGGCTCTTAAAATGGATTAATCTCGATACCACACTTGGTGCTTACGGCACACTCAACCTCACCGTCAGCCCTCTTGAAATCTATAAGACAGTGTGGGTACCCCTTGTTGAAGCTCTCGGCATAACCGACGGCGTAACAACACTTGACGAAAACGGCAACGAAGTTGTAAGCAAGGCATATACCTTCAAAACACTCGGCAAAACTGCAAGCTCAAGAGAAATGGCAATTGCTCTCTTCGAGCCCATTATGCAGTTGATTGAGCAGCTCAAAACTGCGCCCGTAAACAAGGTACTTGAAATTCTTCCCAACGTTGTTTACGCGCTTTCAATGGATAAGCTGCAGAGCCTGATTAATCAGATTTCAATCAACCTTAACCTCACCGCAGACCTTGTTGTTGATAGCAACAACTCAGGTACGCTGGGTGATATCGTCGGTTACATTGGTACAGACTGGCTCAAGGGCCTTGTTAACGAGAACTTTGCCGTTAACCTTAAAGACGAGGTTAAAGTCAACGATATTCTCGGCTTTGAGGTCACCGACCTCAATCAGCTCCTCAATTTTGTTTTCGAAACTCTCGGCATGGAAATTGCACTTCCCACCGTCTATCCCGGCGACATCATTCTCTACTCTGATTATTCAATCACACATTCAGATGCAAGAGGCGCAGACAGACTCCACTTCACCGCAGACAAGGCAGATTTGTTCTACGGTGTATACACCTACCTTGTTGATATTCTCGGCGATGAAGAACTGCTGACGCAGCTGCTTGAAATTCTTGAAAGTCTCACCAAGGATGAAGAAACTGAAGAAGCCGAAGATACAACAGAAGGTGAAGAAGCTGCTGAGGAAGAAGACGGCATGCTTGAAATGATTAAGCCCCTTGCCGCAAAGCTTTCCGCAGATCCCGACAATGCTCTTGCAATGCTTGTTGAACTCCTTGTTCCTCAGCGTTACGGTATGGTTGAGTATGATTGGTACGAATCAGCTTATAACTACGGCGAAATTGAAGGACTCAACGACGCCGATATCGTCTATCTCAACTATTCAAACAACTGGACAAAAGAAAAGGCAGACTATATCGCACAGAACATCGACACTCTGATTGCAACTGCGCTTTCACTCACAGGCGAAGATCAGGCAAGCCTCAGCGCAATGCTTCAGGCAAAAATCGGCGAACTGTTCACCAACAAGAACATCACCGCAATTGTTGAACTGCTTGCATCCCTTCCCTCAATGCTCGGTGACGAAGTCCTCGTTGATTTCATCGGACGCGGAATCGGCGTTGACCTCGCGCATTGGTTAAACAACTACGGTTATCTCTTCCCCTCGGCAGAGCCGGTTATTGTTGCAGACAATCCCGTTCTTTATGCTACCTTCGATGAAGAAGGCAACATCACTTGGTATTACAACGGAATCGCCTTCACCGACGGCGACAAAGAAGCTTTCATCAACATCCTCATTGAGCTTGTTAAACCTCTCGCATCAATTTTTGCAACCTTAACAAAGGGTGAAAACATCACCCTCTTTGATGACAGTGTAAGCGTTCTCGGCTACGAAACCTACGCATCAAGCATCGCAGTTCTTCTTGAAGTTTTAGGTGTTGAAAACATCCTTACTCCGGAAGATTTCAACGCCATGGAAGAAACCGAATTGCTCACCTTCATCATCAATCAGGTATTCGATTACATTTACAGTCTTGTTGAAGGTGACACCGTCGGCAAGATTCTTGAGCTTCTTCCCAACCTCGTTTACTTCCTGCAGTCAAACGGTCTTTCCGTTGTGCTTCGCAATCTGCTTCATCCCATCCTTGTTGCAGTTGACACAATCAGGCCCTTGGTTGATATCGACCTCAACGCGGTTGTGTCAGTGCTCATTTCCGATTTCATCAGCTACGGAACAGTTGATTTCAGCAAAATCAGTGCTCTGCTCAGCGGCGAATATGAAGGCGAAGCCGACGAAACATACACCTACTGCTCAATTGACGTCAACAACCTTAATCTTGATGAACTCGTTAAAATTGTTGACGCCTTCCTCGGCACCGCTCTTTATGACAGTCAGCTCATAAGCCACGGTCTCAACGGTTTGTGCGCAGGCGCAGTTGAGGTTGAAAACTCCGTACTCAACGGCAGAAAGACATCCTCTGTTGACAAGGGCGACACACTCACCATTCTCATTTCAAGTGTAATTGAAACCATGCAGTTTGTTATCACCACGGGCGAAAACGCAGGCAAAACAAACGGCGATGTCCTCTTCGCACTCCTTGGTGAAGATGCAACAAAGCTTTACAACACAGTGCTCACTCTGTTTGAAACCGAAATCACTGAGATGCTTGATTTCAACTGGGCATATATGTACGGCGAATACTTCGATTATTCAAATCTCGAAAACTTCACCCTCCCCGAGCACAACTGGGTATACCTTGAATATGCAAACAACTGGACAAAGGAAAGCGCAGAATATCTTGACTCTGTGCTCGCTCAGTTGCTTGACGAGCTTCTTGCAGCAACAAACGGCAGCACCGTCAGTGACCTTGTCACGTCCGCAATCAACGGCACTCTTTATAATGATGCAATTCTCAACATGCTTATTGAAAAGGTTGCATCCGTGCTTGTAACTCTTGATGAAACACTCCTTGCCACAGTAGATTGCCTGCTCGACACCGACATTGAGTCATGGTTTGAAGACTGTGAATTCACCTACAACGAAGACGGTACGCTCAGCAGCGTAAAATGCCACCGCGAGTGGAACATCAACGGCGACAAAAATGTGTTCATTGCAAGCTTTGTTGAAGCGCTCAGACCTGCGACCAGACTTATTGAATGGCTCTGCTTCAGCGGTGAATACAACTTCTTCACAGGCACTGAAACCGATGAAGAAGGCAATTACATCTACAACGATCTCATCACAATAGAAGGTGGAGAAGGTTACGACTATGCAATCGTACCGCTGCTTGAGGCTCTCTCCTGCACAATGAATTATGACAGCACAGATTCAGGCATCAAGCCTGCTGAGGCATACATTGATGCAGACGGCAACTGCGACGTTGAGCTTGCACTCACAGAGGTTATCACTGCGGTGGTTGACCTGCTTGATAGAATCGGCAACAATCCCGTTGACGTGCTTCTTGAAATTCTGCCCAACATTCTTTACGCAATCAACGCAGACGCTCTTGTGGTGGTTGTGAACAATCTGCTTGCTCCCATCAACGCTTTGCTTGATAAGCTTGCACCCATTGTTGGTGAGGTTGACCTTGACGAAATGCTCGGCTTCCCCATCAGCCACATCACATGGGCAGAGATTTTCCCGCTTCTTGAAAAAGAAATCGGTCTTTACATTCCTGAAAAGTGTCAGGAATTCCTTGCAACGTTCTTCCTCGGCAAGGTTGAATATTTCACCTCCGCCAACGGACGCGCCGCATTCTTCATGACATACAGCGAAGAAGACGAAAGAAAAGACATGGTAACAATCCTCTTGTCATTTGCCTTCGATCTTCTCACATACGAAGCAAACGAAGAATTCTTCACAGAGCTTTTCGGCAAGGATGTTTACGATTCACTCAAGGGTGTACTTGAAATCACCGAAGAAAAGGCTATGCAGGAATTCGACTGGTACTACACCGAGTTTGCAAACACAGACAAGGTGTTCACCGCAGTTGAAACCTCAGGCAAGTACACAGGCACCTACAATGACCTGTGGACAAAGCAGATGGCTCAGTACATTGCAGACAACTTCCCCGAGTTTGTTGACACAATGATTGAACTGCTCGGCATCGAGGTTGAAGGTAAAAAGGTTGAGTCTCTTGAAGACATTCTCTCCGATTACATCGGCGGCACACTTTACACTCAGGCAAATGCCGAAGCAATCATCAACATCCTCAAGGATTTTGTGGCGAAGCTCACAGCAACAGAGCCTTACGGCAAATACATCACAAATATTCTCAGAACGTCAATCGGCGTTGACCTTGCGGTATGGGATACAATGACCGTGACCGTAACAGAAGGCGACAGAGCCTCCTTCACCGACGCTCTTGTTACAATCCTGCTGCCTGCACTGCCCTTGCTCAACCTTCTCCTCAACGATGAAGACGTGACTCTGTTCTACACAATTGAGGGCGAGGATTCAATCCTTATCCCCGGCTCTGAGGGCTACGGCTACGGTATCATTCCTCTGCTTGAGGCTCTTCAGTGTGAAAACGTGCTCACCCCTGCAGAGTACAAAGAAGCAATTGCGGCTGACGAAGCAAACGCCGTAACAGCAATTACGGACCCGCTGTTTGACAGAATTGATGCAATCCTTGCAAATCCTGCGGAAGAAATCTTCGAGATGCTTCCCGCAGTTATCTACTTCATCAACTCAAACGGTCTTGACACTGTTGTTAAAAACCTGCTCAACTCTGTTGACACGGTGCTTGCAGAGCTTGAAGTCCTTATCGGTGCATCAGATCTTTGCACACTTCTCGGTCTTGACCTGAGCGTTTACAACTTTGAATACCTGCTCACGTTTGCAGTATCAGAGCTTAGCAAGATGCTCAATCAGGATCTCACGGTGCTTGTTTTTGACTCAGTTTCTGAGCTTACCGTAGGTAAGGTTGTCAGCTACGAATCCAAGAACGGTGAAACCTATTACACCATGGTTTACGGCAACAACAAGTACAAGGCCGACATGGTAACGATTGTACTTAGATTCCTCATTGAGTTTGCAACAAGCGACGTTAACATGCCCAAAATCAAAGACGGCATCAGGCAGTACATTGCAAACGACGACGTTTACGCAAGCGTTTGCACCTTGCTTGACGTGCTTGACAGAGCACTTGAAAGTGAAGACGGCATGAGCGCCGCACTCCACATCATCTACTACATTTTCTACGGTCTCAACGCTACGGCAGGCGGTACACTTGGAGGTCTTAAGGACGCAAGCGCAATGTGGAGAGCACTGCTTGTCAAGTTTGAAAACATGGACAGCCCAATTGTGCAGATGCTTGTGCTCAGCTTCAAAGACATTCTTAACAACAACTTCGGCGACATCATCACTGAAGACGGCATCGCACCCAACGGTCTGATTGCTCTGTTCACTCAGCTTATTGCAATTTTCCAGAGAATAATTGCATTCCTGCAGGCTGTATTTGCATAACATAAAAAAAGCTGAGAGGCGCATCCTCTCAGCTTTTTTGCTGACAAAGGAAAGATGTGCTGATTCTCTGCACGCTCGCGGTATTCACACAACTAATGCGTTTTCTATATTATATATACGTTGCAGTTGAAAACAACGTTGAAGTGTGAGG
>JAZNQF010000061.1:0-3017 GCA_045590055.1 Acutalibacteraceae bacterium
TGCACCCCCTAAAATGGCTTTCCACCCCCTAACCTCAAAAGGGGGTGCATTTGTATTAAAATTAGGGTTAGTCTTCAGAAAAGAACCACCTTTTGTCTACGGACAAAAGGTGGTTCTTTTCAACGAAATAAATCCCTTGAGGGATTTGTGAAATGCACTTCGTGCGTGAAATATTGCTTCGCAATGTGAAATGCCTGCGGGCGTGAGTGGATTTATTTCATTTCACTTGATGCGAAAGCATCAAATTTCACAATGACCGCAGGTCATTATTTCACATTTGCCGCAAGGCAAATATTTGACTAAATTCAGTGATATTCATTGACTTGAAATAATCACGAATTTATGCTATTCTATGGCTAAAATAGTAAGAATTTGACGCATCGAAAGGAGTTTCTTATGTTCTTCTCAAAAAAGAAAAGAATCAAAGCATATTTGGCAGCGAAACCGGAACACACTCCTTTTGATGATATATTGCAGAATTGGATAGATGAACAATTTGAAGAAAAACTATCAGCTATGGGGTTAACCAAGATTGAAATCCACATTGATTGGCTTGGTGATTATAAATGCGTGTCCGTACAAGCACGCAAAGGAAAATATTTCGTAGAGTTACAAATTCACCCCAATGAATTTACAATCGCATATGACGAGGATGAAGCGGATGATGACATAGAGTATCGTCTGATGAGTTTGGAATATTTCTACAATACAGTAAAGCAGATTATAGTTGCTTTGTAATTCACACTACTTTTGGTTACTTTTACCTCGATTTTGCTCCGTTTGGTTACTCTTTGGCAGAAAATAACCCACATTGGATGAAATCACTTCGTGTTGAAATCCGACTTCGTTGGGAGAAGGACGGATTTGATTTCATCGCACATCGTGCAATTTAATTGAAATGTGCAGTAATTCGCAGTACAATGAACCCGATAAACAGTAATTTGATAACTCAGAATACAAAGGAAAATACAGTTATGAAAAAAGTTTGTTTTATATTGGTACTGATACTCACGATCCTTATGCTCTGTAGTTGTGGGGGATATGTCAATAATTATTCTGCAACCATTTTGATCACTTCCTGTCACGGCAATGAAGCAAATATGGAATTCGACACCTTTAAGGGAACGTATAATTTTAAATTAAGAAGAGATTCTGTCGCTGAGCATACACTTGATTTTGAAGCAAGTCTTACTGAAGGCGATATGAATATTTATATAGGCGTTGACGGTGAAAAAGAATTACTCCGTACAGTTAAGGGCGGAGAATCCTGCAATGAAACGGTTACACTTGATGATAAATATGATAACAAAAAAACAATATACGTTATTCTCGAAACTGTAGGCAAATGTACGGATGGTGATTTTGAGTTTGAATATAATTAAATTAAGAAAAGCCGATAAAGTTATACACAGCGTTACTTCTTAATCTTCTCCCAATACTCCCTTGCCGCCTGCTCGTTTTTGTTCTGTCCGTAGACGTAATATCTGGCATTTTTGAGATCGTCGGGCAGATATTGCTGCTTTACGTAGTGGTTCGGGAAATCGTGCGGATACTGATAAAACTGACCCTTGACTGCGGCATCCTCGCCGTCAAAGTGCTTGTTCTGCAGCTGCCTCGGGAACGTGCCGCCCTTGCCTGCACGTACGTCTGCGGCGGCGGCATCGTATGCAAGGTATGCGGAGTTTGACTTGGGGCTGTTGCACACAAGCACAACTGCATCCGCCAAGGGTATGCGCGCTTCGGGCATGCCGACCATCAGCGCGGCATCAACCGCGGCTTTGACAATGGGTATAATCATCGGGTAGGCAAGGCCGACGTCCTCGCATGCGCAGACCATCAAACGTCTGCATGCGGAGGGCATCGCGCCCGATTCAAGCAACCGCGCAAGATAATGAAGCGCCGCGTCTGCATCCGAGCCGCGCATGGACTTCTGGAATGCGGACAACGTGTCGTAGAACTCATCACCCTCGCGGTCGAACTTCATGGCACTTTTCTGTGTCAGCTCACGCGCAGATTCAAGTGACACCACGAAGCCGTCACCGTCAAGCTGTGCGGTAAGAACACAAAGCTCAACCGCATTGACCGCCTTGCGTACGTCGCCGCCGCAAGCCGCCGCAATATATTCACAAACGCCGTTCTCAATGCGGTAGAGCGCGCCGCGGTCCTCTGCGGCAAGACGGAACGCCCTTTCAACCGCGGGTACAAGCTCCTTTGAGGTAACCGCTTTGAACTCAAACACAGTGCTTCGGCTGAGTATTGCGTTGTAAACGTAAAAATACGGATTCTCCGTTGTGGATGCGATGAGGGTTATTTTGCCCTTCTCAATGAACTCCAACAGAATCTGCTGCTGCTTTTTGTT
Organism: Acutalibacteraceae bacterium; assembly: GCA_045590055.1. GTDB lineage: Bacteria > Bacillota > Clostridia > Oscillospirales > Acutalibacteraceae > UBA6857. The sequence goes on from JAZNQF010000061.1 coordinate 2,360, forward strand.
GAAGTACTGAATTTCGTCAAGATAAAGCAGAATGCCGTTCGGCGCGGCAAGCGTGTCAAGCTCGGAAACAACGTCTTTAATGTCGGAAATTGACGCGGTTGTTCCGTTGAGCTTGTGCAGTTTCTTTTTCGTCTCACGGGCGATAATCTCAGCAAGCGTAGTTTTGCCGACGCCTGAAGGGCCGTAGAAAATGAGGTTGGGCAATTCACCCGACTCAATAATGCGGCGCAACGGCTTGCCCGGTGCAAGCAGGTGGCGCTGGCCGACGATTTCATCTATACTCTGAGGTCTGATTCTGTTGGCAAGCGGCGATGCCATAAGCCACTCCCCCTTTGTGTTTGGTTTCTGCGTGCAATTATACCATACGATGTTTTTTGTGTAAATGTTCTTGACAAAGTTTTTATCGGTGGTATAATAGACGCGCAGTTTGCGCCAATTGAATATGGGCCTGTAGCTCAGTTGGGAGAGCGTTCGGTTCGCATCCGAGAGGTCGAGAGTTCGAATCTCTTCAGGTCCACCAGAAAAGAAACACCCTTTGTCTACCAGACAAAGGGTGTTTCTTTTCAACTAAATCCGTCCTATCGGACGGGATAAATCCCGCTTTCGTGGGATGAAATCACTTCGTGATGAAATCCGACTTCGTCGGGAGATTGGACGG
>JAZNQF010000062.1:0-5678 GCA_045590055.1 Acutalibacteraceae bacterium
AAAAAAGGTCAAAACAATGCGAAAATCGTACAAAGCTCGATGCTTTGTACGATTTTTATGTGTATATAAGTCTTAGCTTTTTTGTTTTCATATTTTAGAAAAAACAGCATTGTTGTTCTTGTGCTTTTATCGACAGTCTGAAACGGGGCGCTTTGCAAAAGGCGCCCCGTTTGTTTGCGATTATCAGAAATTAGATTTCCATTACCTTTGCAACGTATGCAAAAAGCTTGTCAAGGAGAGAGCCGAACCAATCTGCTACTTCCTGAGCTGAAATTGCTGAAAAATCTGTGTTGATGAGAGTGTTCAGAAAATCAATCATGACAATACCTCCGTTTAAAAATTAATATGTTGTTGCTGTGAAATTAAAGAATCTCGTCAAATTCTTCGGGAAGATAAGCTTCAAGAAGCTTTGTGAGGAATCCAAGGAATGTGTTAAGGATACCTGTGATGTCGATTTCGTGATCACCGAGTGTTACGATAATTTCTCTTTCGATTTTCATTAGAACTGCCTCCTTCTTATTATGATATTTAAGTTTGTGCACATACTTAAAGAACATAACTTTAAGCGTTTTTTATTATATACAACCAAAATTTGTTTGTCAATATATTTTTTACAAATTCGTTAACATTATTTTTCTAATCCGTGAAAAAGACTGTATTCATCCAGCCAATGCAACAAATACACCCCTTCGCGTTGTATAACTCTGATTATCAATTTACAATTTGTTAATTTAATTATGTGATGCAGTTCACAGCACACAATTCTCATATAAAAACAGAGCATCTTCTTACGGCACGGTATAATGTCTGCAAATAATTCTGCATAACACTTTTAAGCATCATAATGCGACTCATCTTTTATTTATACATATATTATTGAAAAGCTTCCATATCAATAAAACCTCATCGTGAAGCTTCCGTTTAAATCCAAAGCAACCGAAAAAAGTGTACAATGCTCCGATATTAAATGATTTTTCGCACGTTTATATAAAACAATTGTCGATTTTTGCACTTTTATAAATTTCAAAATCGAAAAAAACAAAAAAATATGAAATAAAAAAGCATAAATTCACGGTTTTCTCTTGTCTTTTTGTCCGAGATTAGATATAATACGATATTATAATGCGTTGATGTGCTACTTGACTAAACTAAAAAAGCAAATCACAAAGCAAATTTCAGATAGGTGGTAAAAAAATCGTGAACTCAAAAACTGCTCTGTATATATTAAAGAGGTTAGCGCTCGCTGTGCTTACTGTGTGGATTGTTATTACAGTAACATTCTTTGTTATGAGAGCTGTCCCCGGCGGCCCCTTTGTGGGTGAAAAAGCAACAACTCCCGCTGCCCAAGCAGCTCTTGAAGCAAAATACGGTCTCGACAAGGACCTTTCCGAGCAGTATTTCACATATCTCAAAGATATTGTTACAAAATTTGACTTCGGCCCCTCACTCAAACAGCGCGGCCGTCAAGTTTCAGACATAATTGCAGACGGCTTGAGCACAAGTGCAAAGCTTGGTGTCATCGCGGCTTTCATTGCGCTGATTTTCGGTGTTGTACTCGGCTCAATTGCGGCACTTAGGCGTAACAAAATCATAGATAAAATCATTATGGTCATCACCACTGCGTTTGTTTCGATGCCATCGTTCATTATGGGTACGTTGCTATTGATTTTCTTTGCGGTTAAGTTCCATATTTTCCCTGCAAACGGTGCAACTGCAAAGGGTCTTATTTTGCCCATTATCACACTTTCACTCTATCCCGCAGCATACATCACCAGACTTACCCGTTCTTCAATGCTTGATGTTCTCGGTCAGGACTATATCCGTACCGCAAAAGCTAAGGGTGTTTCCGGTGTAAACATCATCTTCAAGCACGCTCTCAAAAACTCACTCATCCCCGTTGTAACATACTTCGGTCCGATGCTTGCTTACATCGTTACGGGTTCCCTTGTTGTTGAGCAGATTTTTGCCGTTCCAGGTATTGGTCGTGCTTTTGTTAACAGTATCACCAACCGTGACTACACGCTTATTATGGGCACAACAATCGTGCTCGCCACACTCATTGTAATTATGAACCTTGTCAGTGACATTGTCTACAAGGTAATCGACCCGAGAATCAATCTCGAATAATAAGGAGGTATATATATAATGAAAAAGACACCCTTCAGCCTCCATGTTAATCTTGACTCTTTTATCCCCGCAACCGATAAGGAAAAAGAATATCTTGTCAAGATGCGTCCTTCAACAACATTCTTTAAGGACGGCGCAAAGCGACTCCTCAAAAACAAAGTTGCAACCATTTCACTTATAATCGTTGTACTTATTGTTCTTGCATCTATTATCATTCCGTTTTTCTGGCCGTACGCTTACGACACTCAGCTCGGTATCTCACCCGGTAAGCCGGTTGACCCCTCTTACGCCAACCTTGCTCCGTTTGAAATCGGTGCAAGTGAACAAGCAAAAATTGATGCAGGCGAAAAAGTCTTCCCCCATCTTTTCGGCACAGACGCGCAGGGACGTGACTATTTCATCCGCGTTGTCTACGGCACAAGAATCTCCCTTGCGGTTGGCTTCTTTGCAAGTATCATTGTTCTCATTGTCGGTATGACAATCGGCTCACTTGCAGGTTATTTCGGCGGTAAAGTCGACCTCATCATCATGAGATTGGTTGACATCATATATTCATTGCCCGATATGCTTATGGTTATCCTTCTTGCATCCGTACTTAACACGGCGCTTGAACCTGTAATCGACGGCACACCGTTGGCTAAAATCGGCACAAACATAATCAGCTTGTTTGTTGTTTTTGCCTTACTTTATTGGGTTTCAATGTCCAGACTTATCAGAGGTCAGATTCTTTCACTTCGTGAGCAGGAATATGTACTTGCGGCAAAAGCCACAGGCGCAAAGGGCTCATGGATTATCAAAAAGCATCTTCTCCCCAACAGCATCAGCGTTGTTATTATTTCAACTGCACTGCAGATTCCCAACGCAATTTTCACAGAGAGCTACCTTTCATTCCTCGGTCTCGGCGTTAACGCACCGATGCCCTCTCTCGGTTCTCTCGCATCTGAAGCACTCAACGGTGTCAACTCTTATGCATACCGTCTTATCATCCCCGCAATCGTCATTTCACTCATCGTTCTGTCACTTAACCTTCTCGGTGACGGACTCCGTGATGCTTTTGACCCAAAACTTAACAGCTGAAAAAGGAGCGTAAACTAATGGCATTATTAGAAGTAAATGAACTTCGTACCTCCTTCTTTACGGATGCCGGCGAGGTTAAAGCTGTCAACGGTGTTTCGTTCAACCTTGAAAGAGGTAAAGTTCTCGGTATAGTCGGTGAATCAGGCTCAGGTAAGTCTGTTACCGCATATTCAATCATGCAGATTCTTGCATCAACAGGCAAAATCGTCGGCGGCTCAATCAAGCTTGACGGTGAAGAACTTGTTGGCTGCGATGAAAAAACAATGAAAACTGTCAGAGGTAACAAGGTTTCAATTATTTTCCAAGACCCGATGACCTCTCTCAACCCCACATACACCATCGGCAAGCAACTGATGGAAGCCATCATTCTCCACACAGACCGTGACAAAAAGCAGGCACGCGAAAGAGCAGTTGAGATGCTCAAGCTTGTTAATGTAAACGAGCCCGAAAAGAGAATGAAACAGTATCCTTTTGAGCTTTCAGGCGGTATGCGCCAGAGAGTTATGATTGCTATGGCTCTCGCCTGCGAGCCGGACATTCTTATTGCAGACGAGCCTACAACCGCACTTGACGTTACAATTCAGGCTCAGATTCTTGAGCTTATGATTTCACTGCAAAAAGAGCTCGGCATGGCAATCATTATGATTACCCATGACCTCGGCGTTGTTGCCCAGATGTGTGACGAGATTATCGTTATGTACGCCGGCTCAATCTGCGAGCAAGGCACTGCAGACGAAATCTTCTACAACCCTCAGCACGAATATACAAAGGGTCTTCTCAATTCAATCCCCTCAGCCGCAACTGCCGGCAAAAAGCTTCAGCCTATCACAGGTACACCCATCGACCTGCTTAATATGCCCAAGGGTTGCGCTTTTGCCCCCCGTTGCAATGCAGCAATGAAAATCTGCATCAACGAACCTGCTCCCAGAGTGGATATTAACGATGAACACGCATCATCCTGCTGGATGTGCATCAAAAAAGGCATTGAAGACGGCACAATCATCAATGAACCCGAAAGCAAAGGCGGTGTCGAAGAATGAGCAGCAACGAAAAGCAAACTCTGATTGAAGTTCAGAATCTGAAAAAATACTTCGACATCAACGTAGGTCTTTTTAAAACCAAGCCTCTTAAAGCGGTTGATGACGTTTCATTTTCAATCAAAAAGGGTGAAACCCTTGGTCTTGTCGGTGAATCAGGCTGCGGTAAAACAACCGTAGGCAGAACAATTCTCAACCTATACAAGCCCACCGCAGGTAAAATCTTTTTTGAAGGCAAGGAAATTAAAACCAACGCCGACATCAAAGAGTTCCGCAAAAAAGCCACAATGGTTTTCCAGGACCCCTATTCATCACTTAACCCCCGCATGACTGTTTCCGACATCATCGGCGAACCGCTTGACGTACACAAATTATATTCAAGCAAAGCCGAAAGGCAGGAAAAGATTCTTGAACTCATGGGTCACGTTGGACTTAACAGTGAACACGCTTCAAGATATGCACACGAATTTTCAGGCGGTCAGCGCCAGAGAATCGGTATTGCAAGAAGCCTTGCCGTTAACCCCGAATTCATCGTCTGCGACGAGCCCGTATCAGCTCTTGACGTATCAATTCAGGCTCAGGTTATCAACATGTTCGGCGAGCTTCAGCAGCAGCTTGGGCTCACCTACCTGTTCGTAGCTCACGACCTTCTTGTTGTGCGCCACATCAGCGACAGAATCGCTGTTATGTACCTTGGCAGAATGGTTGAGCTTGCAGATGCAGGTGAAATCTATGATCATCCCCTGCACCCCTATTCGCAGTCTCTGCTTTCCGCAGTACCCGTACCCGACCCGAAGATCGCAAGAGCTAACCAGCGTATTGCCCTCGTCGGTGATATTCCCAGCCCGTTGAATGCTCCCTCAGGCTGTCCGTTCCGCACACGTTGCCGTTATGCTACGGATAAGTGCGCTGAATCCATGCCCGAGTTTAAGGAAGTATCAACAGGTCACTTCGTCGCCTGCCACAGAGTTGACGAAATTAACTAAGGTTTCAAAAGCCCTGAGTGTGCTTTGAAATAATAAAAAATTTCCAGAAAGGAAGAAAACACAATGAAAAAAGCACTCGCTATCGTGCTTGCTGCAATCATGCTGTTCACACTTGCTGCTTGCGGCGGTAACACAGGCACAGACACCCAGTCACTTTCTGTATGCCTTGCATCAGAACCTGACACAATCGACCCTGCTCTCAACTCATCAGTTGACGGTGCATGTCTTGCTGTAAACTCCTTCGCAGGTCTTTACACATATGACAAGGAAGGCAAAACTGTTCCTGACCTTGCAACAGGCTACACAGTATCTGAACCTGCTGAAGATGGTTCTGTAACCATCACAGTTTCAATGCTTGAAAACCTTAAGTGGTCAGACGGTTCAGCTCTTACAGCTAAGGACTTTGAATATTCATGGAAGCGTGCTGCTTCAACAAAAACAGCATCTGACT
>JAZNQF010000063.1:0-19130 GCA_045590055.1 Acutalibacteraceae bacterium
CGAAGATTTTTTACAGAGGAGATTTTCGGCGAGCCAAGGCACAAAACGCAGCAAATCCTTGACGGATTTGCGAGTATTTTAACGAAGGATTGACGGAAATCCACCTGTAAAAAACGGGTTCGGATTATACCCGTCACCCTAACTGAACGGGGACACAAACAAGCTGATGCTATGGCAGATTATGTTGCCAACAACTATAGCATCTCAAGAATATATTCAAGCACTTTAACAAGAGCCAAGCAAACAGCTCAGCATTTGTCCGATAAAACCGGCGTACATATTATTTTTGATGAAAATTTTATGGAATTTAACAACGGCCTTCTTGCGGGTTTGCCAAGAGCTGTTGTTCGAGAAAAATATCCTATAATCCCTGATTTGCCGATTGATAAAGCCGTTTACGGTCAGGAATCTCAGGTTGAATTCAGGCAAAGAGCTGAAGATGCATTTGCAAGAATAATTAGTGAGTCTTGTCCGAACGAAACTATAGCGGTTGTTTCTCACGGAGGAATGATAAATCAGCTTTATCGTTCGTTCTTTAATATGCCCGTTGACTGTATCTATTTCTTCAACACCGCAGATACAGGTATTCATGTCTGGAGTTTAACAGACGAAGAGCGACGGGTTATTAAAGCTAATTTTGATGAACACATCAAAGGAATTTGATGTGGGAATATAAAACTACCTACTTAAAGGAGTTTATCTGATAAGACATGAAAAAAGCAATCATAATTGGCTGCCCGGGCAGCGGCAAAACAACCTTTGCTGAGAAGCTGAGTGAACACACCGCCCTGCCGTTATACCACCTTGATGCAATTTGGCACAAGAGTGACAAAACGCACATTTCGCGCGAGGAATACGACACGCGGCTTGCTGAGATATTCAAAACAGACATGTGGATAATCGACGGCAACTACCGCCGAACAATTGAGACGCGCCTTCAGCAGTGCGACACGGTGTTTCTGTTTGACCTTCCAACTGAGCTGTGCCTTAAAGGTGCAACTGAGCGCCTCGGCAAAGACCGCTACGATTTACCGTGGATTGAAACTGAACTGAGTGATGATTTCAGGCAGGCAATCATCGACTTTCCACAGAATGTACTGCCGGGGATATATGACCTGATTGACAGATATAAAGAGGGCAGACAAGTCGTAATCTTCAGGTCGTGGGAGGATGCGGACAGGTATATTAACACTATATTATCAATGGATATTTGAGGTGCAATATGAAAATCATCAACACCTGCAATCAAATTAAATCCACATTCAAAGACGGCTTCAATTTGTCTGTCTGGAGAGAATATGCGGCTGATATTTCAAGTCAACTGCCGCAAAAGTGCGAAGCAGATGCAAAGAAATACAACTTTGAAAAGGAACTTCTGCCCGTACTTTCTGCAGCATTGGATGAAGAAAAAATCGACTTCGTCAGTGCAACGTTTCAGACGGTTATTGCTACACTGAGCAGCAACCTTTCAAAGCTTTTTGATTCCGAGCCCGACATCAACATTATTCTCTATCTCGGTCTTTGTAACGGTGCAGGCTGGGCAACAACGCTTGACGGCAAAAATACGGTCTTGCTGGGACTTGAAAAAATCATAGAACTTGGTTGGGGTGACGAACCCAACATGCGTGCGCTGATTATGCACGAAATCGGTCACCTGTGGCATAAACTCAACGGTCATCTTTATCTGCCCGACTTCACAAAGCGCAGAAAATCAATTCAACATCTTTATCAAGAAGGTGTTGCGATGGTCTGCGAGCAAATTCTGTGTGATGATGAATTCTATCATCAGGACAAAGATGGCTGGCTGCATTGGTGCCGTGAAAATGAAACGCAAATTAAGCGAGAGTATTTGCGCCGACTTAATGAGAAAGAAAGTGTACAGGACTTTTTCGGGGATTGGTGCTCTTATAACGGACATTGTGACGTGGGATATTACCTCGGTTGTCGCTTTGTGCGATATCTAATGAGGCAACACACGCTAAAGGAAATTGCAAACTTTTCTTACCGCAAACTCAATAAGGAGTACACGGCTTTTGCCTCCGTATCAATCGCCCCCCTCGCCCTCGGTGACTATCACAAGTGCGCTAACATATGGAACATGCAATCTCAGCCGCTTGCTGAAAAGTGGAGAGAGGAAATTGCGGCAGGCAACCGCCTTGTGTATGTGTATAAAATCAACGGCAAGTTCATTGCAGAGGGTGCGTTGGTGCTTGATGCCGGTGACCCTGATTACACAATACCTCACAAGCGTGTCTACGTTTCACGGATGATTGTCAAAAAAGAATACCGCAACAGAGGTATCGGCGATGAGATGCTCGCCTTCCTCACGCGCAAGGCTAAGGATATGGGCTTTGATGAAATGACCCTCGGGGTTGATAAGGACAACCTCGCCGCACTGCATCTGTACAAAAAGCACGGTTTCACCGAGGTGCTGTTTGACGGCGCAGATGATAACGGGGAATACTATAAACTTCTGAAAAGAATATAGAACAAGTGAGGTGCATCGGCGTGACATCCCGCATTGAACTCAAAAACGGCAGACCGCTTGTGTGCATTGACAAAAAACAGCACGCACCGCTGGCATATACAACCTATTTTGAAGAGCTTGGAGAATACTCTGACTTTATACAAAGCGGTTACAGAATGTTTTTCGTCAATGTCTCTTTTACGGATTTGCCCATAAACAACGTAACGGGTTTTACGCCGTTCAGAACAGGTGTGTTTGAAAGCGACAAACCCGACTACACAGAGTTTGACGGTACTGTGCGGCGTATTCTCTCAAAGTGTCCCGATGCGCTGATTTTTCCGCGCATAAACATTTCCATGCCTCGCAGATGGGTTGAACGCAACCGCCGTGAAACCGTGGTTGTTGCAAACGGTAACAGACGTGAATCTATGTATTCCGACGCCTTTCAACGCGATGGTACGCGGCTTCTGCTGGAGCTTGTTGACCACATTAACTCAGCCGATTATGCCCACACAATTGCAGGCTACCAGCTTTGCGGCGGCACCACTCAGGAGTGGATGCATCATGATATGGCAGGCTCTTTTTCGGATATGGGACTTGACAAATTCCGACATTGGATGGGTGAAAAATACAGTGTCGATAAAATTCCGCCTCTTTCAAGGGACGACCTGGAGGCATGTGGATTCAATGAAACTGTCAGCCGCTACGGTGAATTCTGTTGTGAAATGACCGCAAGGACGGTTGAACATTTTGCAAAGAAGTTAAAGGAACATCTAAAAAGCGAGCAGATTGTGGGTGTGTTTTATGGCTACAGCGCCTTTGTAAACAACTATCTGCTCGGGTTGCACGGGTTGCGATACATCATTGATTCACCGTACATTGACTTTTTCTCCTCACCGTGTTGCTACGATGGCAACAGAGCGCTCGGCATTGATTGGGGTGATATGCTGCCCTCCGAATCCGTAAGAGCACACAGCAAGTTGTATTTTGTTGAATGTGATGTAAGAACACATCTCACGCGGCGCATGCAAGATTCGCGGCCGAACGAGTACCCCGACGGGTCTTATGCGCTGAGGGATGAAAACGGCAACAAAACCGTATGGTGCGGACCCGACACGCCTGAGCTTTCACTTGCGGCGATACGCAAGGCATTTGCGCACCAACTCACAAAAGGCTCAGGTATATGGTGGTTTGACATGTGGGGCGGTTGGTATCATGACGAGACTATTATGGCAGAAATGGCAAAAATGAAGCGAATTGCTGAATCGGCCACCGAAAAAGACTGTGCCTCGTTCCCTTCTGCGCAGACGGTTGTGTTCATTGATGAAACCGCCTATCTCAACATTCCGCGCGGCAGTGTGCTTGCTGACTGCGTTAACAGAATCCGTGTAGAGATGGGAAACACGGGTATTCCTTTTGACTTGTGCATGGTTGAGGATGCGGCGCGTGTGTTGCAAAAATACCACGCGGCGATATTCACTGCTCCCCTTCCGTCAGAATGCGGTGTTGCCGCCATTGAGGAGTGTAAGCGACTTGGTCTCGCGTACGTTTGCCCGACTGCCGACAAACCCTTTTACACACAAACTGAACTGCGTGACTTTCTTGTTGCGCAAGGTGTTCACTGTTACAATGCTGACGGGTGTGTTATTTATTGCGGTGGCGGATTCCTCGGAATACACGCGGTTAGCGACGGAGTGGCAACTGTTTCTCTGCCTGCAAAGTTCCGTGTAAAAGCTCTGTTGGGGTCTGAATATGATGAAACTGAAACTGACGTGCTTGTGCTTGACATGGCGAAGCATAACACGGCGGTGTTTGAATTGGCAGAGGTAAAAAACGATGCTTGAATTTGTAACAAAAGAGACAATTAACAAAGGCTGGTCGTGTGACAGGAAATACTGTGTTACAACCGCTGATGGGGCAAAATTTCTTCTGCGCGTTACACCTTTTGAAAAAAGCGCGAACCGTAAAAATATGTACCTGATGCAAAAAGAGGTTGAAAAGCTGGGCATACCAATGTGCAGACCCGTTGATTTCGGCAAATGTGACGAGGGTGTTTATACGCTGCAGACTTGGATTGACGGTAGCGATGCCGAAGAAATTGTACCCTACCTTTCCGATTCGCAGCAGTATGCACTCGGATTGCAAGCAGGCAGAATTCTGAAAAAGATTCACTCTATCCCTGCGCCGTCAGACCAGCCCGATTGGGAAGAAAGATTCAACAAGAAAATGGACAGAAAGATCCGGATGTATAACGACTGTCCAATAAAATTTGACGGTGCAGAGCATATTATCAACTACATTGAAGCCAACCGCCATCTGTTAAAAAACAGACCTCAGTGCTATCAACACGGTGATTATCATATCGGTAACATGATGATTGAGAACGGCAAGATTGTAATCATTGACTTTGACAGATATGATTTCGGTGACCCGTGGGAAGAATTTAACCGCATTGTGTGGTGCGCACAGTCTGCCCCGATTTTTGCTTCGGGTATCGTTAACGGATATTTTGAAATGCAAGTGCCCATGGAGTTCTGGAAACTTCTTGCGCTTTATATCAGCAGTAATATGCTTTCATCAATACCGTGGGCAATCCCTTTCGGTGACGGTGAAGTTCAGACAATGCTGAATCAGGCAAAGGATGTGCTTGAATGGTATGACGGTATGCAGAATCCCGTGCCGAAGTGGTACATAAACGAGGTATAATTATGATAAGAAAAGCAACACAAAACGATGTGCGGATATTAGCTGAATTAGCGATAAACATGTGGAGTAATCATACATTAGCAGAACTTCAATCTGACTTTTCCGGGATTGTTGAAAATGAAAATGCGGCCTGTTTTATAAAATATGTTGATAATATGCCTGTGGGTTTTGCTCAATGTCAGCTCCGTTACGATTACGTTGAAGGCACCAATTCATCACCCGTCGGTTATCTTGAAGGTGTATTTGTTTCCCCTGAGCATCAGCAAAAAGGTTATGCAAAAGAATTGTTGCCGGAGTGTGAGCGTTGGGCAAAAGAAATGGGTTGTGTTGAATTTGCAAGCGATTGCGAACTCGATAACATTAATAGTTTAAATTTTCATACAGCAGTAGGATTTGAAATTGCTAACCGCATCATTTGTTTTAGAAAGGATTTGTAAGCCGGAGTAATTATGACAAACCAAGAAATATTTAAAATCGCATTGCAACAATCGGCATACGACTGCAACTGCAATGCAAGCGATTTCCTTTCATCAGAAAACATAGTTGTTGTATCTAAACCTAATAAAAAAGCAAGAGTGTATGTCCCGTTGCCGCTTGAATGTGATCTTGTTTCATACGGAAACAACATTGTGGCGCAGGTCAGCCCAAGAATGAAAGAAACAGTTGAATGGTACGTTAACAAATACGCACCCGAGCATTGCTTTGAGTCACCGAACGTGATTGCACTCAACGAAAGATTATCTGAGTTCGGCTATAAAGTCTGCTTTATGGCTGAATATTTCTTGCCTGATGTGACTGTACTTAAAGAGTTGCCGTGCGAATATGAGATAAGGATTATGTATCCAAAAGATTTTCAGCAGTATTATACTGACGAGTGGAGTAATGCTTTGTGCGAAAAGCGTAAACACCTGGACATGCTCGCTGTCGGAGCATTTGACAAAGGTAAGCTTGTGGGCCTTGCGGGATGCTCGGCCGATTGTGAATTGATGTATCAGATTGGTGTTGATGTTTTGCCTGAATACAGAAAACAAGGCATCGCCTCCGCAATAACAAGCAAGCTCGCTGTTGAAATATTGAAGCTCGAAAAAGTTCCGTTTTACTGCGCCGCATGGTCAAACATTAAGTCTGTACGCAATGCAATAAGAAGCGGTTTCAAACCTGCCTGGGTTGAACTAACGGCAAGAAGCAGCGATTTTGTTGATGAAATGAACAAGTGAATCTTAACATTCTTGCTTATCTGCTAAGCGAAGAACGCAAAAAAGCTCTCCGATTTGCATCGGAGAGCTTGTCTGCTATTAAGGCAGTTAATTATTCGTTGATTTCGATAACAACGCCTGAACCAACAGTTCTGCCGCCTTCACGGATAGCGAAGCGGAGACCCTTTTCAATAGCGATGGGAGTGATGAGTTCAACGTCCATGTCAACGTTGTCACCAGGCATGCACATTTCTGTGCCTGCGGGAAGGCTGATAACGCCGGTAACGTCTGTTGTTCTGAAGTAGAACTGAGGACGATAGTTGTTGAAGAAGGGAGTATGACGGCCGCCTTCTTCCTTGGTCAGAACGTAAACCTGACCCTTAAACTTGGTGTGGGGGTTGATTGAACCGGGCTTGCAAAGAACCTGGCCACGTTCAATTTCTGATCTCTGAACACCACGAAGGAGAGCACCGATGTTGTCGCCTGCCTCAGCATAGTCGAGGATCTTGCGGAACATTTCGATACCTGTAACAACTGTCTTTCTCTTTTCGTCGGAAAGACCAACGATTTCAACTTCTTCAGAAGTTCTGAGCTGACCTCTTTCAACTCTACCTGTAGCAACAGTACCACGGCCTGTGATGGTGAATACGTCTTCTACGGGCATAAGGAAGGGAAGGTCTGCCATACGGTCGGGAGTAGGAATGTACTCGTCAACAGCGTTCATGAGTTCCCAAATGGGAGCGAGTTCAGGTGCGCTTTCGTCGCTGCCTGCATATTCAAGAGCCTTGAGAGCTGAACCCTTGATGATGGGAGCTTCTTCATCAAAGCCGTACTCAGCGAGAGTTTCACGGATTTCCATTTCAACGAGCTCGAGGAGTTCGGGATCGTCAACCTGGTCAACTTTGTTCATGAAAACGATGATCTTCGGTACGCCAACCTGACGGGCAAGGAGAAGGTGTTCCTTGGTCTGAGCCATGGGGCCGTCTGTTGAAGCGATAACGAGGATAGCGCCGTCCATCTGAGCTGCGCCGGTGATCATGTTCTTGATGTAGTCGGCGTGGCCGGGGCAGTCAACGTGAGCATAGTGACGAGCTTCGGTCTGATACTCAACGTGAGCTGTGTTGATTGTGATACCACGTTCTCTCTCTTCGGGAGCCTTGTCGATGTTTGCATAATCAACGAAGTCTGCTGAACCCTTCATAGCGAGAGTCTTGGTGATAGCTGCAGTAAGAGTGGTCTTACCGTGGTCAACGTGACCGATGGTACCGATGTTTACGTGGGGTTTTGTTCTGTCAAACTTTTGTTTTGCCATTGGGATTTTCCTCCTTAAATTAGCATATTGTCTTTGTCATTTTAACAGATAGTTATTGTAAATGCAAGTGTTTTTCAAAAAATCTTAGTCGGAACGCTTTGTGGAAAGATTTTCCATGATTGACTTCGGAACTTCGACGTAATGGCTGGGCTCCATTGAGTAGTTAGCTCTGCCCTGAGTCTTGGAACGGAGGTCTGTTGCGTAACCGAACATATTTGCAAGCGGAACGAAAGCATTAACCTGCGTTACGCCGGTTCTTGTTTCCATGCCCTGCATGAGACCGCGGCGGGAGTTGATGTCACCGATAACGTCACCGAGATAGTCGTCGGGAGTAACAACGGTAACTTTCATCATGGGCTCCATGAGTACGGGTGCTGCCTTCTTCATAGCCTCTTTGAAAGCCATTGAAGCGGCAATTTTGAACGCCATTTCAGAGGAGTCAACCTCGTGGTAGGAACCGTCGAACAGTGTTGTCTTAACGTCAACAACGTTGTAGCCTGCAAGAGTACCTGAAAGCATTGCGCCCTTGATACCTGCTTCAACAGGTCCGATGTATTCCTTCGGAACTACGCCGCCAACGATTGCGTTGACAAATTCATAGCCCTTTTCGGGGTTGGGTTCAATTCTGATTTTAACGTGACCGTACTGACCGTGACCACCGGTCTGACGTGCATATTTGCAGTCGTACTCGGCTGTCTTAGTGTTGGTCTCTCTGTATGCAACCTGCGGCTTGCCGCCGTTTGCTTCAACTTTGAATTCACGGAGCATTCTGTCTACGATGATTTCAAGGTGAAGTTCGCCCATGCCGGCGATGATGGTCTGACCTGTTTCTTCGTCTGTATAGCAACGGAAGGTCGGATCTTCTTCAGCAAGCTTCTGAAGGGCGATGCCCATCTTTTCCTGACCTGCCTTGGTTTTGGGCTCAATTGCAACTCTGATAACAGGTTCCGGGAACTCCATTGATTCAAGGATGACGGGGTGCTTTGCATCGCAAAGCGTGTCACCCGTGGTGGTGTTCTTCAGGCCGACTGCTGCGGCGATGTCGCCTGCGTAGCAGCAATCGATGTCCTGCCTGTGATTTGAGTGCATCTGCAGAATACGGCCGAGTCTTTCGTTGTTGCCCTTAACTGAGTTGTAGACGGTTTTACCGGCTTCAACAGAGCCTGAATATACGCGGAAGAAGCAGAGCTTACCAACGTAGGGGTCAGTGGCAATTTTGAAAGCAAGAGCAGCAAAGGGCTCATCGTCTGAGCTGTTGCGTACTTCTTCTTCCTCGGTGTGCGGGTTGATGCCCTTGATGGCTTCAACATCGGTGGGGGCGGGCATGTAATCAACAACTGCGTCAAGCAGAAGCTGAACGCCCTTGTTTCTGTAGGAAGTACCGCAGAGAACGGGAACCATTCTGTTGTCGATGGTGGCTTCGCGGATAACTTTCTTCAGCTCATCGATGGTGATTTCTTCGCCTTCAAGGAACTTCATGGTGAGGTCCTCGTCCTGCTCTGCAACCTTTTCAATCATATCATCGTGATATGTCTGAGCGAGTTCAAGCATATCGGCGGGGATCTCTTCGTCTCTTACATCAAGACCCTTATCATCATAATATACTTCAGCTCTCATTCTGACGAGGTCGATGATTCCTCTGAATTCGGACTCTGTGCCGATGGGGAGCTGAATCGGTACGGCATTACATTTAAGGCGTTCCTTCATCATGTCAACAACATTGTAGAAGTCAGCACCCATGATGTCCATCTTGTTGATGTACACCATTCTGGGAACCCTGTATTTGTCAGCCTGGCGCCAAACTGTTTCGCTCTGAGGTTCTACGCCGCCCTTTGCGCACAGTACGGTAACGGAACCGTCGAGAACTCTAAGTGAACGTTCAACTTCAACTGTGAAGTCAACGTGACCGGGAGTATCAATGATATTGATGCGATGGTCCTTCCAAAAACAAGTTGTCGCCGCGGATGTGATTGTAATGCCACGTTCCTGTTCTTGTTCCATCCAGTCCATTGTTGCTGAACCGTCGTGAGTTTCACCCAGCTTGTGAGTTTTACCTGTGTAGAACAGAATACGCTCGGTTGTTGTAGTTTTACCGGCATCGCTAAGCGCCATGATACCGATATTTCTGGTCATCTCAAGTGATACCTGTCTTGGCATATTTCCCTCCGTGCATTTTTGCGATAATTGATAATAACTGTTGCGTCAGATTACCATCTGAAATGTGCAAAAGCCTTGTTGGCTTCAGCCATTCTGTGGGTATCTTCACGCTTTTTGAATGCTGAACCGGTTTCGTTAACAGCATCCATGATTTCGTTCGCAAGTCTTTCCTTCATTGTTCTCTCTGAACGCTGACGAGCGTAAAGAGTGATCCAACGCAGACCGAGAGTCTGACGTCTCTCCGGGCGAACATCCATCGGTACCTGATAGGTAGAACCACCTACACGGCGGGCCTTAACTTCAAGTACGGGCATAACGTTCTCCATAGCGGCTTCGAAAACCTCAAGAGCGTCTTTGCCTGTTTTTTCCTTAATGATGTCAAATGCGTCGTAAACGATCTTCTGAGCGACGCCCTTTTTGCCATCATACATAACACTGTTGATAAGGCGTGTTACGAGTTTTGAGTTGTAAAGCGGATCCGGCAAAACATCGCGTTTTGCTATCTGGCCTCTTCTTGGCACTTCGCTTCCCTCCTTCATAGTAATGATATCATAGGTACTCGAGTGACAAATTCCCGTCGGCACCAATGCAGAGGCATATACTATATATATATACCCTCGCATTAGCCGTTTAACCGGCTGCCTGCAAGAAGATTTGTCTGCTGAATTGTGTTCTTTTACAGAACGGTGGAGCAAGAATTATTATTTCTTTGCTGCCTTGGGGCGTTTTGCACCGTACTTGGAACGGGACTGCATTCTGCCGTTAACGCCCTGTGTGTCAAGTGTTCCGCGGATGATGTGGTAACGAACACCGGGAAGGTCCTTAACACGGCCGCCGCGAATCATAACGACGCTATGCTCCTGCAGGTTGTGACCGACGCCGGGAATGTAAGAAGTAACTTCGATTCCGTTTGTAAGACGTACTCTGGCGATCTTTCTGAGAGCTGAGTTCGGCTTCTTGGGGGTAGCGGTCTTAACAGCAGTGCAAACACCACGCTTCTGGGGTGAGTTCTTGTCAGTCATGACGTTCTTCTTGGTGTTGAGACCTTTGAGAAGAGCGGGAGCCTTCGGCTTCTTGGCGAGAGATTCTCTGCCGTTTCTGATTAACTGGTTAAAGGTAGGCAAGCTGTTACATCTCCTTTCTTAACATATTTATATCAAGGGGAGGTGTCTCCTCCCCCGGACACACACTTTTTGCACGGCTTTTTAAGGCCGTGCAAATAAGTATTTTACATTATCCAACTCTTTTTGTCAACACTTTTGTTGTCAATATTTACAAAGTTTAGTTGAAAAAATCGTCAAAAATGCCATTTGACTCCTCTGTGTCGATAACTCCGACGTCACCGTAGCACTTCATGCCGGTACCTGAAGGCAGAAGCTTACCGATGATGACGTTTTCTTTAAGACCAAGAAGCGGGTCGCTCTTACCCTTGATTGCGGCATCGGTGAGCACCCTTGTTGTCTCCTGGAAGGAGGCAGCTGAAAGGAATGAATCGGTTGCAAGTGATGCCTTGGTGATACCGAGAAGCATCGGCTCAACAGTTGCGGGTGTAAGTTCTTCGCCTGTTTCTTTTGCTCTTTCTTCAAGCTCCTTGTTGGTAGCGTAGAATTCGCTCTTTTCGATAACGGCGTTGGGAAGCAGGTTAGTGTCACCGCTTTCGATGACCTTGACCTTCTTCATCATCTGACGTACGATAACCTCGATGTGCTTGTCGTTGATATCAACACCCTGCAGACGGTAGGTTCTCTGTACTTCCCTGATGAGGTAATCATGAACTGCACTGACGCCCATGACGCCAAGGAGCTCTCTCGGGTCGATTGAGCCTTCTGTGAGGGTTTCGCCCTTAACGACGTGCTGACCTTCCGTAACTCTCGGTCTTGCACCGAAGGTGAGGAAGTAGCTCTTTTCAACGCCTGTTTCTTCATTGGTGACGACGATGTGAAGATTCTTCTTGATTTCCTGGAAGGAAACAACACCGTCAATTTCGCTGAGCATTGCAAGGCTCTTGGGTTTGCGGGCTTCGAAAAGTTCTTCAACTCTGGGAAGACCCTGCGTGATATCGGCAACTGATGCAACACCGCCGGTGTGGAACGTTCTCATGGTGAGCTGTGTACCGGGTTCACCGATTGACTGTGCGGCGATGATACCAACCGCTTCACCTACTGTTACAGGCTGACCTGTTGCAAGGTTGGAGCCGTAGCATCGGATGCAGGCACCGTGAGGTGTTTTACATGTGAGCAGTGAACGGATCTTGATGCGGCGGATGTTCTTGGCTTCTGCCTCGTCCATGCCGTTTTCAAGAGCCTTCTGATACTGCTTTGTGAGATACTCGTCAACAATTGCGGCGTCGCTTTCGGTGAGCATGTGCTCATTGTCCATAACAAGCTCGCCTGTTTCGGCATCTGC
Organism: Acutalibacteraceae bacterium; assembly: GCA_045590055.1. Taxonomy (GTDB): domain Bacteria; phylum Bacillota; class Clostridia; order Oscillospirales; family Acutalibacteraceae; genus UBA6857. The sequence goes on from JAZNQF010000063.1 coordinate 12,245, forward strand.
AAGGGGTTCAAAGAGGAAACGGCCCTTAAGACGTTCTGCAAGCGGCTCGATTACGCCGTTGCCGTCCTTGATGTCGTAAACCTCAATGCCTTCGTCTGTATGACAGTCTTCTTCACGGATGATAACGTCCTGAGAAACGTCAACGAGACGGCGGGTAAGGTAACCTGAGTCAGCGGTACGAAGGGCGGTGTCAGCAAGACCCTTTCTTGCACCACGTGAGGAAATGAAGTATTCCTGAACGTTCAGGCCTTCACGGTAGTTAGCTCTGATGGGTACTTCGATCGTCTTACCTGCGGTGTTGGCGATAAGACCGCGCATACCTGCAAGCTGACGCAGCTGGCTTTCGGAACCACGGGCACCGGAGTCAAGCATCATATAAATCGGGTTGTACTTATTATGCTCTCTGAAGTTCTGGGTAAGCTCTGTTGCAACGCGGGATGTGCAAAGGTCCCAAGCCTTGATAACCTGATTGGAACGGTCCTGGTTGGAGAGCAGACCTCTTGAATATTTGCGGTTGATTTCGTCAACGGTTGCCTGTGTTTCGGCAAGAATTTCCTTCTTCTGCGGAGGAATTGTTGCATCACATACAGCAACGGTGATACCGCTGCGGGTTGAATATCTGTAGCCCTGTGCCTTGATGTCATCGAGTACCTTTGCGGCAATTGCTGTGCCGTGGATACGGATGCAGCGGTCGATGATTTTGCCGAGAGACTTCTTATCAACCTTGAATTCAACTTCAAGGCGGAATGCGTTTTCAGGGTCGCTTCTGTCAACAAAGCCGAGGTCCTGAGGAATCGGGTTGTTGAAGATGATTTTACCGAGGGTTGTTTCAACGAGCTTTGATTTGAGCTCACCGTCAATTTCCTTGGTCATTCTGACCTTAATTTTTGAGTGAAGGTCGATTACACCTTCATCGTAAGCCATCTGTGCTTCGTTTACGTCACGGAACACCTTGCCTTCGCCAACCTCACCGGGCTTTTCAAGGGTAAGGTAGTATGAGCCGAGAACCATATCCTGTGTGGGTACGGTAACGGGCTTTCCGTCTGAGGGCTTGAGCAGGTTGTTGGCGGCAAGCATAAGGAATCTTGCTTCTGCCTGAGCTTCTGCTGACAGCGGTACGTGAACAGCCATCTGGTCACCGTCGAAGTCGGCGTTGAAAGCGGTACATACAAGGGGATGAAGCTTGATTGCCTTACCCTCAACAAGTACGGGCTCGAATGCCTGAATACCGAGGCGGTGAAGTGTGGGAGCACGGTTGAGCATTACGGGATGGTCTTTGATAACGATTTCAAGAGCGACCCATACGGACTTATACTGACGTTCAACCATCTTCCTTGCAATTTTGATGTGTGCTGCAAGGTTTGTATCAACAAGGCGCTTCATAACGAAGGGCTTGAAGAGTTCAAGTGCCATCTCTTTGGGAAGACCGCACTGATAGAGCTTGAGCTCGGGACCTACAACGATAACTGAACGGCCTGAGTAGTCAACACGCTTACCAAGAAGGTTCTGACGGAAGCGGCCCTGCTTACCCTTAAGCATGTCTGAAAGGGACTTGAGGGGTCTGTTGTTGGGGCCTGTTACGGGGCGGCCTCTGCGGCCGTTATCGATGAGGGCGTCAACGGATTCCTGAAGCATTCTCTTTTCGTTTCTGATGATAATGCTGGGGGCACCGAGTTCGAGGAGCTTGCGGAGTGTGTTATTACGGTTGATAACTCTGCGGTAGAGGTCGTTGAGGTCGCTGGTTGCGAAACGGCCGCCGTCGAGCTGAACCATGGGACGGATATCCGGAGGAATAACCGGAATAACATCGAGAATCATCCACTCGGGTCTGTTGCCTGAGTGCAGGAAAGCTTCAACAACTTCAAGTCTCTTGAGGATTCTGACTCTCTTTTGACCGGATGCGGTTTCAAGCTCTTCCTTGAGCTCAGCGTCAAGTGCGGCAACGTCAATTTCGCTCAGCAGCTCTTTAACTGCCTCTGCGCCCATGCCGACTCTGAACTCTGTGTCGCTGAAATAATATTCTTTGATGTCTTCGTACTGCTTTTCGGTGATGGTCTGACCCTTTTTGACGTTGGGGACAGAACCGGGGTTTACAACAATGTATGTTGCAAAGTAGAGAACTCTTTCAAGGTCTCTGGGTGACATATCGAGCATAAGGCCGATTCTTGAGGGTATGCCCTTGAAGTACCAGATGTGTGATACGGGGGTGGCAAGCTCAATGTGGCCCATACGCTCACGGCGTACCTTTGCCTTGGTGATTTCAACGCCGCAGTGTTCACAGATTTTGCCTCTGAAGCGGACACGCTTATACTTACCGCAGTGGCACTCCCAGTCCTTGATGGGTCCGAAAATCTTTTCGCAGAACAGACCGCTTCTTTCGGGCTTAAGTGTACGGTAGTTAATCGTTTCGGGCTTCGTGACTTCACCGTATGACCACGCTCTGATGGTATCCGGTGAGGCAAGGCCTATTTTTATGCTTTCAAAGGTGTTGTTATCCATATAAGCAATCCCTTCCTGTATTAAAAATTTTCAGCATCTCACTCAGATGTCGCTTTCGCCTTCCGTGAAGAAGCCGGTTGCACTGTCTGCATCGTTGACGGTGGGTGTCTGTTCTTTGAAGAATTCGCTGAAGTCAATTTCCTCGTCTTCTTCGTCTTCTTCATCATCTTCTTCGTCGTCGAAGTTGAACAGATCGTCTACGTCAACGTCGCCATCTTCGTCACTGAAATCTGAATCGAAGCCGTCTTCTTCATCCTCGTCGTGCTCATCGTGTGCTTCACCTTCTGCATTTTCGTCTGCGGCCGGTGTGTACGGAGCCTTGTATGCGCCGAAGCCGAGCTCGTCGTCAAAGTTCTGCTTGAGATCGATTTCTTCTTCGTTTTCGTCAAGCACTCTGACATCGAGACCGAGTGACTGGAGTTCCTTGATGAGAACCTTGAAGGATTCGGGGATGCCGGGCTGAGGTACGTTGTTGCCCTTGACAATTGCTTCGTATGTCTTTATGCGGCCGACAACGTCGTCTGACTTGACTGTGAGGATTTCCTGAAGGGTGTAGGCTGCGCCGTATGCTTCAAGTGCCCAAACTTCCATTTCACCGAAACGCTGACCGCCGAACTGCGCTTTACCGCCGAGGGGCTGCTGAGTAACAAGTGAATACGGACCGATTGAACGGGCATGCATCTTGTCGTCAACAAGGTGATGGAGCTTAAGGAAGTACATGACACCGACAGTGATGGGGTTGTCAAACTTGCGGCCTGTACGTCCGTCTGTGAGGATGGACTTACCGTCTTCCCTGAGACCTGCCTGCTTGAGCGCTTCGCGGATATCTTCTTCATGTGCACCGTCGAATACAGGTGTCATGATTTTCCAACCGAGTTTTCTGCAGGCGAAGCCGAGGTGTACTTCAAGCACCTGACCGATATTCATACGTGAGGGAACGCCGAGGGGGTTGAGCACGATGTCAAGCGGTGTGCCGTCTTCGAGGAAGGGCATGTCTTCCTGAGGAAGAATGCGGGATACAACACCCTTGTTACCGTGACGACCTGCCATCTTGTCGCCTACCTGAATCTTACGCTTCTGTGCGATGTATACACGGACAACCTTGTTTACGCCGGGGTTGAGTTCATCACTGTTTTCTCTTGTGAATTCTTCAACCTTAACAACAATACCGTATGCACCGTGAGGTACACGCAGTGAGGTGTCTCTGACTTCTCTTGCCTTCTCGCCGAAGATGGCGCGAAGGAGTCTTTCTTCTGCGGTGAGCTCTGTTTCACCCTTGGGTGTAACCTTACCGACGAGGATATCACCTGAGTGTACCTCTGCACCGACGCGGATGATACCTCTTTCGTCGAGGTCCTTGAGTGCATCACCGACGTTGGGAATGTCGTTGGTGATTTCTTCCGGTCCGAGCTTGGTGTCTCTTGCTTCGAGCTCATATTCTTCGATGTGGATTGATGTATATACGTCTTCGCGGACGAGCTTTTCGTTAAGAAGAACGGCGTCTTCATAGTTGTAGCCTTCCCAAGTCATGAAGCCGATGAGGGCGTTTCTGCCGAGGCTGATTTCGCCGTTATCGGTTGCGGGACCGTCTGCGATAACCTGACCCTTTTCGATTCTGTCGCCGACAGAAACAACGGGACGCTGATTGATACATGTGCCCTGGTTGGAGCGCATAAACTTGATGAGGGAATAGGTTTCAACGTAGCCTTCGTCGTTAACAACATCGACTCTGTCTGCGCTGACGGATTTGACCGTACCGCTGTCTCTTGCGATTACGCAAACGCCTGAATCGGTTGCGGCCTTGTATTCCATACCTGTACCGACGATGGGAGAGTCGGTTTTAAGAAGCGGAACTGCCTGACGCTGCATGTTTGAACCCATGAGTGCGCGGTTTGCGTCGTCGTTTTCAAGGAAGGGAATCATTGCGGTTGCAACTGAAACTACCATCTTCGGTGAAACGTCCATGTAATCTGCGCCTGCGGGGTCGATTTCAAGGAATTCGTCGCGGTGACGGGCGTTAACCTTGCTTCTGATGAAGCGGTTGTCTTCATCAAGAGGTTCGTTTGCCTGAACGATTGTGTAATCGTCTTCAACGTCAGCGGTCATGTATTCGTATGTGTCAAGCACCTTGCCTGTCTCCTTGTCGATGGGGCGGAAGGGTGCTTCGATGAAGCCGTATTCATTGATACGTGCGAAGGTTGCAAGGTTTGAGATAAGGCCGATGTTGGGACCTTCAGGGGTCTCAATGGGGCACATTCTGCCGTAGTGACTGTAGTGAACGTCACGGACTTCGAAGCCTGCACGGTCTCTTGAAAGACCGCCGGGACCAAGGGCTGAAAGACGTCTTTTATGTGTAAGCTCTGCAAGGGGGTTTGCCTGGTCCATGAACTGTGAAAGCGGTGATGAACCGAAAAACTCACGGACTGCGGCACTTACAGGTCTTGTGTTAACAAGTGCCTGAGGTGTAACCTTCTCACTCTCCTGAGCCTGAAGGGTCATTCTTTCCTTGACGACTCTTTCCATTCTGGAGAAGCCGATTCTGACCTGATTCTGCAGAAGCTCACCAACGCAACGGATACGTCTGTTGCCGAGGTGGTCGATGTCGTCTGCTGAGCCAACGCCGTTTGCAAGGCAGTTGAGGTAGTTGATTGTTGCAAAGATATCGTCGATGATGATGTGCTTGGGAATAAGCTCATCGCAGCGGCTTGAGAGGATTGAGTAGATCTCATCGTCTGAGAGACCTTCGCTGAGCTCAAGGATATCCTTAAGTACGCTGTAGCGTACGTTTTCGTTGATGCCGATGTCAAAAAGCTGTTCCTTGGTGAACTGCGGGAAGAAGGGCTTGATGTCTACCATGTGGTTGGAGATAACCTTGATGGGTTCCTCGCGGCCTTCCACTGCTACGTAGACAATCTTAACGCCTGCCTGTTCAAGCTCAAAGGCTCTCTGCTTTGTGATAACCTCGCCCTCTTCAGCAAGAATCTCACCTGTGTTTTCGTCAACAACGGGTGCGGCAAGCTTCATGCCTCTGATTCTGTCGCAAAGGGAGAGCTTCTTATTATATTTATAGCGTCCGACTCTGGAAAGGTCGTAACGGTGCTCGTCAAAGAACAGACTTGCAAGGTGGGACTGTGCACTGTCGAGCGTGGGGGGTTCACCGGGACGAAGCTTCTTGTAAACTTCAATAAGAGCTTCTTCGGTGTTCTTGGTTGTGTCTTTTTCAAGTGTGGCTTCGATGCGCTCATCTTCACCGAAAAATTCCCTGATATCATTGTCTGTTGCAAGACCGAGGGCACGGATGAAGGTTGTGACGGGCATCTTTCTGTTCTTATCGATTCTGACAAAGAACAGGTCGTTCTGGTCGGTTTCGTATTCGAGCCAAGCACCTCTGTTGGGGATAACTGTGGTTGAAAACAGCTTCTTGCCGGTGACGTTGTGCGTCATATTATAGTATACACCGGGAGAACGGACCAACTGCGAAACGATGACGCGCTCTGCGCCGTGGATGATGAAGGTACCGCTGCTTGTCATAAGCGGAAAATCACCCATGTAGATTTCGCTTTCTTTGATTTCGCCGGTTTCTTTATTTTCGAGCCTTGCAGTTACGCGAAGGGGTGCTGCGTATGTTGCGTCTCTTTCTTTACATTCTCTTACGGAATACTTGGGCTTATCCTCCATTCTGTAATCAACAAAGGTGAGGACAAGGTTTCCTGCGTAGTCAGTGATTTCGGCTACGTCTCTGAGCACCTCTTTCAGACCGACATCGAGGAATCTCTGATATGAATCTTTCTGAATCTGGATGAGGTTCGGCATCTGCATAACTTCCTTGATTTTACCGAAGCTCATTCTGGTGTTTGTACCCAGCTTTACAGGGGTTACGTTAACCATAGGCTTTACTCACTCCGTTCTTAAATAATCGGGATTCTGTGTTTTTCCGGCGTTCCCTTGCAAAAACACCGGCAGAAAATTTTTGCGCTAATTATCGCCTATTTTTGTGCACTTTTAATAAAATTATTTTTCTTAAAATGTGAAAGGCGACACTACCGCATTTTTTAGCAGTTTAGTATTATATTCGATAAATCTCAAGTTGTCAATACCCATTTTTAATGTTTTTTGAACTTTTTGAAGCTTTTTTTCAAAAGATTCTCCGTTTTTCCTTGCGAAACGGGTTGGTTATAAAACTTTGCAAAAAAGTTTGTTTTTGAAAAAATTAAGACACACGAGGGCGCGTGTGCTTGTTGGCATAACTTCTGCGGTGGTTGTGAAAAGCGAAGTGGACACAGTTGTCCCCCCCGGCTGCGACGGCAGCCGCGGGGGTTTTGCATGCCGCTGGGTCAGCAAAGGGGCACGCCGCCGGGAGATTTCGGCTTTTGATGGAGGCGGCATG
>JAZNQF010000064.1:0-9573 GCA_045590055.1 Acutalibacteraceae bacterium
ACGGGAACCTAGGGTGACGAGTATAACCCGAACCCGCCCGAAAGCGTGAATTTTCACACGCTTTTCGGCGAGCCAAGGCACAAAACGCAGCAAATCCTTGACGGATTTGCGAGTATTTTAACGAAGGATTGACGGAAATCCGCCTGTAAAAAACGGGTTCGGATTATACCCGTCACCCTAATCTTCGTCGGCTCAATGATTATTGCGAACGATATGGCGCTGATTACTTTCCTGCCGCTCGGATATTTTGCTTTGTCGGTAACGCACAAGGAAAAATACATGGCGTATCTTTTTGTGTTGCAGAACATTTCCGCTAACCTCGGCGGTATGCTCACACCTTTCGGCAATCCGCAAAATCTGTACATATATTCTTATTACAACATCCCCACGGGTGAGTTTTGCATGATTATGCTGCCTGCATTTTTGCTTGCGGTTTCATTGTTGGTAATAGCCTGCCTTCCGGTTAAGGCGGATAAGTTCAACATAAATGAGGATTTCCCCGAAAAGCTCAACCTGAAAAAAGCGGCGCTTTACGGCGTGCTATTCCTTGTGTCTATATTGATTGTATTCCGCGTGATTCCTTTTGCGGTCGGTCTGGTTGTTATTCCGCTGATTCTGCTGTTTGTTGACCGTGAATCACTGCTGATGGTAGACTACGGTCTGCTCGGCACGTTCTTCTTCTTTTTCATTTTTGCCGGCAACATGTCAAGAATTGATGCGGTTAACAATCTTATATCTGCCTTGCTTGAAAAGGACACCTTGCTTGTGTCTGTGCTGAGTTGTCAATTTATCAGCAACGTGCCCTCTGCAATTCTGCTTTCGCAGTTCACGCAGAATTACGAACCGTTGCTTCTGGGTGTGAACATCGGTGGTACCGGCACGCTCATCGCCTCGCTCGCAAGTCTGATAACCTTCAATGAGTTCCGTGTGTTGTACCCTGAGCAGACGAAAAAGTATCTCGGTATTTTCACGGGGCTTAACGCAGCGTTTCTTGTGATTATGACGCTTGCAGTGAAGTTTGTGTTTGTTTGAATTAGGGTAAGCCTGCCTCACACAGAAAGGCTGTGCAAGGTGTTCTGAAGACAGGGGGCGGCGTGTGGTGTCGACCGCCGCGAGGGTGGAGCCTTTGGTGCCTGCCCCTTTAGGGGAAGGTGGCGGCGAAGCCGTCGGAAGGGGCAACGGGAGGATAATATCCTCCCCTACAAATTATTTCAATGTGTGTCAATATTACAAAATTGCAACAGAATGTTTGCTCTCCTTCCGTCACGCTATCGCGTGCCACCTTCCTCACAGAGAAAGGCTGTGCAAGGTGTTCTGAAGACAGGGGAATTCACATGCCGCAGGCATATTTCACTCGCCGCAGGCGAATTTCACTTTTGCGAAGCAAAAATTTCATAGCGAAGCTATTTCACCGCGAGGCGTAAGCCGAGCCTTGCCCGCCGCCGCGCGAAGCTCGCGGAAGTTTGCTTGCAAACTTCCGCACTGAGCTTCGCGTTTTTTGCATGCCTTGCACCCTACCCGACCGCCGCAGCCGCGCTTCAGGGTTACCTCACGACCGCAACGGGCATGCAAAAAGCCCTGCGCGAGCTGTCGCTCGCGCAGGGGGCGGCGGGGGATACACTATTTCCGCTTACCGTCTTGACATAAGTGCTGAATTTATTTAAAATAATATGGTATATAAATTAATACGAAGGAAGTGTTTTCATTGGATCAGCAATATGAAGCCCTGTTTACCCCGTGGAAAATAGGTAACGTCGAAATCAAAAACAGAATCGTCATGTGCCCCATGGGCGGTACGTCACTTTTCGGCTGGATGGAGCCCAACCACTTCGATAAGGAAGCCGCCGCTTTCTTCATCGAGAAGGCTAAGAACAACGTTGGTCTCATCATCCCCGGCATCGCCCCCATCAAAGATACATTTTTCGGCAAGTGGCTCTATCAGGGCGAAAAGAAGTTTGACGAGCTCAAAGAATTCATGGACGAAATCCATAAGTACGGAGCAAAGCTGTTCATCCAGATCACCGCAGGTATGGGCCGTTCATGGGCTATTCCCACTCCGCTTGTTATGGTGCACAACAATCCCGTACTGAGAACAATCTGCAAGCCTATTATCGACACGTCACACGAGCTTGCAAGCCCCAGCGCGCTTCCTTCACGCTGGTCAGACAAAATCACTTGCCCCGAGATGACCGTTAAGCAGATTGAAGAAATTGTTGATGCTTTTGCAAAAACTGCATACCTTTGCAAAAAAGCAGGCGTAGACGGCATCGAGGTTCACGCAGTTCACGAGGGTTACCTTCTTGACCAGTTCACTCTGCCTTACACCAACAAGCGTACCGACAAATACGGTGGTTCATTCGAAAACCGCTACCGTTTTGCAACCGATATCGTCAAGGCAATCAAGGCAAAGTGCGGCAACGATTATCCCGTATCACTGCGTTATTCCGTACAGTCCAAGGTTAAGGCATTCGGCGTAGGTGCCGTACCCGGTGAAGAATACACCGAAATCGGCAGAACCATGGAAGAAAGCGAAAAAGCCGCAAAGTATCTTCAGGATGCAGGCTACGACATGCTCAATGCAGACAACGGTACATACGACTCATGGTATTGGGCACATCCGCCTATGTACATGCCGCTCAACTGCAACCTTGAAGACGTTGCACACATCAAAAAGTTTGTTGACATTCCCGTTGTATGCGCAGGACGAATGGAACCCGAAGTCGGCGCAAAGGCAATTGCTGAGGGCAGAATTGACGCTATGGGTGTTGCACGCCAGTTCCTTGCTGACGACCAGTGGATCACCAAGCTCATCGAAGACCGCCTTGAAGATATCCGTCCCTGCATCTGCTGCCACAACGCATGCTTCAACATGGCAAAATACAAAGGCACTGCCAACCAGCAGACCATACCCGATGCAAGCCACATCGCCCGCTGCGCTCTTGATCCCAGAGTCATGCAGTCCAAGAAATACAAGATCGTTCCTGCCAAGAAGCAGAAGAAAATCGCTGTTATCGGCGGCGGTATCGGCGGTATGGAAGCAGCTATGGTTTGCGCAAAGCGCGGACATAAGGTTGACCTGTATGAAAAGACCGACAAGCTCGGCGGTGTATTCATCGCAGCAGCAGCTCCCTCATACAAAGAAAAAGACCGTGACCTTATCGCATGGTACAACCGTGAGATTCTTAAGTACGACAACATCACTCTGCACATGAATTCAGAGGTTAAGAACGTTGCTTCCCTCAACGCAGACGAAGTTATTGTTGCCACAGGTGCAGTTGCAAACAAAATCCCCGTCAAGGGTGCAGACACTGCAATTGAAGCAGTTGACTATCTTCTCGGCAACAAGACTGTCGGTGACAACGTTGTTATCGTCGGCGGCGGCCTTACCGGTTGTGAAATCGCATACGATCTTTACCTTCAGGGCAAGAACCCCACAATCATTGAAATGCAGCACGATCTCATTGTGTCTGACAAAATCTGTCTTGCCAACACAAGCTACCTGCGTGACTTCTTCGCCGCAAACAAAGTTCCCGTATATCTTGAAACAAAGACAACGGAAATCCGCACAGACGGCGTAACAATTGCCACAAAGGACGGCAAGACACAGAACATTCCTGCAGACAGCGTAATTCTTTCAGTCGGTTACAAGCCTGCACCTGTTGCTGAAAAGGCAAAGAATGTTCACATCGTCGGCGATGCACTTAAAGTCGGCAGCCTTCGCACCGTTATCTGGAAGGCCTGGGACGTTGCAATGAAACTGTAAGCGGCGGCGGGGCGTGGCCCCACGGGCCCTGCCGACGGACAGAGTTGAACAACTAAAGTTATACCCGAGACACGAAGCGGTTGAAATACCATTCTATGTCTCGGGTAGTTTTTTTGATGAACAGGGTTGTTGGGCGGAGTGGCGTGCGGTGCCAACCGCCGAGGGTGGAGCATTTGAGTGCCTGCCCCTTTAGGGGAAGGTGGCGCGAAGCGTCGGAAGGGGCAGGGGAGGATAATATCCTCCCCTACAGAAGAATCACATGCCGCAGGCATATATCACTTTAGGTGGAGCCTGAAAAAGCCTCTCCCTTTTGGGAGAAGTGGCGCGAAGCGCCGGAGAGGGTGTGTGCGGCTTGTAGATTTTGTTTGCTTTTTGTTGAATATCATGATATAATGATTATGGGAGGCGATATATATATGAAACGAAGCGTACAAATTTTTGCCGCAATTCTTCTGGGTATACTCATGCTTTCACCCATGTCCGCATATGCTGCAACCTATAATATCAGCGACACGGACATAACCCTTCGCGTTGATGACACTATGTGGTACGTTTTCACAAGGGATAACCTTGATAACAATCCCGAGCTTGATGAGCTGGGTTTGACGTACCAGGAAATGTACGATATTCTTTATAATAACAACGCATATATGGATGCTATTCTGTTTTACGTTGACGGCGAATATGTTGAGTTGTTTGTTAGAAAAACCGTAACCGATGCCGGCGTGGCGCAGTTGACAAATTATAGTGAGAAAGAAATGCTTTCACTTGCTGAAGAACTGAAAAAGCAAGCAAATGGAGAAGCAACAACTTCAATATATGAAACACAGTACAAGTTTGTCCGTATGGAATACTATGATGCTGATGCGGGCTATAATATGTGCCAGTTCTTCACTGTTGTAAACCGTGATGTTTACGCCATATCCTTTCAGGCAACTTCACCTTTTACTGAAGAGGAGTATGAAGAAATCGCAGGTATTGTGGACAGCATAAGGTTTGAAGTTGATACTTCTTTGAAAGAAAACATGCCCCGTTCCTTTGCATCTGAAGTGCTCAAAAAAACCATTAGCGGAGCATTGTTTGGCGGTATCGGCGGTGCAGTTATAGCTCTTGTTGCGGCACTGCGCAACAGAAAGAAGAAGTCCGCTGTGAATGTCAATGCATCCACCGACTATAATTATAATTACAATAACAGTAGCTATGGCAACGGTGACTATAACAACGGCAATTACGATAACACAAATAATGGCGGCCACAGTTACACCGATAATGATAACGGTAACTATGCCAATATAAGCGGTGGCAATGTTAGCGATAATACCGACTTGAATAACACTGACGAAAACACTCTTTCATAAAAAATAGCGTTTAGGGTGTTAGGCGCGTTCCGCAACGTCTTCAATATGTGTCTATATTGCAGAGATGCAAAGGTGCGGCATGCCGGTGCGTGGCCGCACGGGCCATGCCGACGGACAGAGTAAAAGCCTTAAAAGCTACACCCGAGACACGATGTGGTAGATTTGACCACATTCTGTCTCGGGTGTATTTTGTTATATTTATTGAGTTGTTGGCCGGAGAGGGTACTGCGGTGCCAACCGCTTACAGTGTTGCGGCGAGTTCTTTGATGTACTGCTTGAAGTCCTCACCGATTTCGTCGTGTGAAAGGGCGATTTCGCAGTTTGCTTTGAGGATGCCGAGTTTGTTGCCCATGTCGTATCTTTTGCCGACAAAGTCAATGGCATTGAGACCGCCTTGCTTTGCAAGCGCAACAAGTGAATCTGTGAACAGCACCTCACCGTGCTTCTCGTCAACGGGGGTATTTCTGATAATTTCAAAAATCTCGGGCGGTACAACAACTCTGCCGAGGATGGAGTAGCATGACATAATCTGCTCAGGTGTGGGCTTTTCAATGATGTTGTGGCACTGCATAATGTTGTTTTCAACGGGTGTTACGTCAAGTGAGCAGTATTTGGAAACGTCTGCGCGCGGTACTTCCTGCACGCCGACAATGCCGTTGCCGTACTTTTCATACGCATCGCAAAGCTGAGCAATAACGGGATACTCGGAAACCGTAACGTCGTCGCCGTAGAGAATGGCAAAAGGCTCGTTGCCGACAAAATTTTCTGCCTGCAGAATGGCGTGTGCAACACCCTTGGTGACCTTCTGGCGCAGGAAATATATGTTCGCAAGGTTGACGGGCTTGAGTATGTCGTCATAGATGCGCTTTTTGCTTTCAACGCCCCTGAGGTTTGCTTCAAGCTCAAAGGAATGGTCAAAGTGGTCCTCAATTGCGCCTTTGCCGCGGTTGGTGAGGATAAGAATGTCTGTTATGCCTGCGGCGGCACATTCTTCAACAAGGTACTGAATGGCAGGTTTGTCAACAACGTTCAGCATTTCTTTTGCTACGGATTTTGAGGCAGGCAGAACTCTTGTACCAAGACCTGCGGCAAGGATAATAGCTTTTTTGATTTTAGGCATGTTATTCTCTCCTTTAAGGTGTTTTTTTGTTATTTAATTGCGTCGGCTGCCGTAACCCGCAGGTCAAAACAGCGCGGCAACGTATTCCATTATAAATTGCGCGGCGTAAGTTATCATCGGGAATATTAATAAGGCTATCGCCGGAAGCATGAGGGACACGCCGCCTGAACGGAACATTTCAACGTGGAAACTCTGACGGTCAGCCGTGTTGCTCTCAATGTTGCCTATGCTTTTGAAAACGTGCTTTTTGTAAATAAAGTCCGCGAGGAAACCTACTGCAATATTCGACACAAAAAGTAAAGCATTGTAAAGCAAAATGGCAGGCATGTGCTCCTGAGTGAGTGCCATGATTTCGTTCATAATTTCTTCAGTCATGCCGCCCGTGGCTTCCATGGCAGCGTAAATTTCATTGGCTCTCTCAAAGAATCCGCCGAGCGGTATGCTTGAAACAAAGTCAACCAAAAACTGCGCGATAAGAACCACAATACCCTGCTTTATCATTTTACGGTAGAAGAACCAATAGAATGAAAAGAAAAATGCAGACCAGTTGAAGCTGATTCTTTTGTTGGCAATACGCTTGAATTTCTTTAAATAATCTGTGTGGTTGACGCGCACAAACTCGCGTATGTCGTCAGCCGCAACGCCGTCAACTGTTTCTTTCACTCGTGGTTCAGTGTCGGTGCTGTTTGATTCTGCCGCATGGCCGTGGTCTGCGTTGCTTTCGTAGCTGTCGGAGTTCATTTCAAGCTCATTCTGTTTATCCATAAAATTCAGCCCGAAAACAACAAACTTCATTCCGCAGTTTTCGCATTCGGGTGCTCCTGCAGGATTGTGTGTGCCGCAGTTGGGGCACACAATGTCAGGCTTTCCGCTTTTCTTTTCTTCAGCCTGCGGTGCAACGGGTAACGACCATTCGAAGCCTTGTGCATGAAGCGGCTCGTTTTTGCATCCGCCCGCGTTGTGCCAACATTCGCGGTGATGCGGTGTGCCGCATTCGGGGCATACCACAACATCGTCGTTTTCATTGAAAACATGCTCACAAACCGGACAACTCTGATTGTCGTATCTCATTTTGTCTGCTCCTTAAAACCCGCGGTGCGAAAATACTTTGCGTATAACCAACGCGGTTTAATATCTTCTGTTTGTTATTATTGCACTTTTTTGTAAAAAAAGCAATGCGTATGTGAAAAACCTGCGCCGTGTTTGAATATTTTTAGGAAAAAATCTTGTTCGGGTGTTGCTCAAAACAAATATTTGTGTATAATGTATTTTGTATATGTATGATTAATTTTGTCTGCAGGAGCGTAAAAGAATGATTTGATACATTGGTTATAACCTTAATATACATTTGAATTTTCTGCAGAAATATGAAAGGGATAATTATGATACAGTTTGAAGAACTCAGATTAAAACTGCTTGAAAGTGAAAAACCGCTTGCAGAGCTTGCCGACGCAATCGGTCTTGAAGAAATGGCAAAGGAAATTGCAGAGCTTGAAGAACAGTCCGCAGACGAAAACTTCTGGGGCGACCTTGCCAATTCGCAGAAGGTACTGCAGCGTATTGCATCCTTGAAAAACAAGGTTGCGGCATACAATGCACTCAAAACCGCATACGACGATGCACTGATTATGATTGAGCTTTCCGACGAGGAGGGCGACCTTGATTTACTGCCCGACTGCCAGAAGAGCGTTGACGATGTTGTGGCAGAGCTTGAAAGGCAGACCCTTGCAACTCTGCTTTCGGGCGAATACGACAACAACAATGCAATTCTCACCTTCCACGCAGGTGCAGGCGGCACTGAGGCGCAGGATTGGTGCGAAATGCTTTACCGTATGTACAGCATGTGGGCATCCAAGCACAACTTCAAAGCAACAACACTCGACTTCCTTGACGGCGACGAAGCAGGTCTCAAGTCGGCGGTTGTGCTCATTGAGGGCGAAAATGCATACGGTTACCTCAAGAGCGAAATGGGTGTACACCGCCTTGTCAGAATTTCTCCGTTTGACTCCTCAGGCAGAAGGCACACCTCCTTTGCTTCACTTGAAGTAATGCCCGAAATTGACGACAACATTCAGGTTGACATCAGCCCTGAAGATATCAAGATGGAAGTTTACCGTGCAAGCGGTGCAGGCGGACAGAAGGTTAACAAGACTTCATCAGCTGTACGTCTCATCCATATTCCCACGGGTATTGTTGTTTCTTGTCAGGTTGAGCGCAGTCAGCATCAAAACCGCGAGGTGTGTATGCGCATGCTCAAATCAAAGCTGATTGAAATTAAAGAGAGAGAACACCTTGACAAGATTGAGGACATCAAAGGCGAGCAGAGAGAAATTGCTTGGGGCAGCCAGATAAGAAGCTATGTTTTCATGCCCTACACCCTTGCAAAAGACCACAGAACAGGCTTTGAAAACGGCAACATCAACGCTGTTATGGACGGCGAAATCGACGGCTTCATCAACGCTTACCTCAAAAAGCAGTCATTAGAAAGCCTTTCAAATTCATAATTGCGGCGCGTGCCACGCATCGCCCGCCGCCCGACAGTGCAATAACCTCAGGGTCAACGCCGAGACAGAATGTGGTCGTAAATCCACTTCTCGTCTCGGGTGTAACTTTAAAGTTTTATCTTTGTCCGTCGGCATGGCCCGTGCGGCCACGCACCGTCTCGGGGCGGTTGGCACCGCAATACCCTCTCCGACGCTTCGCGCCACCTCTCCCGAAGGGAGAGGCTTTTTCAGGCTCTCCCTTCGGGAGAGCTGTCACGCAGTGACTGAGAGGGCAAGGCTCGGCTCCACCTCGCAGTGATATATGCTCCGCATGTGATATACGCTTCGCGTGTGATATTCGCCTGCGGCGAGTGATATATGACTGCGGCATGTTACAGCCCTCTCCGACGGCTACGCCGCCACCTCTCCCAAAAGGAGAGGCACTCCGCCCAACAACTCAATAGCAGCAAATAAATCACCCGAGACAGAATGTGGTCAAATCTACCACATCGTGTCTCGGGTGTAGCTTTTAAGGCTTTTACTTTGTCCGTCGGCTTGGTGAGCGGCACCAGCCGCCGGCTTGGTCTGCGCGACCACGCACCGGCATATAACAAAAACACCCGAAACTTCTCGTCTCGGGTGTAATTTTTAAGTTTTAACCATGTCCGTCGGCATGGTCTGTGCGGCCACGCACCGCCGGCATGGTGAGCGGCTACGCGCTTATTTTGCGAGGTCACCGATCATGAGCATGTAGCCACCAATCTGTGCGCCGAATTCGGGTGCACCGTCCATGATGAGCTTGCCTGCTCTGGTTGCCTCAAGCATGTCGTCAATGCCGAGGAGAGTACC
>JAZNQF010000065.1:0-38093 GCA_045590055.1 Acutalibacteraceae bacterium
CTGTCAGACTGCCGAGAAAGGTGCAAGATGACCTTTTCTTTGCCCCGAAGGTGTACAAAGGTACTCCGAGAGGGCAAAAAAAGGTCAAAACAATGCGAAAATCGTACAAAGTTCGATGCTTTGTACGATTTTTTATGTGTGCATAAGTCTTACCATTTTCGTTTTCTTATTTAAGAAAAAACAGCATTGTTGTTCTTGTACTTTTATCGACAGTCTGAACTGCACACTCTGAAACGAGTGTGCAGTTAAACGTTTTAAATTACTGTGTGTTCGACTCAAGGAAATCAATCAAATCCTTAACTGTCACAAGCTTAATCAGCGTTTCATCAGGTATTTCAACGCCGAAAAAGTCCTCAACCTCGCAAATAAGACCAAAGATTTCACATGAATTCATCACCATATCGGTTGTGAAAACGGTGTCCTCGCTCAAATCCGGAAACTCCGTTTCGGTGTACTTTTCAAAAATATCTTTGAGTTGCTCAAGCGTGCTCATTGTGTTTCTCCTTGTCGGGTTTATTTTGCGGAGATGTTTCTGTGCAGTGCGGCTTGTTTCTTGTATATCTCCTCGGTAGCAAGCGCAATCTTTGTCACGGAGAACTTGCAATTTTCAGGGAAAACGTACCAAGTGTCGTCAAGCGTGTTGAGGTTGATGCAGTCGCGCTTCCAGCCGAAACGGTATTTGTATTCGATGTGGCAGGCATATTGTTGCAAAGCAGGCACAACCATTTCAAACGGCACGCCGTCATATTTGCGTGTGCCGTGCACGCTGAACCCGTCGATGGTGTGCACAAGCTTGCCTTTGCCCATGTAAATGAAGCCGTCTGCATTGGGCAGGTCGTTCACGTCGCAGTCACACTCAAAGTGATATCTGCCCTCGTCAACCTCTTTTTTTACCTGCTCGCGTTCCCATTTGTACCAATCCGACGGAAACTTGAACTCGGTTGAGCCGTTGTCTGCATTCAGCTCACCAAAGTGGTTAAGAGTCCAGCGCTTGCCGCAATGCTTGCAGAAAATCTTGGCACCCTTTGATGCCATTTCATACTCCGTGTGGCAGGCAGGGCATTGATAAAGCACGTTGTGCAAGCCTTTTGCGCGGTTGATGTTTTTAACTGCAACGCGGTTTTCGCTCTGCCAGCGCCAGTCGTCGTTATAAAGTGCCTCGCGGATTTTCGCATTTACTTCTTCCGCAGATGTGTTTTTCAGTTCTTCAGCGGTAAAAAGCTGAGTCATTACCGCCTGAGTGGGAAGCAACCAGCGGAACATGCGTGTGTTCCAATACGGGTTGTATATATGATGCCCCATCATCTTGAAAGTAACAACGGGAACACCGAGAAATTTTGCAAGCTGACCCACAGCGTCGGGTATAACCTCAGTTACACCGCAAAGTGAATAACGCGCCTCGGGGTAAAGACCGAACATTTCCCCCTTTTTGACTATTTTGCGTGCAGTGCGCACAATACCGATGTCTACGGCGAATTTCCTTTTGGGTATACCTCCGAGGTTTCTCAGCCAGAATTCGCGGCCGATGAAATCGTCAACTGCGGCAGGGTAGTTGCCTGTGTGGGGAGCAATGCATGCGGTCATAATGTAAAAATCATAAAAGGAGTTGTGATTGCAAAGAAGAAGGTAAGGCGGCTCAACCCCGTCCATATTCACCTTTTCAAGCTGAACTTTGTGCAACTTTTTGCGTAACTTTGTGCCTGCGTGAAGAACGGGCACAAAATAGGGGTGTTGCCCCGTAGGCTCTTTTTGCATATCAAACTTTTTGGTTGCAGGCGGACCGTATCTGATTCGCTTGCCAAGTCGCTTGTATTCCACAAAAAACACACTCCCAATTCTCATTAAAATTTATTATATCAAAAGTCTTTATGTTATGCAATATAAATTTTTTGCTTTTTTATCCGGTTTAACCTTATAAGACAAATCTTTTGCCTGAATTTCAATTTAAGCAATATTTACCAAGGAAAACAAAACACCGCAATATTACGACGGCTGTCGAATAATGCGGTGCGTTGTTAATAAAATTACATTTTTTTGTCCGAAGATGCGATTTGCTTATCAGTTCTTCTCTGCGGAAAATACCCTGAAAAGAGGCAGACAAGCCGCAAAGAATTTCTTGTAAGCCTCGCAGTAATCCGTGTCCTCGCGGCTTCTTTTGCAGCCGCCTGCGCGGCACATCGGATAGTAACGGCACGCTTTGCACTTTTCGGGCACGTGCAGACTTTCCCGAATGAAATCCTCAGCCGTTTTGCTCTTTGCCATCTGTTCAAGAGTGTGCGTTTCAACGTTGCCCAGCAGCCACTTGTCAATGCAGTAAAAGTCGCACGGATAAACGTTGCCGTTGCCCTCAACAACAAACTGGTGTGTGCAGTGACCCATCATTCCGCACTGCTCAGCTCTGCCGCCGTTGAAAATGTGCACCCAGTTGTCAAACTGCCTTATGCTTGTGTAATTTCCCCTCACGTAGTCTTTAACATAGAGGTTGAACAGCCGTATGAGGAAGGATGCATATTGCTCGTTCGTCATATACAGCTCGCTTTTTTCGTCACTCCCGAAGGGGCGCAGGCAGGGGATGAACTGCAGATATCGGAAGCCTTGGCGGCGGAAATAGCGGTATATCTGCTCAACGTTTTCAGCGCAGTCACCCGTCAGTACGGTCAGTATGTTAAAATCCACCTCGTGATATTCAAGTAACCGCGCCTTTTCAAGCACCCTGCCTTGTGTACTCTTGCGCTCAGCGTCAATGCGGAAACGGTTGTTTTCAACGTCACCGTCGAGGCTCAGCCCCACAAGAAAGCTGTTTTCATGCAAAAACTCAGCCCACTCATCGTTGAGCAGAAGCCCGTTTGTCTGCATGCCGAAAAACACCTTACTGCCTTTTTTGTTCAGCTCATTCACCGTGCGCACAAAGCTTTTGAAATATCCGATACCTGCCATCAGCGGCTCACCGCCCTGAAAAGCAAACGCAACACTTTCGCCGTCGGCAAAAAGCAACGCCTGCTGAATAAGACGGCGCATGGTTTCTTCCTTCATCACGCCGAAGCTGAACTCCTCGCGGCTTTGTGCAACGTCGTGGTAGAAGCAGTATCTGCACCTCATGTTGCACAAGCTGGAGGCAGGCTTAATCATAATTGAAAGAGGCGGCATTTATTTAACACCTCTGCGGTTGGTTGCAAGCGCCCTTTGAATCTCCTTGAGCCTTGCATCCATCTCCGCGGCAATTTCGGGATATACGGGTGTACGGTTGTAGTTTTCGCCGCCGTCGTCGTTAAGAACGTGCAGCCATTTTGTTCTGTATTTATCCCAGAAAGCAGAGTTGTCGTTTTGTATTCTGTCAAAATATTTGAAGCTGAGCGTGTCGCTTTCGCTGAGTATGGAATAGTCATAACCTGCATATTCCTCACGGCTTGTAACGCTTTCCGTGTCCACCGTGTACTGAATCGCCTTGATATCCTCGCGCTTCATGTAAAGAATCGGGGATTCCTCGCCGTGAATCACGTCGTCGTTTTTGAACAACGGGAGCATGCTCTCACCGTCAATAATGCGGTCCTCGGGCAGATAAGCTTCGTCTTTACCGTCTTCGGTGATGCCGCAAAGCTCAAGTATGGTGGGGAACATATCCACAAGCGTTGCAGACTGTGAGCGTACACCGCCTGCTTCAAAAATGCCGCCGTTGTTGTCCCAACGGATAAGGAAGGGTACTTTTTGTCCTCCCTCGTACGCGAGATATTTGCCGCCCCTGAGCTCACCCACAGAGCCTTGAAGTGCAGGTCCGTTGTCGCTTGTGAAAACAATGATCGTGTCCTCAAGCACGCCCAGGTCGTCAAGTGTGTTGAACAGCTTGCCGAGGTACGTGTCAAACTCAGTTACGCAGTCAACGTACGTGCCCATGCCGCTGACACCGTCAAAGTCGTCGCCTGCGAAGATGGGAGCGTGCGGCCACGGGGAAGCATAGTAAGCAAAGAAAGGCTGCTCATCCTTTTCAACAACGTCTGTAATCCACTGCGTGATTTCCTCGTCAATCCACTTTGTTGCTTCGGACTGATCCTTGAGCTCGTCTGTGCCGCGTACGATTTCATATTCGCCGTTTTCTTCAACCACGTGGTAGAAGGGAGCCATGTCGTTAACCACGTGTGAGCCGTAGAAATAATCGAAGCCCTGATTCGTGGGCAGATATTCGCCGTAGTCACCGAGATGCCATTTGCCGAAAGCGCCCGTTGCATAGCCCGCGCTCTGCAACGCTTCTGCAATTGTAATTTCGTCGCCGAGCATGCCGTCTGCATTTGCACCCATTTCAATTGAGTTAAAAATTCTTGTTGCGGCAAAAACGGAGGTTGAGTCAACCGTGGGGTAAATTACGTTGTCGGCATATCCTCTGTAGGGATATCTGCCCGTAAGGGTTGCAAAACGTGCAGGTGAGCACACAGAGTAGCTTGAATAGAAGTTTTCAAGCTGAAGACCGTTTTCGCCGATGCTGTCGATGTTGGGCGTGTCATAGATTGCGCCGTTGAGTGAGATATCGCCCCAACCGAGGTCATCCATCATCACAAAAAGAACGTTGGGGTTGTCCTTTGGGGCCTTCTTCATGTTGTTGAGATAGTCGTCGTGGCCCTGCCACAGCCTTGCGGTGTTGGGCTTTGAGCGCAGATTCATCGTGAGCACGTTTGACACGGTTGAGCCCATAAGAAGCACGCTGAGAACAAGAGACACAATGCTCTGTGTCAGCTTTTTCTTCTGTGATTTTGCGGTGAAGAAAAGGCAGACAAGAATCAGCATTGAGGGGAGGGCGAGCAGAATGTTGCCGCCGAGCCTTGTGAAGAAATTGCCTGCGCCGGTGAATATCGGATAATCCTTTGATGCAAAGCCTGCAAGTCCCGTTGTGAAAGCTCCGAAGCCTGCATCTGCGCCGAAAATTATGTAATAAAGCATGATGCCGAGCCCTGCCGCCGCATAGCCTGCAACAAACCACGCGTAAACGCGCTTTTTAGCCACAACACCGATGAAGGTGAGCGCAGACACAATGCAGCAATATGCGATGCAAACAACGCACACAAGGTTGAGCTGTGCAACAAGTGCCGCAACACCTAACGCGAGACCAAGCACCGCAATTATCAGCGGAAACACTTTTTTTTCTCTGTCAAGAATAATGCCGTTTTTCATAGCTTTCCGTCGCCCGACGGGATTATGTCGGGCATCCTTTCATGTTATGGAATTATTTTATCAGTATATGACAAAAAATGCAACACTGACAACAAAAAACAATTGACCGTCCTGCACCGATATTGTATAATATCCGAGGTGACGGCTTTGCGGAAGGCACGTCTCACTTTATACCGTGCCTGCCTGAAAATGTGAGCCTGCACTCCGTTTTCGGCACTTCGGTACCGTCACCCTACCACATTTACGGAGGTACAAAACAATGAACAACGAAGCAAGCAACCTGACTCTCATCGAGCCCGTGCTTGACGAATACGCCCACTCAAGCGGCAACCTCATCACAATTTTGCAAAAGGCGCAGGAAATCTACGGTTATCTGCCCAAGGACGTGCTCTACCGCATCGCGGAAAGAACATCACTGAGCCCTGCGCAGGTTATGGGTGTTGCCACCTTCTACGCCCAGTTCAGTTTACAGCCCGTGGGTAAATATCTCATCATGCTCTGCAGAGGCACCGCCTGCCACGTAAACTCATCTGCCGCAATTTCCGATGCGATTACAGAAAAATTCGGCATCAGAGACGGGGAAACAACCGAAGACGGTCTTTTCACCATGCACCACGTTGCATGTCTGGGCTGCTGCAGTCTGTCACCCGTAATGACGGTGAACGGCGAGGTTTACGGTTCACTCACACCGCAGAGCGCGGTTAAAATTCTTGAAGAAATCAAAGCTAAGGAGGCGCTCTCATGAAGATAGTTGTCGGTCAGGGCAGTTGCGGCATCGCTTCGGGCGCCGCAAATGTATATTCAGCACTTGAAAAGTGCGTTGACAGCTCCGTGTCCCTCGGCATCACGGGTTGCATCGGCATGTGCTGGCTGGAGCCGATTGTTGACGTATATTCCGACGACGGCGCACTCGCAGCAAGGCTCACCTGCGTTAAGGCAGACGATGCACAGCGCATTTCTGATGCGGCAAAATCAAACGACTTTTCCGCCGTCAGCGACCTTGTCATTTCCCCCGAAGATGCAACCTTCCTCTCTCAGCAAACAAGGGTTGCGCTCAACGGCTGCGGTATCATCGACCCCACCTCGATTGAGTCATACGTTGACTTCGGAGGTTACGCCGCATTGAAAAAGGCTGTCAATATGACTCAGCAGGAAATCGTTGACGAAATCAAGCTCTCAGGTCTGGCGGGCAGAGGCGGCGCAGGCTTCCCCACGTGGTTCAAGTGGAATGCCGCCAAGGAATCTCAGGGCGAGGAAAAATATCTTATCTGCAACGCTGACGAGGGTGACCCCGGCGCGTTTATGGACAGAGCCATAATCGAAAGCAACCCCCACTGTCTGATTGAGGGTATGCTTATTGCCGCACGCGCCATCGGTGCAAAGCACGCCGTTGTGTATGTGCGCGCCGAATATCCGCTTGCAATCATCAGGCTCGAAAACGCAATTGAGCAGGCAAAAGCAAAGGGCTACGTCGGAGATAACATCTTCGGCACTGATTTCTCCTGCGATTTCAGAATCAAGGCAGGCGCAGGCGCCTTTGTCTGCGGCGAGGAAACCGCCCTCATTGAATCCCTTGAGGGCAAAAGAGGTATGCCCCGCCTCAAGCCGCCCTATCCTGCACAGTCGGGCTACAACCGCAAGCCATCAAACATCAACAACGTTGAAACCTTTGCAAACGTGCCGTGGATTATTGCAAACGGCGGCGAAAAGCTTGCCGCCATGGGTACGGAAAAAAGCAAGGGCACAAAGGTTTTTGCACTTACGGGTAAAATCCGCCGCGGAGGTCTTGTTGAAATACCCATGGGAAAAACTCTGCGCGAGGTTATTTATGATATCGGTGGCGGCATCCGCGACGACGCTCCTTTCAAAGCCGTACAGCTCGGCGGCCCCTCAGGCGGTTGCATCCCCGCGCATCTGCTTGACACCGTAATCGACTATTCATCCCTTGCCGCAACGGGCGCAATCATGGGCTCGGGCGGTATGGTTGTTATGGATGAAAGCACCTGCATGGTCGGCATGGCAAAATTCTTCCTCGAATTCACCGCCAAGGAATCCTGCGGCAAGTGCGTATATTGCAGAATCGGTACAAAGAGAATGCTTGAAATTCTCACAAGGCTCACCGAAGGCGAGGGCACCCGGGCAGACCTTGACGCACTCAAGGAGCTGTGCGTTGCTGTGCGTGACGGCTCACTCTGCGGTCTCGGTCAGACGGCGCCTAACCCCGTGCTCACCACCCTGCGTTATTTCATGGACGAATACGAGGCTCATGTCAACGAGAAGCGTTGCCCTGCACACGAGTGTGTTGCACTCAGGCGCTACAGCATCGACGAAACGAAGTGCATCGGCTGCGGTCTTTGCGCAAGGAAGTGCCCCGTAATTGCAATTTCGGGTACGGTGAAGAATCCGCACGTCATCAACGCCGAAGAGTGCATCAGGTGCGGTCAGTGCAAAACTGTCTGCCGCTTCGGCGCAGTTAAAGTGGAATAGGGTGATAACTATGATTAATATAACGATAAACGGAAAAAAGATTGCCGCCGAAGCTAACGAGACTATTCTCAACATCGCCGCGGCAAACGGTATTGAAATCCCCAATCTGTGTTACGACGGACGAATGGAAGCCTACGGCGGCTGCGGTCTTTGCGTGGTTGAGGTTGAAGGCTCGCCCAAGCTCGTCAGGGCATGCTCTGCCAAGGCGGCAGACGGCATGGTGATTCATACCGAATCTCCCAGAGTCAGAGAATGCCGCGCAGTAGCGCTTGAGCTTATCATGAGTGACCACACGGGCGACTGCAAAGGTCCGTGCACGCTCAACTGTCCTGCAGGCACAGACTGTCAGGCGTACGTTAAGCAAATTGCCCTCGGCAATTACACCGAGGCGGTCAGAATCATCAAAGAAAAAGTGCCGCTGCCTGCATCAATCGGCAGAATCTGCCCCCATCCGTGTGAAACCGCTTGCAGAAGAAAGCGCGTTGAAGAGCCCATTTCAATTGCTCTGCTCAAAGCCTTTGCCGCAGACAAGGTGCTCGAAAACGGCGGCTATCTGCCCGAAAAAGCGGCAGATACGGGCAAAACCGTAGGTATCGTCGGCGGCGGCCCTGCAGGTCTGAGCGCGGCATATTACCTCGCACTTGCAGGTGTAAGAGTCACCGTTTACGATGCTATGGAAAAAATGGGCGGCATGCTGCGTTACGGCATCCCCGAATACAGATTACCCAAGAGCATATTGCAAAAAGAGATTGACGAAATCGCATCCCTCGGTGTTGAGATGCTCAACAACGTGAAAATCGGCAGGGATATCACACTCGACGAGCTGAGAGAAAAGCACAATGCGGTGCTTCTTGCAATCGGTGCGTGGCATAGCAAGAGCCTCAGGTGTAAAGGTGAGGAGCTTGACAACGTGTGGGGCGGTATCGACTTCCTGCGCGAGGTTGCTCTCGGTAACGAGGTTTATATCGGCGAGCGCACCGCAATCGTCGGCGGCGGCAACACCGCAATGGATGCCTGCCGCACCGCAGTTAGACTCGGCGCAAAAGAGGTTAACGTAATCTACCGCCGCACAAGGAATGAAATGCCTGCTGAGGATATTGAAATTGAAGAGGCAGGCGAGGAAGGCGTAGTATTCAACTTCCTTGTTAACCCCGAAGAAATCCTTGGTGAAAACGGCAAGGTCTGCGGTGTGAAATTGCAGAAGATGCAGCTCGGCGAGCCCGACGCAAAGGGCAGGCGCTCACCCGTTGCAATTGAGGGCGAGTTTGTAACAATGCCGCTTGACTCAATCATCATCGCAACGGGTCAGGGCAACAACAACATGGGCCTTGAAGCGGTTGAAACAACGCGCTGGGGCACGCTTGTTGCAGATGAAGCCACGTTTAAAACAAACCTTGACGGTGTTTTCGCCATCGGTGACGCAACGAATGACGGTGCATCAATTGCAATCGCCGCAATCGGTGAGGCGGTTGAAGCATCAAACGTTATTGCAAAGTGGTTACAGGGTGAAGAAGTACGCGTCAGAAAGCCGGTTGTCAGCAAGCGCGAGCCTGACGATGCGTATTTTGAAAAGTATGAGAAGCAGGCGCGTGCGGTTATGCCCACGGTTGCCGCAGAGGAAAGGAAGCACAACTTCGGTGAGGTCAACCTTGGCTTCAGCGAGGAAGCTGCCCGTGAAGAAGCGCGCCGTTGCCTTGAATGCGGCTGCCACGATTACGGCGAGTGCAAGCTCATCCGTTATGCTGACTGCTACGATGCTGACGGCACAAAATTCTGCGGTGTGAAGCACAAGGCCTTTACAGAGGAACGCCTTGTCAGTATTGAACGCGACCAGGGCAAATGCATCCTTTGCAACCTTTGTGTAAGAACCTGCGAGGAAATTGCAGGCGAAGCACTCATCGGTCTTGTAGGCAGGGCGTTTGAAACAACCATCCGTCCCGAGTTCATCGGCACAGATGCGGTAACGGTTTGCAAAAACTGCCTCAAATGCGTTGAAGTCTGCCCGACAGGCGCGTTGAAAAACTTGGTGCGTTGACCAAGTCCCTCTCCGACGGACGGATTCACAAATTATAGAGTTACACCCGAGACATGAAGCGGTAGTTTTGACCACGTTCTGTCTCGGGTGTATTTTTGAGTTTAATGAATAATGAATGATGAATAATGAAAAATGAATAATTGAAACATCAGCAAAACAGACGAATTAAAACCGTGCCGAAGGCACCCGCAACTATTCATTATTCATTTTTCACTCACCGAAGGTGAAGTTTACTTTAGTGAATATCATTGCAAAGCCGAACGGTGCCAACCGCCAAAAAGCCCCTGCGTGGGCTGTTGCTCGCGCAGGGGCGGTGGGTTATCACCCTTAGATTATAATCTCACTCTGCAGATGTAGTTTTCATCGTTGATGCTGTAGATTTCAACATAAACCGTCTCGTCTGCCTCGTTTGCAATTTCAAGCATGCCAACAAGATAGTTGCCCTTCGCTTCGGGCATCTCAACCGTAACGGTTGTGGCGTCGGTTGCATCCTTTTTGGTTTCGTCCTTCTTGTCCTCAGCTTCAGCCTCGGTTGTTGTGCTTTCAGCCGCTTCAGCGGTTGTGGCTTCCGTTGCGTCCTCTGCTTTGTGCGGATTAAGAAGGTCAACCGTCAGCACCTTTTTGCCGCTGAGCTTCTTGTTTTCGCCAACTGCTTTGCCGCCTACGTAAACGTCGTAGCCGGGCATCGAGCAGGTGTAGTCGCCGTCAAACTGTACGGTAACTTCAAGTCCGTCCTCGCCGCTTTCAACGTTGAAGTTTTCCTCAGCGGAAACGGTCATACCGTACGTTGTTTTGAGTGTGCGGCTTGCTTTGAGGCTGTTCATCAGTGCCTCACCGTCGTAGCCGATAGCCGTGTCGTTGTCGTCGTGGATTGAGATTGAGAAAATGTAGTTGTCATTGACAATGTATGTGGCAAGGAAGCCGTTCGTGCCCTCAATCTTCTGCCCTGCGGTTTCACCAAAGGTTTTGTAAAGCTCGGTGCGTGTCATGTCGCTGTTCAGGAGCATAACTATCTCCTCGCCGATTTGCGCAATTGAGTCTGCAGGCTCGTATGTTTTTGTGCCTGTGCAGGCGGTGAGTGTGCACAAAAGCACAGTCAGCACAAGCAACGCGCTGATGATTTTCTTTGACATATTATTTTCCTCCGATAGCTGAAAGTTTGGTTTCATATTACGTTGTTACTTCATGTATAGCAACAAATCTTAATTATTATACCATGTTTTACCAAATATGGCAAGAGGTGTGTTTTTTGCTGACGAACGTCACCTCAACGCGTCTCCCTGACTTTTCATATATCCGACGTCGCACTGTTCCTGTTGAAGGTGTTCAAGATATCTTTGAATCATTAATCGTATATTTTATTGGATTTTTTGCTACTAATATGAAAAAATATATCTATATCCTAAAAAATACGTCATCACTCTTGAAAGTATGATTTTTTTTTGGTATTATGGTCGGTGGTAAAATTAAAACCAATAATATATTCCGAAAGGAGCAAATGAACAACATGAATTATTCACATGAAGTTGAACAGATGTGTACGGTCAAAAAAGGCCCGAACCATGGTCCCGCACCCATTCCGCAGGAAGGTTTGTGGACAAAGGCATACGAAATCAAGGATATCTCTGCTTTCACACACGGCGTTGGCTGGTGTGCACCTCAGCAGGGCGCATGCAAGCTTTCACTCAACGTAAAGAACGGTGTTATTGAAGAAGCCCTTGTTGAAACAATCGGCTGCTCAGGTATGACTCACTCCGCTGCTATGGCAAGTGAAATCCTTCCCGGCAAAACAATCCTTGAGGCTCTCAACACAGACCTTGTTTGTGACGCTATCAACACAGCTATGCGCGAGCTCTTCCTTCAGATCGTATACGGCAGAAGCCAGTCCGCTTTCTCAGAGGACGGTCTTTCAATCGGCGCAGGTCTTGAAGATCTCGGTAAGGGCCTTCGTTCACAGGTTGGTACAATGTACGGCACAAAGGTTAAGGGCGTACGTTATCTTGAAATGGCAGAAGGCTATGTAACAA
Organism: Acutalibacteraceae bacterium; assembly: GCA_045590055.1. Lineage (GTDB taxonomy): Bacteria > Bacillota > Clostridia > Oscillospirales > Acutalibacteraceae > UBA6857. The sequence goes on from JAZNQF010000065.1 coordinate 11,710, forward strand.
GAATGGCTCTTGACGCTGACGATCAGGTTATCGGCTATGAATTTGTATCCCTTGGCAAGATGACAGACTTCATCAAGAAGGGCGACGATCCCACAACAGCTTACAACAAGGCTATGGGCACTTACGGCAGATTCGCAGATGCTGCTAAGTATATCGATCCCCGCAAGGAATAAGGAGGTAAACGGACATGGCATTATTTGAAAACTACGCAAGAAGAATCGATAAGATTCTTGCTGTTCTTAAAGAGTACGGCATTTCCTCAGTTGAGGAGTGCAAGGACATCTGTGCTGCAAAAGGCATTGATCCCTATAAGATCGTAGAAGAAACCCAGCCCATCGCATTTGAAAACGCAAAGTGGGCATACACCGTCGGTTGCGCAATCGCAATCAAGAAGGGCTGCACAAAGGCTGCTGATGCTGCCGCAGCTATCGGTGAAGGTCTCCAGAGCTTCTGCATTCCCGGTTCAGTTGCTGACAACCGTCAGGTTGGTCTCGGCCACGGCAACCTTGGCAAAATGCTCCTTTCAGAAGAAACAGAGTGCTTCTGCTTCCTTGCAGGTCACGAATCCTTCGCAGCCGCTGAAGGCGCCATCAAAATCGCTCTCAACGCTAACAAAGTAAGAACTCAGCCCCTCCGTGTTATCCTCAACGGTCTCGGCAAGGATGCCGCAATGATCATCTCCAGAATCAACGGCTTCACATATGTACAGACTGAGTTTGATCCCTATTCAGAAACCGTTAAGGTTGTTAATGAAACACCCTACTCAAACGGTGACAGAGCAAAGGTTAAGTGCTACGGTTCTGACAACGTACCCGAAGGCGTTGCCATTATGAAGCTTGAAAATGTTGGTGTTTCCATCACAGGTAACTCAACCAACCCCACCCGCTTCCAGCATCCCGTTGCAGGCACCTACAAGAAGTGGTGCGTAGAAAACGGCGTAAGCTATTTCTCAGTTGCATCAGGCGGCGGCACAGGCCGTACACTTCATCCTGATAACATGGCAGCAGGCCCCGCTTCCTACGGTATGACAGACACAATGGGCCGCATGCACTCAGACGCACAGTTCGCAGGTTCCTCATCAGTTCCCGCACACGTTGAAATGATGGGCCTCATCGGCGCAGGTAACAACCCCATGGTTGGTATGACAGTTGCATGTGCAGTTGCTATTGAAGAGGCAAGCAAATAATTAACTCTATTTGTGAGTTGCAGATTTAATCATTAATAAAAACGTCAGACACATCATCCCGGATTTTTCCATAATGATGTGTCTGTGCTTTTTGCCACATAAAACGCGTTGACAAGGCTTAATTAATCGCCGCAGAGATTAACCCGAATAAACATTGCTTACCGCCGCCGTTTATGTTATGGTTGAGTTACAATAGGGACAAATACCGCCTTAACTCGCTTATTTCATCAAAACAAATGAGGTAAGGCAGGAATAACTGTCATACTTTCGGCAGTCTTACTGCTTAAAAACAGAGTTTTTAACAGCATCTTCGTTAGTATGATTTTCGGTATGTCGGTATGACTTTTGTCATACCATCAAAAATAGAGTTATCTCGTAAATTCGGGATAACTCTATTTGCATATATAACTTGAAAATTCTGTTAAAAAATGTTATATTAAATTAAAGAAAACGCTTGTTGTTATGCGGAATTTAGGGTTTGTGGAAATGATTTCCACAAGTTGAAAATAAGAGCCTCCACTTGTCAGGGAAGGTGGCAAAACGAAGTTTTGACGGAGGGGTAGTTTCTCTCCCTCAGTCTTTTGCTACGCAAAATCCAGCTCCCTCGTCAGAGGGAGCCAAGGGCTAAAATTGTCCCTGATTTAACACAAGCATAAAATCAATACACAACATTTATCAAGGCGGTGTATATTCATGTCGAAAATCAAAAAAGTTCTCATTCCCATATTGGCAGTTGCTTTTGCCTGCGCAGGGGATTATTTTGCCGTTGTCTTCTATGACTTGTTGCCCGATTTTGCTCCCGGCTTCAAAAACAACATCCTTCAGCCTGCTTCGGTCTGGCTTTTTACATACGGCGCGCTGCTTGTTTTCGGCTTGATTTATTACGGCAAGGATAAAAGAATTCTCCGCTTCCCTCTGGCGTATGCGTTCGGCTTCGCAGTTCAGCAGGTATTGTGGGCGGTTTGCAAAATGATTGAAGTTCTTATAGGTTCCGTCGGCGAAAGCGGATATGTTGACACCGTATATTTCGCAGCCCCGGTCTTGTGTATCGGCGCGGCAGTTGCCCTTGTCACACTTTTTGTGAGCCTCAGACGCGATGCTCTGTTTTGCGAAACGGCAGACTCAGAGGGCGGGGAACTCACTTGTGTTCCCGTACGCAGGCGTATTCACAACAAAAACGCTTATGCAATAATAACGGCGATAGTTTTCGGCATCAGCTTTTTTGTTGTCAGAACAAGCACAAGGCTGGGGTATTATCTGGCGGTGCAGGCGTCTGCTCTTGATGATGCAATTACCCTGAGGGTAAACATCGTGGATGTTGCAGTTTGCCTTGCAGAGATTGTTGTGTGTTATTTGTTAAGCCTCGGCTTTTGTGCAAACAAAAAAGGCGCGTTTTATTTCCTTGAACTATTCCTCTTTGCCGGCTCAGTAAGCTCAATTTTTGACGGCTTTTCGAGGTATGCCCTTGCTCCGGTTGTGGAAGCTTTTAACGCGGCAGACGTGTTTGTAATGCGCGTGCTTAACTACATTCCCGTTGCAATAGGCGACGTTATGGCAATAATTATTTCGGTGCTGGCGGTAAAATGGCTTGTCGCGCATGAGCGTAAACGCTCATGCGACGTGTCGGACAACAATCTCACAGATTAAGGCAATAGTTCCATAGTCGGAGTTGCCTCAGTTAAATAAGCTTGTCGATAAAAGCACAAGAACAACAATGCTGTTCTTTTCAAAAACAAGAAAACGAAAAAGCGTAGACTTATACATACACAAAAAATCGTACAAAGCATCGAACTTTGTACGATTTTAGCATTGTTTTGACCTTTTTTTGCCCTCTCGGAGTACCTTTGTACGCCTTCGGGGCAAAGAAAAGGCCATCTTGCACTTTTCTCGGCAGTCTGACAGCTTGTCGAAAACGAGTTTTTCGACGGGGTTGTTGTTTGTGGTGGGAAGGTGGAAACGCCGCGCGCGGCGGCGCGCGGCGAAACGCGGCGAAGCCGCGCAAGGCGTGCGAAGCACGCAACGGCGCCGCCGCGCCCGCGAGCCACCACAGTGTGTGCTGCTTCAACCGCGGATGTCGGCTCGCGGGGCTTTTGCGCGCAAATGGCGCGAGCAGGCCTGCCGCGTCGCGCGCAAAAGCGGTGTCTCTGCGGGACACCGCGGCGGCGCCCGCCCCGCGCGCGGGTTTTCGGCGCTACCGTGCCGAAAAAAGCGGCACACTCCCGTGTGCCGCCATGCAACGCAAATTATATAAGCACCTTCGACAAAAACTCAATCGTTCTCGGATTCTGCGGATTGTCAAAGAATTCGTGAGGTGTGTTTTCTTCAAGGAAAACACCTTCGTCAATGAAGATAACCCTTGTACCGACTTCTTTTGCAAAGCCCATTTCGTGAGTAACAACCACCATCGTCATACCCTGAACGGCAAGCTCTTTCATCAGATCAAGAACCTCGCCAACCATCTCAGGGTCAAGTGCAGATGTCGGCTCGTCAAAAAGAATCACGTCGGGATTCATCGCAAGAGAACGTACAATTGCAACTCTCTGCTTCTGGCCGCCCGAAAGTGATGACGGATATGCCTGAGCCTTTTCCTCAAGGCCGATTCTTCTCAGCAAAGAAACTGCATTTTCCTGTGCGTCAGCCTTGATCTGCTTCAAGGACTCAACCTCAACCTTTTCGCCTTTTCTGAGTTTAAGCGCAACAAGCATGTTGTGCTTTTTCTGCGCCTTAATTCTCTTTTTGCCAACATAAATCGGTGCAAGCATAATGTTTTCAATTACTGTTTTGTTGTTGAACAGATTGAAGTGCTGGAAAACCATGCCCATCTTCTGACGGTGCACGTTAATGTCAACCTTCGGATCGGCAATGTCAACACCGTGAAAAATTATTTTGCCGCCTGTCGGGTCTTCCATGCAGTTGAGACAACGAAGAAATGTGCTTTTGCCTGAACCTGACGGACCTATGACAACAACCTTTTCACCCTTGCGGATGGTGGTGCTTACACCCTTGAGAACGTGGTTGTCACCAAAAGATTTGTGCAAATCAACAACTTCAAGCAGAACGTCGCCGTGCTTCAGTTCTGTATTATTTGTGTTTTCTTTCACTTCTTCTCAGTCTCCTTTCCATGAGTTTAATGCCGAGTGTTATCAGGCAGACAATTACAATGTAAATGAGCGCCATAACAAGATAGGGCACCATAAATTCATAGCTGTTTGAGCCGATGTAGTTGAAAGCAACATACAAATCCGTTGCGCCTACGAATGACACAACCGAAGTCTCCTTAACAAGCGCAATGAATTCATTGCCGAGTGTGGGAAGAATGTTTTTGATTGCCTGCGGAATAACAACCTTCACCATCGCAGATGCATAGCTCAAACCAACGGAGCGTGCACCTTCCATCTGGCCGGGGTCAACAGAAAGAATGCCTGCGCGCATGATTTCCGATATGTACGCACCACTGTTAAGACCGAAGACACAGATTGCCACCGCAACCGACGTCATTTTTATGCCCAGCAAGGGAAGCATAACGTAGTAGAAAACCAGAAGTTGAACAACCATCGGTGTGCCTCTGAATAAACCAACGTAAAAACTGCATAAGCCGTCAAGCACACGCGGCAGACGCTTATACTTGGGCAGCACCCTGATTGTTGCAATAAGTATGCCGATAAGTATACCGATTATCAGACCCGTAACAGCAATCAGCATTGTGTTTTTGAGGCCGGTGAGCACATTTTTATAACCACCGTATTCAATAAACACCTCAACAAACGTGTCTATTTTTTTGCCAAAATCTCCCATTGAAAACAGTTCGGTACGGAATAAATCCTCAACCGATTCCTTTCGTCTTATTGTCAATCATAACAACAATGCCCCGCCGATTGCGAGGCATTGTGCAATTAAATATGATTGGTTGTAATTACTGCATAGCAGCAACGATGCACTCTGCGGGTGCTTCGTCGATGATAACATAATCAATGTTGCCGTTGATGAGGTCCTGAACTGCAAGTGAGCCGTTCTTATAACCTACGCATTCAGCTGCAAGGCCGTCAAAGCCCCAATCAGCATCACCTGCAACGTAGAAGTTGCCGGTTGTGCCGTTCTGAACACCGATTTTAACGGTTTCAGCAAGACCGTTGAGCACTGCTTCATAGTCAGCGAGTTCAACACAGTCTTTAAAAGCTTCATCGTCGCTCATAGCGATGATCTTCTGTGAAGCCTGATAGTAGGACTTTGTAAATGTAACGTATTCTTCTCTGTCGGGCTTAACTGTAAGACCTGCCATAGCGATGTCGCACTTGTGCTGACCGACTGAAAGGCAAACTGAGTCGAAGTCCATGTTGTTGATAACGAGTTCTACGCCGAGTTCTTCAGCAAAGAGAGCTGCGATTTCCATGTCGATGCCGTAGTAAGCGTCGCCCTTGGTGAACTCAAAGGGCTCGAATGCTGCGTTTGTTGCAACAACAAGCTGGTCCTTGCTTGCATCTTCAACTGCTGAGTAAACTGCTACGGGTTCGCCGTCGCCGAAGTAGTTGTTGCAGATTTTGTCGAATGTGCCGTCTTCCATGATCTTGTCGATGAAATCGTTTGCTTTCTCAAGAAGTTCGGGCTGAGCCTTATCTACGCCAAACGCATATTCTTCTTCTGTGAGAGCCATGTCAAGTACAACGGGTGTTGCCTTTGTTTCGTCGTTGCCGCCATTGCCGCCGCATGCCGCAAATGCGAAGAGCATTGCAACTGCAAGGAGCACTGCCAATACCTTTTTCATAATATGTAATCCTCCAAAAAAATAGTGTCATCATAATAGCACCGTTATTTGTCAAAGTCAACTATTTTTTCATTTTTTATATCAAAAACCGCATAAAGTTGAAAGAAAAGTCATTTATTCACCCGCTTATGCATAAACTCTTTGCATAAAAATCAATTTATGCATAAAACAGCGTCGCCTGCCGTTCCGGCAAAGCAACGCTATTTATCAATTATTATTGAAGCTCAATACGATTCTGTGTCTGTGCATCAAAAATATGCATCCGTCGGGCATCCACCGCAAAGTCAATCACTTTGCCGGGCACCGCTTTTGATGAAGGCGAAACTCTCGCCGTCAGCTTGCATCCACCGAAATCAAGATATAAATAAACCTCACTTCCGAGGTGCTCCGCAACCTCAACCGTTCCCTTCAGCGTGTTTTCGTGGTACAGCTTCATATATTCCGCGTTATCGGTCACATCCTCGGGTCTTATGCCAATTTTCACCATGCTGTTTTCATACGCGGCAGGCAGGGTTGCTCTTTCGGGCAGAGTGATTGTGCTGTCACCGATTTTCACGCAGACTCTGTTCCCGGCTTTTCCGAGCGTTCCGTCAAGAAAGTTCATCTGAGGTGAGCCGATGAAGCCTGCCACAAACACGTTGCACGGCTTGTCATAGAGTGCCGCAGGCGTGTCCACCTGCTGAACAACGCCGTTATTCATCACAACAATTCTGTCACCCATCGTCATCGCTTCCGTCTGGTCATGGGTTACGTAAACAAAGGTTGTGCCGAGGCTCATGTGCAGCTTTATAATCTCCGTACGCATTGCTGTTCTCAGCTTAGCGTCAAGGTTAGACAGTGGCTCATCAAGCAAAAACACCGCAGGGTCACGCACAATCGCTCTGCCGAGAGCAACACGTTGCCGCTGACCGCCGGAAAGCGCCTTCGGCTTTCTGTCAAGCAGATGTTCAATGTCAAGTATTTTTGCCGCCTGCTCAACTCGTCTGCGAATTTCGTCTTTTGGCACCTTGTGCCTTTCAAGCCCGAAAGCCATATTTCTGTAAACTGTCTTGTCGGGGTACAGAGCATAGCTTTGAAACACCATGGCAATGTCTCTGTCCTTGGGTGCAACGGTGTTCACAAGCTTATCGCCGATATACATTTCGCCCTCGGATATTTCCTCGAGTCCCGCAATCATGCGCAGCGTTGTTGATTTTCCGCAGCCTGACGGTCCAACAAGCACCACAAACTCCTTGTCCTTGATTTCAAGGTTGAAATCATCCACCGCCCTGAAGCCACCCGGATAAATTTTGCTGATATTTTTCAAAGTGATTGATGCCAAAACACACTCATCCTTTCACCGCGCCTGCGGCAACGCCTTTTATAATATACTTCTGGCAGGATAAATAAAAAACGATAATGGGTACAACCGCCAGAACAAGCATTGCCATCATTGCGCCCATGTCAACCGAACCGTAGCCGCCCCTGAGATACTGAATGGCAATCGGTATGGTTTTGTAATCCGTACCGATGACGAGGTACGGCAGAAGATAGTCGTTCCATATCCACATCGCATTGAGGATTGCAACGGTAATTGCCGTGGGACGAAGCAACGGAAAAACCACGCTGAAAAAAGTGCGTATCGGACCGCAGCCGTCAATCATGGCGGCTTCTTCAATTTCAAGCGGTATTGACTTGATAAAACCGCAGAACATGAACACCGAAAGGCCCGAGCCGAAACCCAGATAGATAAAAATGATACCCACGGGGTTATCAAGATTCAGCGCATTTGCAATTTTCGTCATTGTGAACATCACCATCTGGAACGGCACAATCATTGAAAACACAAACGCATAATACATCATTGACGTGAGCTTTGATTTCACACGGGTGATGTACCATGCCGTCATTGACGTAAACAGTACAATTGCCCCAACGGAACCGACGGTGATGAAAACGGAGCGCAGAAAAGCTCCTGCAAATCCTGTTTTTCTCAGCCCGTCAATATAGTTTGCAACTCCTGCAAAGCTCTCACCGAAGGGAAGTGTGAACGGCTGAGAGCTGATGAACAGCTTTTCCTTGAAGGAATTGGCAAACACAATTGCAATCGGTGCAAGAAACGCCACTGCCGCAACGCACAGCAAGGCAACCGTAAGAGCCCTGCGCGTTCTGCTTTTTCCCATCAGCTTTCAACCTCCTTTCTGCGTGTCAACACAAGCTGAAGCAAAGCAATTGCCGCCAGCAAAACAAAGAATATAACCGCTTTTGCCTGACCTACACCTTGCCAGCCGATTCTTGAATAAAAGGTTTTGTAAATATCCAGTGCAAGCATTGCCGTTTGCCGTGACGGTGCGCCGTCAGTAAGGGCAAGGTTTGCATCAAAGAGCTTGAACGAGTTGGTGATGGTAAGAAACAGGCAGATTGTAACCGATGGCATCACCATAGGAATTGTAACGTGTCTGAGTATGTCAAAACTGCTCGCGCCGTCAACCTTTGCGGCATCAATCAAATCGGACGGAATATTCTGTATCCCTGCGATATATATTATCATCATATAACCTATGAGCTGCCAGTTTGTCAGAATAACAAGGCCCCAGAAGCCGTACTCGGCTGAGCTTGTGATTGACACGCCCGAAAACGAAAGCACACCGTTGATAATCAACTGCCAGATATAACCGAGCACGATACCGCCGATAAGATTCGGCATAAAAAACACCGTTCTGAAAATGTTGACTGCGGGCAATTTTTTTGTCAGCAGACTTGCCAGTGCAAAAGCAATCACGTTGATGCTGATAACACACACAACCGTGAACTTCACCGTAAACCACAGAGCATCAAGAAATTCACTGTTTGAAAACGCTCTCACATAATTCTCAATGCCCACCCATTGCGCGTCCGCGACGGTGGTAAACTCGGTGAAAGACAGCACAATACCCAACACGAACGGCACAGCAAAAGCGATTGCAAATGCCGCAGTTGTGGGTAGAGCAAAAAAGCCGAAATATTTTTTCAATCCGCTTTTCACACGGTTACCCCCTCTCTGTGCGGCAAGAGAAAACCGCGCTCTCCAAGGCAGGTTTTCTCTCACCCTTTGTCAGAATACTCACTGAAACAAGCGTTGCGCTTCAGCGCGCATTTGCCGCAAATTCTTCTTTCCATGAATTTTTCACGGTGTTTTCAACGTCGCTCCATTTTCCGTTGCCCTGTGCATATTCAAGCAACGCGCTTGACATCCTCTCCTTGAAAACCTCGCTCGGGAATGATGCAAATGTCCACGGTACAGAGGTCACTCCGCTTTTCTGTGTCCAGTTAACAAGTTCTCTTGCGAGCGGGTCTTTCGGCTTTTCGGCTTGTGTGAACGTATTGAAGGGCGTGATGAAATTCAGCTCCTCAAGAACAAACCTCTTGCCCGTTTCACTGCTGAAAAGCCATTCAAGGAAAGCGATTGATGCCTTTTGCTTATCAGCAGACACCTGAGAGTTGATTGCAAGGTAGTTTTCAGTGCCAACGCAGAGTCCCTGCGCTTCTTCGCCTTCAATGCCCGTATAAATGGGCAGGAAGCGGATATCATCCTGCTCAACATCGTTGCCTGCAACACCGTTTATATCTGCCCATGACCACGTACCGTTTTGCACCATTGCAACCTTACCGAGCGCAAATTCAGCCATGGAATCGTTAACAGATTTACTGCCGAGCAACCCTTTCTGAGTGCCCGAATTTTCAATATATAAGTCAAAAATATTCTTGAAATTCTCACTGTAATCAAAACCGATTTCTGCAGTTTTGAGACCTGCGGTTACGGTATCGTCAAACTCTGTGTTTTTCTTCAACTCATAATACAAAGGTATATTTGCAAGGTGAGTGTTCCATCTCCAATGGTTACCGCTTGAAAAAGAGGTTGAAGCAAACACACCGTCAATTTCAAGCTCACCCTTGTGCGCCTGCATGTCCTCAACCAGTGCCTTGAGTTTTTCAAAGTTATTTATCTGGTCCATGGAAACGAAGTCAGTGGCTCTGTTTTCAAGGTCAAAATAATCCTCAACGATATCGTTGTTATAGATGATACCGTACCCCTCAATAACGTAGGGTATGCCGTAAATTCCGCCGTCGTCGATTATGGCAAGCGTAGGATCCGAAAGGAAGCTGTAAAGCGCGGTATCGCTCAGGTCAAGGCAGTATTTTTTCCAGCTCTGATAACCTATAGGACCGTTAAGTTGGAAGATAGTGGGCGCGTCCTTTTTTGCGATCTCACTCATGAGCGTCTGCTCATAAGTGTCACTTGCGGCAGTAACCACCTTCACCGTTACGCCCGTTTCCTGTTTATAAGCAGTTGCAATTCTGTCATAAACGTCGGCAACCTCAGGCTTGAAATTGAGAAAATATACAAGTCCTTCACCCGTGTTGCCCGTACCCTGAGGTTTTGTTGAATCTGCAGGGTTTGTGGTTGCTCCCCCGCCGTTTTTACCGCAGGAACAAAAAGTCAGAAGAGAAATTGCGCAAAGCAAAAAAGCAAGAAGTTTTCGCATTATGTTACCTCCGTTTTTTATAAAATCATACTCTTGCATAAAGCGACGATGCCGCCTTTATTTCAGCCGCAAGCTCTGCCGTGAGACAGTCGACACCGATGCGGAAGGTCCAGTTACCGTGTGCGGTTGACGGTGTGTTGATTCTGCCCGAAGCACCAAGCTTAAGCCAATCCGCCATGGGTATGATTGCCGTGTCACAGTTACTTGCAAGCGTCGCCTTTATCATCGCCTGCGGCAACGAGGAAACCCTTTCGACGCCGAGATAATCCATGGCACGGTTCAGCGTTTTCTGCGGCGTACAGCGAAGCCATCCAACCACTGTCGGATTATCGTGCGTACCCGTATAAGCAACGTTGTTTTTGCCGAAAGTGTGCGGTAACTCGTCGCCGTCAAACGCAAACTGCATCAGCTTCATGCCCGGGAAGCCGCTTTCATCAAAAAATCTGCGCACCTCAGGTGTAACGAAGCCTAAGTCCTCTGCGATGATGAAAGCATCGGGCAGATTGTTCCGCACGCAATCCACAAACTGCATTTTCGGTGCATCAATCCACTCGCCGTGGGCCGCAGTGTCGGCGCCGGCTTTCACCGCATAACCGCTGTAAAATCCGCGGAAGTGGTCAATGCGTACACCGTCAAACGTTTCGCACGCGGCCGAAAGTCTGCTCAGCCACCAAGAAAAGCCGTCGGCGGCATGCTTTTTCCAATTGTACATGGGGTTACCCCACAACTGACCGTCTTTTGAAAATGCATCCGGAGGACACCCTGCCTGCACACACGGTCTCCTGCTTGCATCAAGCAGAAAAAGCTCCGGTTTGTGCCAAACGTCAGCGCTGTCGTAGGCTACATATATCGGTATATCTCCGATGATATGCACAGCATTATTGTTGGCGTATTTTTTCAGATTAAACCACTGTGTAAAAAATAAATATTGCACGCGCCTGAACATGTCGGTTTCAGCAGAAAAACTGTGCGCGGCAGAGTCTCTCCCTGCCTGCGACATCTGCATCACTTGTTCAAGAGGTATTTTTCTGCGACTTCTTAGCACGGTAAAAAGCGCATACGCATCAAGCCAGTGCGCGTTTTTTGCGCAGAATTCTTCATAATCCGTACCGACGGACAGCCTGCCTGCCGCCCTTTCAAGCAGAGCGTGCCTCGTGCGGTAAAGCCATGCATAATCCACGCGCTGTGCATCATTATATAATGAACTGACCTCGCTTTTTTTCAACAAACCCTGCTCATAAAGAAGCAAGGGGTCAATAAAATAAGGGTTGCCTGCAAAGGCTGACGGGCTCTGATAGGGACTGTCTGCGTAAGCGGTGGGATTCACCGGCAGAACCTGCCAGAAATGCTGACGCGCGCTGTGAAGAAAATCAACAAAATCATAAGCGCCTTTACCGAGTGTACCGATGCCGCACTCCGACGGCAGAGAACTCACGGGCAGAAGTATTCCGCTTTTTCTCATGTCAACACCTCACTTTTTTCGTGAAAATGAACAAATTGCAAGTCTATCTTTCCACAGTTGCGACGGCTTATTCCACCGAAAAGCCCTTGACACATACTCTTATTAGGATTAAAATGTAATATCATCCCTTTATAAACCAAAACCGCTGTTCCAAGTGGGGACGGTTTGTATCGGTCACCCTAAGGAGGAATTTTTTTGGACAAACTTATCTATCTTGTACCCGTTGCGGCTTTGTGCGCAGTTGTTTTTGCGGCAATCAAAACAGCTCTTGTTCTCAAAGCTCCCCGCGGCACTGAAAAAATGATTGAAATTGCTAACGCGATTAAAGGCGGTGCAACTGCGTTCCTTTATTCGGAATACAAAATTCTCGTATTCTTTGTTTTCGTCGTGTTCATCGCTGTTGGTCTCGGCATCGGAAGCTGGATAACAGCAGTCAGCTTCATTGTGGGTGCACTGTTCTCAACTGTCTCAGGCTTTGTTGGCATGAAGGTTGCAACCTGCGCCAACCTCAGAACCGCTAACGGCGCAAGGCTCGGCGGCATGAAAAAGGCTCTCCCCATCGCCTTCTCAGGCGGTACTGTTATGGGCATGGGCGTTGCAGGCCTCGGCCTTCTCGGTGTTTCACTTGTGTATATCGTAACAAAGAATCTTGACGTTCTTTTCGGCTTCGGTCTGGGTGCTTCTTCAATTGCTCTGTTTGCAAGAGTCGGCGGTGGTATCTACACAAAGGCCGCAGACGTCGGCGCAGACCTCGTCGGTAAGGTTGAATCAGGCATTCCCGAGGACGACCCGCGTAACCCTGCAGTTATTGCAGATAACGTAGGCGACAACGTAGGTGACGTTGCAGGTATGGGCGCAGACTTGTTTGAGTCATACGTTGGCGCAATTATCTCTGCCGCAACCCTCGGTGCAACCTATTTTGCAAAAAATGACTCAGGTATTCTCTTCCCGCTTCTCGTCAGCGCAATCGGCATCATCGCTTCCATCATCGGCACATTCTTCGTGCGCGGCAATACGGACGATCCCCACGGCGCACTCAAAAGAGGTACCTATGCTTCAGGCGGTATCGTGCTTGTGCTTTCCATCGTACTCAGCTACTTTATGTTTGACGGCTCAATGTATCAGGGCGGTGCAATCGTTGTAGGCGTTGCAATCGGTATTCTCATCGGTCTTGTTACTGAGTTTTATACCTCAGACTCATACCTCTTCGTCAGAAAAATTGCAAACCAGTCACAAACAGGCAGTGCAACAAACATTATCACCGGTCTCGGCGTAGGTATGCAGTCCACCGCCATCCCCATTGTTCTTATCTGCATCGGCATCATCGCTTCATACAAAATGTGCGGTCTTTACGGCATAGCACTCGCTGCGGTCGGCATGCTTTCCACCACTGGTATGACCGTTGCAGTTGACGCATACGGTCCCATCGCTGACAACGCCGGCGGTATTGCACAGATGTCCGGCCTTGACCCCGAAGTAAGAGAAGTTACGGACAAACTCGATGCAGTCGGCAACACCACAGCCGCAATCGGCAAGGGCTTCGCAATCGGCTCAGCCGCACTCACCGCACTTGCCCTTTTCGTTTCATTTGCAGAGGCAGTTAAACTTCAGAACGTGGGCGTCAACCTGCTTGACTTCAAGGTTATCGTCGGCCTTTTCGTCGGCGGTATGCTCCCCTTCCTTTTCTCATCAATGACAATGAACTCCGTCAGCCGTGCCGCCAATCAGATGATTGAGGAAGTAAGACGTCAGTTCAAGAACATTCCCGGCATACTTGAAGGCAAGGCAAAGCCCGATTACAAAACCTGCGTTGCCATTTCAACGAAAGCCGCACTTAACGAAATGATACTTCCCGGTCTCCTTTCAGTTGTAATTCCAATTGCAATCGGCGCACTTCTGGGCACAATGGCGCTCGGCGGTCTGCTTGCAGGCGCACTTGTCACAGGTGTTCTGCTTGCAATCTTCATGTCCAACTCAGGCGGCGCATGGGATAATGCAAAGAAGTTCATTGAAAACGGCAACTTCGGCGGCAAAAACAGCACCGCACACAAAGCCGCGGTTGTAGGTGATACCGTAGGCGATCCCTTCAAAGATACTGCAGGTCCTTCAATCAACATTCTCATCAAGCTGATGACGATTGTTTCCGTTGTTTTCGCACCCTTGTTCATGAACATAAACGGCGGCGGCGGAATGTTCTGATAAAAAAGCAGGGCGGCATGCCAACGCCACATAAGGAAGTATTTCTTTAAAACGTGAAACAACTTCACAATAACGCGTTAAAAGCCGCCGATATGCGTCAGCATTATCGGCGGCTTTTGCCTTTTTTTGCAAAGCTGTTTTGCATTTTAAAGTGCTTCGCAGTTTCGTAAGAACTGAAAAATTCTTGTGTTGAAGCCACAAAACGCAGCAAGGCTGCCGCCTTGCGAGGCTTTTGGCAAAAATACGAGGGATTTTGTTCGAGAAACAATTACTTCCTTATGTGGTGTTGGCATGAGTCGGAGCAAAACTCAACCGTACCGCCTTTTTATAACAAAATCAGTAAGGAGAAAAATATGTTTGAACTGAAAAAATATATCTCACCCGACTTTGCCGCACTTAACCTCAACAATATGCCCGATGCAGTATTTCTGCCTGCAGAAAAAGATTTTGTTGTGCCTGAAGGCTACCATGCAACAACCATTTTCCCCGAATACTTCAAGCTTGACGGTAAATGGACACTTGCTGAGGAAAGCCGCATGGACTGCGTTGTTGTGCGCGAGGGTAACACCCTTGCCGTAAAGGAATTCCGCAACATAAAGCAGGGTGACCTTGTTTGTGTGGGTCGCACGGAAAACGGAAGTGACGGTATATACGTACATGCAACGGGCTTTTGCGCCCCCGAAGATCAGAGCGGTGAGCTTTTCTCCTTCCGTCAGGGACGTTCAAGAGAAACCGCTTTTTCACGCGATTACGACCACCTTTATGAGCTTCTCAGGCATGAGAAGGAACACGGCAACATCCTTTGGGTGCTCGGTCCTGCTTGCTCTTTTGACCACGACTCACGTACAGCTTTTGAAAAACTTGTCAAGGCAGGCTACGTAAGTTCTGTGCTTGCAGGTAACGCCCTTGCCACACACGACCTTGAGGGTGCATACAAAAGGACGGCGCTCGGTCAGGATATCTACACGCAGAAGTCAATGCCCAACGGTCACTATAACCACATTGACACAATCAACCGTGTGCGCCATTACGGCTCAATCCCTGCTTTCATTGACGGAGAGGGCATTGATAACGGCATAATCTACAGTTGCGTTAAATGCAACGTGCCGTTTGTTCTTGTAGGCTCAATACGCGACGACGGCCCTCTGCCCGAGGTATATGGCGACGTTTATGCAGGGCAGAACGCAATGCGCGACTGCGTGAGGAAGGCAACCACCGTTATCTGCATGGCAACCACACTGCACTCAATTGCCACCGGCAATATGACACCGTCTTTCAGGGTGATGCCCGACGGCACAATAAGAGAGGTTTATTTCTACAGTGTTGATATTTCTGAATTTGCCGTCAACAAGCTCGGCGACAGAGGCAGCCTCTCAGCAAAAAGCATCGTCACAAACGTGCAGGACTTTGTTGTTAATATCAGCAAGGGACTCGGATTGTAAGTAAATATAAAAGGTCTGTATCGGACATCAAAAGCTGATGTTGATACAGACCTTTTTATTGCAAAGCTAAATAAGTTTTCTGCAAAAATCATATAAACTAAATCGAATTTTTGCGCAGGAGATTTTCGTCAGGACAAGGCGAAAGACGATGCTAATATGCTGATATAAACGAGGCATCCAACACAGTATTGGCGGAAATATCCAAGCAAAAACCATACGAAATAAATCAATTTTATGCAGAGGAGATTTTCGTCAGGGCAAGGCGAAATACGAAGCTAATACGCTGATATTAGCGAGCGTTTCAACACAATATCTGCAAAAACATCCAAGCAAAAAACCATACGAAATAAATCGATTTTATGCAGAGGAGATTTTCGTCAAGACAAGGCGAAAGACGAAGCTAATATGCTGATATTAGCGAGGCTTTCAACGCAGTATTGGCGTAAATATCCCTGCAGAAAACGATTTAAAAGCCGTTGGGATTATTCTTCTGCCATCTCCATGAGTCGCGGCACATATCAACAATACCCTTTTCCGCTTTCCAACCGAGAACAGTGTGTGCTTTTGTGGGGTCGGAGTAGCATGTGTCGATGTCGCCGGGACGTCTGGGTGCGATTTCGTAGTTAACCTTGAGGTCGTTTGCTTCTTCAAAGGCGTGCACAACGTCGAGGACACTGTAGCCCGTGCCGGTGCCGAGGTTGAAGATGTCTGTACCCTGAGTTTTGAGACAATATTCAACCGCCTTAACGTGACCTTTTGCAAGGTCAACAACGTGTATATAATCTCTTACACCCGTGCCGTCGTGGGTGTTGTAATCGTCGCCGAAAACGCTGAGCTTTTCACGCTTGCCGACAGCAACCTGAGTGATATAAGGCATGAGGTTGTTGGGTATACCGTTGGGATCTTCACCGATTCTGCCGCTTTCGTGCGCACCGATGGGGTTAAAGTAACGGAGAATGCAGATGCTCCACTCCTTATCGGATGCTGAGGTATCGGTGAGTATCTGTTCAATCATCAGCTTGGTTGTGCCGTAGGGGTTGGTTGTGCCGCCTGCAGGCATTGTTTCAACCAGCGGTGAGGGATTGTTCATACCGTAAACCGTTGCAGATGAGCTGAAAACGATGCGCTTGCAGCCGTTATCGCGCATGACTTCGCAAAGAGTAACTGTGCCGCTGACGTTGTTTTCGTAATATTCAAGCGGCTTTGCGCAGGATTCACCAACGGCCTTGAGACCTGCAAAGTGAATTACGGCTTCTATATTTTCCTGCTTGAAGATTTTATCGAGCCCTTCACGGTCGCGGATATCGCACTCATAGAAGGGTATGCTTTTGCCCGTGATTTCACACACGCGCTTGAGAGATTCTTTTTTGCTGTTATATAAATTGTCCAGAACGACAATTTCAAATCCTGCATTAATGAGTTCAACGCAGGTGTGTGAGCCAATATAGCCGCATCCGCCGGTGATAAGGATTGACATAATGAAAACCTCGCTTTATAATTAGTGCATATATTATACATCACAAACCGCAATTTTGCAATATCACAAATCAAAAGGAGCAAAAAGTGAAACCGCTTTCTGATATTTCCACAATCAAAGATCTTTTTGAAAGGCACAGCATGTCTTTTTCAAAAAGCCTCGGCCAAAATTTTATTGTCAATCCCTCAGTCTGCCCGCGTATGGCTGAGGAAGCAGGCATTGATGAAACCACGGGTGTAATCGAAATTGGCCCCGGTATCGGTGTGCTTACGCGTGAAATCGCCGCACGAGCTCGCAAGGTTGTGTGCATTGAGCTTGACACACGCCTGCTGCCCATACTTGACGAAACCCTTCATGATTTTGACAACGTTGAAGTCATCAACGCGGACGTGCTGAAAATCAACCTGCACGAGCTGATTGAAGAAAAGTTCAGCGGAATGAAGGTTGCCGTGTGCGCAAACCTGCCGTATTACATCACTTCACCGATTATTATGATGCTGCTTGAAAGCAGGCTGCCGATTGAAAGCATAACCGTTATGGTGCAAAAAGAGGCAGCAGACAGGCTGTGCTGCGACGTCGGCTCAAGGGAAAGCGGCGCAGTTACCGTCGCGGTTGATTACTATGCTCAGGCGCAGAAGCTTTTCAACGTCTCACGCGGGTCTTTCATGCCGCCGCCGAACGTTGACAGCAGTGTAATCAAGCTCACCGTCCGCAAGCAACCGCCCGTTGCGCTCAAGGATGAAAAGCTGTTTTTCTCAGTGGTAAAGGCTGCTTTTGCACAAAGAAGAAAAACCGCACTCAACTCAATCAGCTCCGGTCTGGGTATGTCAAAAGCCGACGTAGACGCGGCAATTGAGGCAGCAGGGCTTGACATCAACGTAAGGGCAGAAAAGCTTAATATGGAGCAGCTCGCTTTGTTATGTGACGAACTTTCTCTCAGGCGCTGACTATATACGGTGACCTGCTTACTTTACAATTCAAAACGTCAGGTCAAACCGCCTGACGTTTTTTCATTATCTTCACGTTTAAAACACAAAATCCGATTGCAAAAATCAATAATATGTAGTATAGTAAAAAGATAACAGAGCATTCAAACCTATAATGGTGACCGTATAAGGAGTTTGTTATGAAAATTATCGTTGTCGGTTGCGGAAAAATCGGTACAAAGGTATTGTCCAGCCTCGTTAAAGAAGGCCACGATGTGGTTGCTATGGACAAAGACCCTGAAGTTATTGACGAAATAACCAATATTTACGACGCAATCGGTGTTTGCGGAAACGGCGCAGACTGCGAAACACTTGAAGAAGCAGGCATTGCTGACACAGAGCTTTTTGTTGCCGTAACGGAATCTGATGAATTGAATATGCTCAGCTGCTTTCTTGCAAAGCGAATGGGAGCAAAACACACAATCGCACGCATAAGGAACCCGGAATATAACGATGCAAGCCTCGGCTTCATGCGCCACCACCTTGATTTATCAATGTCACTCAACCCCGACATCATGGTGGCAAGAAGACTTTTCCACGTGCTGAGACTGCCCACTGCGGCAAAGGTTGAAACGTTTGCCGGCGGCAGATTTGAAATTGTTGAAATACTGCTGAAGCAGAACACTGCAGTTGACGGAATGAGTCTGATTCAATTGAGAAAAAAGTATTCAGAAAAATTCCTCGTATGTGCAGTTCAGCGTGAAGATCGTGTTTACGTGCCCGACGGCAACTTCGTTCTGCACAGCGGCGACAGAATTGCACTCACCGCCTCCCCCTCTGAAATTCACAAACTGCTAAAGCATCTCGGCATACTCAAAAAGCAGGCAAGGAACGTTATGATCCTCGGTGCAAGCCGCATTTCATTCTATCTTGCAAAGATGCTGATTCTCAGCGGTAACAACGTAAAAATTGTTGATAAAAACAAACAGCGTTGCGAAGAATTTGCAGAAAAGCTCCCCGGCGCAGACATTATCTACGGTGACGGTGCAAAGCGTGAGGTTTTGTTGCAGGAGGGTCTTCGCTCCACGGACGCATTTGTTGCATTGACGGGCATGGACGAAGAAAACATCCTCATTTCATACTATGCAACCTCACTCAACGTACCCAAGGTTATTGCAAAAATCAACCGTGACGAATTCATTTCCATGGCTGAAAAACTCGGAGTTGAATGTCTCATTTCTCCCCAAAGAACCGTGTCAGATATGATTGTAAGATACGCGAGAGCACTCAAAAATTCAATGGACAGCAGTGTTGAAAAGCTCTACAAACTCATGGACGACAATGCTGAAGCTCTTGAATTTGTTGCAAAGGCTGACTGCGAGCTTCTCAATATACCGCTTAAAGAGCTTGAGCTTAAACGGAACGTTCTTGTTGCAGGCATTGTCAGGGGCCGTAAAATCGTTATCCCCGACGGTGACGATGCCATAATGGAGGGTGACAGAGTTATCATCCTTGCGGCAGGAAGACGAGTTGATAACCTTTCGGATATTGCTGAATAACGGGCGGTAAAATGCTATGAACAGAAGAATGATTTTTAACATAGTTGGCAAAATCGTACTTGTTGAAGCGGCACTTTTCCTTTTACCCACCGCCGTATCTCTTTATTACAACGAAAGCTGCACCGCTTCGTTCCTGATTTCTGCCGCAATCGCCGCGGCATTTGGCGGTCTGCTTGTTGCAATCAGCAAACCTGACTACCGTGTAATATACGCCAAAGAGGGCTATATTGTTGTTGCACTTTCATGGATAGCGCTGACGATGATTGGCGCTTTACCATTCACTCTCAGCGGCGAAATACCGTCGTATATCGACGCGGTTTTTGAAACCGTCAGCGGCTTCACAACAACAGGCGCGTCAATTTTAACCAACGTTGAAGTGCTGAGCAAAGGGCTTCTTTTCTGGCGAAGCTTCACTCACTGGGTCGGCGGCATGGGCGTGCTGGTTTTTGTGATGGCAATTGTACCCAACATGTCTGAGCGCTCAATCCACGTGCTTCGCGCAGAGGTGCCGGGGCCAACAGTTGGCAAAATTGTGCCGAGACTTAAGGACACGGCAAAGATACTGTATATAATCTACCTCGGTATGACACTTGTGCAGATTGTGCTGCTCGTGGCAGGCAAAATGCCCGTTTTCGACAGTATTGTTCATGCTTTCGGCACCGCCGGCACGGGTGGCTTCGGCGTCAGGGCAAACAGTATTTCAGGATACAGCCCGTACCTTCAATGGGTTATCACAATTTTCATGTTTCTTTTCGGCGTTAACTTCAATCTGTATTATATGCTCCTTATCAAGAAGTTCAAAGCTGCGCTCAACAGCACTGAATTCTTGGTGTATTTCTGCATTGTGGTTTTTGCCGTCGGCATCATTGCGTTCAACATTTATGATTTATACAACGCTTTTGAGCCGACACTGAGGGCGGCATGCTTTCAGGTTGTGTCAATCATCACAACCACGGGTTACTCCACGGCAGACTTTAATCTGTGGCCGTCACTTTCAAAAACGGTACTTCTGCTTCTCATGTTCATCGGCGCGTGCGCAGGCTCAACGGGCGGCGGCATCAAGGTGTCCCGCGTGGTTATTCTCTGCCGCCAGATTCGTTGTGAAATTCAGCGCATGATGCATCCCCGCGCAATCAAAAAGGTGCGTTTTGAAGGTAAAGCAGTTGATAAACAGACACTCACAGGCGTAACAAACTACCTTGCGGTATATGTGGTAAGCTTGGTTATTGTTTTCTTCCTCATCTCATTTGACGGATTCAGCTTGGAAACCAACATCAGCGCGGCAACTTCATGCTTCAACAACATCGGACCCGGCTTTGATGCAGTCGGACCCATGGCAAGCTATGCAGACTATTCCGCGTTTTCAAAAATCGTGCTGTCTGCGGCAATGCTTCTGGGCAGACTTGAAATTTTCCCATTGCTTGTGATTATGATTCCGTCCACGTGGACGAAGAAATAAACAACTTTTAAGGAGGGCTTTACATGGCAAAAACCAACCATACACTCTCAAAGAAGAAGGTTCTTCACGTTTTATCGGTGCTCAGCCTTGTTGTGCTGCTTGCAGTGGCAGGCATTGTCTGCGCATCTGCGGCAAGGCGCGAATTCACGGTTACCAACGGTGCAACGTATAACGTCACGGTTGGTGACACAATCTATCTCACTAACCCAACCACACGCAACGACCTGCACATGAAGGCTTATTATTGGGATGTCGGATCAGGCGATGCAAGCATTAATATCGTTGAATCGGGTCAATATGCGACAGTTACCTTCTCCACTGGCGGCACAAAAGAGGTCACCGCAGTGCTTGACGGTCAGTATCCTGTAACAAAATACTCCCAATATTATAACTCTGCAACGGGTCGCTGGGAAAGTTATCCCTATGAGACATACGAACGCTACTTGAATAAAATCACTTTCACCTTCAAGGTGCAGGATAACAGCCCGCCCAGAGTTACAACTCAGCCTAAGAGTCAGAAGGTTGCCGAAGGAAAAAGAGCAAAGGTTGATTTCAAAGTTTACTCTTTCCTCAAGCCGCTGAAATACACATGGTACTATGCGGTTGAAGGCTCAAACACCTTCAAGAAATCCACGAAAACAGATGCAACCTATTCTTGCAAAATGACCGACGGAACAGACGGTATGCGCGTTTACTGCATTGTTGAGGATGCGTGGGGTCAGAAGGTAAAAACCAATACCGTCACACTCAGAATGGCGAAGAAAATCAAAATCACCTCTCAGCCGAAAAACAAAGCCATTGTTATCAACAAGAAAGGCAGTGTCAGCGTTGAGGCAACGGGTGACGGCAAGCTCACTTACACGTGGTATTACGCCGACAAAGGCTCGGACAAATTCAAAAAGTCAAAGCAGACCGGCTATGAATTCTCAACCACAATGACCAAGGAAAGAAACGGCAGACGCGTTTACTGCGTTATCAAGGACAAGTACGGCCAGAAAGTCCAGACAAAGACCGTCACGCTCAGCCTTTCAAACAAGCTCGGTATTCTCACTCAGCCCAAAAAGGCGTATGGCGGGCCCACAAAGGAAGCGAGCACAAGCGTAAAGATTTACGGCGGCAAGGCTCCCATAACTTACCGCTGGTACTACAAAGACAAGGGCTCGGATAAATTCAGGAAGACGAGCGTAACAAGCAGCACGTATTCCGTTGAAATGACCGACAAGCGCGACGGCAGAAAGGTTTACTGCGTTATCAGGGATGCCACAGGCCGCAAGGTCACCACAAAAACCGTAACGCTGAAGCAGGCTTCAAAGGTTAAAATAACAACTCAGCTCACAGACGGAATTGCACTTGTGGGCAAAAACGCCAACCTTTCGCTTAAAGCAACGGGTACCGGCACACTGAAATATTATTGGTATGCCAGCCCGCCCGGATTGAACACCTTCAAGCGAATGGATGCTGCCTCAGCAAACACAATTCAGGTACCCGTTACAACCTCGGTTCTCGGATATGAGGTTTTCTGCGTTGTCAAGGACGGCTACGGCAACTCCGCAGAATCGGACGTTGTGGTTATCAGAAAACCCAAGCCGATTAACGTAAAGAAAACAATCATTTACCGTGAGGACGGTTACCCGAAACTGGTTCTGACTGTCACCGGCGGCGACGGCGAAATTACTTATGAATGGTCCGATAGCGGAGACTACTCCCCCCGTTTTAAGCTGAATCCAAACTATACAAGCAATTATTATTATTTCTCAGAAAGTAAATGCTGGGCAAAATGCGTTATCCGTGACAGTTACGGACAGACGTGGGATTCCTTCTCGATGTACGTATGGGGCGGCGATATCACATACGATGAAGAGATAAGCACATAAAAAACTCTCCGCAATACACTATCTTGTGTATTGCGGAGAGTTTTTTATGCCTGAAAAGCTTAATACTTGCTCATCTCGTCAACGCTGAGCACGAACACGGTTGCGCCGCCGACCTTGACCTCTTTCTGCAAATCTCCGTTGCGAAGGCCGCTGCCGAAAGAGCTTGTGGTGGGATTGGCGTGAGTTCTTGTCATTGAAAAATCGGAAATTATCTTTTTCACGCGCTCAACGTCCTCGTCCTGCGCGCCGATGAGAAACGTTGTGTTACCCACCATGAGAAAGCCGCCCGTTGTGGAAAGCTTTGTTACGCTGAAATTCTCCTTTGTGAGCGCGGATGCTACAACCGCGCTGTCGTCGTTGTTAACGATTGCTATAATAAGTTTCATATCTCTCTTCTCCTTATATATTGGGCGCAAGCATCATGCGGCTTGCTCTGTCAAGCTTGTTGAAATCGGGTATCTCATAGCGGTTGTCGTTGGCATCCTTGATGAGAATTCTGCCGTCATAAAGTGGCTTAACCGCGGTGAGATGGTTGCGGATTTCAAAGGTGAAAACACCTCTGTCAGTCTCCGCTGTCCACATCCAGATTTTGAACTTTTCGCTCATTTTAATGAACTTCGTAATGCGCGGAATCATGTAATATTCTCTCAGGCAATGCTCTATCACCTTGCGGGATTCTTCTTCAAGTGAATCCACGCTTCTGATAACCGCAATTTCCTCCCCTTTTGAATTAAGCAGGGAAATGTATTTGTCAAGACCGCTGATGGGGAACATTCTGTGAAGCTCAAGCTCCTCATATTTTTCGCCCGTGTAAAACTCGACGTCAACAAAAATGTTGTCGTTAACCGTAAAACGCACCTCGGGACCTTCAATGTATCTCGGCATATTTCTCCCTCCTTATTCAAAGTTTTCCGCTTCTTTGCGGCTTTTGAGTTCTTCACTCATGGACTGGATGTTGACCAGCTTATAATACTTACCCTTAAGCTTCATAAGCTCCTCGGGCGGACCGCATTCAATGATTTCACCCTTGTCGACAACAACAATCTTGTTTGCCTTGCGCAGAGTTGACAGTCTGTGCGCGATCATGATAGTTGTTCTGCCGCGGATAAGGCGCTCAATAGCACCCTGAATAAGATGCTCTGTTTCGGAGTCAACCGCCGCCGTCGCCTCGTCGAAAATAAGGATGCTCGGGTTTTTGATAACAGCCCTTGCAATTGAAACCCTCTGCTTTTCGCCGCCCGAGAGACCTACGCCTCTTTCACCGAGCATTGTATCGTACGCGTCGGGCATGCGGGAAATGAAGCCGTGCGCATTGGCAACCTCAGCCGCGTAGAGCACCTGCTCAACGTGAATGTCTTGGTTGCCGTATGCGATGTTGTTGAATATCGTGTCACGGAACATCAGCGGCTCCTGCTGAACAAAGCCTATCTGATTTCTGTAATAATTAATGTCGATATCTCGTATGTTCTGCCCGTCAATGAGGATTTCGCCGTCATATTCGTCATAGTAGCGCATGAGCAGATTAATCAGTGTGGATTTTCCTGAACCCGTTGTGCCTACGATACCCACAATGTCTCCCGGCTCAATGACGAGGTTGATGTCGCTGAGCACCTTCTTGGAGCGGTCGAAGGAGAAGTTGACGTTTTTAAACTCAATTTTGCCGTCAATTCTCTTGGGACAGTTATCCTTGCCGAAGTTGTTTTCAGGCTCCGCGTCAAGAATGTCAAGGATTTTTTCAACCGATGCAATCGTATTCTGGTATGTATCGGAAAGGTTTGCAAAGAAATTTACGGGCGCATAAAACATGCCTGCGTACGAAACAAATGAAACCAACGTACCGATGCTGACCTCGGAATCCATTGCCATTTTGCCGCCAAGCGCCCAGATAATCAGCGAGCCGCAGGTAACAAAGAAAGTGATAAGCGCAGGGAAAATACCCGCAATTCTCGCAACACGCCTGTCCTCTTTGAGCCACTCGTCACAGTAACGGGTGAACTTTGCAATTGCGCTCTCCTCGTTGGTGAAGGCTTTGATAATACGGATACCGGGTATTGTATCGGCAAGAAGCGTTGAAATTGATGAGCTTCGGCGCCATATACGTCTGTATAAGGGTGCAATTTTTTTGCCGAAAACCTTGCCTGTGATAACCACAAGCGGTATCGGAATGAATGAAAACAGAGTCAGCCGCCAGCTCATGCAGAACATGATGATAACAAGACCGACAAGAAGGAAGCCTTGCACCACAGCCTCCTGCGAGATTTTCATAACGAAGTTCTGCAAAACAACCGTGTCTGAATTGACGCGGTTGATAACAGAGCCTGTTGACGTTTTGTCATAAAAGCTCATGGGCAGATACTGCGCCTTGGCATAGATATCTTTTTTGAGGTTTACAACGATACTGTCGCCTGCCATTCTCAGCTTATATGCGCGAATTGCACCCACAACGTGCTGAAGAACGTAAACCGCAAGCAGAAGCAGTACAAGCATTATCAGCCCCTTGGCATCCTTGTTCGGCAACACCTCGTCAACCATCTGCTTGGTGATGTACGGCGGCACAAGCGACATTGCAGTTGTGAACGCGGAAAGGAACATGCAAAGAATCAAGCCGTTTTTCTGCGGCAGAACGTACTTTGCAAGCTTTGAAAGAATCTTCTTTTTATCTGAGCAGTTGATGCACTCTGCATCGGGTGTGGGCAGCTTTTTGCCGCACTTGGGGCAAAATGAACGCAGTTTCCTATATACCGCTTTGACGGTTTCAAGTAACTCGTCGCTGTATCCGCCATCATTCACGCTGTTGATGAAAACAGCCGCCGCGTCTGCAATATCTGCCGCCGCATAAGTGAAGCGAAGCAGGTCTAACCTTTTGCCGTTTTGAGTTTTCACCTTGAACAAAGCGTTACCGTAAAGACGTTTGAGCTTTGCTTCTTTGATTTGACTGAAGGGCATGCGCAAAACGCCGCCTTCAAGGCAACAGTCAAAAGCCACAACCTCATCTTCGGTGAACGCCAGCACAGATTCACCGTACACACCCTTGAGTGTGAGGTCGCCGACAACGCAGAACAGAGGCCGGCGCTCGGCAAAAACCTGCTCAAACGCTGCCTCAAACTTTTGCGGTATGGGTTTATTGGTTGTCATTTTCATTTAAACACCCCCACGTTTTGAATTATCCGAAAAAACACAAACAGCCGTTATACCCCGCAAACCGCGGCCAAAGGCGTGACGGTTGCTGCGTAAAACGACTGTATCATGTGCTTATGCGTTTTCTCCAAGCCATTTTTCAGCGTTTGCTTTTGACATTCTTTTGATGTCTTCCTTGGCGTGAATAGAAGCAGGGCCGCCGTTCACATAGAGGAAATAAAAACCGTCAGATGTGATATAGAGGGTTTCTTCATAGCCGTCATCTTCGCCGAAAGCACCAAAGGTGACCTTTTTTACAATCTCTGCATTTTCAGTGTCATAAAGCTTTTTGCAAATTGTTTTTACCATAGCCGTTTACCTCCTGTTGAATTCTGTGTGGTCAAATGACCATCCAA
>JAZNQF010000066.1:0-5446 GCA_045590055.1 Acutalibacteraceae bacterium
TAGGAGTATCACAATTGAACCACAACACCGCCATCACACAAACATCACCGTAAAATATTTGTTGAAATAGTGCATTGAATATCAAAAAGAAGCATGTTACACTATTCAACATACAAAGGAGGAATTCTTATGTCCGAAAAAATCAACCAGAAATTTATGAAAAAGTCCGAGGTCATAACCTTTGGTATAGGCCTTTTCGGTATTGCTTTGCTGACGGGTTGGATGCCCGATTACACGGCAACCTTCTTCGCTGACTTCGCCTTCAAAGGCAAGGGCTTTGACCCCGACACCATGTCGAACATGATTTCAATGGTGTTCCTTGTTGCAGGCATCGTAGGTGCGGTGTGCGAGCTTATAATCGGTTACCTTGTTGACAACACACGCACAAAGCTCGGCAAGGTCAAGCCGTGGGTCGGCTTCGGTGTTATACCGCTTGCGCTTATTTCCATGCTTGTTTTTGTTGCACCCGACACAAGAAATCAAACAGTTGCAATTGCATGGATGTTCATCATTTATTCCCTCTACACCATGTTCAGCTGCGCGGTTGAAAGCCCTGCAAACTGCTTTGGTGCGCTGTGCTCGCCAAACCCCGCTGAGCGTTCAAGTGCAATTTCAATTGCATCATTCCTCAGGTCAATCGGTCAGTCAGGCGGCATGGTTGTAATCCTCGTTGTAGGTCTGGTTATGAAAGCCGTAATGGGCCAGCAGCAGTTCAAAAATGCTGAAGGTCAGGGACTTGACCTCATCATTTCAACGGCTATCTGCGCACTCGGCATCATTCTGTTTGTTATGATTTTCTTTGTTAACAACAAAGAACGCGTCCCCTTCACACACGAAAAGGTCAGCCTTAAAGACGCGATCAAGGTTGTTTTCACAAACAAGAATCTGCTCATGGTTTCACTCACAAAGCTCTGCGGCTTCGGCAGAGGCGTTTACGGCACGGTTTCACTTTACATAGCCATCTATCTCCTCGGCTCAAAAGACCTCAAGCTCGGTCTTCTGCTTCCCATGGGCATCGGTACGGCTGTCGGTACACTGCTTGTCAACCTTGTGCTCAAAAAGTTCTCCACCAAGCAGACCTTCATCATTTTCAGTCTCTACGGCGCATCTTCACTTGCAATTCTGTTCCTCGTTTCAAGGGGCATCGGCTTCAACGACGGACTGATTATCCCCTTCCTCATTCTCAACTTCTTCTGCGGTCTCCAGCACGGCAACACCAACGTTACACCTAACATTATGATTGCAGACTGCGTTGACGAAATCGAATACAAAACGGGTAAAAGGCAGGAAGGTCTTGCATACGCAGGCTACGGTCTGTTCTCCAAAATTGCATCGGCATTCACCAAGGCTCTTGGTCCGTGGCTGCTTTACACCTGGTCAGGCTACCTTGTTTCCACAGACACAAACGTTGCCTATGCAGCACAGACAAACGGTACACTCAACCGCCTGCTTATGATTTACACTATCATCCCCGCCGCATTCGTAGTGCTTCAGGCGGTGCCGATTTTCTTCTACGACATGGTTGGTGAAAAGAAGGAAAACATCGTTAAGGCGCTCATGGAACGTCGCTCGGCAAATGCTGAATGAGAAAGGAGCAAGAGTGATGAGTAAGAAAGAAAACGGTTTCAACATCAAGCTTTATGCAATTCTGACTTTCGTTATTGTTGCAGCTTTGCTCGCGGTTATCACGGTTACAACCTTCAGTGCAAGATACACGGCTTTCCACCCCGAAAAGCTTGCGGAAACGTACGTTGACTCAATTGTGCAGACGGGTGACGGCTACAACGCATACAAAAACACAATCGTCAGCAAAAACGGCAAATACGGCGATTTCATCCGCGAGAATTACATCTACCCTGCGATTTACCGAAAGTCCGGTTTCGTCCCCGGTGACGACAGAGACGGTCTTGTCGGCTACAACGACAAATCCTTTATCGGCGAAAAAACCGCCAACGATGATGGCACACTCACGGGTGAGCTGATTGAAAAAATGTACGTCACGTACGCTGAGCTGGTTGAAAAAGCAGGCTGGGACAATTACGGCATGATGTTCACGGAATACATCGCAAAGCTCATTGAAACACGCGAGGAGATTTTCGGTGACAAATACCTCACAGACGAAATATTCTTCACTGCATTTGAATCAAACGTTTCAACCTACGGCAAGATGCTCACGGGTACGGATGACGAGTATGATGCCAACACGGGCGTTCAGCTTTCCGAAAAAAGCGTGGGTGAATACGAAAAAGCCTTCGGCGCGGATTACAGAATCACGGTAAACGTGGTTGCAGAAACACCCGTTGACCTCGAAGCGTACAAAGAGAATGTGAACACGACGCTTTTTGAGGAATACAGAATTAATCCCGAACAGATTTCCGACGCAAAAATTCTCACGGCAGACGTGCTTGTCGGCGAGGGAGAAGCACTCACAACGGTGAGTGTCACGGTTGTAAAAATCGGCAGGTCATGGTACGTTGACAACACGGTAACAGACACGTCGATGCTTTACAAATTCTATAAATAAAAAGCGGTGTCCCCGATGTTCATACATCGGGGACGCGTTTTTGCGTTCATATAAAAAGCCTCTTTTGTCGCAACGGACAAAAGAGGCTTTTTTTAGTTTACTCTGCCGATTTTTTCAAGGGGAATGTTCTCAAAGCCGGGAATGGATTCACGCAGAATCTCAATATCCCTGATATTGTAGTTACCCGAACCGATGTCAGCAAAGAGGTCATCGGCTTTCCTGAGATGAAACAACTTGTTATCGGATATATCGCTGAATCTGTATGCAGAACTGTGTATATCACCGATTTCTCTGTTTTTGTTTACAATAATGTTGCCCTTGACGGTGCTTGCAGGGTTTGGTATATATTCAGCGGTTTCGGATTGCGAAATATCATCCGTCATTGTTTTGTATTCCGGGAATGCTGTCTGCCAGATTTCACCATTCCACGGTGAATCATAGAGCGCCGCCCACATGTCACCGCTTTCGATGTAAGCGTGGGTAAACCAGCCGTTGTTGAGCGCACCGTCTCTTGCTCTCTCGTCAAAATAAACTGCGTTCTCCCCTGAATTCACAATTATGTTGTTTGTTATAAGGTTATCTCTTCCGCCGCCGATGTGGATTGAATTTCTCGGAATATTAATGAGCAGATTGCCGTAAATCTGCTGACCTGAAAGGGCATCGTCAAGATAAATTCCGTCGGGTGCATGGTTCTCTGAGCCAACGTTATAAATGCAGTTATATCTCACCACGTTACCGTACCACACCCAGCTTCGGCCCGAATAAATTGCACCTGCGTCATCGGAAAGCAGACATACGTCATGGATGTTATTGTATTCAATGATATGGTTGTTGCCTCTGTATGTGATGGCTTCGTGCGGCGAATCATGCATTTCGTTATGTGAGCAGATATTGCCGACACCTGCAAGAGTTACTGCAGGCTGATATGTCTGATAAATCTCCGACCAATCATGGATATAGTTATTATCCGCCTTGCTGTTACCCGCGGTGAGAGTTTCGGTATCACCGCCCTCTATGTAAATGCCGCCTTTACCCGTACGGGTGATTTCGTTGTTACAGGCAAGATTGTTACTGCCGTACATAACAAGCGCATTACCTGCGACGTTTTTAATCAGGCAATTCCGAACCGTGTTGTTATCGCCCGCAATTATAACCGCATCGCTGCGCGTGCCCTTTACGGTAAAGCCATCAAAGATGAGATTATCCGCTTCCGCATTGATTATGGGCTTGAGTGACAATGAAAGGTCAATCTGTGCATCTTCAAAATTCTCAGGCTTCCAAAGGCAAAGCAGACCTTTTTCGCGGTCAAGGTACCACTCACCTGCTGTGCTGAGTTCTTCAAGCACGTTAAAGAAGTAGTAAGGTGCATCCTCTTTTGTGCCGTAAAGGCTTACAAATTTCGGAGAAAGCTCACCCGTATCGGTATTGAAACTACCGATTGGTGACGAAGCATCTGCCCAATCGTATTTCCAAAAGCCGAACATCCACACGTCGTCAAGTGTTTGCCAGCCTACAATTCTTTTTGCAAGCTCGGGATTTACTCTGTAAACGTCAGCTTCGGGGTTGCGGATTTCATCCCAGTTTTCAACCATTTCGCCGTCTGATTCCCTGCTCAGTCCTCTTGAAACCACTTCCTCGGTGAAAAGGAAACCGTCGTCGGGATATCTTGCAAGAGTCTGCCTTTTGTCGTTTATAAACAGCTCGCAGTAGAGCTCGCCCGTGTAGTCGCCGTCATAGCTTTCGGCGGTATGGTACGAGCCGATTGCATAGATTTTGCCCCAATCCTCTTGGGTGAGGGAATACGGCGCCTTTGTCAAATCAACAACCACAACGTTTTCACGCGCTTCGCTTGTGAGTCTTTCTGAAAGCGCGGGATATTCGCTTACGGGTTTGAAATCGGAGCAAGAGAGCGTGACTCCACCGTTGATAACAACCTCGCCGTTATATGCGCAGTATTTTATCGGATGCTCTGCGCTGCCCGAATCATCTTTGGTGAATTCAAGTGAGGAAACGCGGTATTCACCTGCTTCGATGCAAACGGTGATGCCGTTTGTGTTTTCGGTATTTCTCACGGCTTCAATTGCTCTTTCAATTGTGAGGAAAGGCTCAGCCTTTGTTCCGCTGTTTGAATCATTACCGTTTGTGCTTACGTAATAATCGCCAATAATCATTTCATCATCCTCCGTTTTAATTTGAGTTGAAAGAGCAGGTGTGGGTGATTTATATCCCTCATATTTTACATCAATTGCAAAAGGCACTATGTATGAATAGCTGCCGACAGCAAAGCCTGCAATAACAGCAAGCAGGAGAAATGCTTTCAAAGGCCTGTTACCGAATATTCTTGAAACACCAAGGATAACAAGAATTGTTGTGATAATGAACGACAAATAAACGGGAACAATCAATGCAATCGTGTTAAGCTCACCGTTGCTGACAATGCCGTTTATCAGCAACATAAGACCGACAAGAACAACCGCAAAAGCCAGCGCTGTAACCGTGGCATTCAAGAGGGATTTCTTTTTATCTCCGCCCTTGTTGAACGGTACAGAAAGTAATGCGCCGCCCAGACAGACCACTACGGCAAGAATAAACTGAAGCACAGTGTATTCATAGCACAAATACTGCAAATGATAATAGTAAAGACCGACAATCGACAGAACAACGCCCGAAATAAGAGCAAGGATTGCGGATATTGTTTTCTTTCGGAAAGCTGTTTTCATAAAAGGAACACCTCGCAAGTTTGTTTACGTTTGCAACTAACTCACATTATAACTCATCTGACGAAAATTTGCTATGAAAAAGTGAAATAAAATCAGCTATTTTATTTCGTATCGAAGATATATCACCCGTTCCGCAAGGAACGGATATCATTGAAAAAGTCCCTTTTGTCTATCGACAAAAGGGACTTTTTTCCTACGAAAG
>JAZNQF010000067.1:0-24242 GCA_045590055.1 Acutalibacteraceae bacterium
GATTTTGCGAAGCAAAATCGGCATCAAAGAAAAAGCTCTCGAGATTCAATGTCCTGAGTGCTTTTTTCACATATACCCCACCGAAAACAAACAATACCCCACGCCGCTATCGTTAAGATACGCAATCTGCCGTTCAATAACGTTGTCGTTTTCAAGCCACTCGTTTTTGCCTGTGCCTGCAAAGTTGTCCTCTTTGCCCTGTTTGTATGCCGCAAGACCCACACATAGCTTTTCGCCGCAGATACTGCGCCACTTTTCAACCGTTTCAACAAATGGCTTGCTCTGGTTTTCAAAGCCGTAATAAATCTGCGGAATAATGTAGTCCGCATATCCGTCACAGCTTCCCCATAATTTAACGTCAGCATAAAGCTGATTCATATTTTTGTCAATGTCGCCGCATGGGCTGACGGTGAAAAGCAACCCTGTGCTTTTGGCTTTCACTACACGGTATATCGCACCAACAAGCGCACTCACATGTTGACGTCGGAATTCATCAAGGCTGAGTTGGCCACCGTCTTTTTTATAGGCGGTGTATTCTGCTTTGTCAATTGTTTCATCGGTTTCGGGGTAAAAATAATCGTCAATGTGTATGCCGTCAACCGCATAGTTGTCAATTATCTCGCGCACACCGTCAATGATCAGCTTCTGCACCTCGGTTGATGCAGGGTTCAGGTATATTCCGCCTACAACCTGCATCGCGTTTGTGTTGTTTCTTGCCTCATGCCATATACGCGCAGGGTTACTTTCGTGCAAATCCATAAAATCTGTTGACGTTGCGCTCACTCTGTACGGGTTAATCCATGCGTGAATTTTAATATCGCATGAGTGGGCGGCATTTATAAGCAATTGCAAAGCGTCAAAAGCTGCCTTTTTGCCTTGTTTACCGCTAAGCTTGTCGCTTGCGGGGAAAATCGCGGAGTTATAAAGCGCGTCACAATTTGGGCGCACTTGCACAAACACGTGGCTAATATCCTGTGCTTTAAGCCGTGTGAAAGTATCAGTGAATTTGCGCTCATATTCCTCAGCGGTGCAGCCTGCATCAGCTTTCAGCTCAAATGCAGTTACCCATGCACCACGCAAAAGCTCCTTAGCCTCATTTTGCGGCGCTGTTGTTTCAGATGGAGTGTTGGTTTCTGGTGCAGTACAAGAGCAGAGAAGCAGACACAAAGTCAGCACAAAAAAGCAGATGCGTTTCATCTTTACACCTCGATTATTCTTGACATTGTCGGTTGATTATTATATGATTTAAAAAGACAAGATATGAAAGGGGATTTTTAAATTGGCAATTAAAAACTCCATCAAAAACGTAACTGAGCCGTTTGGCTACACAAGCATTGTTGAATGTCCTGAATGTAAAAACGAGCTGAACATGCCGCTTTTCAGAAATTACGATACCTTCAATCCCATTGCAATTCTGAAGCAGGAAGACAAGCAACTTGGCATTGCCGTATGCCCCAAGTGTGCCGCGGTTTACATCGTAAGCGAGCGTTACATCAAGGCACTACTTGCCGGTCAGACTGTGTTTGTTACTCATGCCGACCTCACCCGTGTGGGCAAAAAAGCCGATGAATAATGAACTGATATTTTCACTCGCACTCTACTTTGTCTGCATCTCCGCCTTTGCCGCGGTGCTGAGTGTGCTGGATAAAAAGAAAGCGAAAAAGAAAAAGTGGCGCATCCCCGAATCCGCGCTTATTTCCGTTGCTGTTTTAGGCGGTGCCCTGGCAGAATATGTAACAATGAAAAAAATACACCATAAAACACGGCACAAAAAATTCATGGTCGGTTTGCCGCTTATTATGGCGTTGCATGTGTTGCTTATTATTGGCGCAGTGTATTATCTTTAGATTACCCCAAAAAACGGTTTTGCATCTTGAGCTTCAAGACACAAAACCGTTCTTTTATTTTTTCTTTATCTCATATTCTCCGCTTCTGAGAATTTTCAGCAACGTTTCACTGTCCGTTACGGGCACATCGGTGTATATGCCGCCGATTGCAGGGTCGTCAGCTTCGTGGAAGTCTGAGCCTGATATTTTTTTGTGACCGTGCAAATCTGCCCACGTATCCGCAATTGAGTTGCGGGAATTGTGTCTTGGGTTGCCGTTGAAAACCTCAACACCGTCAAGAATTGCGGGGTCGGTTACCGTCATGTTCACACGGAAAGGGTGTGCTTGAAAAATCAGCAGACCCTTTGAGTGTACAAACTCACAAAGCTCTTCAATGTTCATTGTGCGCATCTGCGGATTCTCTGTAAAAAATGCATCGTCAACGCCGAAAACGAGGTAGTCGTTGTCGTTTTCCTTCACGCGCATTTCAGCGCCGCGCAGCACGTTGATTCTGCCGTTTGCGGCTTTCACAGCTTCCTGCCAGCCGAGTCGGAGTATGTCGCATCTTTTGTTGTAATCTTCAAGGGTGCAGCCCATAGGAAACTGAAAATGGTCAGTTATAACAACCGTGTCGTAACCCTCGGCAATATATTTCTCAACGGCATCTTTGGCATATACCCTTGCACAGCCACTTGAGTCTGCCGTGTGCATGTGCAATTCGGTAAGATACTTTCTCATAAAATCAACTCTTTCCTTTTAGGTGTTATTCTGCGTTTGACCTGAAATTCTCAAGCAACCACGCCTGGTCATCGGGACCGTCGTCCCAGATTATGCGGCTGAGTACTGTGTCGGCATCCTTAATGCCGAATTTGTCTCCGAGTTGACGGAGTGCGGGACCGAATTTTGTTGTCAATCCGCTGATTGCAATGTGCTCGGGCGTGTCCGGCGAGTAGCTCTCAGAGCCGCCGAAGATGTTTCTTGCCGCCGAAATCACAAACTCTTTCACACTGTTGTCGGCAATGGATTCGTCAATGTATTCGCTTATTCCGAAAAGTTTGCCTGCCTTGCGGAAGGTCAGGTTGTTGATGAATCTGCCCACGGGTGTGATGATGTGCCTGAGCTTGTATACAGTGTCGCGGTCCATGCTCATGCCTATGCAGAAATCTGCAAAGCGGTTGGCATCGTATGCCATGCTGTACAGTGCATCGTATATCATGAAATCGAAATCCATGCGCAAATAGTCCTTTGCGCTTCTGTCTCCGAGCATGCAATAGTCCTTTGTCACTTCAACCGAGGTTACGTCAAGACCGTTTTCTGTTTCGCATACGAGGCGGTATTTGCCGGGGTACTGTGTCAGCGAGCCGGTGTTGACCTGCCACATTCTGTTGCCCTTGTCGGTTTCAAGGTACCGTATATCCTGAATGTGTGTGTGACCCACAAACAGATACTGCAAACCGCAATCTGCAAGGAAGGGACCTGTTGTTTCAAAGCCACCGAGCATATCCCTGTGTGAAACGAGCGGATAAACAATGTTGGGCGGCAGAATGGGATGGTGAGTCATCGCCACAACTTCCTCGCCGTTTTTGTGCGCATCTTCAATCTGTGCCTTTATCCACTGAAGCTCCTCGTCACCGTAGCCGCAGAATTCTCTGCCGTCGCCGTCGTCGTTGAGGGCAAGCAGGCGCCATCCCTCACACAGCTTCACTGCATAGGAATATGACGGGGTGAACTCCGCGTAAGCCTCGTGCCAGCCGTAAGGGGCGTACATCTCACGAAGCTCAGCCCTTGTGTAGTCACCGTTAAACCAATAATCATGTGTTGCAAGGGTAACAAAAACGCGCTTGCCGGCTTTTTTGAGCTTTTCAAGCAGTTCAATCATTGCCGCGTGGCTTGCCACGTCACCGAAGCTTGTCAGGTCACCTGAGATGAGGACGATTTCCGTCTCTTTATCGTCAATGAGCTGGTTAAAAGCCGCTTCAATTATCTTTCTTGTGTCAATGTCGTGCTGAGAATCACGCGCAACAAGGTGCAGGTCTGTAAGATGATAGAACTTGAGTTTTGCTGACATGGCAATACCTCCCGTTTTAAGATTTTTTTGGCTGTCGCTTCATGAGCGACAGCCAAAAAAGCTATTAAAGGCCTGTTTTTTCTGCAATATACTTTCTTGCAATGCAAGCGTACTCATAGGGATTAGCTTTTGCAGGGTCCTGCTCAGCTTCAACAACAACCCAACCTTCATAGTTGGCTTCTTCGAGAATTTCGAAAACGGGTGTGAAGTCAAAGTCACCGTCGCCGGGTACGGTGAAGGAGCCTGCCCTGACACTGTCAAGGAAGCTGTAGCCCTTTGCTTTTGCATCGTCAATGATGTCCTGTCTGATGCTCTTGAGGTGAACGTGCTTAACTCTGTTTACGTACTTTTTGAGCACGCCGATTGCATCTTCACCTGAGAATGAGAGGTGACCGGTATCGTAAAGAAGATAGACGAGGTCGGGGTCAGTGATTTCCATGAGCTTGTCAATTTCAGCTTCGGTCTGTACGCCTGTACCCATGTGGTGATGTACGGTGAAATACATGCCTTTTTCTTTTGCAAGCTCACCCATTTTGTTGAAGCCTTTTGCAATCAGGTCCCACTGCTCATCGGTGTAAACGGGCTTGTCACCGAAAATGGACTTGGTTGTGCCCTGAATGCTGTTGCCCTGCTCACTCGCGCCAATAACCTTTGCGCCAAGAGCATGCAGAAAATCTCTGTGCTTGATGAAAGCTTCAATTGTTGCATCGTAGCCTTCGCTCAGAAGTAAAGAGGAGAACCATGCGTTGCAGATTCTCATACCTCTTACATCGAGCTTATGTTTGAGGGTTTCAACGTCTTTGGGATATTTGTTGCCGATTTCGCTGCCTGTGAAGCCTGCAAGAGCCATTTCGCTGATGCACTGCTCAAAGGTGTTTTCTGCACCGAGGTCGGGCAGGTCGTCATTTGTCCACGCGATAGGTGCGCAGGCGAGGAAAACTTTTTCTTTGTTAAGCATAATTTTTCTCCTGTATCAATAAAGTCTGGCTTTTTTGATTTCTTTGCTCATGGCATCGTATGCCTTCTGTACGTTTTCGCTTCTTGAAACCTCGGCAACGCCGACTCTCCACCAGCTTTCGTAGCCTTCGGACATTGAACGGTGAGCAACCTTGATGTCAAACAGGCAGGATACTGTCTGCTTTTTGCTGTCTTCAAGAGCTTCAAGAAGCTCTTTTTCGTTTGTTACGCGGTATGCCTTTGCACCGTAGCCTTCTGCGCATTTTGCAAAGTCAATGGGTACAATTGCTCCGTCAAGAAGACCTGTTTCGGGGTTTCTTGCGGTGAAGCGTGTGCCGAATGTGTCTGTACCCTGATTGTTCTGCAGATTTTCAATGCAGCCCCAGCCGCTGTTGTCAAAAAGCATAACGTTAATTTTGAGGTTTTCCTGAATTGCGGTGTAAAGTTCACTGTGGAGCATCAGGAAGCTGCCGTCACCAACCATGGTGTAAACCTCTTTGTCGGGTGCGGCAAGCTTTGCACCGAGTGCGCCGCATATTTCATATCCCATGCATGAAAAGCCGTATTCCATGTGGTATGTTTTGGGTACACTTGCTTTCCAAAGTCTTTGCATGCAGCCGGGCAGTGAGCCTGATGAACCGATGGCGATGGAATCAGGCGCAATGTTTTCGTTGATGATGCCGAGGGCGTGAGTCTGTGAAAATCCGCTTTCAAGCTGACGGTTATAGTTGGCGTCAACCTCTTTGAACCACTCGGCCTGAGCTTTTGCGGGGATATCGCCCCATTCGTTTGTGCATGCTGAGCCGAGGATGACATCAATTGCTTCAATGGAAGCTTTGGCATCTGCAATAACAGCGGTGGAATCCATTTTGAATGCGTCAAAGGAGCAGACATTGATTGAAAGCAGCTTGACGTCGGGATTCTTGAAGCCCCACTTTGAGCAGGTGGTGAAGTCCGTAAGCCTTGTGCCTACAGAGATGATGAGGTCTGCCTGCTGAGCAACAATGTTTGCCGCCGCGCCGCCCGTTACACCAACGCCGCCCATGTTGAGCGGATGGTTCCATGCAATCTGACCTTTACCTGCCTGAGTTTCACCAATGGGGATTGAATGCTTCTCACAGAAGGCCTGCACGGCTTCCCATGAGTGTGAATATGTTACGCCGCCGCCGACGATGAGCATCGGTTTTTTTGCGTTTTTGATAAGCTGAGCCGCCGCTTCAGCCTCGCGCTGAGAGGGGAGCCTGCGGTCAACGTACCACACGCGCTTTTCAAGGAAATAGTCGGGATAGTCGAAGGCTTCACCCTCAACATCCTGAGGCATTGCAAGGCAGACTGCGCCTGTTTCGGCGGGGTCTGTGAGCACGCGCATTGCATTGAGGCAAGCGGTCATGAGCTGTTCGGGGCGGTTGATTCTGTCCCAATATTTGCAAACGGCCTTGAAGGCATCGTTTGCGGTTGTGGCGCATGAGTTTGTCTGCTCAATCTGCTGAAGAACAGGGTCGGGCTGACGGCAGGCGAATGTGTCGCCGGGCAGCACAAGCAGAGGAATTCTGTTTGCTGTTGCCGTGCCGCATGCAGTGACCATGTTGAGTGCACCGGGGCCGATTGAGGATGTGCAGGCGATGATTTCGCGTCTGTCTTTCTGCTTTGCAAAAGCAATTGCGGCGTGAGCCATGCCTTGCTCATTGTGGCCCTGATAATAGGTGAGGCTGTGGCCGCCCTGCTCAAGTGCCTGGCCGATACCAACAACACAACCGTGGCCGAAGATGCCGAAAATACCCTTGACAAATTTGGTTTCTTTGCCGTCAAAGGATATGTATTGGTTATCAAGGAATTTGACGAGGGCCTGAGCCATTGTAAGTTTCATAACTCTCAGTACCTTTCAGTTAAATTAGTAAGCTGAATAATCAGCCGATTTCGGAGATTTTTACGGGTCTGCCTTCTGCTGCGGATTTCTTTGCCGCAAGAGCAACGAGGATTGAGTTGAGACCGTCAACGCCGTTTGTAGGTGTGGCGGTGTCGTTGTTGACGGCGTCAACAAACTGAATCATTTCGTCACGGAAGGACTGCATGTATCTTTCAAGGAAGAAGTAAAGCGGCTTGTCTGTGCTGACTGCGTCGCCGTTCATGAGGGTGACGTTTGTGGGTGTATCGTTTGAAGCAACCGCGGCACCGAGTGAGCCGAAAACTTCAATTCTCTGGTCGTAGCCGTATGCTGCGCGGCGGCTGTTGTCAATAACGCCGATTGCGCCGTTTTCAAACTTGAGGTTGATGATTGCTGTGTCAACGTCGCCTGCTTCACCGATTGCGGGGTCAACAAGGCAGGTTGCGTTAACAAAAACTTCGGTTACGGGGCAACCTGCAAGGAATGCTGCCATATCGAAATCGTGGATTGTCATATCGAGGAACATGCCGCCTGAAACTGCCGCATACTCGGGTGAGGGCGGAGCAGGGTCGCGGGATGTGATTTTGATGATTTCAAGGTTACCGATTTTGCCTTCGTTGATGAGTTCACGTACGTGTGCGAAGTTGTGGTCAAAGCGTCTGTTGAAGCCAACCTGAAGTTTAACGCCTGCTTTTTCGCATGCATCAATAACTGCGTTGACCTTTTCGGGTGTGAGGTCAACGGGCTTTTCGCAGAAGATATGCTTGCCGGCCTGAGCGGCTTCAATGGCGATCTGAGCGTGAGTATCTGATGATGAGCAGACAAGTACTGCGTCAATTTCTTCGTCTGCGAGCATTGCCTTATAATCGTCATAGATTCTTTCTATGCCGTAAAGGTCGCACAGTTCCTGCAGACCGTCTTTATATACGTCTGTGATGCCGAGAATTTTTGCGCCGGGTACACTGTAAGCAATTGATTTGGCATGAACCTTGCCGATTCTGCCTGCGCCGATGATGCCGATGTTGAGTTTTTTCATGGTTTACCTCCGTGTTTTTATTGGCGGTTGGTGAAAAATCGCACTCTCACCACCTTAACATCCGAATTATAGCACATTGACCGCACACTTTCAATAAAAAGTGTGCGGTCACATTAAGTTTTTTCAGTTTTTATATGGGTTTTATCAGGCGTAAACTGTGAGATATTTTGACATGAATTCATCAACCTTGTTCCAATATAGCTCATGAAACCAGATGTTTGAAACGGCGTGCTCCGCACCCTCTACCACAAACATGTCTTTTTCGGCGGCGCAGGCTGAATATACCTTGCCGAGATTTTCGGGAAGAACGAAATTATCCTTGTCACCGTGAATGAAGAGGGTGGGGGTTTTAGACTTTTTAAGTTGCTCCACCGCAGAGCCTTTGCCGAAGAAAAAGCCGTTCATCAGCCTGTTCACAAGGCTGCCTACGGGTACGGTCAGAGGCACGGGCAGATGGTATTTGCGCTTTGTCTGGTCAACCATAATGTCCTTGACACTTGTGAAGCCGCAGTCTGCAACGGCGAAAATAACGTTTTCGGGCAGAGTCTCACCCGTGGTCATCATGGTTGTTGCTGCACCCATGGAAACACCGTGGATTATGATTTTTGCGTTGGGGTTTTCTTTCACAATGCTGTTAACCCAATCAACGATGTCAAGTCTGTCAAGCCAGCCCATTGATACGTATTTGTGTTCACTCTCGCCGTGACCTCTGAGGTCGGGCATGAGCACGTTGAAGCCTCTGCGGTAGTATTCCATGGCGTAGCTTGAAAGCTCGCGGTGCACGTTTGTCCAGCCGTGGACGGTGATTGCCCACACATTGCTGTTTGACGGGTTGCGGAATTCTGCCGCGTGCAGAGTTTCATCCTTACGGTTTTTGATTGTTACGTACTGGTGATATGTAGTGTCGTACCATTTATATCCTGCAATGAGGGTGGGATGGTCTTTGTTTGCTTCAAACAGGCTGTTTTTGCGCGGAACCGTAACATCTTCACGCTTTTTTGAGCCGAGGGCGATGAAGAAAAACACAAAGCCGAGTGCAATTTCAAGCACGGCAAAAAGAACAACAAGAGCAATTATGATTTTAAATGCTAACGGCATGATAACATCTCCTCTTCTTTTTTCGACATATTATTATACACCAAAGCCTGACGTATGACAAGGCGGTTAAATGTTAATTTTTTGAACAAAAAACTTCCCGCAACTCTCGCTGCGGGAAGAACCGGTATTTTATTCAGTTCACAAAATCTGCGATACCTTTGAAAAGACCGAGAAGCATGTTGACAAGTTCGAGAACCAAGCCGAGTAAATCCTGCATAAAACTAACCTCCGACAATAAACTGTTTGATGACGATTTTAATGCTATCAGTTAACAATTCGACATTTGTTGCTTGTTTGTTAATAAAACAATAACAAACATTAAATTTTGTAGATAAACAACAAAAACGATTTTATGCGTCGATTAATTTTGTGAATAGTTCAACTTATTCGTTTGCAAAGAACTCGTAGAAGGCCCTGTATGCCATGTAAACGTCAATTTTGGAGACGGTTTCAAACGGAGCATGCATTGAAAGAACGGGTACACCGAGGTCAACAACGTCAACGTTAAGCGCTGCAATGAACATTGCAACTGTTCCGCCGCCGCCTTCGTCAACCTTGCCGAGCTCGCCGGCCTGCCATACAACGTTGTGGTTGTTGAGCAGGGTTCTGACCTTGCCCATGAATTCTGCGGATGCATCTGACGTGCCGGATTTGCCCCTTGCACCTGTGTACTTTGTGATAACAACGCCGTGGTTGAGGAAAGCACAGTTGTTCTTTTCAAACACACCGGGGAAGGTGGGGTCGAATGCGGCGTTTACGTCTGCGGAAAGGCACTGGCTGTTTGTGAGCACGTCTCTGCCCTCAACACCCTGAGTTTTTGCAAGGTCGCAGATGAAATAGTTGAGATAGAAGGAATCGAGACCGGTGTTGCCAACACTGCCGATTTCTTCCTTGTCGGCAAGTACGGTAACTGAGGTGTGTACGGGCATTTCAGCATTGAAGGATGCCATAACTGCGGGATAGGAGCAGACTCTGTCGTCGTGGCCGTAGCCGCCGATGAGGCTTCTGTCAAGTCCGATGTCGCATACGGGATATGCAGGCACAAGCTCAAGCTCTGCGCTGAGGAAATCTTCTTCAATAATGCCGTATTTTTCGTTGAGGAGCTTCAGCACGTTGAGCTTGACAAGCTCACTGCCTGAGTCGCTCTTGAACGGACGTGTGCCGATGATTACATTGAGTTCTTCACCCTTGATGCCCTGAGAAAGAGGTCTTTTGCTCTGCTCTGCGGCAAGGTGGGGGAGAAGGTCGGAGATGACAAACTTGGGTTCATCGTCTTTTTCACCGAGGTTTACGGTGAGCTTTGTGCCGTCCTTGAGCATAACAACACCGTGGAGTGAAAGGGGAGTTACGGGCCACTGATATTTTCTGATGCCGCCGTAATAGTGGGGCTTGAGGTATGCGATTTCGCTGTCCTCATAAAGAGGGGAGGGTTTGAGGTCGAGTCTGGGTGAGTCGATGTGAGCGGCGGCAATTCTAACGCCTTCACTCAGAGGCTTCTGACCGAAAACTGCAAGGATGATTGCTTTGCCGCGGTTGTTGCGGTATACCTTGTCGCCGGGCTTATAGGTTTTGTTGACGTCGAATTCAACAAAGCCTTTTTCTTTTGCCATGGCAAGAACGTAGTCAACGCATTCACGCTCTGTTTTTGCGGTGCCGAGGAACTTTTTATAGCCTTCGCAGAATTCGTCTGCTTTTGCAATTTCTTCATCGGTCATCACGGCGCATCCGTGTTCTTTTTTCATGCTCAGCTTTTCCTGAAGAAGCTGAGCTTCGGTTTTCTTTTCGCTCATTTTGGGTACCTTACCTTTCTTGGAATATCTTAAATGACTGTTATTTATCATAAGTCTTTTACATTATATCAGCTTTAGCGGTCTGATACAAGAAAAATCTTCACGTGAAATTTTGTTCAATTCTTACATGTTTTGTCAGCCGTAAAGTCTGTCATAAACAATTTTTGCCGCCGTAATTTTCTCAATGTAGCTTTGCGTGTCTGCATACGGTACGCGGTCAAGCGTTTTTCCGTCTGCGGAATATCTCTCGTCACCGAGCCATTTTGCAACACTGCCCATGCCTGCATGGTATGCCGCCGCGGCGGTTTCAACGTCACCGTATTTTTCCATGAGCATGCCGTAGAAAAAAGCGCCGTATTTTATTGATACCTCAGGTGTGAACAATTCTTCGGGGCTGAGCTTTTCGCCCGTTTTTGTCTGCAACCATGTGAACGTTTCGGGCAAAATCTGTGTTAAGCCCATCGCGCCCGCGTATGAAACAGCCTCAGGGTTGAAACTGCTTTCTGTTTTGATTACCGCGTAGAGAAGATTCTCCTCAATATTGTTCTGCGAAGCGTAGGTTTCGACAAAATCGGAATACCCCTGCGGATATAATGTTTTGAGAACGCCGCGACCTGCAAAGAAAAGCAGGGTGAACACAGCAAGCGTGATAAGCATTGAAGCGAAA
This sequence comes from Acutalibacteraceae bacterium, assembly GCA_045590055.1. Lineage (GTDB taxonomy): Bacteria > Bacillota > Clostridia > Oscillospirales > Acutalibacteraceae > UBA6857. Next base: position 11,328 of record JAZNQF010000067.1, read on the forward strand.
AATCCCGATGCTTTTCTTCTTTTATTTCTCTTTGCCGTATTGTTCACCTTGACTTTCAATTATATTTACCGCGTTCATAAATTCAGCCTCAAGTGAATACGGTGCGGCGTTGCGTATAACAATATCTGCGTTGTTGATATAGTATTGCTCGTCCTTCTGCGCGTTTATTCTCAACAAGGCGGCATCTTCGCTGATATTGTCCCTTGCGGTGATGCGTCTGAGACGTTCATCCTTCGGTGCAACAACGCTTATGCACATGTAGCACAACCGCTGAATACCGCTTTCAAAAAGAGCTGCGGCATCAAACACTGCATATTCACAGCCGCGTTTATATGCTTCGTCTGCTCTTTCAAGCGCAAGGCGTATGATTTCGGGGTGGGTGATCGAGTTGAGGTCGTCGGTGCTCTGCTTGTCTGCAAAAGCGCGTGAGGCAAGCAACTGCCTGTTGAGCGTACCGTCTGTGTTAATTACGTCTTTGCCGAATCGCTCAGCGAGCGTAATGAGCACGGGTGAAGGCGGAGTGACAATTTCTCTTGCAATCACGTCACCGTCAATGACCGCATATCCGCGCGCCTCAAAAAGTGCCGCAACGCTTGTTTTGCCTGCGCCCGTCTGCCCCGTAAGGCCGATGAGTCTGCCCATGTTTTCACCTCATTCAAGTTCAATTATGTGAAAGCCTGCCGCGCGCACAAGGCGGTTGTAAACCGCAAGTGACTCACCCTCGCATGACGGACAACGGGCAAAAACTTTTTTTGCACCTATTTCATCAAGCTGCCTGAGTGCCGCAAAAATTCGGCGCATCTGACTTGCCGCATCGTTTGCCTTGCCGTAGGCTACGCAAGGGATACCGAGGGCTTCTTCTTCACCGTCAAAGCACAGCGCAACCGGGCTTTTTTCTGCATTTTCGTTCACAAATCGACAGAAGCTTTCAAAACTGCCCTTAAGCAGAGTTATGTCTGCGTCGGGTGAGTAATGCATATATTTCATGCCCGGCGACGCGGCTTTCACATTTTCTTCAAGCTTGTTGTATACCGCGGAGTCAATTTCAACTTCACCGAGCACATCAATGAGCTGACTTGCGGAAATTCCGCCGGGTCTGAGCAAACGGGGAATGTCACCTGCAAGGCTGATGACGGTTGATTCAACGCCTACACCGCAGTCTCCGCCGTCAACAACGGCGTCGATTTTGCCTGAAAGGTCGCACATAACGTGCGCGGCTGAGGTCGGGCTCGGTTTGCCCGAAGTGTTTGCGGAGGGGGCGGCAAGAGGTACACCTGCTGCGCGGATGATTGCCTGAGCAACCTCGCTTGAGGGCATGCGCACTGCAACCGTGTCCATCCCTGCGCACACCTCATCGGGTATAACGGTACTTTTTTTGAGTATAACCGTCAGCGGACCGGGCCAGTATTTTTCCGTGAGCCGTTTTGCTTTTTCGGGTATTTCCTGAACAAGCGGTGCCCATTCTTCAATAGATGCTATGTGCACGATGAGGGGATTATCCTGCGGTCTGCCCTTTGCGGTAAATATTTTTTTGACCGCTTCGCCGTCAAGTGCGTTTGCGGCAAGACCGTAGACGGTTTCGGTCGGTATGCCGACAATGCCGCCGTGGCTGAGAATGTGCGCGACTTCGTTCAGCTCGTTTTCATTTATATGAGAAGTGAAGTCATAAAGTGTGGTTTTCATTGTGATTTCCTCTGGAATTAAAAATCATGCTTCAGATTGATTTTTGAGCTTTTCTGCCGTATCGGCGGTAATTAAAGCGTCAATAATTTCATCGATGTCGCCGTTGAGTATAGCTTCGATTTTGTAAAGTGTGAGACCGATTCTGTGGTCGGTGACTCTGCCTTGCGGATAGTTGTACGTCCTTATGCGCTCGCTTCTGTCGCCCGTGCCGACCTGAGCCTTGCGCTCGCCTGAGATGCTGGCATTCTGCTTTTCGCGCTCTGCTTCAAGTATGCGGGAGCGGAGAATACGCATGGCTTTGTCGCGGTTTTTGTGCTGGCTTCTTTCGTCCTGACACTCAACAACCGTGCCGGTGGGCAGATGAGTGATGCGGATTGCAGATTCGGTTTTGTTGATGTGCTGACCGCCCGCACCGCTTGAACGGAAGGTATCCACCTGCAAATCCGCAGGGTTAATTTCAACTTCGACCTCCTGCGCTTCGGGCAGTACGGCAACGGTGACGGTTGAGGTGTGAATACGTCCTTGACTTTCGGTTTCGGGCACACGCTGAACACGGTGCACACCGCTTTCAAATTTGAAGCGCGAATACGCGCCTTCGCCCGTGACCATGAAGCTGACTTCCTTGAAGCCGCCAAGCTCTGTGGGGTTGGAGTTCATAACCTCGGTTTTCCAGCCCTTTGTTTCTGAATACATGGAGTACATTCTGTAAAGCACGCCTGCAAACAGCGAACTTTCCTCGCCGCCTGCGCCACCGCGAATTTCAACAATTACGTTTTTGTCGTCGTTAGGGTCGCGTGGAAGAAGCAGAATTTTCAGCTCCTCGCCCACAATCTGCTCTCTTTCGGTCAGCTCGTCAATTTCAAGCAACGCAAGCTCCTTCATTTCTCTGTCAAGTCCGCCTGCATTGAGAAGCTCTTTGGCAGAGGCAAGGTCTGCGCATGTTTTTGAGTATTCGCGGTATTTTTCAACAACGGGTGTAACTGTTTTTAATTCACGCATAAGTGCGGTGTATTTTTCAATGTCGCTTGTAACGTCGGGCTCGCAAAGCAGACGGTTGATTTCTTCAAACCGAGCCTCTACGTTGGATAAATCTATGTTCATTGCGTACCTCCGTTCTGATTTGCCGTCGGATTTTCTTCATCAGGCCGTTCAATTTTTTTGATGTTTTTTTCAGCCTTTGAACGTTTGACCATAACCTCATGGCCGCACTTTTCGCACCTGATTTTGAAATCCATACCGGAGCGAAGCACGGTGAAACGGTTGTTACCGCACGGATGCTGTTTTTTCATGATGAGAGTGTCACCGACGCGTACGTCCATTTTAATTCTCCTTTTCATCGGTTTTGCATTCAATTTATTATTATACCACATATCGTCATTAAAGGCAAACAATAAATCATATAAATCAAACAAACAGTCAATCTGCAAAATGCAGGATGAAAATACAAATGCCGTAAATTCGGCGGAAAGGGTTGTTACAATGAAAAAATTTATGCCGGAGGGCTATCTGCTCGCCACACAGGAAAACAGGAATGCTATGCTGTCTCTGTCGTCGCTCAGGGATGCACATTACAACGGGAAAATACTTGAAGCGAGAGTTACCGTCTGCGACAAGGACCACAATCTGCACGTTGAACTCGGACCCGTGCACGGAATCATACCCCGTCAGGAGGGCGCAATCGGAATAGATGACGGCACGGTGAGAGATATTGCAATTATTTCACGCGTGAATAAACCCGTTATGTTTAAAATTACGGGGTTCGACGTTGACGAATCGGGGCGTACGGTTGCTGTTCTCAGCAGAAAAGCGGTGCAGATGGAGTGCATGAATGAATATATCAGGCATCTCACGCCGGGATGCGTGATTGATGCGGTTGTAACTCACATGGAAAACTTCGGGGTTTTTGCTGATATCGGTGCAGGCATCAGCGCGCTGATGCCGATTGACAGTATATCCGTATCAAGAATACCGCACCCGAGTGCACGTTTTACGGGAGGACAGAAAATCAAAGCCGTTGTGAAGGCAATTGACGAGGCAAACCGCGTAACGCTCAGCTACAAGGAATTACTGGGCACGTGGGAGGAAAACGCCTCTGCCTTCAAAGCCGGTGAGACCGTACCGGGTATTGTGCGCTCAGTTGAAAGATACGGTATTTTCATTGAACTCAAGCCCAATCTTGCAGGTCTTGCAGAGTATGTACCGAACGTAACACCGGGGCAGAGCGCAAGTGTGTATATCAAAAACATGATACCCGAAAGAATGAAAATCAAGCTGATTGTTGTGGATTCTTTTGATGCACAGTACCCCGTTACACAACCGGAAACGTTTTTTGACGGTGATTTTATTGACCGCTGGGTTTATTCGCCCGAATGCTGCCCGAGGAAAATAGAAACTGTTTTTTCGGATTTTTCGTTGACGGATACAGCTATTTAATGTTATTATAAGTTTTAAGAATATTTTTGAAAGGAAGCGGCAACGCCGCATGAAGTCAAAAATGGCAGATATAAACAAAACAAACGCTAAAAGAAAACGTACCCTTCGCAGCAAAATGTCTGTTGCGGCGGTGAATGCGGTGATACCTGCGGCAAAGGTGCTTTGCGCTCCGCCTTCACTCAACGGCATCAAGCGCGCTCTTTTTGTTCAGCCCCATCCCGATGACAACCAGATTGGCGCGGGCGGTACAATGGCGTGGCTTGTTTCACGCGGGGTTGAGGTGTGGGAGCTCACCGTCACCGACGATCGCTTTGCCGTTCCCGAATATGCAGGTAAAGAAAATGAGGTTGTAACAGTGCGCCAGCAGGAAGCAATGGCCGCCCAGCAACTTCTCGGCGTAAAAAACGCAGGTTTTCTCGGCTTTGCGGACAAAACAAGGGCGAGTGTTGACGAGATTTCTCAGGCGGTGCTGAAGGTTATCAGGGAGATAAAGCCGGATTTTGTTTTTACCGTTGACCCCAACCTTGCAACCGAGTGCCACTCTGACCACATCAAAGTCGGCCAGGCGGTAAAGTTTGCGTGCATGGATTCAGGCTGTAATTTTTATCCGTCGTTTGATAACGGCGAATTAAGAAAAGATGCTTGGAGCGTTAAGGGCATCGGTTTTTACTATACCGACAGAGCAAACACAACGGTTGACATAAGCGATTTTGATGAGCTGAAAATTCAGGCAATGAAATGCCACAAGTCGCAGATGGATCCCGCGTTGCTTGCTGTTGTGAAGCTTCAGCAGCAGCTTTTCGCTCAGGGTACTCCCTTTACCTGCGCGGAAAAACTGTTTCTTATGAGAGACCTTCACATGCATTGCTTCAACCTTCCTGTTGAATAAGACGAAAGGTGACATGAAAATGAAAAGACGTTTATTGTGTGCGCTTTTGTGCATTGTTATGCTCTGCGTGGGTCTGTGCGGTTGTTCAAACGCCGACACAGCGGTGAGTATTTCAAGCGCGAAGCTTTCAAACGGTATATATGCTTATTATCTTGACTACGTGCTTTCGTATCCCGAGCAGGCAGGTCTTGTTGAGGGCTATACGGAAAGCGACGTAAAGCAGGCGGTAAAAAGGCTGTGCGCTTCCCATATTGCAATCAGCTCAATCTGTGCCGAGGAAGGCTTCAGCCTTTCAATTATTGAAAAATCAGACGTTGCTGCAAAAGTTGAAAATGAGTGGAGCCTGTTTTCTTCGTACTATTCAAAAATCGGAGTCAGCAAGCAGGATTACACCTCTGTGGTTACAAACAACGCGAAAAAAGAGCTGATACTTGAAAGCTATTACGGCACGCAGGGAGTTGAACCTGTCAGCAATGAAGACGTTGTTAAGGCATTCAATGAAAAATTCGTCGGCTTCAAGGCAATCACGGGCTACCTCACTCCGATTTCTCAGGGTGTGGACAGCTTCACCGAGCAGGAGCTGGCGGCAATTTCTGCTGAGTTTGAAAGCATGGCGTCTCAGGTGAATTCGGGCACAGATATCAACAAGCTTAACACAACGTACAACGAAAGTCAGGGCCTCAGCGGTCCGTCTGAATTGAGTATCATTGTAATAGACGATGCCGACACCACGTATTCTGAAGGCTTTTTCTCTCAGGTTAAGGCGCTTGAAAGAGGAAAAGCGGGCGTTGTTAAAACCGATGACTATATCTACGTAATTCAGCGTATTGATATTTCGGCAGACAGTTACGTCAGCCAGCACAAAATTGAGGTGCTCGAACATCTTAAAAGCGGTGACCTGCAGCAGATGCTTGAAAACTGGATTGCAGAACACCCGAAAATGAAAACACACGGCTCTTTTAACAGTATCTATCGCAACATTGTTGATGTGCGTGCAGACAGAACGGAGAATATCAAGGAAACAACAACCGAGGCAGAACAAAGCACGGCTGAATAAATTGAAACGGAAGTGAAAATTATGGAAACAACTGCGATTATTGCACTTGGTTTGTTTGCCGTCACCTATGTACTTATGCTGGTGTTCGGCAAATACCGCCCCTACATCGCACTTGCATCAGGCATTATTTTTGTTGTCAGCGGCCTGCTGCCTCTTAATCAGGTTATTGGTTCGCTCGATTTCAACGTTATTCTTATGATTATCGGCACGATGGGTCTTGTTGCCCTGTTTACGGAAAGCAAGATGCCTGCGCTTCTTGCTGATGTGGTGATGTCCAAGGTGCCCAATGTCAAATGGGCGGCGGTTGCGCTTTCGTTGTTTGCGGGCATTATTTCTGCTTTTGTAGATAACGTTGCAACCGTACTTATGGTGGCTCCGATTGCGCTTGCAATCTGCAAAAAGCTTGACACGAATCCTGTGCCGTTTATTATCGCAATTGCGGTTTCTTCAAACCTTCAGGGTGCGGCAACGTTGGTTGGTGACACAACCGCCATCATGCTCGGCTCTGCACTTGATATGAGCTTCCTTGACTTCATCTGGTACAAGGGCAAGCCCAGCATATTCTTTGCCGTTGAACTTGGCGCACTGCTTTCGGCGTTGATTCTGCTTGTAGTTTTCCGCAAGGAAAACAAGGCTGTTGAAAAAGCGGCACAGCGCACAAAGGTTACCGACTATGTACCCACCGTTCTGCTTGTTGGCGCACTTGCGCTTCTTATCGGTGCATCCTTCATTCCCAACAAGCCCAACGAAACAAACGGTATTATCTGCTGTGTTCTGTTTATCGTTGGTCTCATTTATGAAGTTGCAAAAACTAAAAAGTTTTCTTGTGTAGTTGAGCCGCTTAAAGAAATTGACTTCACAACAATCGGTATTCTTGTCGGTCTTTTCCTCATGATTGGCGGTATTTCAGCGCAGGGTGTTATTGATATGGCGGCAGGGGCACTTGCAAAGCTCGGCGGCGGGAATATTTTCCTGCTTTACACAATCATCGTTTGGGGCTCCGTAGTAATTTCTGCTTTTATCGACAACATTCCGTACGTTGCCACCATGATTCCCGTTATCGCAGGTCTTGCCGCAACGCTTGAAGTTGACCCGACTCCGCTTTATTTCGGTTTACTTTCGGGTGCAACTCTCGGCGGCAACTGCACACCCATCGGTGCATCTGCAAACATTACGGGTATAGGTATTCTCCGCAAGGAAGGTTACGAGGTTAAAAATGCCGACTTCTTCAAAATCGGTATACCGTTCACTCTGGCGGCAATTATTCCTGCTTACATATATGTCTGGTTGCTTTACGGTGTGAAATAAAACGTGCAACACACGCGGTTGTACGGGCAGCGCCCCGCCGCCGTGTGAGCATGCTTACACTCAGGTTGAGATTTCACGCCCTGCTTCCCCACGCATGCACACGCGGCTTTCGCGCTCGGCATGGGGCGGCAGTGAAATCGCAGCGGCTTCCCGTGCGCGAAAGCCGAAAGCGCGCAGCGCTTCGGCGGCGGGGGTTCCCCTTGACCGCACACGTTGGCCGATAAAATACAAAAATATAAACGCCGCAACAAATGCCTGTTGCGGCGTTCGGTTTTTATCGGGACAATCAGATTCTTTCTTTGATTGCGGCATTTACTGCCTCTCTTGTTCTCAGCATCCATTCGTTGTCGTGCGGATAATTGCGGAATGTGAGGTTGTGTCTGCCGTTTTCTTCAATAAGGTTAAGGGCGGTCTTTTTGTCGGTGAGCTTTTCAAGCGTGTTGAGTGCCGCCATATCCTGAAGTGCGTCAAAAAATACCTTCAGCCTGATTGAATGGTATGCCGTGCCATCAGGTGCAGGGTAAACAACGTAGCTGTCACCTGAAGGGAATTTGCCACCCGCGTCGGATACCTCAAACGGATTGATAACCGCCTTAGAAAGCTGGGTATAATAAAAGTTATAGCCCCAATGTAAAAATCCTGTTATGTTGAATTTGTACAGTTGATAACCGATGATTCTTGTCCTGAGTGACTCGTTACAGAAAAATCTGTTTGAAACACAGTGCTTCCTCTGACCGCTACAGTAGTATGTCCACAAATCGTCAACCTTGCCGATGAAGCTGTCGATGTGGTCAGTTGCAGGGATGGGATTCGGCACAATACCCAACTTGTAGAAGCGGAAATCAGAGAGGGCATCAACGATTCTATAGCCGTTGAAAAGACTGCGTATGTATTTCGCGGCTCTGCCGTAAGACAAAGGCATTGAAAAATTAGGCTCGTCGCTGACATGAATTAACACATTGTTTTTCAGCCCTCTTTTTTCAACGTAACTCTTAAGCTGTACTGAAAATGATTTGAGGAAAGTCCTGTATTTTTTAGAGTTTGCTCGTGTGTCCCAACCAAAAATTCTCTTGTATTCACCATCGACGGTTGCCATTATCTTAGGCGTTCTTCTTGCGCCCCACTGTGTGTAGAAGTGTGAAAACTCAAAATATTTGATACCGCAACGGTGTGCCATTTCAATCCAACGCGTGAGTTTGTCAAAGTTGAATGAGTATGCGCCATTGTTGACGGTTACGTCAACAAGCTGTACGGTAGGTCTTTCGCCGCCTATCTGTGTATCAAGTGCAGGCGTGAAAAGGGGAGTCAGCACGCACGTCATGCCGTAGTCTGCGGCGGTCTGCAGGAAGTTTTCGGTTACACGCCAGTATTCTTCGGAGAAAGCGTCGAAATTATAGTGTGACATAAGGCAGTCTGTGTGAAACCAGTTTGTGTAAACAAAGTTGTTGAAATCAAGCTCGGCATCAATTATCTCAATGTTTACGGCTGCGGATTTGTCGCCGAGTGTCAGTTCAACCGTATGGCTTCCTGCGGTGTTGAGCGAAGCGTTAACCTCAAACCAAAGTACAGTTACACCTTTTTTGAGTGTGAGCTTCTCTTTAGCGGGCAACAGCAGGTCGGGGTAATATCCGCTTTCGCTGAATCTGAAATAATCGTCAGCGTCCTTTTTGTCCATCGGAAAGTCGGATTTTATGTGCTCTACCGTATAGATGCGGATATCTTTGAGCCCGCTTGTTACAGTAAGCGAGGCTTCGTGCTCCTCGGTTGATTCAACCGCAAGCTGAAAGGACTTCTTTTCATTTTTGAGCATGGAAAAAGCACTGAGGCTTTTTTCGGGTATTGAATCGGTGTCGTAGAGCTTTTCAAGGGAAGATATAACCTTCATGTTTTTTATACAGTTCATAAAGCACCTCTGTTCTTAGTTGTGAATTCTTTTTTAGTTTAGCACAGATTACAGCGTTTTTCAATGGACTGAAACGGCGGAAAGAAAAAAATCCGTCCACGGAAGTGAACGGATTTTTCGTTTATCAGCTTATTTCCCCTTGCCAAATGCCGACATAACGCTACAGATTGCCTTGTATACAGTGCCTTCAAGTTCGGTTTCCGCAGCTTTAAGTTGCTTGCGGATTTCAATTCCCTGAGGACAGTGTTGTTCGCATTTTCCGCAGCCGATGCACTTTGATGCAGGCGCGTATTCTTTGGCGGTTGAGCATTTCGCGTATTCCTTGAAGCCTGCAAAACTGCTTTTTGTGTAACGTTGATTATACGCGGAAAAGGTGCCGCTGATGTTCACTTTCTGCGGGCAGGGCATACAGTATCCGCAACCCGTGCAGGGCACTTTCATTTTTGCGTTGATTACCCTTACAACACTTTTCAGCATTTCTTCGTCGCGGTCGGTAAGCTCACCGATTTGTGTGTTGCAGGCAGTGTTGATGTTATCATCCACCATTTCGTCGGAGTTCATACCGGAAAGCACAACGGTGACCTCGGGTTGATTCCACAGCCAGCGCAAAGCCCACTGTGCAGGTGTGTGCCGGACGGGGTGCTCCTCAAAAATGCGAGTTGCTTCTGCGGGAAGGTTGTTTACAAGTCTGCCGCCGCGAAGCGGCTCCATAATCATAACGGGAATCCCTTTTTCGTGGGCGTGGTACAGACCCTTGCGCCCTGCCTGAGTGTGCTCGTCCATATAGTTGTACTGTATGAGGCACATGTCCCAGTCGTACGCATCCACAATTTTGCAAAACATATCCGAATTGCCATGGTATGAAAAGCCGACCTGACGGATAGCACCGCTTGCCTTTTTGTCCTCAATCCATTTTTCAATACCGATGCTTTTCAGTCGTTCCCACACCTTGATGTCAGCCATCATGTGCATCAAGTAGAAATCAATGTGGTCTGTGCGCAGTCTTTTCAACTGCTCGTTGAAAAGCTTGTCAAGAATTTCCGTGCTGCGCATAAGTGCAGGAGGAAGCTTTGTTGCAATGTATACCTTGTCACGGATATTGTTTTTTTCAAAAACTTCGCCTATTGCCGCTTCACTGCCGGGATATATGAAGGCGGTGTCAAAATAATTCACGCCCTTGTTGAAGGCGGTCATTATCTGACGTTCTGCATCGGTCATATCAATTCTGCCCATTTTCTTTTTGAAGCGCATGCAGCCGAAGCCCAATGTTGACAGTTTGTTACCGTATTTGTCCTCGCGGTATTTCATGTGGTTACCTCCGGATTGAAGTTGAGTGGTACGATGATTCTTTTTTGACAAAATGATTATAGTTGATGAGAACCGAGCCCGCATTGGGTTCGCTTCTTATCAACTATAGCATACTTAATGAAATATTGCTACGCAATATGAAAAAAATACTGCGGATTATGAAATATAATAAATCCTCATTCGCAGCAGTGTATTTCATAGCGACAGCTATTTCACAAACCCCGCAAGGGATTTATTTATGCGAAAGAGTAACCAAACGGAGCGGAATCAAGGTAAAAGTAAGCAAAAGCAGTATAACTGCTCTGTTCGATAAAATGGAATTTATATATTTAATTCCTTAACAATCTCTAATGCCCTAGATGATGCCAAAGCATCTGTTCCCATTTCTAAAAGTGCAGTTTTATCTACCCACATATAGTCAACTGTTTCTCCATCTTGTAAAATAACAGCATTTTTATCCCAATCAGTAAGACATAAATATTCTACATAAAGAGAATGGTGACCATCATGCACAATTCGTTTAATCTCTTGCAATTTGCAAGAGATGATGCCTGTTTCCTCTCTCAATTCTCTGACGGCACACTCTGTTGGTGTTTCGTCTTTCAATGCAGAACCACCTGCCGTCAATTCCCACATTCCGCCTAAATGTTTTTCAAAATCTCTTTGCATAAGCAGATAGGTTCCATCATCATGCTTAACAATTATTTCACACACCAAATGGTACATACCATCAGGGACGGCTTTTCCCCTTTCTAATATGGCATTCTCTATTTTATTAAACTGCCTATCATATGCATCCCATATTTCAACCATAAAATACCTCTACAAAATGTAATTTATCGACGTATTAAAACACCTTTCATAAACTGTGTTTCATTATGTGTTTCGTATACTATTTCCTTTTCCTCTTCTGTGCATCCAATCAATATTTTAATTTCTGAATCTTTCTTCATCAAATCAACTATGCACATTATTGCATCAACCTTTTTCTCGGCACTTCCAACCCACACATCTATTCCTGCACCATCCATAGAGGTTGTGTTCTTTAAATATCCATAATCAACCCGATAAATGAAATTAGGATACTTAGGATGCAAAGTTCCTTTTGGTCTATCAATTATTATTTCTGAATTATTCACCAATTCATCTAATGCGTTCCAAAATTCAATATTATGTTGCAACTTGTAAATCCTCCGTAAATTCTTGTTTATCAAACTGCTTATATCATTCTTAATGAAATATTGCTACGCAATATAAAAAACTTCGGATTATGAATTTAAACAGATTCCTCATACGCCGCAGCGTATTTCATAACGCGAAGCGTTATTTCACAAAAGTCTCCACACTTGTTGTAGATATAATTGAGGGGTCTTTTCTGTGTTTACAGCTCAATTCAGCAACAATTCGACAAATGGGAAGTTATCTTTCTGCTTTGATTAAATATTTTTATTTGAGTTTATAAACATATTTACAGATTTCTTTTTTCTCATTTTGATATGTACCTATGCCCTCAAACTCCTTTGTGAAACCTGTCTTCTCTAAGACTTTTATTGAAGCAATGTTCTCAGCGACACAGATTCCAAAGATTTCTTTTATATCAAGTTTCTTCATAATCTCAGGCAAGAAGGCTTTTACCGCTTCTGTTGCATAGCCGTTGCCTGTATATGCCTTTGCGATATGATAGCCAACCTCATAATTTCCATCATTCATAGGTACAACCTGAACATAGCCGATATTTGTGCCGTCAGCAAGCAAAACAGGGTGCACCAAGGGGCCATCACCGTTTTCGTAAACATTCATAAGAAACTCAACTGTATCCCGTGCTTCTTCCGTTGTTTCAAAAACCTCGTCAGGATTAAACCTTCTGTTATCCTCGTCAATAGAGTTGAGATGTACCGCCTCAACCATATCAAGTGTAAATTCTGTAATATAAAGTCTTTCTGTTTTTATCATTTTTCTCGCCTACAAATTCTTATTTGTCGAGGTGATTATATCACACTTAGCACAAGTTTACAATCGGGTGCGGGTGGTCCTACCTAATACATTTGCCCGAAGGGCAACTTCATTCGTTTATGTCCGCAAAACGAAGTTATGTCCTGCGGATATAAATGAAAAAACGACTTGCCTAAACAAGTCGTTTTTTCTGTATAAAGGCTACGAAAAAGATATTTTTGCGGTTTGCAATAATGTTTCGAACTCAAACTGATTTTAGTGAAATATTCGGCGTTGCCGAATGTGAAATAATTTCCTTACGGAAATTGTGAAATATCTCACTTTGTTCGATGTGAAATGAAATTCGCCTCCTCACATTTGCGAAGCAAATATTTCACAGCG
>JAZNQF010000068.1:0-35035 GCA_045590055.1 Acutalibacteraceae bacterium
CCTTACGGCAGTTCCTTCAGACTGTCGATAAAAGCACAAGAACAACAATGCTGTTTTTTCTTAAATAAGAAAACGAAAATGGTAAGACTTATACACACATAAAAAATCGTACAAAGCATAGAACTTTGTACGATTTTCGCATTGTTTTGACCTTTTTTGCCCTCTCGGAGTACCTTTGTACACCTTCGGGGCAAAGAAAAGGTCATCTTGCACCTTTCTCGGCAGTCTGACAGCTTGTCGAAAACGAGTTTTTCGACAAGCTGAGCGGTACAACTCGATGTTGTACCGCTGAAAATGTTAAAGATTAGCTCTTAATACAAACCACTATTTCGATTCTTCTTTTGCAAGTTCTTGTGTGTTTAAGGGCAATTTGATTGATTTTTCGAGAATGTAAATGTATAATGGATTTATTAAAGGAGGAATTGCTTATGACGGTTGCAAAAAACGGAAACATCCTTCGCTATGACCCGACGGTTTTTGCCGTTGGTGAAAACTATCAGATTTTTGTGCCCGTGAAGCACAAGTGCTTTTTGTGGATAAAGGTCGATGGCGTTAAATATTATGACCACGACAATGGAATTATGCGCACGGACACGCTTGTGCACCGCGTTGAAATACCCATGGAAGTGCTCGATAATGCACGCAGATACACGGTTGTAACCCGTCGTCTTGTCAAACGTTTGGCTTACAGAAGCATAAGCATGGAGCCCGTTGAAACAAACTTTGTTTTCTGCCCGGTGAAGCAGAATCAGGATATCTTTGTTGCTCACATTTCGGATACACACGGTCAAGTTGACGCGGCAATCAACTGCTTCAAAGACAGACACGTTGACCTGCTTGTACTTAACGGCGACATTATCGACAGCAGCGAAAGAATCAGCGACTTTAACGCGATTTACAAGCTTTCGGGCACAATCACAAACGGTGAGAAGCCGGTTATTTTTTCAAGAGGCAACCACGATCTCAGGGGCGTGAACGCTGAAAAGCTCTCACAGTACACACCCGTGCACAACGGAAATACATATTTCACCTTCCGTCTGGGCAAGGTGTGGGGTGTTGTGCTTGACACGGGCGAAGATAAGGACGACAGCAACATCGAATACAGCGGCGCAGTGTGTTGCCATCCGTTCAGGGTGAAGGAAACACGGTTCCTTGAATCTGTTGTTCAAAAGGGTGAATATGAGGCAGAGGGCATTGAGCACCGCCTTGTAATCTCGCACAACCCGTTCACTCACGTATATGAAGAGCCTTTCAATATTGAGCGGGATATTTATTCAAAATGGGCACAGCTTCTGCACGAAAAGGTGAAGCCCACGTTGATGCTGTGCGGACATGCACACGCGGCTGAGGTGCACGAGCCCGGCAGTAAATACGACCACCTTGGTCAGCCATGCAAGCTTATTATCGGCTCAAAGCCGCCGAGGGAAAAAGGTGACCCGTTTATTGCGGCATACGTTACGCTCAGAACTGACGGAACGCAGAAAGTAGTTTTTATTAAAGGTACAAAATAATCAAAACAAAACTTGCGGCTTGCGCAGACTAACGTCCGTGCAAGCCGCAGTTATTATGTAATGTCAAACTGTTGTTCTGATAACGGTGAGTTTGCCGTTTATGCAGTAGTCACCGCTTCCTGCAGGCAGAAAGATGCTTTCGCCTTTTTTGATGCTGACATTATTTCCGTTGCCCGAAACAACGTTGCCCTCGCCGTCAATTGCAAGCAGAGAAACGAACGAGGTTTTGTCTGCGGTGTGGCCGATTTCACCGTCAATTTCAAGCAGTTCCGTTTTGAAAAGCTCACAATCAACAAGGCAGGTGAGCGCATTGTTGCCGCATACGGCTTTTTCGCCGCAAGGCTTGCCGTCACCCTTGGGCGGTTCGCATACGGTTACGTCAACCGCTTTGTCCACGTGAAGCTCGCGCGGCTTGCCGTTTTGAAGCCTGCCATAGTCGTAAACACGGTAAGTGGTGTTTGAATTCTGCTGAATTTCCGCAAGCAGAATTCCCTTGCCAATGGCGTGCAGAGTGCCTGCCGTAATGAAAAATAAATCACCTTTTTTAACTTTGACACGGTTGACACAGTCAAGCAGAGTATTGTTTTCAATTGCTTCGCGGAATTGCTGAGAAGTGATTTTATCTTTAAAGCCATAAATCAGCTCAGCTCCCTCATCGCAGTCAATGATATACCATGCCTCAGTTTTGCCGTATTCACCCTCAACTCTCATGGCATATTCATCGTCGGGATGTACCTGAACGGAGAGTCTGTCTTTTGCATCAATGAGCTTGATGAGAATGGGAAAATCCTTGCCTGCGGCATTTGTGCCGGTAAAAGACGGATTCTCTGCCAGCACGTCCGTGAGTGTTTTGCCTGCAAACGCGCCGTTTGCAACAGTGTTTTCGCCGTCCTTGTGGCATGAGAGCATCCAGCCCTCTGCCTGAACGTCACCCGTCTGCGGTAAGCCGTATTCGCGGCTGAGTCTGTTTCCGCCCCAGATGTAGTTTTTAACTGCGGGAATCAGTTTAAAAGGATACATGGCATTTTGTTGATACCCGAAAGTATCTCTCCTTATAAAAATATTTGTTTTAAAAAGTCATGCGGTACCATATTAATGGAACAAAGACTTTTGAGAGGTGGAATGAGATGATTTTTAAAAAGCGAGCCAAAACACAAGACAAGCTGATTGATGACATTAGAAAGCTTAACCAACAGCTTGAGCGTGCACATGCAAGCTTTCAGCAGGAGACAGACTCCGACCTGATATCCTCATACATATACGAAATCAACGCGCTGAAAGCACGTTACAGCTATCTTTTCAAGCTTGCAAAAAGAATGGGTGTGAGAAGTTGTACGCTGAGTGTAGGTGTATATCAGGGGGAGTGTGAAGAATGAGCACCACTGTGTTTTTTACGTTGTGCGGTGTGCTGGGCGTCGCCGCATTTTTTGCGCTTTTGCGGTCGGGTCACTTTTTAAAAGCGTTTCTGCTCACGTTGACTCAAGGGGTGGCGTCCTTGTTTGCCGTGAACCTTACGGGGATGCTGACGGGCATCACCATTGCGGTCAACTGGTATACACTGGGGGTGTGTTGCCTTACGGGCACACCCGGTGTGATTATGATGCTTGCGGCAAAAACCATGCTTTGTGTGTAGTTGACCGATGACAAGCTGCAAAAATACGGTTAGGGTGACGGGAATAATCCGAATCCGTTTTTTACAGGTGGATTTCCGTCAATCCTTCGTTAAAATACTCGCAAATCCGTCAAGGTTTTGCTGCGTTTTGTGCCTTGGCTCGCCGAAAATCTCCTCTGTAAAAAATCTTCGACCTGAAAGTGCGAATTTTTGCATGATTTTCGGATGATGAGGACGCAGGAAGGCTTCCGCCTTTCAAAGCCGAAGCGCCGAAAAGTGCGTGAAAATTCACGCTTTCAGGCGGGTTCGGGTTATACTCGTCACCCTATCTTGCAAGGTAGCCGTTTATACCCTCAGCGATTGCCGCGGCAATCTGTTGCTGATTAATGCCGTCTTTGAGGATGGGACAGTCAACCGCGTTTGTGATGTATGCGGTTTCGATAAGAATGCTCGGGCACACAGAGGTTCGGCAGATGTAAAACGGATAAAAATACTGTGAGAGATTGCTTGTCTGCACGCCGTTGTACAGGTTGTTGTCAAACAACAAATCCAGCTTATTGAACACCGATGATGCCAGAGGTTGAGACCAAGGGGTATAATAAAACACGCTTGTGCCGTGATTGGCAGAGGTGTTTGAGGCGTTACAATGGATGCTGACAAAAATATCGGGCTTCAGAAGCTCTGCCAGCGCGCGCCTTTGCTCAAGGGAAACGTAATCGTCAGCCGACCTTGTCATAATAACGGAAGCTCCGCGCTGCTCAAGCTGGGCTTTGAGGCAGTAGGCGATGCTGAGGTTGATGTCGGATTCATACGCGTTGCCGTTACCGCTCAATGCGCCGGGATCTTTTCCGCCGTGGCCCGCGTCAATCATAACAACTGTACCTGTGAGCGTTTTGGGCATGGAATTGAAAACTTCAATGCACAGTGTGCCGTCGTTGTTGTAACTGATATTGTAGCCGCCAAAGCCAACGGGTTGCTTGAGGGTGAGATAAAGTGTGCTTACTTTCCTTGCCGTGTCTGTTGACCAGCCGCATGAGCTGATGATGCTGCTTGCACTCACGTCAAGATGACCCGAAGCTGCAACCGTGTGATAAAAGTCAATTTCAATTGTGTTGGCGGTGAAAGAGCTGACGTTGAAAAGCTTGCCTTCGTAGCCCTTTGAATAGCTCTGCGGTGTAAGCTCAACGTTGTAGGGCACGCGCCATACGGTTGAAAGGTTAATTTTTGTGGAAACATCGTTTGACGTGCATGAAATAGCTGAGATGCTGTTGTCGCTGAGGGCGCAGTTTTCAAGCACGCTCACGTCGCGTATTCGGACACGTCTGCCTGATTGCAGTACGTAATACTGAACGTAATCCTCACCGTCATTGTGGTCAACAACATCACAGATTACGTCCATTGTACCCTTTGCAAGCGGTGTGTAGGTGGGATAAGACGTGTTTGAAAGCGGAGTGACAGGTCTGGTTTCTGCAAAATCTGCAGTGACGGTGCAGACCTTTGATATTACGCTTTTATCAAGCGGCGGCACAGAAAGCGTGGTTTTTGAAGTTGAGGAGCCGCCCTGAGAACTCACGTAAGGGCGTGTTGTCTGCATTTCGGTTGTGGGAATATATGAGGAGTTGTTAATCTGTGTTGTGCTTTGAGCAGGAATTTGCACTTGCGTTGTGATTTCGGGTTCTTTGGCATTGATGATGATTTTTGCACCGCTGTAGGTTTCTGCTTTTACTCCGTCTGCCTTTGCGGTGAAGGTCATATTGCCAAGGTCAAGCGGATAATCTGTAGCTTCGGGTACGATGATTGACGCGGTGAAGGTTGTATACTGCCCGTATTGCGCCTTGTTCATTTGCATGTCAATGTCTGTGCCTGCAATTGTAAGTGTGACGTCTGCAAGCATGTGTGCACCGACGGTGATATCAATGATTTCGCCGCCGTTTGCATATACGGTTGAGTTGGGAATAACAAAGGTTATAAGGGGGCTCACTGGGGTAACGGCAAAATCTGCGCGGTAGGTGACGGTTTTGTTGTTCTGTGTGATTTCAAACACATTTTCGCCTATGTTCAAATCAAGTGAAAGCGTGGTTTCTCCGCTTTCGTGTATGCCGTATGAAACACCGTTGACGTAGAGCGGAAAAATAGAGGAGCACCTGAGTTTGATTTGTGCAGTGCCTGTTTCATTTTTTACCGTGCCGCCGTCGTAATCTTGCACGTAAAGACGGCGCGTGGCGGTTTCAAGGTTGAGCCCGTTAACAATGTAATCAAGAACAGCCTGAGTGCTGTTTTCTTTATTTTCAAGGAAATCTGAATAAGAGCGGTAAACTCTGCCGCTTACATTGCCGTATATGTCGGCAACTGCGGTTTGAAGCAGAGTTCCGTCTGCGCCGCATGTGGCGGTGTTGTTGAGTGATGTGTCAAACCCGACGTAAAAGGGGAGCTTCATAAGTTGAGAATTGGCGTGCCAATAACTCACCCATGCATCAAAGGTGTTTGCTTCCATGCAGTCGTCTGTGCTGTAGGCGGAATAATCACCGAGTGCGGCTTGTATTCTTTCAACATCAAAGGGGATATCCACAAAAAGCGCATCAGCGTTTTCTGTGCTGATGAAGCTATGGCTGTCCCCGGTGACGGAGACATGAGCAATCACCGTGCAGTTTTTGTTGTTTGCTTTAATAAGGGCATAAATTTCGTTCATTCTCTGTGCGGCTTCTTCGCCTGCTAAGATGTCAAAGCCCGTGACAGTAAAACCGTCGGGCTTTAATGTGCACAGTTCATTTATCAGCGCATCGTAATAATCGGCGCGAATTTCAAAAACAACCTTTTTGCCTGCCTTGTGAAGCTTTTCGGTTACGTTTTGTGCTCTGTAAAGCTGGGTGCCGTCGGGTGTATATTTTGCACCGTAGTTTTTTGTTTCGGCTTTTGCCTGCGCTTCAAAAAAAGCGTTGCTTATGTAAGCTGTGTCAAAAACACTGCGGCAAAAAGAGCCGAATGTTTCGTCTGCGTTTTCGTCAGTTGCTTCAAGCCACGCGCCGTTTGTTGCGGTGTCTGGCTTTGTAAGATTCTCACCGCGAGAATATTTTTTTGAAAAAATTCCGTCAATGGTTTCGTTATGCTGCGCGACGGCATCCGTCACGTCGGGCGGATCGTTGTCACCCAAAGTAAAAAACGTGATGCAACACACGGCAACAAGAAGAATCAGCACAACGGAGATTATCATGTTTTTGTTTTTTGCCATTTTATCATGTCCTGCATTTTAATTATCGGTTGCTATGCAATCTGATTAATAAGTATACCATACACAGATTTATCAGCACAAGTAAAAAGTGTGAATTTTAATCGATTAGAAGAAAGTTTTTGGTTTGACTTTACCTTGTGCAGATGTTATTCTTAAAAGGAAGAAAAAAGAAACGGAGTGTATGGTTATGTCTGAAATATTCAAAACGGGCGCGGCGTTTTCCGATAAACTGCTGGAGCTTTCCTATAAAAACGTGGGCGGTCTCAACTGTACCGCATGGATAACCTCAGAGCCGGTCAGCTTTGAGCAACGCTTCAGCGGCAAAGAAAAAGCAATCAATCTCGGAGACAAGTGGGCACAGGAAGTTTTTGACTGCGCATGGTTTCGCATTACCGGCACAATACCCGAAAGTGTAAGAGGCGAAAACCTCGTTTTTCTTATCAACTGCGGCGGTGAAGGCTTGATTTATGACCGCGACGGCATTGAAAAACAGACGATTACCTGCTGCGCATCGGATTTTGACCGCTCCCTCGGTGAGCCTGTAAAGCGCGTTGTTTTCAGCGACGGACTCATTTTTGACGGTGAGGTTGATTTCTGGATTGACGGTGCCGCAAATGATTTATTCGGCAAAATGATGAACGATTCACGTTTCAGTGAGCTTTGCGTTGCAGTGCTTGACAGTGAAAAAAGAGCGCTTGCTTATGATATTCAAGTGCTTGCTTCGGTTTGCGAATTTGGTTCAAACGGCGACTTCATTGAAAAGGCCGAAGCGATGCTTACTGAGATTTTTGCCGAATACACACCCGACACAATTGATACTGCAACCGCGGTGCTTCTGAGAGAGAAACTCAGCGTACTCCTATCAGAGAAAAACGACGGCGACGTTTATGAGCTTTCTGCGGTTGGTCACTCACACCTTGACCTTGCATGGCTGTGGCCCATAAGGGAGACGAAGCGCAAGGGCGCGCGTACGTTTTCAACGCAGTTGATGAACATGGAACGTTATCCCGGTTACATCTTCGGTGCTTCTCAGGCTCAGCTTTACAAATGGGTTAAGGAGTGTTACCCGAGAGTTTATGAAAAGGTGAAAGCCGCCGCAAAAACGCCCTTCTGGGAAGTACAGGGCGCAACGTGGGTTGAGCCGGACTCGAACCTTATTTCAGGTGAAAGCCTTGTAAGACAGTTTTATTACGGCAAAAAGTTTTTCCTTGAGGAATTCGGTCAGGAGATGAAAATTTTCTGGGTACCCGACAGCTTCGGTTATTCAGCATGCATACCGCAGGTAATGAAACTTGCTGACGTTGACTATTTCCTCACACAGAAAATAAGCTGGAACACCGTCACAAAGTTCCCTTACCACAGCTTCAAGTGGCGCGGCCTTGACGGAACAGAGGTGCTTGCGCACATGCTTCCCGAGGATACCTATAACGGCCCGTGCAATGTGAAATATGCAACTTTTGCTGAGAAGAACTACCGTGAAAGAGAGATTTCCGATATTTCAATGATGCTTTTCGGCATCGGTGACGGCGGCGCAGGACCCGGCTTCGAGCACCTTGAAAGACTGAAGAGACTTGAAAACCTCAACGGTGTACCCAAGGTCAAGCCGCGCAAGGCAATCGAATTTTTCAAGCTTCTTGATGACAGCAAAACACCTTATCCCACACATCAGGGTGAGCTTTACCTTGAAAAGCATCAAGGAACGTACACCACGCAGTCAAAGAATAAAAAGTACAACCGCAAGTGCGAAATTGCACTGAGAAACTATGAGTATCTTATGGCGGCGGCATGTGAAAACGGCGTTGACTTGCCGCTGAGCAAGGTTGATGTTGATGAAATCTGGCAGGAAGTTCTGCTTTATCAGTTCCACGATATTCTGCCCGGTTCATCAATCAACAGAGTCTACGATGAAAGTGTTGCCCGTTATGAGATTATGCTCGAAAAGCTTGCAGATGCAACTAAAACGCTTCTCGGCAAGCTCACGGACAAAAAAGGTTTTTTCAACTTTACGTCATATCAGCAGACTCACTGCTATTCAGCCGACGGGAAATGGTACCGCGTTGAGCTGCCCGCAATGAGCGGCACAGATTCTGCTTCTGCTGAGGAAATAAGCGAGACCTTTGCCGTTGCTGATGGAAACGTAATTGAAAACGACAAGGTGAGAATCATCTTCAAGGACGGCTTGATCGTTTCCTTCTTCGATAAGCAGCTCAGCCGCGACTTTGCCGTTGACGGTGCACCCATGGGTGTTTACACTCAGTATACCGACGAAGGCGACTGTTGGGATATTGCTCCCGTGGAATATCAGCCGAGCGGCATCAATGCCGTTTGTACCGCCTTTGAAGTGTGCAAGGACGGCCCCAAAGCATACGCAAAAAGCACGTTCACTGTTGGCAACAGTGTGATTAATCAGTGCATAACCCTCACCGACGGAAGCTCTGTTGCAGAGATTGACGTTGACATTGACTGTCACCAGCAGAATGCAATGCTTCGTTGCTTATTTCCCACAAACGTTGTAACTGACGAGGCGGCCTTCAACATTCAGTTCGGTCACATCATGCGTAAAACAACGGAAAATACTGATGGCGAAAAGGCGCAGTACGAAGTCAGCGCGCAGAAGTTTGTTGATTTGAGTGACGGAAAAGAGGGTATCGCTTTGCTTAATGACTGCAAGTACGGCTACCGTTGCAAGCACGGTGTGATTGACGTTGACCTTGTACGTTCACCCAAACACGGCCCGGGCGAAAATGTTGACCAAGGCAGAAACACGCTCAGACTCGCGCTTTATCCTCATGCAGGCGGTGTCAGCGAGGATGTTTACAAGCAGGCTTATGTGCTGAATAACCCCGTTGTTGCAATTGACGGTACGGGAGAGGCACTTATTCCGACGTTTGAAAACGGCAACGAAAACGTGGTTGTTGAGGCTGTCAAGCCTGCCGACGATGCAAACGGTTTCATTGTCAGGGCATATAACAGCAGTGAGCAGATGCAGGCAGTAAAGCTCGCATTTGCAGGCTACAAAGCCGCTGAAACTGTTGGTATTCTTGAAAACACAATTGCCGAGCTTAATAGTGAGTTTGAATTGAAGCCCTTCGAGCTTGTCTGCATAAGATTTGTGAAAGCATAACGGTGCGCCCGGCAGCAGCTTCGCTGCCGCCGCCCGCCGCCGCATCGGGCAGCCTCCGGCTGCCCGATTGATTTTCGCACCGCCTAAGTACAGTTTATTTTGCCGCCTCATCCATCGGTGCGAAAATCGCGCGCTTGGCCCCGGGGGGGATTGCCGCGCGGGGTTGGTGCGTAGAATTTTGAAGGTTGCCGCCGCGCGTTCGGGGCACAACCCAAGCGTGCGCGGCGGCGGACGGGGCGCTGAAGGCAGATTCTCACTTTGCGAGAGTGATTTTTCACTTTACGGTCTGTCATTTTGTGTCCAATGACGGTAAAATAGCCACGAAGAAAACAGAAAGAAGGTAACGTACATGGAAAACAAAACCATAGGTCAGTTCATTGCCGTGCTGAGAAAAGCAAACGGCATGACTCAGCAGGAGCTTGCCGACAGACTCAACGTGTCAAATAAAGCAGTCAGCCGCTGGGAAAGGGACGCTTGCGTGCCTGATTTAACGCTGATACCCGCGATTGCAGAGACGTTCGGTGTCAGCTGTGACGAGCTTCTCAAAGGGGAGCGGATTCACACCGAAGCAACCGAGCAGAAAGCGGATGCAAAGGTTGAGCGGCGGATAAAAAGTGTTGTTACCCGAGCGATTTCTGATTTTCAGAATTTGTGCTATATTTCCCTCGCACTTTCCGCAGTGGGCCTTGTGTGCATGTTCGGCATTTCATACGGCTTTTATCGTCCCGTAATTGCTTTTGCGGTGATGCTTCTGTTTGAGGTTGCCGCCTTTTTGTCAGCCGCAATCGGCACAAACAGAATGAGACTGATGAAAACGGAAAACGAGCTGCTTGAAAAAGCTGACATGTCCCTTGTTCAAAGCTTCAATCAAAAGCTCGGCGGATACTCCTTCGCTTCGTTTTTTGCCGTGCTTAGCGTTGTGTCATTATCCTTCCCGTTACTGATTAAAGACAGTTATTATACTGACAGCGTTATTTCCTTTTCGAGTTACGTTGACTTTGCATGGTTAGTGCTTGCTTTCCTTGTAGCGGTGCATCTGCTTACAAGAAAAATCTTCGTGCAGTGGATTACGGGCGAAATAAGCACCGCTTCGGTTCTGAAGAGCGGCGTTTCAACACTCGTCGGCAGTGACAAGACGGGAATCACAATGAGCGCACTTCAGCTTTCTTTCGTGGTGTTTGCTGGCATACTGTTTGTTATCGCACCTTGGTTTGAAGACGGACAGTCTACGCTTAAAGCTGTTTTGCCCAATGCGCTCGGACTTGTGATGCTTGCGGCAAATATCGTGTGCTTTATTGTGTTTATGTGCAGACACCGCGATAAAAAAGAGCAGTTGCTCCTGCCCGGTATCAGAAATATGCTGATTAATATATCAGGCTTTCTTTGTTCGGGTGTGCATAGCGCCGGTTTTACTGTTCATGCTGACGGTGCATACGACAGATACGATTATTGGGATTATACACCGCTTTTTTATGCCGTAGGTCTGGCGGCTGTGCTCTTTGCAGCCTTTGCCGCAATTGAGCTGCACAGAAAAAGGAAGAAAAACAAATAATATATTAACCGCAACTGACACAAGAGACAGATTGACAGTTGCGGTGTTTTTATGCTTATTTCTCCCTCACTTACATATAATAAGAATAAACGTATTTCGGAGGGAACGTTATGTGCGGAATAGTAGGTTACACGGGTAAAAACAATGCCGTACCTTATTTAATCGGCGGACTCGATAAGCTTGAATATAGGGGCTATGATTCAACGGGAATTGCAGTTGCGGCAAAAAGCGGAATTGAAACGTATAAGCGCGCGGGCAGACTGAGTGAACTGAAAAAAGCCTTGCCCGAAACTCTGTTTTCTTTTGCAGGTATCGGTCACACGCGTTGGGCAACACACGGCGCACCCTTAACGGTTAATGCGCATCCGCACGTGAGTGCAGGCGGAATGTTTGCGGTTGTGCACAACGGTATCATCGAAAACTGCGCCGCGATCAGAGCAGAGCTTGAAAAGTGCGGCATGCATCACGTTTCACAGACAGACACGGAAACCGTGGCGCATCTGCTTGAAAAAGAGTATGACGGTGATGTGCTTTCAACACTTATCAGTGTTTGCGGCAGATTAGAGGGAAGCTATGCACTTGCCGTTATATGCAAAGAGCACCCCGACAAAATTTACTGCGCCAAAAAGGATAATCCGCTTGCGCTTGCCGTGGGTGAAAACGAGACGTTTGTTGCCTCAGACATAACCGCGGTGCTTGATTATACCCGTGACATATACAAAATGAATGACGGCGAGTTTGCCGTGGCTTCTCCTGACGGCATTATGCTTTTTGACAAGGACAAAAACGAACTTGCATTTAATGCACAGACTGTGCCGTGGTCTGCACAGACAGCGCAGAAGGACGGCTTCAGCCACTTCATGCTCAAAGAAATACACGAGCAGCCCGATGCGGTGAAAGCCACCGTCAACTCTTATTTGCACGGCAACGAGGTGAACTTTGACGAAGTTGACCTTACTGAAAATGAGCTGAAGACGGTTGACAGAATCTGCATTGTTGCATGCGGCTCTGCCTATCATGTCGGAGTTGCGGCAAAATATATTTTTGAAAAAACGTTGAAAATTCCAACCGTTGCGGAAATAGCGTCCGAATTCCGTTACAGTGAGCCACTGCTTTCAAACAACAGCCTTGTTGTCATAATCAGCCAGAGCGGTGAAACCGCAGACACGCTTGCCGCTTTGCGCCTTGCAAAAAAGAAGGGTGCGCGCACCGTATCTGTTGTGAATGTTGTGTCAAGCACAATTGCGCAGGAAAGCGACGGAGTGATTTACACAAAGGCAGGCCCCGAAATTGCAGTTGCAACCACAAAGGCGTACAGTGCACAGCTTGCCGTAACCTACCTTTTTGCCGCTTATTTCGGAAAAATCAAAGGCACACTCAGTGCGGAGGAATATTCACAGCTTGTGTACGCGGTAAAGGCGTTGCCTGAAAAGATAAAAGCCGCAATTGAAATGTCTCAGGCTGAATGTGAAAACCTCTCGCGGCTTTTTGTGAACGAGCAAAGCTTGTTTTTCATCGGGCGAAACCTTGATTATGCAGGCGCAATGGAAGCCTCGCTTAAGCTGAAAGAAATCAGTTACATTCACTCAGAGGCGCTTGCGGCAGGGGAACTGAAGCACGGCACAATCTCACTGATTGAAAAAGGCACGCTTGTGGTTGCTCTTTGCTGTCACAATGCGTCCTTTGCAAAAACTCTTTCCAACATCAAAGAGGTGAAGGCGAGGGGGGCGGTTGTGATTTGCGTTACGGATAACCTTGCGATGCTGCCTGATGATTGTGCGGATTACGTTGTGAAAACGCCGCGCGTGCATCCGCTTCTCACCGTCAGCACAGAGATTGTGCCGATGCAGTTTTTGAGTTTTTATACGGCACTTGGCAGAGGATGTGACATTGACAAGCCAAAAAACCTTGCCAAAAGCGTAACGGTGGAATGACAGAACAGCTTTTTTGTCGGATATTTATTGCAAAATAGCTTTTCTTTTGTTAAAATAAGGGCAATCAACGGAAAGGACTTGTTATTATGAAACGAATAAAATCAGCAGTTTCGGTTTTCCTTTGCATCCTGATGCTTCTGGGTGTGTTCAGCTTCGGTGCCTCTGCTCAGAGTGGAGATACATCTGTTTATGTTGCAACTGACCTTCACTTCAAGCCCACAAGCGTAACGGGCGGTCTTAATCCCGACAAAGAGACGGACATCCCTAACGCTCTGTATTACCACGCCGATGCACTCGGCAAGATGCTTCACGAGTCAACCGCTATTGTGCAGGCAATGCTTGACGAGGTTGCCGCATCTGACGTTGAATATCTGTTGCTTGCAGGTGATCTTACGGACGGCCCTTCACGCGTGTGCCATACGGCACTGGCGGAAATGTTTAGGGAATTTGAAGCAACGAGCGGTAAGTCAATCTATCTTATCCCCGGTAACCATGACGCAGTATATAAGCGCACGTCAACCTCTGTTGACCTTGACGAGTTTGTTGAGATTTATGCCGATTTCGGCTTCAACGAGGCTCTTGAAAAAGACAAGGCCTCCGCTTCATACACCGCAGATATCGGCGGCGATTACCGCCTTCTTGCAATTGACTCAAACAACTTTGAAACGGGCAAGGGTGACATCAGCGCAGAAACACTGCAGTGGATTGGTCAGCAGGCTGAAAAAGCCGAGAAGGACGGTGTGCATCTTGTTGCAATGATGCACCATTCTCTGCTTGACCATTTTACCTTTAACACTCTCATTTCGGGTGGCTTTGCCACAAACAGCACCGAAACCCTTGCAACAACCTTTGCTGATTGGGGCATCAAATATGTTTTCACAGGTCATCTTCATGTGAATGATATCACGCAGGCAACAACTTCAAACGGTAACAAAATCTATGACGTTGCAACGGGTATGCTCATTTGTGCACCTAACATGTTCCGCAAGGTTACATTCACAGAAAGTAAGGTCATTTTTGAGGCTTGCTATGTTGACGAAATTGACGTTTCTTATCTGCCCGACGGTTACTCCGACGACCAGCTTGCGCTCATTTCATCAGATTTTGCAACCTACAGTGACAACTATTGCAAATACGGACTTTACAACTGGCCGAGAACTTTTCTTACTTCAAAAAATCTGCTCAAGGGTATGGCTCAGGATGACCCCGTTTATGTAGCCGTTGACGGTGTTCTCTCAAAGGTCGGTGAGGTTATCAGAATGCCTCTTTATACAAACGATACCCCCGAGCTTGATACGATTGAAGAAGTTGCCGCCCTTTCAGGCATTACCCTTGAAAAGAGTGACTACGAAAGCGCAATTGATATAATCTACGTTTTTGTCGGCGGCTTCTATTCAGGTGATAGCAACATACCGCTTGACTCACTTGAGGGAAGAATTCTGTTCAATGTAATCAAAGCCGCGCTGACTTACACAATCGGTCAGTGCACAGATCCGACCTCACTTGGTAAGGGCCTCAACAAAATCCTTGTTGACAACGGTGTTTCCGAAGCCGCAGCAGCAGGCCTTCTCATCACAGGCTCAGTTTCTCAGCTTGTTTTCACCGAAACTGCTGCAAACGCTGTGATTGAATCACTCATCAGGCCCATCCTTGAGGGATTCTCTGCCGATGCTTATGCACCTGCAGACCTCAACGTTGAGCTTGATGCCTACAACAGCGGAAAAGAGTATTTCCCGGACGGTGGTGTACCGCTGACCTTGTGGCAGAAATTCATTGCATTCCTGAAGACGATATACGAGGCAATTGCCACACTTCTCAACAACATATAAATATACAAGAGTCCCGTAATACGTGAGTATTACGGGACTCTCAGACTGCCGATAAAAGCACAAGAACAACAATGCTGTTTTTTCAATATTGGACTTATGCGTTTTCTTTTTCGTCTTCAACTGCAACGCTGAACAGCTTGTTTTCGGGTGAGCAGATTTTGATTGCTCTGCAAAGATTGTTAACAACAATCTGAGTGTGCTTGCCGCCGTCTTCGCCGTCAAGTGTCCATGCAACGGGTTTATCGCTTGTGATTTTAACGCTGTTTGCACGGGCAAAGATAATCTGGTCGCCATCGTATTTCTTGCTGCGTACCTTTGCAAGAAGCAGAGGAATGTCGATGAAGTTGCGCAGCTTTCTGATAAGCAGAATTTCAAACACGCCGTCGTCAAGTCTGACTGCATCAAGGTCAAACTTAAAAACACCTGCAACAGAGGTTGAGTTGGCAATTGCACCGAAGTAGAAATCATCTTCAATCACGTTGTCATCATATTCAATCCTCATGTGCATGGGTTTGATTTCGTTGAGCTGTGAAACGCCGACTGCTATGTATGCCGCATGACCGAAAAGGTTTTTCCACTTCTGCGGTGTGGAATAAGATGCTCTTGTGAATGCGCCGAAGGAAGCAACGTATTCAAAATATCTGTTGTTGAACAGGCCGATGTCGTACCAGTTCATGTGGCCGCTTTTGATGATGTCGGCAGCATTTTTTGAGCTGAGACCGAGGGTGGTTGCAAAGTCGTTTGTTGAGCCCATGGGTATGTATCCGATGGGTTTTCTGTTTGCCATGTCCATCACGCCGTTGATGGTCTCGTTGAGTGTACCGTCGCCGCCTGCGCACAGAATGATGTCGTGCTCGTTGCCGAATTCATTAACAAGCTCCGTTGCGTGTCCCGCTTTTTCGGTGTATTTTACGGTGAATTCATATTCGTCTGCCGGGAAATTTTCAATGAAATCCTCTGCAGACACTCTTTTTCTGTTTTGACCTGCACAGGGGTTGATGATGAGAAGAACCTTTTTGAGCTTATTCATAATTTGTGTCCTTTGATTGAGCGCCTTTCGTTGAAGTGTTATTTTGTTTTGAGTTGTTTGAAACAGTAGCCGACAATAAAATCTTTCGGATTTGTGAACTCGCGATGCGTGCAGTATTCGTATGAATAAGCGTGCTTGCTGTTCAGGTTATATACGCGGATTCTGCCGTTGATAATCTCCACACATACGGTGTGGGGCAGTTTGAAGCGCCCGTGCATTTTCCAAAAAGAGATGATGCCGCATTTTGAACGGGTAAGCTCCGCCCAAAATGATTCACTGTTGTTCATTTTGTAGCAGGGTATGTTGTGGTTGCGGAAATACGTGTCAAGTCTGAGCGGATTTGAGCCTAAAAGACCGCACAAAACCGAACTGTCACGGTACATTTCAAGGCAGATGTCGCTGAGCGGAGCTTTCTGCCCGAGGAGCTGAACGGCGTTATATATTGCAATCATTTCGCTTCCGCCGTGTGACAGGTTGAACAGACCGTACTTCATTTTGCCTGCAGGGGAACAGCTTTGCCCGTTGATGATTCCGTCATCAATAACAACCGAAGTGTTTGTTTTATAGTTGTTTTTTTCAAGCACGGCTATCCCTCCATACAGTTGTCAAGAGTCGAGCATAATTGCTTGGCTCCTGCAAACCACAAATTACCATTATTATAATTCTTCCTGCTTCAAAAAGTCAACCGAATAAATGCGGTTTTAAGCAATTATTTAATGTAGTATTTTTTAAATGTGTGAACAAAAAACAAATATTTCTGAAAGAGAAAAATAAAAAGAAATATCGGATTTTACTGTGTTACCACAGCAAATATCCGATATTTTTAATTCTGTTATATCAGCGCCTCAGCAGCTTTTTGATGAGGTTCATAATAACCCTCACGGGCTTAGTTATCTTCCACGATGTTGAGGTTTTTATGGCACTGATTTCGCTGAGGGCCTTTTCGTGATTTGCGGCAAGTGTTTTGTGCTCAGCGGAAAGGGCAGTGTGCAGAGTGCTGAGTTTGTTCATTTCACCTTGGAGCGCGGTGTGGCTTTGCTTGAGTGAGTCAAGCGAGGCTTTTGTTTCTGCGGCACTCACACGGTATTTTTCAGCCCTTGCCTTTTCTGCCGCAAGCTCTTTTTCAATGCGCTCAAGTTTTTGCGCGACGGCAGAGTGTGCCTTTGTTTTTTCGTTTAGTTGCAGTTTGAGGCTGTTTGCATGTTCTTCAAAACAAGTGATGAAAGCGGTTGAAACTTCAGTATTTTCAGCGTTGCTTTCAGGTTTCACAGATACCGCGGCGGAGTCTTTTGACGGCAGAACAAAAACGTCGGGCTCATAAACCGCGGTGTAATCCGCAAGATATTGACGCTGAACGTTGTCGAGCGAGAAGCCGCGGCAGATGATGAGCGCGGTTTTGATTCGTGTGCTCAGCGGTGCAAACGTTTCGGGGTAAAGCTCCGGCATGCTATATGTGTCAAGCACAAAACGCATAAGCTCGTTATTCGCAACTGCGCCGAAAACTTTTGCGGTGAGCAAACGGCTGCCGCACTTTGCAAAGAAAGCGTGGTTACACAAAAACTGCTCAAACGTGCCGCGAAGCTCAACTGTTTTGTCAAGATAAATGCCGCCGTTTTCAAAAACCGTCTTTGCGGCAAAATACTCACCTACAAAGTCAAAAAGCTTCATTGAATATGCCTTTTCAACAAGAGCGTTTTCTTTCACGTTGCAGTTGCTTTCGTTAAGCACGGTCACCTTGCAGGAGTTGTTCAATGTGCGGTTAAAGACGGAAAAATCGCTTGCATTTTCCGCGCCGAAATCAGCAACGAAAATGTGCCGCGGAATGCGCGCTTCAGCGCAGGTGCGGTATATTTCTTCAAGCTGTTTCTTTTCGTCGGGGACGTACTTCAGTATATCCGAGTGAGTTTCAATGAGCTCGCGGTTTTTCTGCAGATAGTCAACGCATGTGTCAAACAGTGAGCGGTGTTCATTCATCAGTGCAAGCGTGCGGCGTACAATCATGGGTACAACGACGCTGAGGTGCTCCTGAGCAGAGTTACCGATTATGTGGTTGTTCACATCGGTAACCGTTTCAGCTGCGTTTTCTGCAGAAGGTGCGATGTTTGAGTCAACGTAGCAGTATGGTGTCCACACCGTACCCATCTTCAGCCCCTTTGTAAGCAGAGGTACAAGGTACGCTTCACAGCAACCGTATTCAAAAGAGGGGAGAGCGCCGTGTTCTTCAAAAAAGTCGCGGCGGAAAAGCTTTGTTGAAAGCCTATATATTGCAGGGTTGGTGAGATGGTTGAAGTTGTATTCGGCGGCAAGCCAGCCCATTGTGGTTTTGGTTGTGCCTTCAACCCTGTGGTACGGGGCGCTGACAACTGAGAAGTTGCCTTTTTGTGCGGTTTCATACGCCTTTTTGAACGCCCAGTATTCGATGTATTCGTCATCGCGGCAGAACGTGATATATTCGCCGCTTGTATTTTCTATGCCGCAGTTTAATAGGTCTGCGCCCTTTTTGTCACTGCTTAATACGCGCACTTTTTCGGGATAAGACTGCTCAAATGAACGAGCGAAAGCATCTTCGTTGCCGACAACAAGAATTTCAATTTCCTTCAGGCTTTGGTTAACAAGGTAGCCCAGGCAGCGCTCAAGCTTTTTGCCGCCTTGTGAAACGGTGACGATGACCGAGACTCTGATTGTGTTTTCCATCGTTAGTCACCTTTCCTGTTATAGTAGTTGATTATCTCAACGGTTTCTTCGTGTGTTGACGGGCGGTAGATGCACAATCCGTCTTTGTTGCAGAGGTTAACGATGTTGCGGTAGCACTGCTCAAAGGCTTTATCCATCTGCAAAGGTGAGGCACCGACAAAACGGCGCACGAGGTGAATGGCAAGCATTCTGTCTCCAAAAATAAGGAACGGTGTTACCGATGCGGTGGAGGAGATTGTGATGAAGATTTTATCGCTCACATCGTTGAGTGCAAGCTGAGTCTCCCACGGGGTGTGCCATTCGGGCATAACCTTGTATCCCTTGGGAGTAAAACGGTCTGTTTTGTTGCGCGGGTGGAGCTTGACGATGATGTTTTCCTTGCCGACAGTGTTTGCAATTTCCTCAAAAAGCTCCATGTCGTTTGCGGCATTATTGTCTCCGATATATGCTTCCTCAAAGAAGATGAACTTTTCCTCAGGGAGCTTTGAGCAAGGAAAGACGGCTGCGATTATGTCCGTGAGCTCTTTGTTGCTTCTGTTGATTTTTTCGATTTGTGTTACAAGCAGCCTTTTTTCTGTGAGCACAAAAAGCTCGGGATTGTAAACGAGTATCTGTGTGAGAGCGACTGCAAAGGAGTTTTCTTTGCAATAGTCAGGAAGATATGTTTCGTCTTTTTCGGCAGAAAAAACATCCATGGTGTATGTGCGAAGACCCTCTTCGTAAAGACGGAGGTTGATTTTTTTGCCTTGCTTCACCTTTGTGTAATAGATAAGTTTCCAATAAATGTGGTCTATCGGAATGAAGAAATCGGTGTATTCCGACTCGCACGGGAATGGGAAAAAACTTTCAGGGTCCTCAAAAACGGCAGCTTTTTCAACGGCACCAAGTGTGTTGAAATAACGACTCTTTTCAAGCACATTCACGCAACTGATGCGTTCAAACAATGCAGTCTGTTCAAGTTTGGGTACAATTGCAGAAAAATCTGTATGGTCTGTCAGCACGAGGTCTGATGGTACGTTAGGAAACATTGTTTTTTTGATGACAATTGAGTTGAAAAGCTGAAAAACAGATTCACAACAGAACAGAAATCTTTCGTTCATTAATAAGTGTTGCTGCCGCGGTGACCGTGGCAAGCTTCCTTTCTATCAACATGTGAACAGGATTATTCTGGCATAATTCTTGCCGATTATTCGTGAGGTGATAAGCTTGCGCTAAGATATATCGACATATTATATCAAAAATATACCTTTAGGTCAACTTCACAAACTGAGGTGGCTACACATAATGCCGCCGCTTGTGATGTCAACGAAGCCATAAGAGCGATCCTTGAGACTGCCGGGGTTGAAAACGTAAAGTCCGTCTTCGTAGCTGACGTGCGGTGTGTGGGTGTGACCGTAAAGCACAATATCTGCACCGAAGCGGCGCGCTCTTTCAATGAGCATGGTGTTGCCGTATTTGACCTGCTCGCAGTAGCCGTGGGTGGCATATATGAGCTTGCCGCCCATACGCTCAAGCGCGTATTCGGGCAGTTGCGAATAAAAATCGCAGTTGCCTTTTACGCATATAAGCGGCTTGCCTGCAATTATACCGCGTGCCGTTTCTATATCGCGCTCACCGTCACCGAGAAAAACAATTGCGTCTGCCTCTTTGTGCTCCATGAGTGCATGTATAACATTATGATCTGCGCCGTGACTGTCCGATAAAACAAGGATTCTCATTCATACACCACGTCCTTTCGGCATAATATGGATATCGGAAACTATTATACAATAAATCAGGAGGTTTTACAATGGATAAAGACAACAATCTTACGGGGAAGCAGTTTGATGCGGTTGTTTCCGAAATCAAGCATTCAAAAAACGGCGAAGGTGTTGATATAAACGGCTTTATTGACAAAAACCTCACTTCTCAGCAAGCACAGGCACTCAACAGGGCACTTGAAAATCCCGAGCAGATAAAAGCTTTGCTCAATTCACCGCAGGCAAAGGCACTGATTAAAAAATTACTGAGTGACAAGTGATGCAGCTTTGAGGTGAAAACATGGACATCAACAGCATTTCTTCCTTGCTTGACAGTCTTAGTGATGAAGACATGGACACAATCAAAAACCTTGCCGCTTCACTTTTCTCCGGTGCGGGTGAGGAGCCACGGCCCGAAGAGTCACACACTCAAAAACGGCAGGAGCACGTAGATAATGAGCCGTCCTTTACGGACGGTATAGGAATTGACTTGG
The DNA here is from genome assembly GCA_045590055.1 of Acutalibacteraceae bacterium. Lineage (GTDB taxonomy): Bacteria > Bacillota > Clostridia > Oscillospirales > Acutalibacteraceae > UBA6857. The sequence continues at coordinate 20,749 of JAZNQF010000068.1, forward strand.
CTTCGATCGGAAAAATCGCGTCTGTTGTGGGTGCATTGTCGTCATCGGATGACGATGGGCGTTGCAGGCTGCTTTATGCCTTGCGACCGATGCTGAAAGAGGAGCGCAGGCATAAGGTTGATGAGGCGGTGAAGATGCTGAAAATCATTGACCTTCTGCCGAAACTGCGTGAGCAGGGGATTTTGTAACACGGAGGGACGACGGTGCAGGATTATTCATACAACGAGCTTATGCAAATGCAGGAACAGGCAATAAGACGGGTGAAAGAGATGCAGAAGCGTGCACGTGTGAGCGTGGGCGAAGACATACCGGATGATGAGGGAAATACTGTGCACGAAAGCATTCCCCCGTCAGCGGAAAACTTCGCCTTTGAGAATGAAAACGTGAAAGAGAGTGCGACGGAAAAAGAGGTGCACAGCTTCCATGCGGAGAATGGGCGCAGTGAATCTGCAAGGGACAGAAGGAGCATGTTTTCGGGCTTTTCCGAGCTGATGGAAAGGTTTACGGTTGACAGTGATACTGCGCTGATACTGCCGCTTTTGTTGTTGCTTGCAAAAGAGGGGACGGACAAAAAACTCTTGCTTGCGCTTTTGTATATTATGGGTTGAGGTCATTGACAAACGGATTGTATATCATTATTATTGATATATCAATGTCATAAGGAGACGGTTAAAATGACTTACACATATAAAACAAGAGGCACGTGTGCACGTGTAATCAACATTGAGCTTAACGGTGACACGGTTGAAAACGTTGAATTTGTAGGTGGCTGCAGCGGTAACACGCAGGGCATTGCTTCACTTGTGAAAGGCATGAAGGCGGCAGATGTAATTGAAAAATGCGCAGGCATCAGATGCGGCTTCAAGGGCACATCGTGCCCCGACCAGCTTGCGCGTGCACTTAATGAAGCTTTGGAAAAATGAGCAAAAAAGCATTGAAATATGCAGTGATTCCTGAGCCTCAGCATTTTGAAACGGTTGACGAACAACCCGTGTTTTTCCTTACGGCTAACGTGAGGCTTGAAAACAACAGCGGCGTTGCAGATGTTTTTGACTGTTTTTGCGAATTTTTGCTCAAAGCCTTTGATATTACACCGCGGCAGACGGGTGAGTGCATACGGCTTGAAAAAGATGCGGATATCAGTGCTGAGGGATACACACTTGAGGTTACGGAAGACCTTGTACAAATCAAAGCATCGGATGCGGCGGGCTTCTTTTACGGCTTGCAGACACTTTCTCAGCTTCTTGTCAGCGGAGAAAAAGAACTGTGCGAAATGACTGTTGAGGATTACCCGCGCTTCAGTGAGCGCGGTTTTATGCTTGACGTGGCACGGCACTTTTTTACGGTTGATGCGGTAAAACTGTTCATTGACGCAATGGCGGCAATGAAGCTTAACCGCCTGCATCTGCACCTTACAGACGATCAGGGGTGGCGCGTTGAAATCAGGAAGTATCCCTTGCTGACGATGATTGGAAGTGAGCGCTCACACACAGATTTTAACAACGTGCCGCACAGGGGTTTCTATGCACAGGATGAAATCAGGGATATTGTCAGTTATGCACACAAAAGATACATACATGTTGTGCCGGAAATCGCTATGCCGGGTCACACGGTTTCTGCACTTGCATCTTATCCGAAGCTTTCTTGTTTCGGCAGAAAACTGCAGACAGCAACGCATACGGGAGCTCAGCATGATTTACTGTGTGCAGGCAAAGCGTTTACCTACAAGTTTGTGTTTGAAGTGCTTGACGAGGTTGTTTCACTTTTCCCCGACGGTGAGCTTCACATCGGTGGCAGTGAAGCGGTGAAAAAACGCTGGGAGCTTTGCGATGACTGTCAGCACATGATTGAGCAGAACAATCTCCAAGATGAAGACGGTCTGCAGGCATTTTTTATTGACAGAATCCGCAGGCATTATGAGGGCAGAGGCATCAGGATTTTTATGTGGGCAGACGCTTGCAACACCGAATCATACGACGGCTCGATTGCCTTGCAGTGCCGTAACGGTGCCGAGGCAGCGGATTTTCTGAACAGCGGCAGGCAAACCGTCATTTCTTGTTCGGATGTATATTATCTTGATTCTCCTCACGCACTCACAAGTCTCAGGAAGACCTACGAATATGAACCGATGACAACGGAGATTGACGAAGACAAAGCGCAGCTTATGCTTGGCGTTGAAGGTGTTTTGTGGACGGGAAAGGTATCCACAATGGAGAAAGCAGGTGCTTCTGCTTTTCCGCGACTTGCGGCAATCAGTGAAACCGCGTGGACAAGCGGAGAAAGAAAGAATTATGTTGATTTTGCTGCAAAGGTACCTTGCCTTGAAAAATATCTTGAGATAATTAGTATGCCTTTTACGAAGTTCAAAGAGGCAAATCCTGTCGGAGTTAAAAAATGCGCGTCTTTGGTTTGTTGGCAAAGCAGGCAACTTCCTTGGCAGAGGTTGTATAATTATATAGATGATCACCGCGTTGAAAAGGCGGCTGAAAAGAAAGGAAAGTGCTGAATATGATTAGTGTTATCCCGAGACCTGAGCACATTGAAGAGCTCGACTCTACCTTTATCATCAATGCAGATACAGAAATCTATGTTTCTGATAAATTCTGCGCACTTGCAGATTTTGTTCGTGATATTCTCAGATACGACTTTGCCGAAAGTGACAAGGCAAACGTCAGGTTTGAATACACTGAGGCACTTGAAGCAGGGCACTACGACCTGAGTGTTACGCCGTCAGGTATCAGTGCTTACGCTTCTGATTTTACGGGTGCCTTTTATGCTTTGCAGACGCTCAGGCAGATGTTTGAAGCTGACGGTTGCAGAGGTGCTTTCCTGTGCTCGCCGTGCGCAATTATTAAAAATGACGGTCCGCGTTTTTCGTGGCGCGGTCTTGAGCTTGACGAAAGTCGCCATTTCTTCGGCAAGGAATGTGTGAAAAAATTGCTCGACTCAATGGCAATGTATAAGCTTAATATGTTCCACTGGCATCTCACGGACGATCAGGGTTGGCGTATTGAAATCAAGAAGTATCCCTTGCTGACTGAAATCGGCAGCAAGCGCAAGGGTACGCACCTTCACTCATGGGGACACTGCGAAGTTGATTACACACCCTATGAAGGTTTTTACACTCAGGATGACATAAAAGAAATTGTTGACTATGCGGCTCAGCGCTCAATCACAATTATACCCGAAATTGATTTTCCTGCACACAGTGCCGCTGTGCTTGCAGCGTACAAACAGTTTGCTTGCCGTGAAAAAGAGACATCTGTGCTGTGGTATTTCGGCGGCATAATCCCCGAAAAAGCAGGCATAAACGATTGGAACAGACCGCTGTGTCTCGGTAAAGAGGAAGTCTACAACTTCGCATTTGATGTGTTTGACGAGATTGCACGGTTGTTTCCTGCAAAGTTTATCCACGTCGGTGGTGATGAAGCACCTACGGAAGAGTGGGAAAAATGCCCCGAATGTCAGAAGATGATGAAAGCAAACGGGCTTAGTAATGAGCGCGAGCTTCAGGCATACTTCACAAATAAGCTTGCCGAGCATCTCAAAACACTCGGCAAAGACCTCATCGGTTGGAATGAGATACTCAAGGGTAATAATATCAGCAGAGATGTTGTTGCACAGTATTGGACTTCCACACCTGACAAAAACGTTATCGGGCATCTTGAGCAGGGCGGCAGGGTGCTTCTTTCAAAGCATCAGGCGTTCTATTTTGATATGCCGTACTGGCAGACTTCAATGAAAAGCTGTTACAACTTTGAATACCACAGCCTTGGAATTGACAAAAAGTTTGAGTCACAGCTTCTCGGCGTTGAGGCGGAATTGTGGAGCGAGTGGCTTGAGAATTTTGAGCGTGTGGAATTCAATCTTTTTCCGCGTATTCTTGCACTGAGCGAAACTGCGTGGTCTGCACCGTCTGTTAAGAATTGGGGTAGCTTCAAGCAAAGAGCACTTGTGCATATGGATTGGTTCAAACGCATGGGAATTGTTTGTGCACCTGCTGAAATTGCATTCAAGCGCAATCTTGCGTGGAAGAAGTTAAGGGGGAAAGAGCTTGACTTCAAGAGTTTCTCGTTTGAATATGACCTTGCAAAGAGGTTGATATAAGCCGAACGTTGGTTTGGAGCCGCGCCGGGCGCACACGCGCCCGGCCTTTTTGCATGCATTTGAGTTTGTGTTTTTTGAAAACGGCAGATGCATGCAAAACCCAAGGCACCGATAGGTGCCGGGGGGCGGCTCCGCCCGCCGCCGCAAAAGCCACCCCCGCGGGTACGGTGGTCGGTGGAGTTCTCACGCATGTGCCGCGAGGGGCGGCTTTTTGTTTGGCTTCGCCAAACGGCAAGCCCGCTGCGCGGGCTTGCGCGGCGGTGGGCGCCGCGTGCACTTCACACTCAGCCCTATCATACGTTTATCTGCACGCGGCAAAAAGACGCTTTCCTATATTGGCCACCCGATATCGAGTGGCAACACAGGAAAGCGCCTTTTTATGCTGCCTTATGAAATTTCAATCTCCGCAAAAGTTATATTCTTGCGGTCGTTCGTGTATGTGCAGTAAAGTTTGTTGCCCTTACACACAATTGCAGGGTAAGAAAACTCGCCGTGACGTTCAGTTTCGAGGTCAAGCATAGCTCTCCAACTTCTGCCGTTGTTGACAGACATGAGCATGCGAAGCGGTGAGCGTAAGCTCGGGTCGCTAATCGGGTTGCATAAAAGCCAGAGCCTACCGTCATCACTCCTTACACAGTCAATGCCTGAGTTGTTGTTGACAACGGGGGTTCTGTAGCCTGCACACCATGTCAATCCGCCGTCATCACTGTCGCTTCGGTAGATGAATCCACCTTTTGTGCGGCACATGAAATGTACTTGCTCAAACGTTTCCCAAAGTGTGGGCTGGATTGCCTTGACGTGCTTGCCGCGGCCGTTTGTCATTTCAATATAATCACCGCGTTGCCACGTATCGCCGTCATCGTGCGACACATCAATGAAAACGCGCCAGTCCTTGTTCTGTTCATTCGAAGCGGGCGCAAGAAGCAAGCCTGACTTGGTGCGTAAGCACTTATTTTTCACGGGGCCCCTGCCGCCCGAAACGTCGTCGGGCACAAGCTCCTTCGGTTGAGAGAAGGTTTTGCCTTCGTCAAAGCTGTCGCAATAAAACGTCTGCCAATCGGGGATAACCGCACCCTTCTTGAAGTAAAGTCGGATACTTCCGTCGTTTTTTCTGTCAAGCACCGGATTCCAGTGTGCTACGTTTTCCTCAGACGGAATTGATAACGGTTTCGCCCAGTAGCCGTATTCGTCTCGTATGCTGTACCAAATTCGCACGTCGGGATGCTTTTCTTCAGTGCCGCCAAACCATGCCGCAAGTATTCTTCCGTTTTCAAGCGGCAACAGTGTTGATGCGTGTACTTCAGGGGTGCCCTCGTCACCGAGGAGAATGTTCTGCTTGCAAATCAGCCTCGCATCTTTATTGCCTTTTCTTATAGGCAGAGAATATGGGAGAGACGTTACAGAAATAAACGTTCTTTTCATTTTTTCTTATTCTCCGTTGGCATCGTCTTGTGCGAGGATTTCTTCGGCGTTTTTCTTTTTGAGTCTGGGCATAATTGCGCAAACAATAACTGCAACAAGTGCAAGACCGCCGACGACTGCTGCGGCAAGATACATGCCCGAGTCACCTGTGGCGGGTGCCTGAACCATTGCAACGGGAGCTGCTACGTCAGCCGCAAAAACATAAAGAAGAACAGAGAAGCAGGTGAGAAGCATCAGTCCTGCAAGTATGAAAGATATGATTTTAACAACCTTTTTGTTCATCATGATGGGTTTCCTCCGTTATTCAATGCAAAGATACTTTTTCATGTCTGCGGCAAGTGCGTCCGTCAGCTTCTGTGCGTCAGCAAGTGACTCGCCGCAAGCCGTAAGATAAATCTTGATTTTAGGCTCTGTGCCGCTGGGTCTCACAATTACACCCGAACCTGACGGGAGCTTGTATTGCAGTACGTTTGATTTCGGCAGAGTGATTGCTGTTTTTTCGTCCGTTGCACAGCAGAGTGTTTCGCTCGCTTTGTAGTCGGATACGTATTCAACGTCAAGACCGCCGATGGTCTTGGGCGGCTCGTTGCGCAGACTTTCCATCATGTCAGCCATCTTCTTCATACCGCTTGCGCCCTCAAAACCGAAATTGAGCAAGGAGCTGAGATACATGCCATACTGTGCGTAGATGTCCTGCATAACGGTATAGAGACTTTTACCCTGCGCCTTGTAGTACGCCGCCATTTCGCAGATGAGAAGTGAAGCAACAACGGCATCTTTGTCCCTTGCGTGTGTACCTGCAAGGTAGCCGTAGCTTTCTTCCATGCCGCAGATGAAGCGTGATTGTTCACCCTTCTGTTCAAGCTCAGTTACCATTTCACCAATGTACTTGAAGCCGGTGAGGGTGTTTGCAACCTCGGCACCGAAGCTCTCAGCAATTGCAGCAACAAGGTCTGTTGTAACAAACGATTTGATGATAAGCGGCTTTTCGGGCAGAGTGCCTGCTTCCTTCATAACAGAAAGAAGATACTGTGTGAGCATTGCGCCAACTTCATTGCCCGTCATCAGTTTATAGTTGTTGTCAAACGGTACGGCGATACCGACACGGTCGCAGTCGGGGTCGGTTGCAAGAAGCAGGTCAGCAGGTTGGGCTTCAGCTTTTTTGAGTGCCTCCTCAAACGCCTGCTTGATTTCGGGGTTGGGGAACGGACAGGTCGGAAAGTTGCCGTCGGGCATCTCCTGAGTTTCAACAACACGTACGTTATTGAATCCGGCTTTTTTCAGCACTTCTCTTACGGGGATATTGCCTGCACCGTTGAGGGGAGTATAAATAACGCTCAGCTCAGTGCTTTTGCAGATGTCCTTGCTTCTCATCTGAGAAAGCACAAGGTCATAGAATTCCTCGTTGATTGAAATGTCAATGTATTCAATCATGCCGCTTGCAATGCCTTCATCAAAACTGACTGTTTTTACGCCGTCAAAGATATCAGCGCGGTTGATATATCCGAGTGTCTCGTCTGCGGCTGCGTCTGTCATCTGGTAGCCTGCCGCGTCATAGCATTTGAAGCCGTTATATTTGGAAGGGTTGTGGCTTGCGGTGATGATTATGCCTGAGTTGCAACCGAGTCTGCGCACGGCAAACGAAAGCATGGGTGTGGGTACAAGTGTGGGGTAAAACCATACCTTTACGCCGTTTGCGGCAAGTACACCCGCGGCACCCTTTGCAAAAACGTCGCTCTTGATTCTTGAGTCGTATGCAATTGCCACGCTTGGATTTTCAAAGTTAGCATTGAGGTAATCCGCAAGGCCCTGAGTTGCCTGATTTACGGTGTATACATTCATTCTGTTTGTGCCGGCGCCGATAACGCCGCGCAGACCTGCCGTGCCGAATTCAAGGCACTTATAGAATCTGTCAAAAATTTCTTCCTCGTTGCCTGTAATAGCATTAAGCTCTTTTGCAAGGTCGGGGTCGCTTACGGCGCGTTCGCACCATTTTTCGTAGAGGGCTTTAATGTCGTTCATAGTTACCTCCAATTAAGATTAAAGTGTATTAAGGTCATAAGGCGTTTTCTGGTATACAAAGTAGTTGAGCCAGTTTGTGAACATCAGCGTACCAGCCGTGCGCCAGCGCACGAGGGGCTTTTGATTCGGGTCGTCATCGGGGAAATAATGCTTCGGCACATCGATGTCAAGCCCTTTGTTGAGGTCACGGAAATATTCTTTTGAAAGGGTGTCCCAATCGTATTCCGAGTGACCCGTTGCATAGAAGTTGCGGCACTCAAGGTCGGAAAGCAGGTGCACGCCCGATTCCTCTGAGTAAGAGAGAATCTGCAAATCCTTGCACAACGCTATGTCAGAAAAGCGGATTTCGGTGTGCCTTGAATGCGGTACCCAGAAGCTTTCGTCAAAGCCGCGAAGCAAGGGATGGTAGAGGTCAAGCGGTTTGTGCTCAAACACACCGAATACCTTTTTGTCAAGCACATATTTGGGTATGCCATGGTGGTAATAAAGCCCCGCCTGTGCGCCCCAGCATACGTGGAAGGTGGAATAGACGTTCTTTTTGGACCACTCAAAGATTTCGCACAACTCGGGCCAATAGTCAACCTCTTCAAAATCCATAAGCTCAACGGGTGCACCCGTGATAATCATGCCGTCGTATTTTTTGTGTTTGATTTCGTCAAAGGTTTTGTAGAAAGTGAGCATGTGCTCTTCGGATGTGTGGGTTGCTTTGTGGGTTGCTGTTTGAAGCAGCTCAACCTCAACCTGAAGCGGTGTGTTGCTCATCAGGCGCAGAAACTGCGTTTCCGTTACGATTTTTGTGGGCATGAGATTGAGAATCAGAATCTTCAGCGGACGGATATCTTGACTCTGCGCGCGTGTCTCCGTCATAACAAATATATTCTCGTTTTCCAAGCTCTGCTTTGCAGGCAGACGATCGTCAATTTTGATAGGCATGGCTCGCCTCCGTTCATAAGTATAGTTTATGTTTTGTAATGTTTATTCTCTGCGAAGTATATAATACATCAAATTATATTATAACAGAATAAGGCGCTGTTTGCAAGCATTGTTTGTTTTAAGTTGAGAAACATGCATGTTTGTTTTAAGTTGAGAAACCTACGGTGAATGAGAGTGATTTTTAATGGAATATATGCAAAAAAATGCAAAAAAATTTTTTCGATTTTGTCACTTTTTAGGTTGCAATCAAAAAACACTTGTGATATACTATTCGGGCATAACGCACGCGCGGGGGAAAGTATGCCCTGTGCATCATCCGATGTGGCATACGGTGCTTGCACCCGACTGTGCGGAGGAAAAACTAAAGGAGGAACCTCAAAATGTCAGTAGTATCCATGAAACAACTGCTCGAAGCAGGCGTCCATTTCGGTCACCAGACCAGAAGATGGAACCCCAAGATGTCCGAGTATATCTTCACAGAAAGAAACGGCATCTACATCATCGACCTTCAGAAGACGGTCAAAAAGCTCGAAGAAGCTTACAAGTTCGCACGTGAAATTTCCGAAAACGGCGGCGAAATCCTTTTTGTCGGCACGAAGAAGCAGGCAATGGATTCCATCCGTGAAGAAGCTATCCGTTGCGGCATGCCCTATGTCAACGCCCGTTGGCTCGGCGGTATGCTCACAAACTTCAACACCATCAAGATGAGAATCAGAAGACTCGCTCAGCTTAAGACAATGGAAAGCGACGGCACCTTTGCTCTCCTTCCCAAGAAGGAAGTTATCAAGCTCAACCTCGAAGCAGAGAAGCTTGAAAAGTACCTTGGCGGTATCACAGGCATGAAGCGTATGCCTGCTGCTATCTTCATCGTAGACCCCCGCAAGGAAAGAATCGCTGTTTCCGAAGCTCACAAGCTCGGCATTCCGATCATCGGCATCGTTGACACCAACTGCGATCCCGACGAAATCGATTACGTTATCCCCGGCAACGACGACGCTATCCGCGCAGTAAGACTCATTTCTGCTGCTATGGCTGACGCCGTTCTCGAAGGCAGACAGGGCGAATCAACTGCTGCTCCCGTAGCAGAAGCTGTTGAAGAAGCCGCTGCTCCCGCTGAAGAGGCTTAATTTGTAATTTTATGCCCGTACAATCAGCTGCGGGCATTTTTTGAGTTAATTATAGGAGGAATTTATTATGGCATCATTCACCGCAAAAGACGTGCAGGCTCTGCGCGAAAGAACCAACGTTGGTATGATGGATTGCAAAAAGGCTCTTGTTGAAGCCGACGGCGATATGGACAAGGCAGTTGACATTCTCAGAGAAAAAGGCCTTGCTTCCGCAGCAAAGAAAGCAAGCAGAATTGCTGCAGAAGGCATTGTTATCGCATATAACGACAAGGCAGCTAAGGTTGCAGCTATGGTTGAAATCAACTGCGAAACCGACTTCGTTGCAAAGAACCCCGAGTTTGTTGAACTTGCAACCAAGATTGCAAAGACAGTTGTTGCAACAAATCCTGCAGACGTTGAAGACCTTCTCACAAAGGCAATTGTTGACGGCGAAGGCACAGTTGAAGATGCAGTTCAGGCTCTCTTCCTCAAGGTTCGTGAAAACATGAAAGTTCGCCGCTTTGCAAGAGTTGAGGGTGTTGCTGAAACATACATCCACGCAGGTGGCACAGTTGGCGTTATCGTCAGCTTCGACGCTGCTGACGATGTTGCCGCAAAAGACGAATTTGCCGCTATGGGTAAGGACGTTGCAATGCAGATTGCAGCTATGAGCCCCGAATATCTTTGCAAAGCTTCAATCTCCGATGATGAAATTGCAAAGATGAGATCAATCACAATCGACAGCGCACTCAACAAGCCCGATTCACTTCCCGTTCCGATTCTTAACAGCATTATTGAAGAAGCAATTGCTGACAAGAAGTGGAGCGACGAAGACATCGAAATCTATCAGGGTCTTGACCAGAAGCAGAGAAAGAACTTTGTTAACTTCATTTCAAAAGAAGCATACGCTGCAATGGCTGCAATCGCAGTTGCACGCAAAGCTGAATTTGCTGAAAACAAAATCTTTGCAGGTCTTGTTGAAGGCCGCCTTGCAAAGCAGATTAAAGAAATCTGCCTGTTTGAACAGACCTTCGTTCGTTCAGACCTTTTTGAGGGCGACGTTAACGGTTATGTTAACTCAGTTGCAAAAGCTCTCGGCTCAGACATTAAGCTCACAAACTTCACTCGTTTTTCAAAGGGTGAAGGCATCGAAAAGAGATCAGACGACTTCGCAGCAGAAGTTGCCAGCATGATGAAATAATTTCACACAAATCAACGCGCCCGATTCGCATGAATCGGGCGTTTTTTGTGTCTTGATGCGCCGTCTTGCTACATTATAAAACAGATATATTTCCGTTATGATATTATAAGAACAGTTTACATTACGCGAAACTAAAATCCGTTAAAACAATATAAAAACTTTTCAAAAATCACAACAAAATGCAATGATTTGTTCAACCAAAAACTTGATTTTTTGGCTTTAATGCTATAATATAGAATTGCATAAATGTCAAATTGTTTTTTGCCAAACACAATAAATCGGCAAAGAACTTTGAAAGGGAGGACTTTCAGAATGAAAGTAAAGCAATTCAAAAAAGCCTTGTCATTGCTCATGACCGTGGTTATGCTTCTGTCCTGCTGGGTATGGGTACCCGGCCATCATCACACAGAAGCTTATGCCGCTGACGGCTCTGTCAACCCATCTGCGCTTACGGCTATTTACAGCGGAAGCGGTGACAGAGGCAACAACTCCAGAATTGTTATCTGCAGTGACGGTGAAGCAGGCAACACCACTGTCGGTCACATCCGCTTTAACATTTCAAGTTTTGACAATGCGGTGAGCGAAGCCATACTCACACTTAGTACAGGAAATCATGGCGGTACACTTGTCAGCAATTGCCGTGTGGATGTTTATCCGCTTGCGCTCAACAAGTGTCAGGCAACCTCCGGCACATATCTTGTAAACAACATTGCAAATGTTTACGGCAGTAACTACAACTCAAACACCGGTGTCAGTAACGCTCTGAATTACTACGGACTTACAACGAGTGACCGTTTGGGTACTGTATATCAGAATGCACCCGGTTCACACACCATTAACGTAACTTCTGCGGTGCAGGCCGCAAAGGCGGCGGGTCAGAGTGAGGTCTGCTTCCTTTTCATCATGCCCGAAATTTTCAATGACGGCAACGGAAATTCATGGTCTGACACGCACATCAATGTGTCCGGCACGTCTCTTTCATATAATAAAGCTGATTTTGTGCCCTCTAATACAGGCAAAACCGTCACGGATCTTAACATGGATGCCGTAAATTCTGTGCTTAACCTCAACACCACTTTCACAACGGTTTACGGCAGTTTCGCAAGTGACGCTGACTATGTAGAAACATCCCACTACGACGCTATTTATCACAACGTTCTTTACACTGACGGTACTGTTACTTCCGGCGGCTCAGGTGGTAACGAAAGGACAAATTGGGCAGCTCGTTCCGACGAAACGGAATACGGCAGTTCATTGACAGGTTCAAACGGCGTAACTATTTATTGGTATCATCCTACCGCTACACTTCTTTATGAGGGCGATACGTCAAACTATCCCCGTCTCGGTGTGGCTGTGAACACAGTTATGTATTTCACAGGAGTATGGAGCCGTAAAACAGTTAACAGGCTTAGCTATATAGCCTCCGGCGGCAACGGTTTCACTTTTAATCAGAACTGGCACGGCTCTGACGTTAGACTCAACTTCCAATATATGTGGCACGGTCAGGGCGAAATGATGGGATACACCTCCACTGTTCAGAATGATGCCATGAGGCAGACTCTGAGTGGTAATAATGACGACCATTTTTATGCAAACCTTCTCAAATTCACTGACTCAATGGGTGCGGATGAATATTACCGTGCTGTGAATCCTACTTTTGCTTTTTATGGTGATAATGGTGATGATGCAAAAACCATACAAGCGAAAGATCCTTCCATTGAAACACTCTACGTTATCAACTATGTTCCTCTCAAGACAGCAATAAATGATGCTATTGATAAAATTGCAAAAATCAAGGCAAATCCTGAAATGTATACACCTGCATCCGTCAAAAAGCTCACAGAAGCTGCAAAGGCGCTGGTTGCTGCAAAACCGAATAACTATATAAACGCGTCGAAAAACGATGTGACAGGTTGGGCTAACGCAGCGAAAAACGCGGTTGACCAATACAATACAGTTAAAAATCTTGAACTGAGGAAATTCGAAGTAGGCTATGAAAATATTTTCTCGTTATATAGCTGGTATAATTCAATTTCTTCCTGCCCTGATGATGTGACGGGTGATTTTGAGTTTTATTTAAATTCAAATTATTTGTCAATCAGAAGCGGAAGCGGTGAAAGGTACACAGACTATTCACTTGCTCACGACGGCACAAAACGTCTTGCAAAAATGTATGCAATGACCGTTGAAGGCGGAAAACAGTATACTATATCATGGACATCTGCAAATTCAAATGCTGAAACACAGATTTTCCTGCTTTGGTATGATGCAAACGATAATTACATCGGTATTGACAATTGTATCGGAACAAATACCGGCTACCACGAGGGCGTGTTAACTGCACCTGCAAATGCCGCAAAGGCTGAAATCCGTTTTGATAACAACACTCCGAACACAACCGTTCACATCAAGAATGTTGCTGTGAACAAAACAGAGCGCCAAACCACTTATGAAATTGCCGATTGGACAAACAGACCTTACAAGACCACCTTTGACTACAACGCACCTCTCGGAAGCCAAAAGCTTGCAGTTCCCACAAGAACGGGTTACACTTTCAACGGCTGGTGGGTTGATTCAATTATCGTCAACGGTATAAAAGATGCAGGAGAACAAGTGTCCGACGGTAACGGCACTGTTATTGCCGATCTTCAGTCCTTTGGTATCGCTCAGGATTGGGCTCTCTATTCGGAATGGACAATCAATCAATACACAGTTAAGTTTGTTGATGCAAAAGGTAACACCGTTTCCGAAACAAAATATGATTACAAAACGCCTGCTTCATCAATTGTTGTGCCTGCTCAATCAGCAAACGATTATGATTCAGACAAGCATTATTCATATTCATGGCCCACAATTGAAGCTGTTGGTGCTTCTGACGTAACCTATACCGAAATTGCGTTAGGCGCAAATCATAGTTTTTCATATACAGACAAAAATGACACAAATCATACTGCAATCTGTGCTTGCGGTTACAGCAAAGATATTGCCCATGAATATGACGGTGGCGTACAGACGTCATCTCCTTCATGCACTGTTGATGGTGTGAAGACATACACATGTTCCCTTTGCGGCGGTACAAAAACCGAAGCGATTGGTGCAACAGGACACACCTACGACAAGCAGGTAGCAACCGACGCTTACAAAGCAACAGATGCAACTTGCACCGCAAAGGCAACGTATTACTACTCCTGCTCCTGCGGCGCGAAGGGCACAGAAACATTCGAAAGCGGCGACATGCTTGCTCATACCTATGATCAGCAGGTAGCAACCGACACTTACAAAGCAACAGATGCAACTTGCACCGCAAAGGCAACATATTACTACTCCTGCACCTGCGGCGCAAAGGGTACAACCACATTCGAAAGCGGCGAAATGCTTGCTCATACCTATGATCAGCAGGTAGCAACCGACACTTACAAAGCAACAGACGCAACCTGCACCGCAAAGGCAACATATTACTACTCCTGCACCTGCGGCGCAAAGGGTACAGAAACAT
>JAZNQF010000069.1:0-19049 GCA_045590055.1 Acutalibacteraceae bacterium
TATATCACTCGCCGCAGGCGAATATCACACGCGTAGCGTATATCACATGCGAAGCATATATCACCGCGAGGCGAAGCCGAGCCTCTCCCTCCGGGAGAGGTGGCGGCGTAGCCGTCGGAGAGGGCTGTAACATGCCGCAGGCATATATCACTCGCCGCAGGCGAATATCACACGCGTAGCGTATATCACATGCGAAGCATATATCACCGCGAGGCGAAGCCGAGCTTTGCCGGCCTTGCGCCGAGATACTGCGGCACTGTGGGGTTGTGCGACACAATGATTGCCGCTTTGCCGCAAATCTCCTCTTTAATCAGGTCAAGCATATCCTTCTGCAGCGCCTCGTCAAGACCCGTAAGAGCTTCATCAAACAGATAAAGGTCGCCGCCGTAAGCGAGCATGCGCGCAAGGCTGAGTCTGCGCTTCATACCGCCGCTGAGCTCGTCGGGATAAGAGTCAGCCTCGTTTTCAAGACCCACTCTTTTCAGAAAATACCGCGCCCTGTCAGCATCCACGCCAACCGCAGTTATATTGGAAAGCGCCGTATCCCACGGAAGGAGCCTGTCCTCCTGAAAAAGCACGGCTATTTTTGTTTTCGCGTTAATGTTCCGCACACCGCTGTCTGCGGTTTCAAGCCCTGCCGCAATACGAAGCAGGGTTGTTTTTCCGCAACCCGATGCACCCGTAAGGCAAACACACTCCCCCGCCGCAACGCTCAGGCTGATGCCGTCAAGCACCTTTTTGCCGTCAAACTCCTTGTGTATATCAACAAGCTCAAGCATTGCCGCGCCTCCTCCTGTTATAGATTCGGGTGATGAGTGCAACCGCCGCCTTTTCAAGTATCAGGCTGAGCACAATAACAGTCACCGTCCACGCAAACACCTTGTCAGTTTCAAGGCTGATTTTTGCACTGTATAAACCGCCGCCCAGAGATGTACGGCAACGGCAGATTACCTCAGCGGCAACGCCTGCCTTCCACGCCATACCTATGCCTGCCGTTACGCAGCTGACGAATGACGGCATAACGGTAGGAATATAGATTCTTCTCAGCCGTACGGATTTTTTCATTCTGTACGCTGACGCCATCTCAAGGAGCTTTTTGTCCGTTGTTTCAATTGCCGCTGATATGCTTGAATGAAACACCGGCAGCACAATCAAAAACGACGTAAAAACGGGCACAACCGTCACGGGCAGCCACACAAAAGCAAGGATGATGAAAGACGCAACGGGCGTTGCTTTAACCGCCGTCAAAAACGGCTTGAACACCACGCTTGCAAAGTCGGAAACGTGTGTCAACACAGCAAGCGCACAGCCAAACACCGCACCGAGTGCAAAGCCTGCCGCAACACGTGCAACTGACCCTGCGGCACTCAGCCACAGCGCACTTGTGCGCATCAGCTCATAGAGAGCTTTTGCAGTTTGCAAGGGCGACGCGAGCAAAACGCTTTTGTTCACTGCCATGTAAAGCACCTGCCACAACACCAGCCAAATGAGCGCGGCAGCGATGCCTTTGAAGAGTTTTGCGGCTTTCATAATCAACCTCCTTTTTGTGTTAAAAATTGTTTCAGGTGAGACAAAATTGCAAAAAATTCGTATACTATTATATATATGTCATTTTTGCGCTTTTTTTTGCAGAAAAAAAGCACGGTAACAAATATGCTTTAAACCCGTTTTTGAGCGATTCTCCGTCGCTGTGAAATTATGCTCCGTAGTAGAAATCGTCGCCGGGAATTGCGCCGCCGATTGAGTTGGGCTGCATGTCAAACAACACCTTCAGGAAGCCGCTCATTGACTGCTTCATTTCGTCGGAATCAATGAAAACGATGTGCGAATTCGGGATTGCGCTTTTTGCAACTGCGGCGGAAATGATGCCTGCTTTTTCAATCAACGCAGATGCTTCTTCAACGTTTTCGTTGGTGAATTCAACCGACTTTTTGTATTCCTCAAGGAAGGCCGCAACCGCGTTGGGATACTTTTCAACAAACTCTTTTCTTGCGGCAATTGCGCCCATAACAAGCTCACCTGCATCGGACTCATTCCATGCTTGTGTGAGGTCGATGCAGACCTTGAAATCTGCGCTCTGCTTTTGGATTGACGTTACAAAAGGCTCGGGCAGAATCACAAGGTCATACTTGCCGGAAAGTGCAAGTGATGCCGCCTCGGCATGCTCGGAAACGTAGTCGATCGTTACGTTTTCACCGGGGGTGAGGTTGTTGAGACCAAGCAGGTAATTCACAACGAACTCTGCGGTTGTGCCCTGACCCGAAGCTACGATTTTTTTACCTTCGAGGTCGGAAACCTTGCTTACGGAATTGCCGTTTTCAAGCACGTAAAGTACGCCGAGTGTGTTGACGGCAAGCACAACAACCTGTCCCTTTGTTTTGTTGTAAAGTGTGCTTGCGGCGTTGGTGGGAATTGCGGCAACGTCGAGATCACCCGAAACGAGCTTGCCCGTAATTTCATCGGGTGCACCTGCAACGGTGAAGTTATAGCTCTGCTTTGACGTACCGTTTTCGTTTTCATTCATCAGCCATGCCATACCCATACCCGTGGGGCCTTTAAGCACGGCGGCGTTGATTGTTACGGCTTCTTCCTGCGGCTGAGATGAGCATGCCGCAAGTGCAAAAACCATGACGAGTGCGAGTAAAATTGAAATAACTTTTTTCATAGCAATACCTCTCTTGTTCAGCAGCAAACGGAACGCGCTTTTGCAGGCAGATTCCGAAGCACTGATAAATTATTCTTGTTTTGATATGACGGATGAATATGCTGTTTTTGCGCTGACCCCGTCAAGTCTGCCGATTTTGCCCGACAACGCGCTGATGGCATCCTGCGGTGCATCAATTGCAATGCTGATGATGTTCACACCGCGTTTTTCGTAAGGCAAGCCCATTCTTCCGATGATGTACTGTGCGTACTCGTGCAGAACGGCGTTGAGCTTTTCAACGCTGCCGCCCTTTTCAACAATGATGCCGATTGTTGCAACTCTTGTTTCCATAACTACTGTCCTTTCTTAGTTTTGCCGTTTTCTCCTTTCGATAACATGTGAGACAAAACAAAAAACCGCACCTTAAAGGCGCAGTTTCACATCAATATACTTTTGTATATGCCGCAACGATGCCCGTACGAAACCGACATTGTGCTGTTAACCGTGCCTTTCACCTCAAGTTTTACGTTTTGGTGTCAGAGGAGTTACGTTTTTTGTTGTCAGTGTTATTATAACACACCTTTTGCAACATTGCAATAAAAATACACATTGAAATATCCGTAGGATCAGGCATCCCAACTGACCGTTGCAACATAGGTACAGATTGACATAAAAACCGCCCTCTGCTGAGAAAAATCTGTGTTTTATTGTGGGTGATTACACTTTTGCACTTTTCACAAAATTGTTTCTATCTTCACTGTTTTTTTGTTCACAAACAATTAAAACCCTGTTAAATACATTTACATTGAATTAACACATCGTTGGTGATATCATACAATTGTATAATTACACGCGGAAAGAAGGTTTTGTTGTGTCACAGTATGATGTTGCCATAATCGGCGCGGCAACCTCGGGTTCGTTTTTTGCAAAGAAGATTGCGGAAAAAGGCTACAAGGTAAAAGTGTTTGAAAAACTCCAGCCCGAAAAGCTCGGCTGTAAGTATGACATTTTCCACGTCGGCCGCAAGGAGTTTGAGCGCTTCGGCATTCCGCGCCCCGTTGAAGGTGACAGGGAGTGGGCGTTTGAATTTGAAACAAACTACACCGCCGCTCCGTCAGGTAAATACCCCATAAAGACGTTTGACCCGATGGTTGGTTTGCACATGCACGAATACACCCTGCTTATGAACGAGTGGGCAATGCATGCAGGCGCGGAGTTTGAATACGGCGCTGAGTTTGAAGATTTCATATACGAAAACGGCAGAATCGCAGGCTTCACATACACAACCGCAGACGGCACATGCACCGTAAATGCAAGGTGTGTGGTTGACTGTTCGGGCATTGACGGCGTTGCGCGCAGAAAACTGCCGTCAAACTGCCTTGTTGAAAACTTCCGCCTTTCCGATAACGATATGTTCTACGTCGTGCTCAAGTACGTCAAATTCAACGACCCGGATTTTGTGTATAACACCTCGTCTACGGGCTGGCCGTTCTATAAATCGTGGCTTGCTCCGCAGGCAGACAAAAACGGCGGCATCCTCGGCATCGGTGCCTGCAACAGCTACGATTACGCTGAAAAGATACTCACAGAGGTTATGGAAAAAATTCCCATGCCTGCATACACAATAACCCATACGGAAAAAGGCAGAACACCTTATACAAGGCCGCCTTATTCTTTCGTGACAGACAACTTCATCGTCTCGGGCGATGCAGGCTGCCTCACCAAGCCCAACAACGGCGAAGGTGTTACAAGCAGTATGGTACAAATGGAAATTGCCGCAGACGTGCTTGACGGTGCACTCAAAGCAGACGACCTTTCCGTTGAGTATCTCTGGAAAATCAACAAAATCTACAACGAAAAGCAGGGCGCTGATTTTGCAAGCACAAGAGCGCTGCTGACCAAGGTTGTGAAGGCGAAGAAAAACGAGTTTGAATTTTTCTTTGAAAAAGGTCACGACTTCCTGCAGGCTTTCCTTGACGGCGCGGCTGACGGCCCCGAAATCAAAATCAATATTGCTCAGCTGCTCCCCACCGCAACAAAGCTTGTCGGCGGTATTGTTACAGGCAAGGTGTCATTTGCGACGCTGAAAGAGGCAGTTGGCGGCTTCACCCTCGGCAACAAGCTCAAGAAGCATTACCTCAACTTTCCCTCAACACCTGCAGGGTACAAAGAATGGGCAAAAGAAGCCGACTCGCTCTGGGCGAAGGTCGGCAAGATGCAATAATTTTCACGTAGCTGAAAGGAGAAAAAAGAAATGAGCGCGGTATTATTTACGGTATTGAAAAAGGCACTCGCATTGTTGCTCACAATTCTCACCCCCGGTCTGTCACTTATCATGACGTTTGAGCCGTCAATCAAGCCTGACGAGGAATGTCAGGTTGTGCTTGAAAAGATGGGCGGATATATGAAAGGCATCTGCCACGACAACGGCGAATACGAGATGCTCAAAACCGCCAACATCGGCTGGACACGCACAGATATGCCCTTCCCCTACAACAAAGACGGCAGTATCAGCCAAAGCTACCTCAACTGGAAGGCTGAAGCTCAGGGCTACGTTGACAACGGCATGAAGGTTTTTGCCATCACGCCTTATCCTGACGATTACATTGAATACGGTCTTGACCCGAGAGACGAAGCCTCAAAGGAAGGCATACAGGACATCGCACGTTTCTTTGTTGAAGACCTGCAGGGTATTGTAGGCGCATTCCAGATTACAAATGAAATGGGCATTGACCGTTTCACTCTGCCGCTGACACTTGACGAAGCCGCAGAATTCATCGGCATCCAGCTTGAAGCAATGTATCCCATCAGGGGAGACATCGTTATCGGTTACAACCTCGGCGGTCTGTCTGTTGTTCAGCTTCCGTTCAAGATGATGAAGTGGCACAAATACTGCGACTACGTCGGCCTTGACATGTACCTCGGTTCATTCGAGGATATTGCAAAGGAGATTGACCAGTATCTTGTTATTATCGGCTTTGTACGGAAGATAACGCGCAAGCCCGTTATCATGTGTGAATTCGGTTACATCGGCTACGGTGAGCCCAAAACCGAGGAGCAGAAGATTGAAATTCTGCAGAAATACGGCTACAACAGCGAAGAAGAAGCCACACAGAATATGCGTGATTTCATCAACAACCTGCCCAAGGATATGAAAGAGGAGCTTTTGGAGCTTTATCCCGACTACACAAACGAGGAGTTTGCCGATCTCCTTTTCAGGGGTGAATATTACAATCACCTTTACTGTTCACTGCCCGACGGCTTTGGTCTCAACGGCTACACGCACAGTCCTGAAGGTCAGGGCAAGTTCTTTGAGGATCTCATTCCGAAAATCAGAAAGCTTGACTACGTGGTAGGCGCGGTTGTTTATTGCTGGCAGGACAGCGATGATTGTTACGTCTGCGGTCAGGTTGACTGCCCCGTTGAAACCGGTTGGGGACTTGTTGACCTCAACTGCAATCCGAAGCCTGCGTATTACGCGGTGCAGAAAGCTTTTGCTGACTAAAGGTGCGTGGCCGGCGGTGCGTGGCCGGCGGCTGGTGCCGCTCACCAAGCCGACGGACAGAGTTGAATAATTAGACTTAGACCCGAGACGGTGCGTGGGCGCACAGACCATGCCGGTGCGTGGTCGCACAGACCATGCCGACGGACAAAGTTGAATAACTAAAGTTATACCCGAGACACGAAGCGGTTGAAATACCATTCTATGTCTCGGGTAGTTTTTTTTTGATGAACAGGGTTGTTGGGCGGAGTGGCGAGCCCTCTCAGTCACTGCGTGACAGCTTTCACTCCGTGAACGGGCACCCTTTTGTCTGCTTTGCAGACATTTCCCCTGACAGGGGAATTTCCCACGGGGAGAGCCAGAAAAAGCCTCTCCTTTTGGGAGAGGTGGCGCGAAGCGTCGGAGAGGGTATTGCGATGCAACCGCCCCGAGACGGCGCGTGGTCGCGCAGACCATGCCGACGGACAAAGATAAATAATTAGAGTTACACCTGAGACGAGAAGTGGGATTTATGACCACATTCTGTCTCGGCGTTGACCCTGAAGTTATTGCACTGTCGGGCGGCATGGCCTGTGCGGCTACGCACCGCCGCCATACTAAATTTTTCTTCACAACCTGATGACATATTAGAAAAGATACGGTATAATGTCGGAAAAACGATTTTTATCGGGGTGACAAACATGCAATCAAAAAGCGTGCTCGATATGACAAACGGGCCGTTTCTCAAAAAGATTTTCCTCTTTGCAATGCCGCTCGTTTTCACGGGTCTGTTGCAGATTTTTTATAACACCGCAGACGTTGTGGTTGTAGGTCGCTTTGCAGGCAGTGAATCACTTGCGGCGGTAGGTGCGACGGGCCCCCTCGTCAACCTCATACTCAACGTTTTCATGGGTCTTTCCATGGGCTCGGGAGTAATGACTGCACGTCACATTGGTGCAAGGGATGACGAGCGCACCGAAAACTGTGTGCACACCGCAATGCTCATCAGCGTTTTTGCAGGTATTACCGTCAGCATAATCGGCTTCTTCTGCTCAAAAACAATGCTCGGATGGATGAATGCCCCCGAAGACGTTATTGACCTTTCCTCGTTGTATCTTAAGATATACTTTCTCGGCTCACCCGGTTCGCTGATATTCAACTTCGGTGCCTCAATTGTACGCGCAATGGGTGATACAAGGCGACCGCTCTATTACCTTGGTTCAACAGGACTTGTGAACATTGCGCTCAACTTAGTGCTTGTTATCGTGTTCAACCTCGGTGTTGCAGGTGTTGCAATTGCCACAATCACCGCACAGTACCTTTCGGCAATTATGATTGTTATACGCATGACCCGTCTTGACAACGCATGCCGTCTTAAATTCAAAAATCTGCGCATACACACAAAAGAGCTTGCTCAGATTGTTCGCATTGGTCTGCCTGCCGGATTACAGAACTCGATGTTTTCAATCTCAAACGTAATTATTCAGTCTACAATCAACAGCTTCGGCTCGGTTGCAATGGCAGGCATTACCGCAGGTTCAAATTATGACGGATACATTTACGTGTGCACAAACGCACTTGCACAAACAACAATGACCTTCACTTCACAGAATATCGGAGCAAAAAAGTACGAAAACACCACAAATGTTTTCCGCTACTGCATATTTATGACGGCGGTAATCAGCGTTGTGATGAGCGTCTTAGGTATAATAGCAGGCAAGGCGATTGTGGGTATGTTTTCAAACAAGAGCGAGGTTATCGCAATCGGCGTACAGCGACTGCGGCTTGTGATGCCGTTTTACTGCTTCTGCTCTTTGATGGACGTAACGGCAGGTCAGCTCAGGGGTATGGGTCGATCTACTCAGCCTGCTATAATTTCACTGCTTGGTGTATGCGGTCTCAGGCTGGCATGGATCTTTTTCGTGTTACCGCACAACCACACGCTGATGACACTGTATTGGGCGTATCCGGTTTCATGGGCAGGCACGTTTTTTGCACAGATTTTGTACTATGCGTATGCAAATTGGTCCATAAAGAGAAAAGTGCGTAGCCGCACGGGCCATACCGGCGGTGCGTGGCCGCACGGGCCAAGCCGACAGACAAAGTAAAAGCCTTAAAAGTTACACCCGAGACGCGAAGTGGGATTTATGACCACGTTCTGTCTCGGGTGATTTGTTATATTTATTGAGTTGATGGGCGGCATGGCGTGCGGTGCCAACCGCCCCGAGACACGAAGCGGTTGAAATACCATTCTATGTCTCGGGTAGTTTTTTTGATGAACAGGGTTGATGGGCGGCATGGCGTGCGGTGCCAACCGCCGAGGGTGATCACAAGTATCAGTTAATCTTACCGTAAAGAGAAACCTTCTGTGCGCCGTCGTCGGTGCGGGGCTCTCTCTTGGGTGACTGAATGGGCTCGCTCTTCGGCTTGTTGTAGCCTCTGCCTGAACGGCTGCCTCTGTTGCCGCCTCTGCCGCCCCTTGAGTTGCCGCTTGAAGGATGTGTGGGCTTCACGCCTTCTGCAAGGGTGATAACAACACGTCTTTCGGTGTCTGAGCCGACGGAGTAAGATGATACGCCCTCAATTTCCTGAATCGCCGTATGGATAATGCGGCGCTCGTAGGGATTCATGGGCTCAAATGTGAAGTTTCTGCCGTACTTGAGCACTCTTGCAGAGTTCTTTGCGGCAAGCTCACGGAGTGTCTTTTCTCTCTTTTCTCTGTAGTTACCTACGTTGATGGAGATTCTGAAGAAATTTTTTGTAACCTTGTTTGCTGCAAGGCGGGCAAGATACTGCAGTGAATCAAGCGTTTCACCGCGTCTGCCGATAACTGCACCGTAATCGTCGCCGCAATCAAGCTCAACCATAATGTCTGTGCCGTTTTGCGTGTATGTTGCGCTTACGTTTTCAATGCCCATGCCTTTAACAATGCTGACGATGTAATCAACTGCAACGTTTGCACATTCAGTGAGGTCGGGTGCAGGCTCCTGAGCCTTTGTTTCCTCTGCCTTGGTTGCTTTTGCGGGCTTTTCCTGCTTCGGCTTTTCAACCTTGGCGGGCTTTTTATTTTCAACGGGCTTTTCTTTCTTAATGGGTTTTTCCTTTGCAGGTGTTGCGGGCTTTTCTTTCTTAGCCGCAGGTGCATCGGGAATTTCATAGTAAGCTCTTACCTTCGCAGGTGTTTTGCCGAGAAGGCCGAAGAACTTATTTTTCGGCTGTTCAACGGTTTCAAACTTTACGTCTGCCGTGTCGGGTGCGTTAAGTGCCTCGCGAGCGGCTTTGTAAGCGTCCTGTACCGTTGCGCCGGTGCCGAATGCTTCTTTTATCAATGTAAGTTCACCTCATCTGTTAAAGGTTTTTCTCAATTTGGATTTTTGTGTTGTTCTCCTTTGAACGACGCTCGATCGTTTCTTCAATCATAACCTTCGCAACAAGCTTTTTGGGGCTGTGTGTGTAGCCGATGATGAGTGTCTGCAGGAAAGAAAGTACGTTTGAAATAATCCAATAAATACCCATACCTGCAGGGAAAAGGAAGGTGTAAAGTGAGAACAGGGGCATGCTGAACATCATGCAGCCCATCATCTGATTGTTTGCCTGGTCGGGGTTCTGTTTCTTCTGACGTACCTGAGTGAGTACGCTTGAAAGAAGTGACGTGATGATTGCAAAAAGCGGAATGAGAAGAAGAAGCTTTGCGCTTTTTGTTACGTCTGCGGAAAAGATGTTTTTGAGTGTGCTGAACTGCGGGATTTCACCGAGGTTCATGCCTAAAAATGAGAAATCGAGCGCTCTCATCTTATCAAACACGTCAGCGGAAATGTCGGGACATCTTTCAACCACGCTGTCAAGGTTCTGCAGAACGTAAAGCTCCTGATAGAAGCTTGTCTGCTTGCCCTGAGGCAGAAGGTCTTTGATTGCTTCAACCATGGTGTCGATGGTTGCCTGGTCAATTTTAAGTACGTATTTAAGCGGAAAACGGATGATACCGTAAAGGCCGCTGAGTACGGGCAGCTGAATAAGAAGCGGAAGGCAGCCTGCGCTTGAAGCGGAAAAGCCTTCTTTTGCATACAGCTCCTGAGTTTCCTGCTGAATGAGCTGCTGCTTGTCTCTGCCTTGATAGTCCTTGTATTTTTCCTGAATTCTTCTGATTTTTGCCTGCATGCGCATCTGCTTTGCAGTGCCCTTCTGCTGCTTTACGGTTGAGGGCAGAAGAATAAGCCTGATGAGAACCGTGAAAACAAGAATTGCAAGAAGATAGTTTTCAGGAACACCGAAGCTTGTCAGAAAGTTGTAGATAGGACGGAAAACGTATGCCAGAACAGGCGTAAAGAAATAATAAATACTATCCATAATCGGACTCCTCTGTTGTGTGTTAGCCGCAGAGGGTTTCGCCTCACTTCACCGTGATAATCAGTGCTTGTGAAGACCGTGCTTTTCTTTTTTTGGCGGAACAGGGTCCCACCCACCGGGGAAAAGAATGTTGCAGCGAAGAAGCCTGCCTATTGCAAGCAGACTGCCTTTGAGCACGCCGTGTGTTTCAATTGCCTGCATTGCATAAACGGAGCAGGTGGGTTGATATCTGCACATCGGCGGCAGATGCGGTGATATGCGCTTTTTATAAAACCGAAGCAAAGACAAAAGAAGGTTTTTCATTTTTTGTTTAAACCTGCCTTGTCAAAAAGATTGCGCATTACGCTTTCAATGTGGGTGCTTTTGAGCCGCTTTGTTTTGCTTCTTGCCACAAGGACTATATCTTTGTTGCCTATATCGTATTCTTTGGATACAACTGCAAACGCCGCCCTGATTATGCGGCGTGAACGGTTACGCTCAACGGCGTTACCAATCTTTTTGCTGACTGTTATTCCGACACGACAAACACCCGCACGATTCTTCATCACATAAACAACCAGTGCAGGGTCGGCAAATGATTTTCCGCGATAGTAGGTTCGCACAAAATCTGTATTTTGTTTTAAGGAGATATAGTTCTGCAAATCAATCAATTCCGTCCGTTTTCGGCAAAGCCTTAATTGGACACGGTTTGGCGAGCCTTATCGGCTGCACGGATTAATAGGTGAGCTGCTTTCTGCCCTTTGCACGTCTGCGTGCAAGAACTTTACGTCCGTTTCTGTCAGACATTCTCTTACGGAAGCCGTGTTCCATCTTCCTGTGGCGCTTTTTGGGCTGGTAAGTTCTTTTCATTGGCTTTTACCTCCATTCTTTGTTTTGATATGCTTGCCGCCGTAAGAGGTAGTAGAGGTGGGCGGCAAAACTCGACAGGTTTTCACCTTGCGAAATACGATTATATAACAACAATACCGTTTATGTCAAGCAAAATTTGAGTTTTACTTATAATAAGACCGGCAAAGGCGTGTTTTTTTTTGCACATTCAAGCGCACCGCTGTGGAAAACTTCACGGTTTTCACATACATTTATAATAAGTATATCATAGCGGCGTGATTTATTTACTAATCTTATGTCCGTTGAAAATACCGTAGTAATAATAGGACATCTGCTTTGCCATCAGTTCAATAGGTGTTTCGCAGTTGTTGTCAAGCCACGTCATTATCATAGCAGTTGTGCCGCCTGAAATGAAAGTATAGGTCAGCTTGTATTTTGCAATAAGCTGCTCGGGCAGGTTGTCGCCGATGACCGTCATGGTTTGTGAAAAGAAGTGTTTACTGAGCACCGTATTCATTGCTTTGTCGGAATTCTGACTATAGATAAACTGACAAAGCTGTTGGTTCTTTTTGATTAAATTGAAATAATAAAGGCAGATATCGTAGTAGTCACTGTACGGCATATCGGGCAGGTTTGCAATATTTTTGAACAGCTTTGACTTTACAAGATCAATTACCTCAGCTTGCTTTTCCTCATAATCGACGGTTATTTTGTCGCGCAGGTCGTAGATATCGGTGTAATATGCATAGAAGGTGCAGCGGTTGATGTCTGCAAGCTCGCATATTTCTTTAACGCTGATTTTTGTGAGCGGCTTTGTTTTAACAAGCTCAAAAAGCGCTTCCTTGATTACCATTTTGCTGTACGCCGTGCGTCTGTCCTCTTTTTTAGTCATCGGTATTTCTCCTGCAGTGTTATACTTCTTGTGTTTTTTTAAACATTGTGTTTAATATATCACACCGTGAACAGAAAAGTCAAGCCGGTGCGTGGCCGCATAGACCAAGCCGACGGACAAAGTTGAATAACTAAAGTTATACCCGAGACACGAAGCGGTAGTTTCGACCACGTTTTGTCTCGGGTGATTTATTTGCTGTTATAGAGTTGTTGGGCGGCATGGCGTGCGGTGCCAACCGCCCCGAGACATAAAGTGGTAGTTTGACCACGTTCTGTCTCGGGTGCAATTTATAGGTTTTAACTCTATTTGCCGGCACAGCCTGTCAGCTACGCACTATTTGACCTTCACGCTCTTCACCGTTGAAAAGCTGCCGTAATACTTCACGCCGTCAACGGACTTATACGCGCGGATTTTGAAGTAGTACGTCTTGCCGCTCTTGAGCGACTTGATTGTCTTTGACACGGAATCCGCGCCCTTGACGGTGACGGTTTCGTAGGTGCCGAAGTTCTTGTCGGTGGAATAGCGGATCTGGTAGCTTGTGCAGTTGCGCTCATACCACTTGACTGTCACTTGTTTTGTGCCGGCGGCGAGCGATTTGATGTTACCTTTTGACGGCTTCGTCGCGGTGTTGGCGGACGCCGCCTTTTCCGCATAGACCTTTTCGCCGTCAACCTTGAAGTATGCCTTGACTTTTACCTCATACTTGGTTCCGGTTTTAAGGTCTTTTACGGTGCAATCACAGTCTGTTACATTCTTTGCAAGCACCTGCTTGGAACCCTTGTGTACATACACACGGTAGCCGTCAGCGCCTGTAACCTTTGCCCAGTCAATATAGAGCGTCTTGGTCTTGGACTCAACGTCAATTCTGCTTGTTGCCTTGGGCAGAATAACAAAGGTGAGTGTCTTTTTACCTGAGTAGTTGCCCTTAAGGGTGACTGTCACCTTGTGCTCGCCAACGCTCTTGCGGTCGGTGGTGTAGTCTACGCTGAAGTCGGTACCCTCAACAAGAGCGTTACCCTTAGAGTCAGCCACACTCACACGCGGAGACTTCGTCTTGCCGTTGTAGGTGTATTCGTCGGTGGAGAGGGAGAAAGCTTCTGCCTTGTAGATGGTTTTCTTGCTGCGCACGTCACCGCAGTTTTCGCAGGTTTCGGTAATTGAGCCGTTTTTGGAGGTTGTGGCTTTTTTGAGTGTGCTTTTATAGTTATGACCTGTTGCGGCGTCTTGTATATGTCCGTCAATCCAGATTTCGCAATCCTCGCAATATGTGCCTGCAGTGTAACCTGCTTCGGTGCAGGTTGCGGCAACGGCATCGTATTCGGTGGTGTTGGCATGTGGGCAAACAAGCGGTATTGCCTCGAATTTTCTGCCGTATTTTTCTGCATACGCCTGCGCGGTTGAGCCTTCGTAGCCCTTGATGACGGCGGTTTCGGGTATGGTTGATGATGAATTGTAAATGGTGCAGCTCGGGTTGAGGATGGTGATTGTTTTAAGTCGTGAGCAATTAAAAAAAGCCTCGTTGCCGATGGTTTTCAGGCTTTTGGGAAGGTTGACACTTTCAAGGTTTGAACAAGATTCAAAAGCT
The DNA here is from genome assembly GCA_045590055.1 of Acutalibacteraceae bacterium. Classification (GTDB taxonomy): domain Bacteria; phylum Bacillota; class Clostridia; order Oscillospirales; family Acutalibacteraceae; genus UBA6857. The sequence continues at coordinate 13,778 of JAZNQF010000069.1, forward strand.
CTGCTTTCTATGATTTCCACGCTATCGGGTATATCTATGCTTCTTACGTTTAAACAATCTCTAAACGTTTCTGCGTAGATGGTTTTAACACCGTCGGGAATATATATACTTTTAAGATTCAGACAACCGTAGAAAGCTTTGTCGCCGATGCTCGTTACACTGTCGGGTATATCAACGCTGACGAGGCTTGAGCAACCGCGGAAAGCATAATCACCGATGCTTTCAACACCGTCGGGAATATCAATGCTTCTTACGTTTAAACAACCTCCGAACGTTTCTCTGTAGATGGTTTTAACACCGTCGGGAATATATATACTTTTAAGATTCAGACAACCGCCGAAAGCATGCTCACCGATGCTCGTTACACCGTCGGGAATATCAATGCTTGAAAGGCTCAGGCAACCGGCGAAGGTATGCGCACCTATATTAGTTAAGCCTTCGGGAAGATCTATACTTTCAAGGCTTGAGCAATCTTGGAAAGCATCCTCGCCTATGCTCATCACGCTGTCGGGGATATCGATGCTTATGAGGCTTGAGCAATCTTCGAAAGCATGCTCACCGATGCTCAACACGCCGTCGGGAATATCAATGCTTTCAAGGCTTGAGCAACCTTCGAAAGCAGAACCACCGATACTTGTCACACCATCGAGGATATCAATGCTTGTGAGGCTTGAGCAATCTTCGAAAGCAGAACCACCAATACTTGTCACACCATCGGGGATGTTGACACTCTCAAGCCGTGAACAGCTATAAAATGCAGATGAGCCTATATCTGTTACAGTGTCGGATATGTAAGTTTTTGTCAGGCTTGAGAAACTACTGAAACACCAATCGTGAATACCGGTTATGCCATCATCAACAACAACCTCAGTTACAGTGCTTTGTGAGTTGAATGAACCCCAATAACTCAGGTATCCTTCGCCTGTTATCATCAGCAGGCCGTTATCATAAAGTGTCCACATTGCATTTTCTCCGCAGGTGCCGCTTGACGTCACGGTGCCGATGGCGTTGAGGCAGGTATCGCAGACATGGTCTGTGTTTTTGTCGGTATGGGGGACAAAAAGCCTTTCGCCTGTCAGCCATTCACCGCAATCGTCGCACGTCGTGCCTGCGGTGTTGCCGATTTCGGTGCAGGTTTCAGCTTTTGCCTTGTGCTCTGTTGTGTTTTTATGAGTACAGTAGATTTTAAATTCGTAACCGTTTCTTTCAGCAAGGGTTTGCAAAGTTGAGTTTTCAAGGCCGTAAAATACACTTGTCTCAAATATGTAGTCCAAAGAGTTGGAGGCTATGCTGCAGTTTTTGTTCAGAACGGTCACTTTTTTCAGACACGAACAATTTTGGAAAGCGCAACTGCCGATGCTTTCCACACTTTGCGGGATGTTTATGCTTTTAAGACGGCTGCAACCGTCGAAAGCGCTATCACCTATATTCGTCACGCTTTCAGGGATATCAATCTTTTTAAGACCTGAGCAACCGCCGAAAGCCCACCTGCCGATGCTTGCAACACCGTATGGAATGTTCACTCCTTCAAGACCTGAACAATCTTCGAAAGCAGACTCACCGATGCTTGTAACTCCGTCGGGTATATCGATAACACCTTCAAGGCTCGAGCAATCTTCGAAAGCATACTCACCGATGCTTGTTACACCGTCGGGGATGTCTATGCTCGTGAGGCTTGAACAATTGGAGAATGCGCATGCGCCGATGCTCGTCACGCCGTCGGGGATATCGATGCTTATGAGGCTTGAACAATTGTAGAAAGCATAACGACCGATGCTCTTCACGCCGTCGGGAATATCGATGCTTATGAGGCTTGAGCAATCTTCGAAAGCATCCTCACCTATGCTCATCACGCTGTCGGGGATATCGATGCTTATGAGGCTTGAGCAATCTTCGAAAGCATCCTCACCTATGCTCGTTACGCCGTCGGGGATATCAATACTCTCGAGGCTTGAGCAATATTTGAAAGCAGAATCTCCGATGCTTTTCACTCCGTCGGGTATATCTATACTTGTAAGGCTTGAGCAACCGTAGAAAGCCTCATCACCGATGCTCGTCACTCCGTCAGGGAGATTTATGCTTGTGAGGCTTGAGCAATCTGCGAAAGTAGACTCATCGATGCTCGTCACTCCGTCAGGTATGTTAATGCTTGTGAGACTTGAGCAACCGTCGAAAGCAGACTCACCGATGCTCGTTACACCGTCACCTATTACAACTGACGTTATATCACTACAGTAAGAATACCACGGGGTGTAATTACTCCGCCCAAAATCCTCCATCTCACCCGTGCCCGAAATCGTCAGCTTGCCGTTTTCATCGAGTGTCCACGTGAGGTTTTCACCGCACGTGCCGCTGTCAATTATGGCTGCGCCGTCCGCCGAAGCGTATGCGAACACAGCCGCAGACACAATACAGCACACAGCCATGAGCATTGAGATGATTGCCTTGTTTATTCTTTTTACGTTTTTCATGTCGTACCTCCGTTTCATCCGCGCTTCTTGGCGCAGATGCTGATACATTCCATTACATTATAATAGCCATCCTCTGTCCCGTCAAGCGTCGGGGCTTTTTTTGTTGTTATTTACAACAGAAAGTGACGGGTTTTTTTGATAGTTTTCATAAAATTCATACTATAGCATTGACACTTGTTTTCTGTTTTGCTAAAATATCCTTAAATATAATTTGGGTGAGTGTCTGCATCTTGGTGAACGCTCGCTCACTAAGGAAGGAAGATATCAATATGACAGATGCAAAAACCTTGGCGTACATTAACATGTACGGTATTCTGGGTGCCATTGAGAATCTTTGTGAACTTGACGAAGAGGCAAGCAAGCTCGCACAGGTTAAAAAACCCGTTACTGTCGGCATCTACGTCAAAGACGGTCCCCAGGCAAAACTCACATTCAAAAACGGCCGCTGCCGCATGGAACAGGGCTGCGAAAACTGCCAGGTAGTTCTGCCCTTCGGCTCATGTGAGAAGTTCAACGGTCTCATCGACGGCACCGTTACACCGCTGCCCTCACAAGGCTTCACAAAAATCGGTTTTCTTCTCAACAACTTCACAAAGATTACCGACATCCTCAGCGGTTACCTTCGCCCCGAGCCCGAAAAGCTCAACGATCCCAAGTTCTTCGAAATCAGCACAAAAATGCTGTTCTACGTTGTAACCGTTGCCATTTCACAGATTGCTAACAACGACAGCATCGGTCAGTTCAGCGCAAGCAACACTCCCGACGGTATCATCAAAGTCAGCATTAAAGACAGCGTTGCAGCAACAATCCGCGTTAACGGCGGTCACTTTGTTACCATCAAGCAGGCTCCCGAAAGCTTCAGATCAAAGATGGAATTCGGCAGCCTTAAGCTCGCAAACGACCTCTTCGCAGGTAACGTCAACGCAGTTGCATGCATCGGCACGGGCGACATCGAAATGGGCGGCATGATCGCCATGATCGACAACGTCAACAGAATCCTCGACCGTGTAGGTCTGTATCTTGCATAATTCAGGAGGTATAGAAAATGAGTCATCCTATCTATAAACACGACAAAAGCAGAGAGCTGTTTGACAAAGCCGTAAACATCATCCCTTCAGGCGTATACGGTCACCTCGGCCCGGCAGAAGGTATGTTCATCCCCGTCAGCAAGTGGCCCCTTTTCTCCGAAAAGGCTCAGGGTACATATTTCTGGGACGTTGACGGCAACAAGTACATCGACTATATGTGCGCATACGGCCCCAACATCCTCGGCTACGGCGACCCCGACGTTGACGCTGCAGCTCTCAAGCAGCTCAAGCTCGGCAACTGCACAACCTCACCCAACAAGGTTATGGTTGATTGCGCAGAGCTTCTTGTTGACACAGTTGCTTGTGCAGACTGGGCTTTCTTTGCAAAGAACGGTAACGACGTTACACAGTGCGCCATCATGACCGCAAGAAACCACACCCACAGAAAGAAGATCATCTTCTTCAAGGGTTACTACCACGGCGTTTCACCCTGGTGCATGAAGAAGGACTACCCCGGCGTTCTTGAAGAAGACGTTGCAAACAACATCATCATTGATTGGAATGACATCCCCGCACTTGAAAGAACAATTGCAGAAAACAAAGATCAGATTGCCGCTCTTATCGCTCAGCCTTACAACCACGGCAACTTCTTTGATAACACTCTGCCCGAAAAAGGTTTCTGGCAGAAGGTACGCGAAATCTGCACAAGAGAAGGCATCGTCCTCATCGTTGACGACGTACGCGCAGGCTTCCGCCTTGACCTCGCAGGTTCCGACCATTACTTCGGCTTCAAAGCAGACCTTATCTGCTTCTGCAAGGCTCTTGCCAACGGCTACAACATGTCAGCACTCTGCGGTCAGAAGGAATTCATGAACGCAGTCAGCGGTCTGTCATACACAGGCAGCTATTGGATGAGCGCTGTTCCCTTTGCAGCCTGCATCGCCTGCATCAACAAGCTCAAGGAAATTGACGCACCCAACCTCTTCAGAGCAAAGGGCACAAAACTCCTTGACGGCCTCAAGGCTGCTGCCGCAAACAACGGCTTCGACCTTGTTACATCAGGTGAGCCCTCTCTGTTCTATTTCCGTGTTGCCAACGACGACAGCCTCATTCTCCACCAGGAATGGGTTGCTGAGTGCGTAAGCCGCGGCGTATTCTTCACCAGCCACCACAACCACTTCATCAACGCAGCTCTGTCCGATAAGGATATCAAGCTCACAGTTGACATCGCAGACGAAGCTTTCAAGGTTGTTGCCAAAAACCACCCCGAGCTTTTCTGATAAAATAATGTCGGGAGTCCGACAGTAAAAATATGGGAGGTAATCCAAATGCCACTTAAAAAGGAAGAATGGCTTGCTCTTGAAAAGAAAGCCCATGACCTGCGCAACCTTGTCCTTAACACAACACTGTGGGCAGGAAGCGCACACATCGGCGGCGGTTTGAGCTGTGTTGATATTCTCGCCGTCTGCTACCACAAATACATGAACCTCAGAGTTGACGAGCCTCAGTGGGAAGACAGAGACCGCTTCATTCTCAGTAAGGGTCACGCAGGCCTTGCTCTTGCAAGCCTTGTTTGCCACATTGGATTTGACGATAAAGAAAAGCTCAAAACCTTCAACCTTTCAAACTCAACAATGGGTATTCATCTTGACTCAAACAAGGTTAAGGGCATTGACGCTTCAACAGGCTCACTCGGCCACGGTCTTTCAATCGCTCTCGGAACTGCTCTTGCAGCAAAGGTTCTCGGCAAGGATTATATGACCTACTGTATCC
>JAZNQF010000070.1:0-19896 GCA_045590055.1 Acutalibacteraceae bacterium
TCATTGATAAGATAGAAGTCTTTGACCGAGTAAGAGGAGAAGACGGAAAGAAACATGTTCCTATAAAAATACACTTTGTCGGTGTTGGCATAATACAGTTCCCCGATGCTGAAATGTTAGAAAAGACAAAAGAAGAAATGACAGCCTATTCCAAAAAGGCTTCGTAAAAATGAAAACACGGTGTAGCCGTAACTGACTACACCGTATATTTCACCTAAACTGTCCTTAGCCACCTGTGGCTAAAGTGGATGGTTTTTTAACTCTTTCATCATTCAATTTTCAATACAATTTTTGAAAAAGTTGTGTAGTATAGCTGGACACATCGAACTGATCAAGATATAATACATTTAAAACTTTGTGCAAGTGAAAAGAACAATTGATAAAGAACTCAAAACCAAAGCATACAAGTTGTTTGTATTAGACAGAATAAAGCCAATGGTTGAGGCTGAAAAACGGTAACCAATCAACACAATGCTATACCGACGGATAGTCGAGTATGAAACATACGGAGAAGCCTATGGACATAAAATCATTCAAGAAAACAAGAATCGACCTATCCCCATTAGGGTTTGATATGAACGGTGATTTTGAACTTTATTATTGCACACCGAAAAAAGCACAAATTCTTGCATCATCAGGAATTGACGGCATACATTACTGCACTATCCCTCAGTTCGGTAAAATTATATTCGCCGTTAGCCCCATGAACTTCGGTGACTGTGTGCATCCTATTGCACAAAGCTTTGAAGACTTGCTCCGTTTGCTGTTGCATTGCGGAGATATTTCTGCTTTGGAGCAGTGTTATGCTTGGGACGAAGAACAATACAATGCGTTTCTTATCGATTGTCCTGTAACAAAAGAACAACGGGCGGTTTTAGATGAAATAAAGAGCAAATGCGATCTTGAGCCTATACATGATTCTTTTGCGTACATCAAGGAATTGCAGGCTGAATTTGATTTATCACAAATCCCGTACACCGAAGATTACTACGACCCCGAAATGAATGCGGCTGCTCCCGAAGTACCGACAGAGTGGGCGGTATATTATGAGCATAGCTTTTGGAACAAAAATGCCAAAGGCAAACCGGGCGAAGCAATAGTTATAAACAAGAGCTTTACATGGGGCGATGAAATATGGCACATTCCTGCTGTTTATTCTTGTTCAAAGGGTTTGGTTGTTGATTTCTGCGTTGAAATACAACCCGAAAAAGAAAAAACGTATCTTGATAAATGGTACCACTTTTTTGAACAAGAGGAAAGAATCAGCAACGAACTCCGCGAACAGATTGAGCAGGAAAATCCGATAGATGTAAATTTCAGAACTCATTTACAAGTTAACGGAAGACCTGTTATTGCTGAACATGGCAATTCGGTACAATGGCTTCCTGAAAGCTGTCTTCCCGATGGAGTGAGAAATGAAAGAGAATCCAAAGAGGTAATTGTCCATTATGGTTTGGACGAAACAAAGGTTTGGTCGGTTCACCGTTGGTCATTCCTTTGGGCAACGAAAAGAAAGCCCAAAATTAAAACTATCGGCATAAAGTTAGAACGTGATCCTATTGTAATTCAGGGCATTCATTTCAAAAATCCTTCTGTCGGTGATGTCATTTCATTTATTCATCCTATTTCTAACACTGAACACAAATTAACCGTTCTCGCTTATGAAAAGCAGGAATTTCCACGCCAAGGCTTTCAGCATGAGGAATATGAAATTCCCACGCTTCACACAGCCATGACATACACCTTGGAGCCTGAATTACCTGAAAGAAACTTTCAGGTGAGGGATTGTGTTCAGAATGAACAGCCAAAACGAAAACCGCGCAATCAATTTGAGCCTCAAGTAATTTATGATGCTTGTGCCATTGCAATTATCGGCGGTGCAGACGGCCCGACGGCGTTTTTTGTTTCAGCAGGACAAAACGATCAGAAGCATCACAGAGCTTTATCTGCTTTGCGGTTTGAACATGCTGATGATATTGAATGGAAGATTGTGTTTCGTGAAAAGCTGATGGAAGATATAGAAACTGAATTATTATAATGTGTTTTATTAGGGATTCAAAAATGTGGAATCTCAACAACAAAGGACTGCTACGGCAGTCCTTTATTGTTATCCAATCCGAAGGAGTGGTACGTAATTCCCATAAGCGCATGTGCAATCATCATTGATGTATTGCTAACTGAATTATTAAACGGAGAATACACCTTGATTTTTATAAAAACGGCAGATATAATGAAAGTTAAGAGGTGTTTATATGAAAACAAAAGAAATGGAAAAGCTTACAAAACATCTTGACACTTATTTTGAACAAGATGATTCAACGGTTTTACACCCGATTGTTGATTCCGGTTTGCACATAGATGTTTTGATGTATAAACCCAATGCAAAATATCCGTTCTGGAAATTGGTTACGATGGGTGCAAGTGATTATAAAATGCCTCACATACAAAACACGGTTGGTCTCAATAATGAATATATGATGTTTGTAGATTCGGAAGTTGATTTGACCGATAAAGATGTTTTGATATGGTACTACGAAAAACTGCTTACTGTTGCAACCTTTGCGTATTATAACAAAACGCATATTACTTACGCACATAGCTTTGAGTGGAGCGACAAAGAGACCTACGACGAAATGGTTGCCGCTTTCATTGATTTTCCGCAGATTATAGGCACCACGGCTATTTTAAAATGCAAGCTCGGATTCATGAAAACTGTTACGTGTTTGCAGGTCACTTTACTCAACAAAGAGGAATTAGAAAAATTGATGGAAATAGGTCCTGTTGCATTCAGTGATTATCTGTATCCTGAAGATGGCTCTAAAGCTCATTTTCTTACAGAGAGGCACAGAAGCGAAAAATTCTGATTCATCAACGCAGTCTTTCCCGAACATAAAGACAAGCGATGTGTATCTTTGTGTGCTGATGCCATTCATATTGTGAATACCGACGGTTGCTTCAATATTTCAAACTGCGACATCAGCGGAATGGGTGACGATGCTGTTAACGTACATGACGGACTTGGATATGTTTCAGCGGTAAACGGAAACACTCTTGCGTTGATTGCCTCTGCAATGAGGCTGAATTTAGGATGTGGACACACACGCCCCCTTGACATATACACGTTCTGATATATAATGTACATAAAAGAAATATGTTTAGGGCAAACCTAAAGAGGAGAAGACGGTATGGCAGTGTTTCAATCCATAATGGCAAACCTTATGACGTTTATAATGGCAATCATTCTTACGGTTGTTCCTTACAAGGGTGTTGAGCTTCCGATTATCGACACTGCAAGGGACAATTGCAACCTTACGGCAGAGCTTATCTCTGACGTTCACATTGAGCAATACGATGTTTTCCGCAAAGTGTTTTTAACGGTCGGTCTCAGCAACCTCAAGCATGCGCAGGCGGACGTTGACGCAGTGGTTATTGCAGGTGACCTTACCAACTATGCCGATGAAATTTCACTTGCAAGTTACTATGATATCCTCAAAAGGTATAGCCACGCACCGGTAATTTCTGCCGCAGGAAACCATGATATCGGCCACGTCGGTGACAGAGACGTTACGGATATCACGCGCGAAGAAGCGAAAGCTAATTTCATCAGGTATAACAACGAATATCTCGGAACGGCAGTAACGGAGAATTATTACAGTTACGAGGTAAACGGCTATAAGTTCATCGTCCTCGGTGATGACGTAATCGACGGTGGCCATTGGGATGCTATGGATATGTCCGATGAACAGCTCGCTTTCCTTGACGAAGAACTTGCTTCTGCCAACGGTGAACCCGTTTTTGTTGTTTGTCATTGGCCCGTGGACGGTATGAACGGTCAGGACATCATTTATCCGGACAGTTCAATTGAACTTGAAAACAATGACATCAAAACGATTATGGAAAAATATCCCAATGTTTTCTATATCAGCGGTCATATTCACGGCGGCATTAAAAGCACCGCGGCGGCAGAGTTTTGTGAAATGTCAAACGTTGAGCAGCTTAACGGTGTAACCTATGTTTCACTTCCCACATACGGCATCGTAAACAGCTTTGGTTATCCCTGGTCAGCAACAGGAATCCAAATGGAAGTCTACGATGATCAGGTGATTTTCAGGCCGCGAAACTTTGTTACAAATGCTTGGTTTACAAATGCAGTTTTTACTGTTGATGTAAAATAATTTTTAGGTTTACAGCACGGTATTACAAAAAATCCTCGTTCGAGGCGCACTTCGTAAGGAAGTGCGCCTCAGTTATATTCGCCTTACGGCGAGTGATATTGCTTCGCAGTGATATTAGCTAACGCCAGTGGTATTGTCCTGCGGACAGTTTTTAGTGCGAATATAATATCACGAAAACCGCAAGGTTTTCATATCACTTTTGCCTTTGGGCAAAAATATCACTGTAAACGATAGTTTGCAATATCACTTTACCTGCCGAGAAAGATATTCCTTATTTTCGGCAAGTATTTACCTTTCTCAAAGTATGTAACCCACTATGACACTTTCACAATTCTTGTGTAAAGTGTCATTTATTTTGTAAAGATGATAACTTCTTTACGAAGTGTCTCTCTTATACGGGGATTTTTATTTTTGTAATGGGCTGTGCTTTTGGTAATATTGCGCCGACATCGTTATTTAGGTTGCCTTTGTGCATCCCAAACAAGTTGACCGTCCGTTTTGCACTTGATTTGCTTCTTTGTTCACTTTTCACAAATTTACTCATAAAGCTTTTAGCGTAATTGTAATATTAAATCCGTTGTGCTATACTCAATTTGTAAAACAAAATACAAGGAGATTTCAACGATGGTTAATGCAATAGTTGATAAAAACTTGCGGTTGTACCGTAGCAGAGCAATTGTGCTCTCTCAGCCCATTGACGCATGGCAATTCAGAATTCTTGACTATACAGACAGAGAAACCTATATTCCGATTACAGACTGGGCAGATTTTGCAGATAACGTCACCTTCAAAGACCGCAAAACCTGCATGATGCGCACCACCTTCACACCCGTAAAGCCGCTTGATAATCAGGAAGCATACCTTGATTTGAAGGTGCCGCACGATTGCGAAGCTTTTGTTTCAATTGACGGCGTGCGATATGCAGGCATCGACAACGGAAAACAGCGTTGCCGCGTTTATCTTGAAGAATCCATGTATAACAGAGAAATCACAATTGAGCTTGAAATATACGCCTGCGTTTTCTGCAACGACGAAAGAGTTGTGAAACCTCTTGATAACCCCTCTTATATTATTGCAGACAAGGCGCTTGCTGATTTTTCATATTGCATGGACTTTGTCCGCGACCTTATAAAATACATAAAGAACGAATACACAAAAAGCCGCGTGGTTGCTTTGTTTGAAGGCACAATCCGCAAAAGTGACGTTTCGCTTGACTTTGATGAATACCGTGAAAGCATCATTGGGATTCACAAGGAATTGCTCGACGGCCTTAAAACGCTGAAGCTTGAAGACGATGACTGCATTGTGGACTGTGTTGCCTCAACCCACATTGACGTTGCATGGCTGTGGAGATTCAAGGATACCATACGCAAATCAGGCCGCTCTGCGCTCAATCAGCTCAGACTTATGGACAGATTTGACGAATTTGAATTTTCACTTTCACAGCCGTCGGTTTATAACTATATCAAAGAGGTTTATCCCGACGTATTTGAGCAGATACGTCAGCGCGTCAAAGAAGGCAGATGGCGCCTTGTCGGTCCCATGTGGGTTGAATCTGACCTCAATATTTCGGGTGCAGAATCGCTTGTGAGGGAGTTTTTGTACGGTCACCGTTTCTTTCTGGATGAATTCGGCAAAACAAGTGACGTTTGCTGGATTCCCGACTCCTTTGGTTTCCCTGCATCTTTGCCGCAGATTTTTGCAAAATGCGGCATGAAAAGCTTTTACACAACCAAGGTCCGCTGGCAAACAGCAAACGAATTCCCCTACAACGTGTTTGTGTGGGAAGGCATTGACGGCTCCGATATTTATGCAACGGTGCCGCTCACAAGGGATTGCTATAACAACTCCATTGACAACGAAAATATCCGTCTTGTGTCTGACAAGCTTCAGCAAAAGGAAGTGTGGGACCATGCGCTTATGTCTTACGGCTACGGTGACGGTGGCGGCGGCGTAACGTTTGAGATGCTTGAAAACTACGCGTTGCTGCAAAAAGCACCCGGCATGCCCAAAGTGCGACTTACAAGAGCCGAAGATTATTTTGTTGAGCTTGACAAAAAGCGCAGCTCTCTGCCCGTGTGGAAGGGTGAACTCTGCGTTGAAACGCATCAGGGCACATACACCACAATTGCAGACATAAAGCGTAACAACCGCCGTGCCGAAATGGCTTTCCGCAGGCTCGACTTGCTTTCCGTGCTTGCAAACCTCAAAGGCAAGGACGCAGGTTATGCTGAAACTGTGAAGTATTGGAAGAATCTTCTCCTTTGCCAGTTCCACGACGTTCTCCCCGGCAGTTCAATTGACACTGTGTATGACGATGCCGAAAAAATCTACAAGGAAATGTTCGCCTTTGCAGCCGAAAAAGAAAAACGGCTTATTGCAGACACTCTCTGCGCCGATGCAGAGGATAAACTCACAGTATATAACCCCAACTCATTCACGGGCAGCGCATATATCAAGGTTGATGAAAAATATGCAGGTTGTGCCCTCACAGACGGAGAGCATACCCGCAACGTTATTGCAGATGCTGACGGAAACTGTCTTTTCTTTGTGGATGAGCTTGCAGGCTTCAGCGCAAGAACGTACCGTAAAACCGCACCCGTACACAGCGAAAAAGCACTTGCGGTAACGCAGGCTGACGGAAAAATCTCAATTGACACACCTCATTTCACCTTTGATATCCGCGCAGACGGTACACTCGGCAATTTTGTTGATAAGCGCGCAGGTCGATTTGTCGGAGACAAGCTCAACAACTTTGTCACGTACAAGGACGGCCCCGAAAACGAGGATGCATGGAACATTGACAAGGAATATAAAATGCGCCCCGTTGACATGCAGTGGGAAAATTCGGTTGAGCTTGTGGACGTAACACCCGAGCGCATTACTGTGAGAGTTTGCAAAAAGCACTCAAACACCGTTCTTACACAGGATATTATCGCGTATGCTGACCTTGCCAGAGTTGACTTTGTTTCACATATAGATTGGCAGGAAAAATACAAGATTCTGCAGGTTTCTTTCCCCGTAAACGTGGCGGCAACTCAGGCAAGCTACGAGATTGCCTACGGCATTGTTAAGCGTAACACCCACGCTAACACACCTGCCGAAAAGTGGAAGCACGAATATGCGGCGCACAGATTCACCGATTTGTCCGACGACGTATACGGTGTTGCAATCCTCAACGATTGCAAATACGGTCACAACGTAATCGACAATGACATGATTATGACTCTCCTTCGTAACACAGACAATCCCTCGCGTTTCCGTGACACGGGCGAGCATGATTTTGCATATTCCATTCTGCCGCATATCGGCGGACTTTCTGCAGGCAGAGTTGCCCAGCAGGGATATCTGTTCAATTCTCCTTTTGTTGTGTTTGACGGTGAATGCGACGAAAAGCCCGTTGTGTCTCTTTCAGACGAGGGCATGATTATTGATTGCATCAAGCCCGCTGAGGACGGCAACGGATATATCGTGCGTATGTATGAGCCCTACGGTGTGCCGGGCAAGACGGTACTGACGGTTGCTGACGGCATGAAGCTTCAGGAGGTTTCACCGCTTGAAGAATACATCGGTGAATGTTCAGGCGAAATCGCCTATAAACCGTTTGAAATCAGAACCTTCCGCGTGTTCTGATGCATTGTTGTGAAGCAAAAAAGCCCTTTTTGAAGGGCTTTTTGCTTTTTGAGCCGATGACACGAAAAGTATCAGCGGTGTATCTTTACTTTTGGCTCTGCGTCTGTTAACGTTGAAGCACAAAGCAAGAAAAGGGAGATGCTCAGTGAAAAGAAAAGCAAAAAGAACACTTGCCGTTGGCACAACCTTTGCTTCAGGCTTTATTCTGTGGACAATACTCATACTGAAGCTGGACGTGCAGGCGGCTGGCGTTAACTCAACGGATATAGGCTTTGCAACCTTCAACACGTGGTTTCATTCTTTGACGGGCGTGAATATGGTACTGTATAATATCACAGATTGGTTGTCTGTTATACCCGTTGCCGTCTGTACGGCGTTTGGTGCGCTCGGTCTTGCTCAGCTCATAAAAAGAAAAAGCCTTTTTCGTGTGGATCGCGACATCATCGCGCTGGGTGTATATTACGTTGCGGTGGCGGTGTGCTATCTTGCGTTTGAAATTGTACCGATAAATTACCGCCCGATACTCATTGACGGCAGAATGGAAGCTTCATACCCGTCATCAACAACGTTGCTTGTGCTCAGTGTGATGCCCACGTTGATTTTTCAGGTTAACCGCAGAGCAAAAAGCGCCGCAACAAAAAGAGCGGTTACTGTGCTGACAACCGCGTTTTCCTTGTTCATGGTAACGGGGCGGCTTGTTTCGGGTGTGCATTGGGCAACGGATATCATCGGCGCGCTTCTTCTGAGTGCAGGGTTGTATTGCACGTACAAGGCGGTTGCTTTGCCGCAGGGAAAAGGGGAATATGATGGAATTTAACGAGAAGCTTCAGCAATTAAGAAAAAGCCGCGGTCTTACGCAAGAGGAGCTGGCTGAGGCGTTGTTTGTGTCAAGGGCCGCGGTGTCAAAATGGGAGTCGGGACGGGGATATCCGTCAATTGATTCGCTGAAGGATATATCAGTATTCTTTTCTGTTACGGTGGACGAGTTGCTGTCGAGCGAAAAACTGCTTTCAATTGCAGAAAAAGAAAACGTGTCAAACATAAGAAATATGTGCGAGTTATTGTTCGGCTTTGCAGATTTGCTTTCTCTTGCGCTCATTGCCTTACCGCTTTATCCTAACGTGATTGACGGGTACGTTTATTCTGTCAGTCTGTTAGAGTACACGCAAGCCACGCCGCTGAACAAGACGGTTTATTGGGCCGCGTTTCTTTCGCTTGTTGCAACGGGTTTGCTGAAAATAATACTGACAAAAATCAGGATTGAGAGAGGAAGCAAAACCGTGACGGCGCTTTCGCTGGCGGTCAGTATTCTGGCTGTGGTGTATCTTGCGGCGGCAAGGGAAGCTTATGCCGTGGTGGTTGCATTTTTGTTGCTTGTGATAAAAGGTGCGGTACTTTTGAAACGGGGCGGGCTGAAGAATTGATGTTTACATCATGGATTCAACCCTTTGTTGAATACAATCATTTACGCGGTTATTGAACAACGGGGACGGATGTTGTATATTATGAGCATCAACATCACACGGAGGGACAATATGATTCTTTCAATCGGAGCCAACATAAAAAGAAAACGCCTCGAAAGGAATCTGACGCAGGAAGAGGTTGCGGTGCACCTCGGTGTGTCTTTTCAGGCAATCAGCAAGTGGGAGCGCGGTGACGGTTACCCCGACATTGAAACTCTGCCCGTGTTGGCAAATTATTTCGGGGTAAGTGTTGATGAATTGCTCGGCGTGAGTGAGCCTGAGAAAAAAGGAAAATACGGCGCAATCAATTCACTGTGGACGCATAACAACAAAAGCGGTTTGCACCGCCAAAACGTTGAGCTTATGCGCGATGCGCTGAAAATGTTCCCGAATGATGCTTTGCTGCTCGTTCAGCTTTCAACCTCACTTGAAAAGCTTGACGGTACGGACGACGAAAAGCGCAGGTATCTTGCAGAATCAATTGCCGTGCAGGAGCAGATTATAAGGTACTGTGGTGACTGCGAGGTGCGCTCTGCAACCCTTTATAACATTTGTTTTGCATATTGGAAAATCGGTGAGCGTGACAAGGCGATTGAGCAGGCAAAGAAGTTGCCGAATCTATACAAATCGCGCGAAAATGCACTTGTATGCTTCCTTTCAGGGGAGCAGAAACGCGAGGTTGCAAAGGAAGCGCTGAAACCTCTTGCGTGGGATATTGCGCATCATCTTTCCGCGCTGAGTGAGACGGAAAACAACCCTGTTTATCTGCAAAAGGCGGTGCAGGTTATAAACCTCCTTTTTGAAGATGCAGACAAAGACGCTTTTATCCTCGGCATACTTGAGGACATCAACCGCAAATTGCCATGAAGCACAGTTGAAACTCAGCAGAGAAAACTAATCTGCTTAGTTATTTGTTTTCTTTTGCCTTTATGTTATACTGACCGCAGAAAGATCTTTCAATTCAAAGCAAAAGGAGTTGATATCGAATGGACATCAGTAAGATAGCACAGCAGATTGCCATGCTGAGAAAAGCAAAGGGTATCACGCAAAACGAGCTTGGCGAAAGGGTGGGCGTGTCTTTTCAAGCGGTCAGCAAATGGGAAAGAGGGGAGACGCTTCCCGATATTGCAATTCTGCCCGATTTGGCAAAGGTGCTTGAAACGAGTATTGACAACATCCTTCTCGGCGGTGAAAAGCAGGTTGAATACAAGGGCAGAATCACCGTCTCCGACATGAAGTCGGGTCTTGTGTGCCTCAAAAGCATGGGTGATTTTCTCGGTAGGGATAATATAATCTACCGCTGTGCAATCAAAGGCATCAACGAGGGTATGAACACTGACATTGAAGAAGCATTTTCAAGCAGTTACGTTTTTGAGGCGTTTCTGGCGGAAGCGATAATACAGAATCTTATGGCAGGAATGTACGTTGACGTAAGCGACGTTAAAAACAATTTCATGCATGAGCACTTTAAGAATATTGTGATTGATTATTGCGAAAGATACGGAATAAAGTGACAAAAAAGCAATCGCGCTGTTCACACGCGGTTGCTTTTTATTTGTGTTCTGATAAGTTTCAGCTTGAATCCGTGTTTGAAAATCGCTTGTTGTAAAATCAGCTGATGTGTGATATGGTTGAGGTACAATAGGGACAAAATTGTTGCGCGAGTAAAATTATGTTATAAAATAAGCCGTGAATTTCACGGCTTATCTTTGTATATTAGGGTTATCTGTCCTGTCAAGTAAATAATCAACAGAAACATTATAGTAATCAGCAAGCTTTATCTTGTGTTTTCGGGATAACTCTATTTGCATATATAACTTGAAAATATCAGCAAAAAATGTTATATTAAATTAAAGAAAAAGCTTGTTGTTATGCGGAACTTTCAACTTGTGGAAATGATTTCCACAAGTTACAGTCTCAGCCTCCCTCTCTCGAGGGAGGTGGGAAAACGAAGTTTTGTCGGAGGGGGGGAAAATGAAAGAGTATAATAAAGCAAATATCCCTCTTGCAAAAGCTTTAAGAAAAAATATGACACCTTGGGAACGAAAACTTTGGTATGAGTTTTTAAGATATTACCCCATAAGATTTCAAAGGCAAAAAGCCATAGGAAATTATATAGCAGATTTTTATTGTGCAAAAGCAAGACTTGTAGTTGAACTTGACGGTGGCGGGCATTATACCAATGAGCAAATGGAAAGGGACAGAGTTCGCACAGAAGAGTTAGAAGAGATGAATTTAACGGTTTTAAGAATTTGTAATTTAGATATTGACCGTAATTTTAGCGGTGTATGTGAATATATAGATTTAGCTGTTAAAAAATCTCTCCCTCAGTCAGCTACGCTGACAGCTCCCTCGTCAGAGGGAGCCAAAGGTTTTTCCCTAATTTAACACAACCATAGAATAATTCCAAAGTTAAAATGCTTTAACAACGTTTTTACGGGGTGATTTTATGTATTCAGAGGTCTACGGCACCGAAATTAAAATTGACTATAACCAGGTGGACGGATTTAACCGCTACCCTTCGGATATTATGGCGGAGTACAACCAGTGCATCGAAGAAGGTCTTGACATTGAAAAGCAAAAAGCCTTGTTTGAGTCCGTCGCCGCAATGGAAAACGGTGAAATGAAAACACGCATGAGCGAACTGATTTTTGAAACGGTTATGGGCGCAAAAATGCGCGCTGACTACAGATACGATGAGCCTAATGAACTTAAGAAAATCAGAAAGCTTCGTAAGGAGCACGATTTTGACTTTCAGCAACCGGACGAAGAAACCATGCGCAAAAAGCTCCTCGGCGCGTGGACGGGCAGAGCTTGCGGCTGTTTCCTCGGCAAACCTGTTGAAGGCATAAGAGGTGACGAGCTGATACCTATGCTCAAAAAAATGGGTAATTATCCTATGCACCGCTATATTCTCAGCACGGATATTACCGATGAGGTTTGTCCAAAAGGTAAATCATATCTCAAAAGGAAAGAGTATGCTGACAATTCAGACGGCATGCCCGTGGATGACGACACAAACTACACCGTGCTTTATCAGCGGATTGTTGAGGAATCGGGCAGAAACTTCACTTCTGAGAACGTTGCGGCCGCGTGGCTGAAATATCAGTCTGTTTATTCATATTTCACGGCAGAGAGGATAGCTTACGTCAACCTCATCAACTGCATTCAGCCGCCTGCAACGGCAATGTATAAAAACGTTTGCCGCGAATGGATAGGCGCGCAGATAAGAGGCGACTACTTCGGCTACATCAACCCCGGTAAGCCTGAGATTGCCGCCGAAATGGCGTATAACGATGCGCGTATCTCCCACGTCAAAAACGGCATCTACGGTGAAATGTTTGTTTCTGCAATGCTTGCTTGCGCCGCGGTTACGGACAGCATTGAAGATATAATCCTCGGCGGTCTCGCGCAGATACCCGCAACGTCAAGGCTTTACGAAGCGGTGATGAAGATTCTTGACAGCTTCAGAGGCGGAGCTGCGTTTGATGAGATTTATGATTTCATTCATTCAGAATATGACGAGCACACCGACCACGGCTGGTGCCACACAATTTCAAACGCGATGATTGTTGTTGCGGCGTTGCTTTACGGCGGAGGAGATTTCGGCAAATCAATCTGCACTGCAGTCAGCATGGCTTTTGACACCGATTGCAACGGCGCAACCGTAGGTTCAATTCTTGGCATGCGCAGCGGCATTGACTGCATTGACGAGTGCTGGAAAAAGCCCGTCAACGGCAAGATTCACACTTCAATTTTCGGCATCGGTACCGTTGAAATTGAAAAAGCGGTTGACAAAACGCTTGAACATATTGCTTTATAACGTTGCTTAAAAGAGGTGTATACATGACCGATGTAGCAAGCCATTACGACAAACTGATTGATGAGGGGCAGGACCCCGTATATGACCCGAAGCCGCTGAAAGAATACATGAACAAGTGGGATGGGCAGGTTTTTATTGACAGTTTTCAGCTTGATAAATCAAAATCCGTGCTCGAAATCGGCGTCGGTACGGGCAGAATTGCAGTCAGAGTCGCACCTTATTGTAAGAGGTTTACGGGCATTGATATATCTGAAAAGACAATAACCAAAGCGAAAAAGAACATAAAAGCAGGTGTGTTTAAAAAGCCCGAGCTCATTTGCGCCGACTTCATGGAATATGAATTCGATGAAACATTTGACGTGGTTTATTCGAGCCTCACTTTTATGCATATAAAGGAAAAGCAGAGAGCGTTTGACCGCGTTTCAAAGCTGCTGAACAAAAACGGCAGATTTGTTTTGTCAATTGACAAAAACACAGACGAATACATTGACATGGGTGCATATAAAATCAAGGTTTATCCCGATAATCCCGATGGTATTAAATCGTACGCGGAAAAATCGGGGCTGATTCTCACATGGGAAACTGAAACGGAATTTGCTAATATCTTTGTTTTCACAAAATAACAGGTGTCACTTTTTGACACTCACACGGAGGTAAATATGAAATTTAATTTAGCCGATTTCAGCAAAAAAATCACATGCGAAAACGCGGTGACAGATACAGTAGCCGAAACTGTTGTAAACGGCAACACGGTTGAACTGTACGTGAGCGCAAAAGAGGACAAGGTGAAGTTCATTGAGCTTGAGTGGAGCTTTGTCAGCGACGGCAACGTTTACGTGCTCGGGGATGCATGGGAGCGCAGTTACGGTGAACTTGAATTCGTGAAGCTCAAAAACAACGACCGCTTTATGCCTTGGTATTTTATTGCAACGGACAAAACAACCTGCTTTTGCTTCGGTGTAAAAACTCAGCCAAACGCCTTCGTTAATTTCAGGTACACAACCGACGGTATTACCGCTTTTGTTGATTGCAGAAACGGCGGCTGCGGCGTTGAGCTCAACGGCAGAAAAGTGCACCTTGCAACCTTTGTTTATCAGCAGTTTGACTCAGCCGACGTGTGCGGGTGTCTGCATAGCTATTGCAAGATGCTCTGCGACAACCCCGTTCTGCCCAAAGAAAAAATCTACGGCGGAAATAACTGGTATTATGCATACGGAAAAAGCAGTTTTGAAGAAATTGTATCCGATGCCGCAGTGCAGGCAGAGCTTGCAAAGGGTATTGAGAACAAACCTTTTGAGGTTATCGACGACTGCTGGCAGATTCATTCTTGCGAGGGCCCGTGGCTTCCGAATGAAAAATTCGGTGACATGAAAAAGCTTGCTGATGAAATCAAAGCCGTGGGTGCAAGACCGGGAATCTGGGTTAGGCTGCTTCACAACAGAGATGCCGCAATTACCGATGAAATGAGAATTTTGCGTGATGGCGAAAGGCAGTATCTTGACCCCACGCATCCTGCTGTACGTGAATACATAAAAGGCGACATTGAAAGAATCAAAGGTTGGGGATATGAGCTTATCAAGCACGATTTCACAACCGCTGACCTCTTTGGAGACTTCGGTAAGGATTTGGATGCAACGATAACCAAGATTGACGGTTGGCATTTTTATGACAGAACAAAGACCAACGCCGAAATTGCGCTTGAGCTTTACCGCCTTATCAAAGATGCCGCGCAGGATATGTACATAATCGGCTGCAACACTGTGTCGCACCTGTGCGCAGGGCTTGTTCAAATCAACCGAATCGGTGATGATACAAGCGGCAGGGATTGGGCGAGAACAAGGAAAATGGGCGTGAATACGCTTGCATTCCGTCTTGCACACAACAAGGCGTTCTATATGTGCGATGCTGACTGTGTCGGTATTCTTGACGATAACATCCCGTGGGAAAAGAACTCTCAGTGGTTGCATCTGCTTTCTTACAGCAACACACCTCTTTTCGTTTCATGCAGTAATAATCTGACCGATGAGCAGAAAAGAGACCTTGCGCAGGCATACAGAGTATTTCAAGAGGAACATGAATTCAAGCCCGTTGACATTTTTGAAAACAGAATGCCGTCAAAATGGGAAATTGACGGTGAAGTGGTTGAGTATAGCTGGTGAGCAATAAAACCGCCTTGTTTAATTGATGACAAGGCGGTTTTAATTTTGAAAAACACCTTGACTCTCACCTTAACTTCAGGTTTATACTGCACATGTAAGGCGCCTCAAAAAAACGTACAAAGGAGAAATCAACGATGAAAATAGGTGAGTTTGCGAAGATGTGTTCAACAAAAATCACGGTGCTTCGCCATTATGACAAAGAAAAATTGCTTGTGCCCGAACGCACGGACAAATTTTCGGGGTACAGGTATTATTCCTCTAAACAGATTCTTTTGTTTCATCGTATAACTGCGTTGAAAAAAGCGGGTTTCTCCTTGCAGGAAATAAGAGAGCTGATTTCTGCAGAAAAAACGTCCGAAGAAATTGAGGACATTTTTTCAAGAAAAGAAAGCATGATTCTTTCAGCTCTCAAAAATCTGAAGGAGGCAAAATTAATGATGACAAAACCGGATATCACGTTCAAAAATAATGTGGCAGTCATAAAAAGGTTGCCTGAGAGTGATTCAAGAGACTTGTGTACACTTGCAGAAGCGCAGATAAAGGCGGCGAATTACCAGCGTGTTTCGCAATACAGAGCGGACAACGATGAAATAAGTTGCGACATTGTACGTCTTGACAGAGATGTTGAGCCGCCCGAAGAAATACTGCCTTTTGTTAATGACGAAGCTGTTGTGGGAAAGTGGGAAATCATCGGCATTTACGCAGTGAAAGAGGATTTTTATGACAATATTTTGTGTGTGAGAAACTTCTACGGTGATGAGCAGAAATACTTGTATTTTCTGCCTGACGGTGAGCGCTATTGGTCTTTCAGTTGGACAAAGGGGTATCTCAATTCACCCGTTAACAACGAGTATGAAACAGAAAAAATCGGTGATGATTTGTATATGTTTGTAAGCCTTAAGGAATACGAATACACACGCGGCGGCAAGCCTACCTGCCTTGTACTCAAAAAGATTGACAGCAACAGATACACGGCAAAGAGTATTGCCAAAAAAGACAACACAGATTTGCCGTTTGTGAATGATGAGCGTGTAATCGGGAAATGGCGCGCACATTCATTCCTTGGTTATCAAGGCGGAAAAAGTGAGTTTACCACCGAAGCGGAGCCGATAGAGGATTTGTATTTCAAGGAGCTTGAGTTCTTTGAAAACGGTTACTGCAGGTGTGTTTACGAGGACGCGGTGTTTGAGGGCGCAGATACGGTGGTTTGGACGAAAAATTATCTGCTTCGCAAGTGGAATTGGTCTGCGTGCGAGTATGAAATCAGGTCGGTCGGGGGCACAGATTATCTGATAATTGAGTGGAAAAGCGGAGACTGGCGTTACGGCGGATATGACACGAATTATTATGTGTTTGTGAGAGCGTGAAAGAGAAAATCGGCACACCGTTCAAGTGTGCCGATTTGTTGTGTGTGTCAGGTTAATCCTGCATCAATCACCAAGAAGGCCGTGATATCTGCCCATCCAGTAGGGGAGAAGGTAGATATAGGGCATTGCGGCGCTCATGCCGGTTGTGTGAACGCTCGGCAGAATTACGGTGCGAGTGACGCGTTTATTGTTGATGTTCACAAATTCTTCTGCGCCTGAGTCACATACGAAGGGGTTACCGTCATAGTGAGAGAAAGCTCTTGAGTAATACTCGATGGGTGACTTAAGCTGAGGAGGTACGCCCATTGCTTCTTGTGCTGTGTCCCACTCAATGTCGGGTCTGTAACTGTTGTATGCAGGCCACTGAATCATGTCAAGATTCATTTCTGCAAGGGATTTTGCGGCGTTTTCAATGTCGCAGTTGTTGTTGGTGAGTGCACCGTAAACAATGTTGAAGAACGGGCTGCGCTCAACTCTTTCGTATTCCCAGTGATGGGTGAGACCCATTTTGAAGATTTCCTTCTGGGCTTCGTTGTCGGTGTATGCGATGAGGGGATAGATGTTTGTGAAGTCGAGCTGGTCGTCGATGTGAGCAACGTGGTTGTCTTCAACCTTGTACTGCATACAGTTCATTGCGTAGTGGTGCTTTTTGATGAGCATATCGAAAACCTTGTTGTACTTTTCGTCGCCCGTTACGTGATAGGTGGTTTTGAGGAAGGAGAGCATTTCAAGTGAGTTTGTGCCTCTTTCATAGTACCATCTGTCATCGTTGTTGAGAAGGTCGGGTTCCCAGTTTGCCCACGTTGTCGGAATACCGTCTATATCGGCAAGGTGGAAGTTGTTTTCGAGGATGTGGTCTGTGATAGCCTTGACAACCTCGGCAATTTTCTTCTTTTCTTCTTCATCTGCAACAAGGTCATAATACAGACCGTAGGCAAAATAGTGACCTGTCATTTCGTCGCTTGAGGTTTCACCGAGCCATTCGCAATCGGGGTTATCCTCGCATACGTGCCATTCTTCGCGATTTTCCGTGCCGAAGTTTTCTTCATTGGAATATCTTGTGGCTCTTGCGGTGAAGCCGGGCTTGCCCGTAACCTGGGTGAGTTTAATCATTGCTTCAACTGCGCGCTTTGCGTTGGATTTTGCCTTTTCGTCGCCCGTTGCTTTATAGCGGAAGCACTGACTTGCGCAGTAAAGGCCGGTGAAAAGACCGTCATTGTCTGAGTTGTAAAGCACGCCTGATTCGATGTCGCCGTATTTGCGAAGGCACCTTGAAACGTGGTAGCCTTCGTTACGTACGAAGTATTTATCTGAAAGCTCGTCGATGATTTTTGCTTTTTCAGCAAGGGTCATGCACTGTGTTGTGATGAGGCTGATACCTCTTGAGGTGACGGCGGCAATTGTGCCTGCATCGGAAACGGTGATGCTTGTTACAGTGGGATGCATGAGCCATGCACCGAAGGAATAATACGAAATCTTGCCTTCAACAAGGGTGATTATGCCTGTATCGGTTGCAAAATATTTCTTTCCGTCAGCGGCAAAGAACATATCGTTGATTGAGCCGTCGGGTACTGAATAAAAATCGTTGCCGTTGAACCAATAGTTTCTGCAGTCATAGATGTTGAGACCTTCGTCCGTACCTACCCAAAGATGACCGAGGGCGTCGATTTTCAGGCATCTGATGTTCTGGCTGAGTACGCCTGAAGCATCGGGGAGAATTTCTGCCCAATGGCGGCGCTTGCCCTTCATGGACATGAGACCTTCCGTAAGTGAGCCGACAAATACGGTTTCTGCAAAGCGTGCCTTGTTGTCAAGCGCGGCAACACCAATGGTGTCTTCGGGCAAATCGAGGATTCTTTCGTATTCGTCGCCCTTCTGAAGATAGAGATTCTCCTTGGTGATGAGCCATACTGATTCGTCAAGAGCAACGGAGATGTCAACAACGGGAGATTCAAACTCGGCAATCTTTTTTGCTTTGCCGTTTTTGATTTCTGCAAGAGCGTTGCCGATTGCAGCATAAAGCTTACCCTTACGTGCAAAAAGCTTGGTTGCGTTGACGGAGAGCTTTTTGATTTTGCCGTCTGCATATTCAACAAGACCGTCTGGCTGTGTTATGTAGAGCTTTTCGCCCTCAAAAGCAACCGAGGTCACTTTTTCAACATCGATGCCGTTTTCACTTGTGATGAAAACTCTGTCTTTTTGCTGGAATTCGCCAAAAAGGAAAGTTGATTTTTTCATTTTTTACTGTCCACTCCTTGAATGATTAATAACCATTTAATTGTATCACATTTTTTTCATCTTGTCGAGGGGTATTGTTATTGAAATAAAAATGTGGTACACTTCAAAAAAGATATTTAGGTTTGATAAATCAATAATCATAAAATAGGGAGATTATATTATGGCTGAAAAAGTTATTCTTGTTCTTGTTGACGGCATGCGCCCCGACGGTATGTTGCAGTGCGGTAACCCCTTTGCACAAAAGCTTGTTTCAATGTCAACTTATTCACTCACTGCGCAGACAGTTATGCCTTCCGTGACTCTGCCGTGCCACATGTCACTTTTCCACAGTGTTGACCCCGGACGTCACGGCATCAACACAAACCTTTACACTCCTCAGGTGCGCCCGATTGAAGGACTCATTGACCGCCTTGACAACCACGGTAAAAAGTGTGCGTCTTTTATCACGTGGGAAGAACTGCGCGACCTTTCAAGGCCCGACCATCTTCACACCTTTGTGTGTTACAATCAGCACAAGGATTCCGACACCGACATAAAAATTACCGACACCACGATTGATTACATAAACAGGGAAAGCCCTGATTTTGTTTTCCTTTATCTCGGTGAGACCGACGAAGTCGGCGGCCACGACTGCGGCTGGATGAGTGAGCAGTATTTCAAAAGTGTAAGCAAAGCAATCAACTGTGTTGAAAAGCTCAAAGAAAGCATATCCGACGAATACACCGTGATTCTTGTTGCCGACCACGGAGGACACGACAGAGTGCACGGCGAGGATATCCCCGAGGACATGACGATTCCGCTTGTTTTTTGCGGCAGGCCCTTTGAGCAGGGCAAGGAATTCCAAGGCGGCTCAATCAAAGACGTTGCCGTTACGATTGCAAAGCTGCTTGAGGTTGCACCCGCAAAAGAGTGGGAAGGCAAGTCAATTATATAACACACGTTGCGGTATAACCACCGCCGCCGCACACGGAGCGCTCGCGCTCCGTGTTTTTTCGTTTTCCCCGTATCACTTGGCAAATTCGAGAAAAACGAAATCGG
>JAZNQF010000071.1:0-41213 GCA_045590055.1 Acutalibacteraceae bacterium
CATTGTGAAATATTCGCTGTTCCACCGAATGTGAAATGAAATAAATCCCCTCACGCCCGCAGGCATTTTACATTGCATGGCAATATTTCATAACGCGAAGCGTTATTTCACAAATCCCGCAAGGGATTTATTTCGTTGAAAAGAACCCACACTTGTCGTAGACAAATGTGGGTTCTTTTCTGCGAAAGACTACCTAAACGGAGCAGAATTGAGGTAAGAAAGCCTAAAAGTACACCACTATTTCTTATAGAAATTGATGTGCAAATGCTCCTCAAGACCAAACCGTTCCATAATATAGTGATTAACAATATAATTTGATGTATGCCACTGTTCGCAGGGGTGTCCTCCAATCGAGGCGGAGGTAGTTATTAAGGGCTTGCCGTATTGTTTTCTTAATATACCAGATAATTGTGCAAACGATTCGTTAATATCATAGGAATCAGATAAGTAATACTCTTGTGGACGGAATATTTCAATAAACTCAATCTTTAACGCATTGAAATGAATTCCAAACATGAGAGGTATATTACAGCCAAACGCTCTGCCTTCAAATGTAATATATCCATCTGTAACAAGCGTATATTCAATAGTTGATGCTTTTAGTAAATCAATAAAGGAGTGCGTGTCAGGTGAAATAGCAATTTGCGGAAAGTCGATCACAAAAGTAGGATTTGTATTATTCTTTTTCAAAAAGGAGAACATAGTATCACCACCTTGTAAAAATTATATCATAGAAATGCTACATTTCAATGATATATTGCTGTCGCAGTATGATAGTGAAGTTATGCCTTACGGCATAGTGAAGTATTGCGCCATTGGCCCAAAGTGAAGTTAAGTGTGCCACTCACGCCCCCAGGCTCTTCACGATGCGAAGCATCGCTTCACGCACCGAAGGTGTGCTTATCGTGCCGCAAGGCACACTTAGTTCGAAAAAAGAGTCTTTTGTCGGGTAGACAAAAGACTCTATTTTCGTGGTGGACATTGACGGACTCGAACCGCCGACCCTTCGCACGTCAAGCGAAAGCTCTTCCAGCTGAGCTAAATGTCCAAGTGCTCGTAGATTATATAACAAACATGCTGAAAAAGCAAGTACTTTTTGAAAGTTTTTTTGCTTTTTTCAAAGTTTTTGCACAAATGAATCCGCCGCTTAGTTACCATAAAAACGAAGCGGCAGTATTGTATAACTCAGAGCTTTTCGAGGATGTTAGTCTCGATGTAATCAACACCCCATGAAGCAACCATTTCGCCCACTGCAGGGTCGTCACACGTCCATGCGTTGACCTTGATGCCCTTTGACTGCAGAAGCTTCACTCGTTCTTCCGTGAGTGCTTTGTATTCAATGTCAAGGTCATACTTCTCCCTGCAGAGCATTTCAACAAGCTCGTCGTTGTATTCACCCGTTATATACTGAATTGTCTGCTCGGGGTGAAGCTGACGGATAATGTCAAGGTTGCTTTTTACAAATGACATAAAAATTACCTTTTCAAGATAACCCGTGGTTGCAATCTCATTGCATATACCTTCGATGTGTTCCCTTGCCATTTCATCCTTAAGTTCAATTACGGGCACCTTGTTGTATCGCTGACAGATATCAATATATTCAAGCAAGGTTATAATACGAAGGTCTGCCCTGCCCTTTTTGCCGTTTTTGTCACAAAGCTGAAGAGCACGCAGAGTATCAAAGCTGCACTCCTCAATCACAAGATTGTCGCACGCAATTCTTTGGGTGCTTCGGTCGTGAAAGCAGACATATTTGCCGTCAAGGGTAACGCGCACATCGGTTTCCATACCAACATAGTTCCTGTTTGCGGCGGCTATAAATGCGGCGGCGGTGTTTTCTGTTTCAATACCGCTGAGACCTCTGTGTGCAACAACCTCAGAGTTGCGAGCGTTGAATTTAATTGTAGGCATAACAACCACTCCTTATCATTTTTTAAGATTCTATCATATCAATAAAAACAATTCAATAATCCATGAAAAAAATTGAAAAACACAATAACATGTGGTATTATTTCCTAAGTAAAATCAATAAGAGGTGATTAATCTGGATACACTCACAAGCACCCGAAATACAAAGTTTGACAACGCAAAGGCATTTTTGATTCTCACGGTAGTTGTCGGTCATTTTGCAAACGTTGACAATCCGGCGTTCAGCAGTCTGAGACCTCTCTCTTTTTGGATATACATATTTCACATGCCGCTGTTCATTTTTTTAAGTGGTTTTTTCAGCAAACACATCGTAGGAAACAAAGAACGCGTCATAAAAAAAGCCTTTGAGTTTTTCTCTTTGAATGTGTTTTTAAAAGTCGCACTTTTCGTAACAGGGCACATTTATCGGGGCTCAGCAACCTTTTTGCTTTCAAAGCAAAGCGGGGTGACATGGTATTTGGTCGCACTTGCGGTGATGTATATTATCGCGTATATTTTAAGAAACATCGACAAAAAAGCGATTCTGATTTTCTCAATAGTCATGGGGCTCATGTGCGGATATGACAAAAGCATTGATTCAACATTCGCACTTTCAAAGATAATCACTTTCTTCCCGTTCTTTGTTGCAGGGCTTATGTTCGACAAAGAAAAATTAGAAAGCATCCTCAACAAAAAAAGCGTCAAAGTTGCCGCTGCGGCAGTGCTTGCAACCACATTTATTCTGTGCATAATTTTCATCGACAAGCTGGAATTGATAAGGCCGCTTCTTACAAACAAATCCCCTTACAGCAAATTAAAAAACTCCGTTGAAGACTACGCCGTTTTGCTGAGAACAGCACTTTACATTCTCAGCAGCACAATGGGAATAAGTATACTTGCACTGTCACCAAACAAGCAGATTGACTATTTCACAAGCATAGGTGAAAGAACAATGTCTGTATATTTCTGGCACTACCCTGTTATGTATCTTATTTTAGCAACTCCGTTTGTGGACATGATAACAACACACCTTCACGAAGCGGCATACATTATGATTTGGTTGCTGCTCAGCGTTTTACTCACAGCGCTTCTCGGCCTCAAAATTTTCAAAAAGCCGTTTGACATGTGGCACAATCTTATCAACGGTTAACAGAATAAACATAGGAGATAATAACATGCATCTTTTACAAATTGATAAAAACAATTACATCGGTCAGGCAGACCCGTACATACTTGAAAGCGGCGGCAGATATTACATCTATACCACGGGGCATGACGGTGTATACGCATACGAATCTGACAACTTGCTCAGCGGCTGGAAGTTGTACGGCAAGGTGTTTTCAATGCCGCTCGGTTACGACAAATGCACCCATCAGAAAGAAAAATACCGTCCCGATTTTGAAACGCACGATTATTGGGCTCCGTCCGTGATTGAGCTTGACGGCACGTTTTATATGTACTGCTCATTTGAATACTACAGCACACAGCCCGACGAAGGCGGTCACAGGCAAACCATGCATGTGTCAAAAAGCAAAAGTCCGCTCGGTCCGTTCACGGACGCAAAGCAGATTCTTCCTGCATTTTCAATTGACTCGCACATCGTAAAAAACGAAAGCGGACTCTTCCTTTTTTATTCGACCAACGACTTTGAATCAGACCGTCCCGGTACCCACATTGTTGTTGACCGCATGCTCGACCCCGAAACACCGGAGGGTAAGCCCGTAAAGGTGGTTGTGCCCACCATTGACGAGGATATATTCCGCAAGGACAGATATAAAAAAGGCGTGCACTGGCACACAATTGAGGGCGCTTTCTATTTCAGGGAGGGCGACTGGCACTATCTTATGTATTCGGGCAACTGCTATGAGCAACCCACCTATTACATCGGCTACGCGAGAGCAAAAACCGATGAAACCGACCTGACGAAAATCAAGTTTGAAAAATATCCGTCCGACGACATTTATGCGCCCGTACTCAAGGCTAACGACTTTGAAGAAGGCACGGGTCATCACTCAATGATTAAAGCAGACGGTCAATGGTACGCTGTGTATCACGCGAGGGACTATGATGACGGGCTGGGTGTCAGCTCGTTTGATGCAAGAAACGCGCGTATATGCAAGCTGCACGTTGAAGACGGGGTTATTACGGCAGAGAGATATGCCGATAGAATATAACCGACTTATGCCGCCACACAAAAGATGGCGGCTTTTTTGCACAAAACACTTTTTCTATTGCAATAATCCGTAAAGTGTATTATAATATACTTTAGACAAAAATAGGAGGTCATTTGAAATGAAAAAAGTATTATCCGTCCTTTTAGCCGTTATGATGCTTATGATGGCAGTTGCGCCCTCTTTCGCATTTGCAGCGGCTGACTCCGAGGCAACCCCTATCGTTTACGTTCGCGGTAACGGTCAGAAGATCTACAACGCCGACGGCGAAGTTGTTGTTGCTGACATCGGCGACCTTACCCTTAACGACGAAAACGGCGGCAAGGATAAGATTGTTGAAGCTGTTTTCAACATCCTCACCCCCTTCCTTGTTGAAGGTATTGCTTTTGATAAGTGGGACAACTACGGCAAAGCTATCTACGAAGAGCTCTCTCCCCTGTTTGAAGAAGCTATCCTCGACGGCAACGGCAACCCTCAGTTCGGCACACACGTTGACCCCGAGATGGTTTCAAAATCAAAAGCCAACGCCGAAAAGAACATCGTCAGAGGCGACGGCAAATACGATTTCTATACATACGGCTACTACTTTGACTGGAGACTTGACCCCTACGAGCACGTTGACGATCTCCACGAGTACATCAAAACCGTACTCAAGTCAACAGGCAAATCACAAGTTTCTCTTACATCAAGATGCCTCGGCGGCAGTGTGCTCAACGCCTACCTTGAAAAGTACGGCTCAGAGGGACTTGTTAAGAACGTTATGTTCTGCGAAACTCTTTCCGATGGTTGCGCGCTTATCAGCAAGGGCTTCAGCGGTCAGATTGAAATTGACACACTCAGCATGCAGAGATACATGGGTCAGCTTGAATACTGCGGCGAGCTCGGTCTCGGTGTAGGCTTCAGCATCACTGAAATTGCAAGCGACGTTGTTGCAAAATCAATTGACCTTCTCACTCAGACCGGCGCTCTTGACACCATTGCAGGCGGCGTTGAATATCTTTACTCAAGGCTTTACAAAGCACTCATTCCCGCCCTCTTCCATTCCTTCGGCTATGCTTCACAGCCTATCTACTGGACAATGGTTGAAGAGGAAGACTTCGACCTCGCACTTGACGTTATGTTTGGCGAAGAAGGCTCCGAAGCTCGTGAATACTATGCAGGTCTTATTACGAAAATCACCAACTACAGAACAAAGGTTACCTCTCAACGCGACGCTCTTTACAAAAAGTGGAGCGAAGAATACGGCATCCACATGGGCGTTATGGCAAAGTACGGTATGCTCAACGCACCTTTCACCGTTGGCCATGATGACCTTGCCGACGCGCTTGTAAGCCTCAAGGATTCATCACTCGGCGCAACTTGCGCAAAAATTGACTCCACCCTTTCCGATAAATATATCAACGAAAAGGTAGCCAACGGCTACGGCGCTTACATCTCACCCGACAAGCAGGTTGATGCTTCCACCTGCACCTTCCCTGACACAACGTGGTTCATCAAGAACGTTCACCACGACGACTTTGACAGAGTCGGCAAGGAGCTTGCAGTTAAGTTCCTCAACGAAACAAACGTCACCGTTGACAACTCAGGCTATGCAAGATTCCGCGTAAACAATTACGACGATCTCACCGTAACAGAAATGACCGAAGACAACTGCGACGACCTCTACTTCATCACATCAGCAGAAAAAGAACCCACCGGTCAGACCATGCTTGCTTCTCTGTTCGGCTGGCTTATTTCAATCTTCAACGCAATTCTCAAGGTTTTCGGAATTGATTTTACAATTAAAATCTGATTGATTTATAACGAACAAAAGCCCTTGGTTAACCCAAGGGCTTTGATATTTACTACGAGCAAAAACAGAATTGTTGTTCTTGTGATTTTATTGGCAGGTTGCACTCTTGGACAACCGTGAGCTTTGATATAAAAAAGAAGGAGAATCATATAAGACATACTGTTAAGGAAAGTTTTAAGACGGTTTTTATCGCAAGACTTGCAGCAGCTCAGGCTGCAATCAAGGGATGAAGGAATTAAGCTGAACCCTAGTAATATCAAGGGTTTCGCGAATTCTCCTACATCAGTTGTAGCTGTATAACAGCTATTAAATGTGCAATCAACTCCCCGTATTCGAAAGAATATGGGGAGTTTTTGTATTGTAATTATTAGCTTTATTTGATATAATATCTACATAACGAAAAAACTTGACAGGTGATATTCAATGAAAATAATAAGCGATATCAGATTATATAAAAGTTCTGATGTTGATAATTATGTGGGGCTTACGAACAAATCACTTAATATTGCTGTACGCCGTGTAGTTATGAAATTAAGAGAGCAAAAGTTTTTGTTAGGTGAATTTGACCATCTTTATATGAATTTTACTGTTTGCATACCTGAAGATAAAATTGAATTAGTTGATAAAATTGACAGTTATCATCCTTGGTACAGATATTGTAATGTTGGAGTTAATCAACACGATTACGAAAAACTGAATGTCGATACCGATTATGTGTTTAAAAAATTAAAACTTGTTTTGCTAAATATATTTAGCAAAAATGAAAATACGGATGAAATTATTAAGACATCCTTCTTTGAAGCACAAAAAGGTGAAAAGATGTTAATGCTTTTCAAAGAAAAGAAAACTGAAAAAGCTAAAGCGACAATTTATCTCCGACTTTTAGATAGTGGCAAATACCTGCCTTTGCTTTGCGTTGTCGATTCCGATAACAATGAAATTCTCAGTGAGGACTTGCCCGAAACAATAGATTTGAATAGCCTCGGTGAAATTCAGTTGTCAGGCAAAAATGTTACTGTTAAACCAAGAAAAAATGCACTTGCATCAGCATTGAAACCTATATCTTTTGAATTGTAACCTCCTACATTTCTTCGTCGCAGGACAGGTAGCAATCGCAAATAAATAATCCGTTTTTGGATAAGATTTTCCCCTTGGAGCAATTCAAGGGGATTTTTGTGTTTATAGTCCTTATAAATGGACAGTGAAACGCAGTTTTCTGTTGAGTTTTTTTGCAAAGTGATTTATACTGTAAGAAAGAGGTGGTATATATGAGGAATACTTACGAAATCTATGATATGGATTCCGGATTGGAATATGTAAAGACTGTTTGCTCAAGCGTGTTTGAAAATTTACAGCGTGAATTAAATGCAATGGATATTACTGAAAAAGATTATACTGGTGTTGTAAAATATAAAAAGGAAAAACTTGTAGAAAAAACAGCTATTGATGTTTTTGAAATGACTGGAGAAGATGTTGTATTTTTGAATAGACGAGATGATGGTGTTATATCTGTCAGAAAGTATTTAACATATCAAAAAGAACTCTGTGTCAGTGGAAAATATAAGGTTATAGAAGACAGAAGCATATTTTATTGTCCGAATTTGGAAACTCTTATTTTTGATGAAGGTGTAGAATACATAGGAGAGTATGCATTTCATAATAAAACTACCATTAAGAAAGCTGTTTTTTCAAAAACAACGAACATTATAAGCAATAATGCTTTTGAAAATTGCTCTGTGTTAGAAGATGTAGTATTTCTTAATACAAAAACCAACATTACTCCCTCTGCTTTTTATGGAACAAAATGGCTTGGAAATTTTACTGATGAGTTTGTTGTTGTAAATAGTCAGCTTTTAAAGTATAACGGAAACGCTGAAAATATAATAATTCCTGAAGGTATTTGTGAGATAAAATGCTGTGTTTTTGAGAATAACAAGAAAATAAAAAGTGTTGTATGTCCGTCTACATTAAAGATAATTGGTGTTGCTTCTTTTTATGGTTGTACGAATCTGGAAAAGGTTGTTTTGAATAATGGAATTGATACAATTGAGGCAATGGCTTTTGAAGAGTGCGTAAAATTAAAAGAGCTTGTTTTACCTGAAAGCATGGAACATTTTTGTTGCCAGGCAGTTGACGTAGATACTAAAGTTGTTTTTCGGGATGTAAACACTGAACTTTCTAGGCACATAAAAAAGTGGTTTGAAAATTTTGAAATTATCCAGTAATTTCCTACATTCTTACGTTGCCATACAGGCAGCTATCAAGGATTAACGGAGAACTTCTTCAAATTTGCTGAATTTACTCTCACAGTTGAGGATGCACAGGAATATGTCTATTCCATATCCCAAACAAAGCGTGTAAGAGGCTGGCGAGATATTGAAGTAAAACTCTATATTTAAAATGAACTCCTCATTGAGCAATCGGTGAGAAGTTTTTGTATAAGTCCGATTTTTGGGACAGTGAATCATGGGTTTCTATTGAGTTTTCTTGCAAAGTGATTTATACTGTAAGAAAGAGGTGAGCAAAATGAAAAGCCTATGGAGATATGCTGTTGCAGGAAACATCAAGAAAACGCGGATTGATGAAAATGGCATTTTGAGATATGGAACTGCGGCATTTAAAGGAAATACGAAAGTGTATCTTTGTGGACGACTGTGGGATGAAAGATTGCCGGACGAAAACAAAACGGAAATTTCTGTTTTAGGACTTAGTCGGGGTGGAAGATATTATGTTGATAGTGTTTCGATTAGTTTGATTGAAAATTTAAGAATTACAAGAGTATACACACCAAAAGTGCTGGAGATAATGTCTGATATTGAGTTTTATGAATGTTGGTGGGGAAACACACAAGAAGAAAGAGACGATGCATCGTCATTTTTGAAGCGATTAAAAGAAAAGTATGGAATAGAATAATCTTTGGGATACTGTAAAAAAGAGGTAATGTAAAATGTCTACCAATATCGAACATTTATTTGAACTATGCAAAGAACAACCATTTAGCACAGAAAAAATCAAAAATTATATAATTGATAATAAAATGAACAGCGAGCAAGTAACCCGAGTTGCGATTAAGTTATGCAATTACGGATTTTGTTCTTATTCTGATTATTTATATCAAAATGAAAAAGAGCCCTTGCCCAGTGATCTGATAACCTATAATTGGGAAGAACTGTTTGATGTTCTTATTGAAATGGGTCTTGATGCAAATTTAATTATTGGTGATGACGGACAAAATTATGAGAATGTTTTGCGGGAGCTTAAGTACTTTGATGATGGAAACTTGGGTGCAAAAATTGTGAGAAACATTTTAAATAACAGTGGTGATCCTAATATTATAATTGATGGGATATCTTTATTTGAAGAGATAGACGGTGACCTGATGGTTGATATTCAGTTAGGACTTTATCATCACAAATGGCAACAGGATAAAGCATTCCGTTACTGGTTGGTGATGGTCGGCTTTGGAGGAACTATAAATAACGGACAACTCCCTGTTGAAATGTGCAACGGATTTAAGGTTGATATTTTTAAAGAGTTTGAGAAATTTGATTACAACGTCAAATGGGGCGAAAAGGATTTTGACCTTGAGATTTTTGACAAAGAGACAGGAACTGTAGTAGGAATAGCGTAAGAAGAGGTGAAGTGTAATGAAAAATCCATTGGAATTTAAAATAAAAGATATGTCTGATGTTTTTTGTAGACAAGGAGATTTTTCAGATGGATACTGTGTTGGAACAATAAATGGCTGTGACGGTTTATATTTAATTTGTCAGGAAACACAAACAGCAAAAAGACTTCCGGATGAATATCAGGAAACGCCTATATATATTTCTCCCGACTGCGGTGGATACAGAGATGGTCTTATAATGGTGAGCAGAATGGGTGAAATCCGTTTAGCGTTTCACCATAATAAATATGGTTGTGCTGGATTTTGGGGTTGGATTGACAAAGATTTTAATAAAATAATTGAGCCTCAATATATTTTTGCAGAAAACTTTTATAATGGAAAGGCAAGTGTCAGCAAGGGAAAATGGATTCAGATTGATAACGGGCAATTTGACTGGGAAGAAGAATCATGGGGTATTATCAATATGCAAGGTGAAGAAATAGTGCCTTGTATATATGATGAACTGAACGAAATATGCGATTCTGATAATTTATATCTTGCTCATAAGGGCGGTTGGGAAAATGGAAACTATTGTATTGTAGATTCCAACAACAAAGAAGAAATTCTACAACTGGATTTTAATTTTGATGCAGGATATATGTTTAATGAAATGTTTGTTTCTGAAGACAACTTATTTTTTATCGATCATCTTCCCGGTGAAGGCACAGATTTAATATACATATATAATATGGTATCAAAGGAATTTTTGGTACATGGAGCACCATATACTGAACGAACATTAAATGGAGAAAACAAAATAGTTGTTAATAAAGATGGACAAGATATAATTGTATTTTAAACACTTCGCACACCCGACAAAACACAAATCTCCTTGTAAACCGGTATTACCCAATACAAGGAGGTCATTTTTATGTTTAATAAGAAAACCAAACTGAAGCTCACGGACTTTAAATGTAACCTGTTAGGGGGCGGAATGAACGAATTTCATAACATGCCCATCCGTGCAGCAACGTATTGTATTTACTCCCCGACTGATGTATAATATCTGTTGAAAGGGTGTGCTATATATGAAATCGGCCGAAAAAATACGTTCCAAAGAAACAAAGGAAATCTCAAAGCTCTCTAAAATGCAGAACCGCAGTTCGGGCAGTAAGTATTTCTTCATTCTTCTTGTGCTCATTGCGGTTGTAAACATTCTTGATGAGGTTACAAGCAACCTCACGGTCACGGTGCAGTCGTCTTTCGTAACCGAATTTTTCGTCAACAACCCGTTTATGGGCAAATTCTACACGTATGAGGAAGGGCTTGCTTTCCATTCAGGCATAGGCGTTTTTACATACGTTTTAGGCATTTTCACGCCATTCTACAAGGCCCTTGCCGATAAGCTGGGAAGAAAATCGCTTTTCGTTATGTCAACCCTGGGAATGGCTACGGGACTTCTCGTTATACACCTGTCAACAAGCTACATCATGTTCCTTGTGGGCTTTGCCATCATCAGCTTCTTTATGGGTCACGATATCCAGATTATATATATCCTTGAAGAAGCGCCGCAGAAGCACAGAGCGAAAATATACAGCTTCCTTAAAAGCTTCGGAATTTTGGGTGTCATACTCATTCCCACCCTCCGCGATATTCTTATGGGCGATGACAGCTCAAAATGGCGCGAAATTTTCCTTGTGCCTGCCCTTATAGGCTTCTGCGCAGTGCTGCTTGTAATGCTGCTTGCAAAGGACACAAAGGTTTTCATCAACGAACGTCTTGCATATCTTTCACGTCCGCTTGAGGAGCGCGAAGCAGAAAAAGCGCTGAAGAAGCAGAACAAGGAAGCCCAGAGAAATCAGTCGGGTGTGTTTAACGGTGTGAAGTATATCTTCTCATCTCAGGACACAAAAATGCTCATAATATCGCACATCATTTTTGATGCGGCTATGCCTGCTATTGCGTTGTACTTTGAGTCGTCAATGCACCGCGCAGGTATGAGCACGGAAAGCATCACAAAGGCCTTGTTTATGGTGCCCGTAATCTACGCTTCGATAACTTTCCTTTCAGGCTTCATTGCTGATAAATTAGGCAGAAAAGTGACCGTCACGCTCTTTTCTGTCACTTGTGTGGCAGGATATGCCCTTTTCGTAGCGGGAATTCTCAACGGCTGGAATCCGTACCTCGTCGGCTCGCTTGCAGGTCTTTATCAGGGCTCATATTGGATTGGCAGAGACTATATGAACGTAATGATGACGGAAAAAGTGCCCACGGATATACGCGCTTCCGTTGTTGGTGCTGAAGGTCTGCTTGTTATAATCGGTCTTGCAGTTGGCTACGGCGCGACAATATTG
This sequence comes from Acutalibacteraceae bacterium, assembly GCA_045590055.1. Classification (GTDB taxonomy): domain Bacteria; phylum Bacillota; class Clostridia; order Oscillospirales; family Acutalibacteraceae; genus UBA6857. The sequence goes on from JAZNQF010000071.1 coordinate 11,833, forward strand.
GGAATGCTTGCATTGCCGATATGGTGGGCTTGCCTTGCCGTATCATTACCCGCAGTTTCCGTAGCGGCAATTATGTTTGTGCTGAAGGTTAAGGAAACAAAGGGCGCAAACCTTGATGAGATAGAATGATGAGAATCGGTTGAGAGAACAAGGGATTAGGGCTTTGTGATTAATGCTCCACCCCACAGCTACTTGACAAATATCTATCAATGGCTGATTCTAAAAAACAGTTCAATTTAATGAGATATCCCCATCGATAAATCGATGGGGATGTTGCTTTTCCCAACGTTTTATTTTACAATGAAAGAAATACTGATGTTGGGAGAAAGCATATGACTCTTGAGAAGTTCAGAATACTACACAGCACACTTATTGAGCATTATCAGTTTATCGAAGCTCATCTTGAAGGAATTTATGCAGCTATATCAGGTAAACCCATATGGAACGGACTTAAAGATGTCGAAAGGGATAGTCTGAGCCATATAGTACGAGATATCAGAACTTTGGAAAGCGAAAAAAATATTAGCGTATTTACAGATGATGAATATGAAGCTATGAAACTGATTTTTCAAAGAAGAAACTTTTGGTGTCACAACTGTTATTTTGATATGGTGTTTGACCGTAAAACCGGCAACCCGAAAAATGTAGACATCCAAAAAATGCTGAATGATTTGAAGGAAGCTGAAGAAATGAGAGAAACTTTGTTTGAAAGAAAATTACAATTGCTTCAAAAAAATCAAAGCACTTTACTCTCCCTTTGACAACCGCTTCTCAGGACGGTATATCTTCACAACCACTCCTAACTAAATCTGATTTTTCGCCTTGTATTCAGCGAAGATGCAATTAAACAGTTCAACACAAAAACAAACCTCCGTCACTGTGAACGGAGGTTTTATTTAACTTAATAATCCTGATTCTGATTATTCTGTGTGTACTGCTGAGGCTGAGCGTACTGCTGATACTGAGCATACTGCTGAGCCGTCTGAGGATTAGCAGGGCCGTACTGATTGTCGCCGTCACTGTCTTTGAGCATCTGAAGTAAGAGAAGGATGATACCCACAAAAGGAATGAGCGCAATAAAGTAATATGTGCCTGCTTTGCCGGTGTCGTGCAGTCTTCTTAATGCAACCGCAATGCCCGGAATCAGACAGAACAGAGAAAGGAGAGTTCCTATGCCGGGTATAAAACCAATCAATAACGTAAACAGCATAACCCACCAATACTCACTTTTTGATGCTCTTCCTTTGAAATTGGTGTAATTCTTGAAGAACAACTTAATTGCAGTCAGCAAATCAACACTGCCGTTGTTCGGGCCGGGCTCATTGGGTGCCGTGGCAATTGAAAAATCAGAAAAGAAGCCCTGTGAATTTGAGCCGTTGGCTGCATTGTTCTGAGCTTGCTGATTGTACTGTGACTGAGCTTGCTGATTGTACTGCGACTGAGCTGATTCCACCACGGGAGCTCCGCAAGATGAACAGAATGCACTGCCTTCAGTTATTTCTTTACCGCAATTATTGCAAAACATAAGAAAAACCTCCTTTTTTAGTTTTTCTTAATTGTAACACCGCCACAGTTGCATGTCAATATAAACAGCATATCTGCAGACAAAGTCCGAGCCATTTCAGTACTTTTGACAAATAGGAAACTGTCCGTTTGTGGCAATTAACATACAGATTCTACGGTTTGCAAACCACATCAACTAAGAATTGTTCCTCGATATACTCGTCAGGGAGACTGATACAATCCGAATCTTTTTTCAGGCAAGTTCAGTTTATTTCGATCCCCCTGAACATTGCCTTATTCTGTGACACGTAAAGGTCACCGAAAAGCAGGCAGTTGAAATTCTTGACGGTTATTTCCTCAGGAGTAACAACGGGATATGCGGCGTTGTATGAATCGGAGTTATGCTTTGGGTTAACGTTGGTGAAAAGATAATTGATACCGACTCTGTAAACGTAGAAACCGTCAATTTCAATTTTCTGCGGCAGATAGCAGGTGTAGCCGAAGTCATGGTCCTCCGAGTTTTCCGCCTTGATAATGTGCATTGACACACCCGTGGGGTAAAACTTACAGTTGCGGATAATAAGCTCGCCGTTCCACGTTGAGCCGTAATCTCCGCGAAGGTCCACAAAGCTGTCTGACAAAACAGTGGTGTTTTCAATCAAAGCCGTTCCGCTACCGATAAGTTTTATTCCGTGATGACCGAGAACGGAGTTAACAACCGTTGCGTTAAGCACACCCTGGTGCGCGTCAAAGCGCGAAAATGCACAACCGTCATACACCAGATTCTTGCAATAGTTCGTGCCTGCGATGCCCCAATAATCGCCGTTGGTTATATCATTGGTCTGCTTGCAGTTGATGAACTTTGCATTAACCGCCGTTGCGGCGCCGATATCGTATGTACCCATAGTTACAGACGTGCCTGCAGAACCGATTGTTGAATACTTTTTGTGACCTGTGAACGTGCTGTTTTTCACCGTTACGTCAGCACAGCATGAAAGGCTGACAAACGCTGAATACGGTGCGCCCGTTTTGCCCTCGTTTTCAACGTCATGATAGATGCCGTCGATAACGGTGTTTGAGCGCCTGACCTGAATACCTCTTGTGTAATAGGTATACTCAGAAGCGGCGTTGTTTGCAATTGTTGTGAATCTGCCGCCTTTTATGCTCAGCGTTTCGGCATCAACGGGGTAAGCCGTAGCCGAGGTGATTGCGTTGAAATCCCAGATAAGCGGAGTGTCGGGTGAGATGTTGCCATTTTCATCAACAAGGATAACGTCCGACTGGTTGCTGCCCGAGTTCTGATTTGCGCCCTTGCGGATATAGCGTTTAACGTTGGCATCGGTGAGCACAACAAGGCTTTTGCTTTCAAGTGACGTGCCTATGTTTACTGCATCGGATTTAAGCGGCGCAACCTTGTCGGTTATGTTCACTCCGCTTTTTGACGGTGCGACGTTGAACACCCATGCGCTTCTGTTTTCAACCTGAGTATCATCAATCACAAAGCGCGCGGTTGACCAATCGGTGTCGGTCATAATGCAGGCGGTCTTGTTTGCACCGCCGATATAATAAGTTGCGGTTTCATTTGCAAAAACACTCAAGCCGTTTTCATTTGCATACTCATGGGTTTTCACAATGGCTTCAAGGTCGTCGGCTTTACCGTCACCCACGGCACCGAAAGCCTCATACGTTACGTAAGCTGAGAAGGTTTTGTTGTATACATAACCGTCTTTAAAGTCAAAACTGCCTTGTGCATTGAGCAGCACTTCATCCGCAAAGGCGGTTATACCTCTTGAAATGCCGACTTTCGAGCTGCCTTTGATATAGACGTTGCCGTTTTCAACACTGAGGATGAAGCTGTCTGTATCATTCAGCGCTGTGTCAATTATAAAGGCTTTTTCCGTACCGCACGCGGCAGGCCTTTTACCGCACGCCTCATAAAACTTATCGCAGAGGGTTTGCGCGGCGTTGGCGTATAACGCGCCGTTGGGAGTAACAACGGAGTATTCGTCAACAGACGTGCCGTTTACCGTTATATCGTTGAGAGGTCTCACGATATAAGGGCTTTCGTAGTTACCCCTTGCAAGCTCAATTTTTAACTCAATTCCGTCAACGGTTTGCGAAAACGGAGCCGTGAGCAAAGAAAAAACACACATTATTGCCGCAATTATTTTTGAAAACATTTTCATCACCTTTACAGCTTTTTTTCTATTATATATTTCAAAATGAAGTTTTGCAATAGCAATAATGATGATCAACACATAAAAGAGCCTTTGTTGTTTCAAGTACAAAAAGTGTTATACAAGCACTCAGCGCGTCGGTTATTATTCTGATTATGAAGAATAAAGCCACACTTTTCTGCATTTACAAGCAACAATCGTTAGGCATTGAGGAAATGCGCAACAGCATCGGGTAAACCGCAATGCGTTCACGCAAGTTGACAATCGACAAGAAATCAGGTATATTGACAAAGTGTTAATTTTGAAAATCAAGGAGAATGTTATGAAAAAATCACTGTGTTTTCTTCTGGCGGCATGCCTTTTGTTTGCCCTTACAGGTTGCGGCAAAACCAAAACCCTTCACTGTGACAGTTGCAACAAAGAGGTTAAGACATACGAAAAATCCGAAATGGACGATGACTGGATTATTTATTGCAACGATTGCCATGAAGAGCTTTTCGGTGACGACCCGATATTGGGAGGCAACTGAAACTAAACCGTCTGAAGTATGAAAGCTCGCACTCACCCGTCGCTTCGGTTTTGAACGGCTCGGGCAACAACTGAAACTAAACGCAAAACTCCTTGCAGTGCGGCAGTGGCCGTCTGCAAGGAGTTGTTTTGTGTTGCTTGGAATAGATTGTTACAAATGCATGGTGGGTGTACTCCCCACTCAGTTGTTGAAGCTTCTTACCCAATTCAGCAAGGAGCCGCGGTGGGTATTCTCGCGCACCGTGCCGAGCATGTAATCTGTTACGGGACCGTTGCGCCTCATCTTTTCAAGAATTGCCGCCTGCAACTCCTCAACGGACATTTCCTCATAAGGCTTGTTCAAATCAACAATTGCCTGTTCGTTCTTCTTTTCTTCCTGCTTCTGCTCATCAATTTGCTTTGTAGGGGTATTGCTGTGCGTTTGCGGTGTGAGTGAAGTAGGAATCTGCGGCGGTTGTACGGCTTTTTCCGGTTTGGGTGCTTTCTTTATTTCAACTGTCTTTATCGGCGCAAAGCTTTCGTCTGCAAGCTGAGCAGGAAGCCATATTTCGCCGTAGTTTGCAGGCACCTTCACCTCAATGCGGCCGCCGTTCACGCGCACGTGTTCACCCGTCAGCGCGCCGACGTATTCTCCACAGTCTGTGCATGCAAGGCTCATTGTAACATCGCTGTCGGCGTTGTTGAGCGTAACGATAACCGCCTTGCCGTCAAGTGTTCTCTCGTATGCAAAGTTGGTGTTCTGCAGTTGAAGCTCTCTGTAGTCACCGTAGCAAAGGGCAGGCGTATTCTGCCTGATTCTGCCGAGGGCGGCAATCAGCTTTGTGCAGGGGTTGGAGCTTATCGCATCCTTGTAATCATCATAATTCAGCGCAGGTCTTAAGGAGTCGTCCGAGCCGCGCTCTTTCCTGCCTTCAATGCCGAATTCAGAGCCGTAATAAATTGACGGAATGCCCGGCAAGGTATAAAGCAACACGTGCACCGGCACAAAATGCGCCTTATTGCGAAGCTTTGTGTAAATGCGCTCCACATCGTGATTATCCGCAAAGGTGTAGAGCTTGAGACGGTCGCCCACCATGTTGCTGACGTACTTGATTGTGTGGGCAATTTCAAAATAGTTGCAATCGTTGTGCGCAGAGTACAACGCCTTGTGGAGCATATAATTCGTTACGGAATGAAGCGTTCCCTCATTTGCCCAGCGTGAGTAATTGCCGTGGATAACCTCACCCATGAGCCAGAAATCAGGCTTCACCTCATTTGCAACGTGACGCAACGCCTTCATATACTCAAAATCCATAACGTCCGCCGCATCAAGACGGATACCGTCAACGTCAAACTCGCTGACCCAGAAACGAATCACGTCGCAGATATAATCTCTGACGGCGCCGTTGCGCTGATTCAGCTTCGCAAGAAGGTCGTATCCGCCCCAGTTATCGTAGGAAAAGCCGTCACCGAAGGAGTTATTACCCCAAAAGTTTACGTTGCAATACCAATCTTTATAAGCGGAGCTTTCTCTGTTTTGCTTTATGTCCTGAAACGCGAAGAAATCACGGCCGGTATGGTTGAACACACCGTCAAAAATCACACGGATGCCCTGCTTGTGACACGTTTTCACAAAGTTGCTCAGGTCATCGTTTGTACCGAGTCTGCTGTCCACTTTTCTGTAATCCGTGGTTTCGTAGCCGTGGCCGACAGACTCAAAAAGAGGGCCGATGTAAATTGCGTTGCAGCCGATTGCTTTGATGTGAGGCAGCCAATCAAGCAACGTATTGAGCCGATGCACCGGCTCACCGTAAGAATTCTGCTTGGGTGCACCTGTCATTCCCAAGGGGTATATATGATAAAATACGGCCTCGTCATACCATGCCATACTCATTCCTCCGAATGCGTGAAAATGTATTTGTGATTATAGCACATACTCACCCAATGTTTCAAGCCAGTAACAGGTTGTTGAAAAAGTCTTTATACATTTCTTAACCGGTCTTGGCGGTGATGACGAAGACGGCAGCGGCGACGTTATTGAAGCTGTTGTCAACGTTTTGCAGCCTTTCCTTAAAAATGTTTTCAGATTGGCTTGATTGCTTTTCAAAGTATATAACCCACTATGACACTTTCAGACTGAAAGTGTCAGTTTTTTTATCAAAAAAAATTGTGAGACACCTTGTAAAAAGTGTCTCACAACGTATGACTACTTATTTCTGTCCTTTGTAACCCCGATCATTTGCAGAGGGTCATTATACTTTTATATCACTTCAGGAATTTTTCACCGAAGCCGTATCTTTCGAATACGTAGTCAACGTCCTTGTCGCCTCTGCCTGAGAGGGTTGCAAGCACGGCACCTGTGCTGTGCTCACGGGCGTACTTGATTGCATAAGCAAGAGCGTGCGAGCTTTCAACCGCAGGAATGATACCTTCGGTGCGGCAAAGCAGATAGAACGCTTCCATCGCCTGCTCGTCGTCGATAACGTCATATTTGATTCTGCCGCAATCGTGCAGATATGCGTGCTCGGGGCCTACTGAGGGATAGTCAAGGCCGCTGGCGATTGAATATACGGGCAGAGCTTCGCCGTTTTCATCCTGCAGAAGCATACTGCGGAAGCCGTGGAGAATACCCTCTGAGCCGTATTTCATGCTCGCGGCGTGGTCACCAACACCCTCGCCTCTGCCGAGAGGCTCAACGCCGACGATTTCAACAGGCTCGTTGAGGAAAGCTTCGAACGTGCCGATTGAGTTTGAGCCGCCACCTACGCAAGCGCACACAACATCGGGAAGAATGCCCGTCATATTAACAAACTGATCCTTTGCTTCGTAGCCGATGACGGACTGGAAGTCGCGCACCATCATCGGGAACGGGTGCGGGCCGAGAGCTGAGCCGATGCAGTATACCGCGTGGTCATACTCCTTCATGTATGCATCAAAAGCAGCATCAACCGCCTCTTTGAGTGTTTTGAGGCCGTGGGTTACGGGCACAACATTTGCGCCGAGAAGCTTCATGCGTATGACGTTGGGGTGCTGCTTTTCGATGTCAACTTCACCCATGTAAACGTCGCAGTCGAGGCCGAAATATGCCGCGGCGGTGGCAATTGCAACACCGTGCTGACCTGCGCCCGTTTCTGCAATAAGCTTGGTTTTGCCCATGTATTTTGCAAGAAGACCTTCGCCCATACAGTGGTTGATTTTGTGGGCGCCCGTGTGGTTAATATCCTCACGCTTAAGATAAATCTGCGCGCCGCCTATCTTTTCGGAAAGGCGCTGGCAGTGATAAACAGGTGTGGGTCTGCCCTGAAACTCGCGGCGGATTCTGCGCAGCTCGCTGATGAAAGATGCGCTGTGGCAGATATGCTGATATGCCTCGTTGATCTCTTTGAACGCAGGCACAAGCTCATCGGGAATGAATGAGCCGCCGAACTGACCGAAATAACCGTCCTTGTCGGGAAATTCTTTGAGATAGTTGTCAAAATCTTTGTAGGTTTTCATATATGTACCTCCTGCACAAAGCTGAAAATTGCTGAATAAAATCAAAATCCTGCCCCGAAAACTCGGGACAGGAGCTGATAACTTCCTGCGGTGCCACCCAAATTGACGCTTATGCGCCCTCTCGCAACGTACTTCATACGTCTCGCTTGGTAACGGCTGCGATGCCGTCGGTTACTACTTGCACTCACGTGCTTTCGACCGCCCTCATAAGTCCATTCGCCATGCATCCGACCGCCGCAATCGCACCGCCTGCGGCTCTCTTTGCGCCTTTTGCAAGGTTACTACTCTTAATCACAGGTTTGTGTAGCTGTTTGTTTTTTTACATGATAGCACCGAAAAAAACGTTTGTCAAGCACTTTTTTCTAAACTCTGTATGCGCCCTCTTTGCACACGTGAGCAAAACGCATGTGCGGCTCAAAGCGGCATTCGGTGATGACAACACGAAGTTTTGACGTTTCAACGGGCTTGAAAATTGCAATTTTGCCAAAGCCGACAACCGTGCCCGAATAAAGCTTTGTTTCCTTCTCACCGTCAAGCGCGTAGATGTCGAAGCTTTCGATTCTCTGCGAGAAGTCGGTGTTTTCTTCCATTATCACACGGTCTACTCTTGTTTTTTCAAAGCTCAGGTCAAACTCGTAACCGCGAGCGGTCTGTCTGCTTTCGCTCATGGCGCTGTTGAGCTTCAGTGCTTCCTGCTTCCTGATTTCGTCACCCATCTGCCTGAGACGGCGCACGTCTTTTTCGTTAAGCAGTCCGTCTTTATTCGGCGGCACGTTAAGAAGCAGCAAAGTGTTGCCGCCTACCGCCTTGTAATAAATGTTCATCAGTTTTTTGAGAGATTTGACGTGGAAAAGAGTCTCTTTTTCGTGGAAGAACCAGCCGCGGCGAATTGACACGTCAACCTCTGCAGGGTACCACACAAACTCGTCGTAACCGCTGAGAACCTTGCGACTGCCGAGGTCGCGCGCCATTACGTCAAGGCTCTTTTTCTGGAACTCTCTGTAATCACTGCCCTGCTGACTGCTTTGCGCAACCTTCTGCTCCGCCTCATTGAAGCGCGGCACCACGTTCCACTCACTCTCCCTTGAAACGCCGCTTTCGTTGCCTACCCAGCGGATATCAGGCGCACAGTTGGAAAGCGCAATACCGGGCTGCAAACGGCGCGCAGTTTCAAAATAGCGGTCAAAGTCATATTTCTGCTTGGGTTTGCCGTCAGACTCTGCGCCGCAGGCACCGTCGAGCCAGAGAGTGAAAATCTCACCGTAATTTGTGAGAAGCTCCGTGAGCTGTTCAACGTAGAAGTCATTGTATTTTTCCGTGCCGTAGAAATCACTGTTTCTGTCCCACGGTGAAAGGTAAACACCCAGTTTAAGCCCGTATTTTTTGCAGCTTGCAGCAAGCTCCGCCACAACGTCGCCCTTGCCGTTTTTATACGGACTGTTTTTCATGCAGTGTTCGGTTGTTTTGCTCTGCCACAGGCAAAAGCCGTCGTGGTGTTTTGCGGTGAGGATAACGCCTGTCATACCGGCCGCCTTGAAGGCTTCGCACCATTGGTCAGTGTTCTGCTTTTGGGGGTTAAACAGAGCTTCTTCCTCTTTACCGTCGCCCCATTCTCTGTCAGTGAAGGTGTTAACTCCGTAATGAACGAAGGCGTAAAACTTCATATCCTGCACTTTTTTCTGGCACTCATTCGGAACAACGGAAACATATTTTTTCAGTCTTTCGTTTTCGGTCATATCAAACATCCTTTAACTTATGACAGACAGACACGCCGTCTCTTTTGAGAGCGCATTTGAAAGCAGGGTTTCAAGTTGCTCTTTGGTCATGCTTCTGTATGCTTCGGCAACGTCGAACACGCTTTCACCGTAGAAATGTGCTTTTACGGCATTGTTGGCAACGTCTTCAATGTCATTGAAGCCCATAACCTCGCGGCCGTAAAGCTTGCGACGCGCGGTTTCAAAGCTGTCTTCATCAATGCCGTCTTTTCTGAGCTTTTCAATTTCTGCAAAGAGAGCATCGCGTACCTTTTCGGGCTGAGCCGATTCGCCCGTGACCATGGGCAGCGCAAAACCTCTGCCGCAGAAATATTCCTTGCCGAAATCCGCATTGATAAGCTTTTCATCAAGCAGTGCAGCATAAAGACGTGAGGTTTTGCCCGCAATTATTTCAAGAAGCACGTCCATGCAAGCACGGCGCGCGGCATCGGGTACACCGCCGCACACCTCTTTGAATCCAACGGCAAACTTTTTGATGCCGACGTTCATTTTCTGCTCAACGTAATCAGACGAGGGCTGATTCGGCTCGTCGGGGAAACAGCTTTCAAATTCAACGGGAGCTTCGGTTTTAACCGCTCTGTCTGCAATTTCAAGCACCTTTTCGGGTGTGACGTTGCCCGTTACGCACAAAGCCATGTTTGAAAGATTGTAGAAGGTGTTATAGCAACTGTAAAGTAAATCGGCGTTGATTTCGGCAATTGACTCAACCGTGCCGCCGATGTCGATTCTGACGGGGTTGTTGACGTATACGGTGCGCAGAAGGTTGAAAAGCAACTGCCAATCGGGGCTATCCTGATACATACGGATTTCCTGCCCGATTATGCCCTGCTCTTTTTCAACGGTTGCCTGCGTGAAAAAGGGCGACTTGACAAAGTTGAGCAGAATTTCAAGGGATTCCTCAAATTTATCGGAGCACTTGAAAAGATAGCAGGTTGAGTCAAAGCTTGTGAAGGCATTTGCACTCGCGCCCGTTTTTGAGAAAAGCTCAAACGCATCAAGCTCCTCGCTTTCAAACAGCTTGTGCTCAAGAAAATGAGCGATGCCTGCAGGCACGGTGATGAAATTTTCTTCGCCGCTGAGTCTGAAACACGTATCGACCGAGCCGTATTTTGTGCCGAAAACAGCGTAGGTGGATTTGTAGCCCTCTTTGGGAATAACGAATATTTTCAGCCCTGAGGGGTGGTCAATTTCATAGCACACCTCACCGAGCAGGGAATTTTTTATTGCTTTCATTTCCATCATTCTTCCTCCTGTGTGCCTGTTGCTTTAAGAAGAAATACGGTATCCTCAGTGATTTCACACGCGGCAAGGATAACTTCTTCACGCGATACGGCATCCGCCATTTCGGCAATTTCTTTGGGAGCCAATACGTTTGCAAGTCCCATCTGATTTGCGTACCATGTGTTTATACCCTCGGGTGAATCGTAAACAGACATGAGTGAATCCCTGATGCTGAGCTTTGAAAACTCAAGCACCTCATCGGTGAAGTTGCCTGCGCGCATGTCGTCAATTTCGTGACGGATTGAGTCGATTGCCTTCTGTGCGTTTTCTGTTTCAACACCGCTTTGAATGAAGATGATGCCCTTGCCTCTGACAAGCCTTGACGAGCAGTAATAGCAAAGGCTCTGCTTTTCTCTTACGTTTGTGAAAAGCTTTGAATACGTACCGCTTCCGAGAATATCGTTCATAACAAAAATTGCGGCGAAGTTGTCAAGGTCGTAGGTCATGCCTGCTCTGTAGCCCATAACAAGCTTGCTCTGGTTGAGCTCCTGTGCCTGCTCAACAAAGCGGCTTTCCTCTGCTGAGGTGATGTATTCGGTTTTAAGCTCACAGATATCCTCCCTGATAATTGCATCAATCAGCGGCTTCACTGTGTTTTCAACTGCGGCTTCGTCAACCGCACCGACAACGTTGATTTGCATGCATGAGTGAAGAAGCAAATCAATCCACGCCGCAAAAACGTCCGCACCCGTGAGCGCTTCAATTTCTTCAACCGTGCCGTAGCAGCTTTTACCGTAGGCTTCGTCGCGGCACATTTCTTCCTCACAACGCTTGAGGGCAAACACCCTTTTGTCGTCGTTTTCACTTTCAATGCGCTCAATAAGCAGGCGTTTTTCCCTTTCAACATCATCTGCAGGGAAGCTCTTGCCGTCAAGCACGGGCTTGAAAAGGCAATCGCACAAAAGCTGCACACACTCGCGGCTGATGCTCTCACCGTCAAGCGCAAAGCGGTCGTCAAGAGCAATAACGGTCAGCTTGAGAAGCTGAGACTCGCCCGATTTGCTCACAGACGGATAAAGCACCGCACCGTAAAGCTTGGCAAGGCGGCGGTTAAGCTCGCTGACCGTGGGGCATACACTGTTTGTTCTGTGCAGAAGAAACGGGAGAAGCGCCCTTGCGGCAAGACTACTTTGTGTTCTTTCAAGCGGCATTGCCATGTTGATTGAAATTACCGAGGTTTTGAAGCCGTCGGCTTTTTCGCAGCAAAGGGTAACACCTTTGCCCAGCTTTTTTACTGTCATTTGAACAAGACCTTTCGTTTATAGTTTCAAATTGTAAATTCGTTCTTTCCGCTGTTGAGCTTTGCGGTGAAGTCGCCGAAAATAAACTGTGCATCGGCACCGTCAAACACCTCCACAGTGAAGTGTGTACCGTTTTCTTCGCGGCAGATATCAACGCTGACTTTACCCTTCGGGGTTGTGATGTAACCGCTGACGTCGCCCGTGATATCGGTGACGTACGGTGCAACAACAAACTTTTCCCAGCCTGCCTTGGTGCATCTTATACCGAGGAAATACTGCATAAGCAGCCTTACACAGCCGCCGAACATCGGGTGGGAGTGTGAATCCCTGCCGTCAAGCTCTTCCCACAGAGTTGTGGCGCCACTGTCCATCATATAGCCGAAAGAGTGCTTCTTCACCCTTGACGCGAGCAGCTTTGCCGCTGTAGATGCATATCCTCTTTCAAACAGAACACGCAGAAGTATATCCATACCGAAGATTCCCGTGTCAAAATATCCGAGCTTGTCGTATTTTTCAACGGTGTTGCTGAGTGTTTTTTCATCTCCGAGACCGATATCGAGAATAAATGCATCTGCACCGTATTTGCCACCGAAGCAGGTACTGAACTGCTCATTGTAATAGGCGGATTTGATTGCATACTTGTGGTAGTTGACAATTTCACTTCTGTCTGTTTCAACGCCGAGTGCTTTTTCAAGCTCGTCAAGGTATTCATAGAATTTCACAAGCAGGCAGGTGTTCACGAATGCGGGGGTGAACTCCTTTTGGTCAATATCGGGTACGCACCAATCGCCAAGGCACCAGCCGCCGTCAACCTCGCGCACAACAAGCCCGTTTTCGCAGTGAGCCTCGATGTATTCAAACCACTTGAGAATGTTGCCGTAATACTTGCGCACAAAGTCAAGGTCACCGAACTGCTTATAGAAGAAATACGGCACAACAACAACTGCGCCACCCCAACCGCACGGGCCACCGCCACCGCCGAAGAAAGGCGCGGTGTGCTGAATGTGACCGTCAACGCCTTGACAGTCAACAATATCCTGCATCCACTTCCCGTACGCCGCCTTTGTGTCAAAAAGCATCATACCGCTTTCACAGCAAAGCTGACCGTCGCCCGTGTAACCCAGACGTTCCCTGTGGGGGCAGTCTGACGGCACACATGCGTGGAAGTTTGCAAGCTGAGTGCGGATATATGCATCAAACAGCCAGTTGATAACCTCGTTTTCACACCTGAAGGATGAAGTTACGGCAATATCCGTGTGCATTACGCGGCAGACGGGGTTTTCAATTTCACCGCTGACAGTGAAGTAACGGAAGCCATGCCACGTGAAATACGGATGCACTGCGGTGTGCTTCCTGCCGTCTGCAAGGTAGGTATCCGTACTGCGACGATGCTTACCGCCTATTGAGGCATAATCAAGGCGTGTGCCTCTGAGCTCCTCTGTGTAGTCAATAACTATTTTACCCTTATATGAGGTGTCAAATTCAATGTAACCCGTAGCATTTTCGCCGAGGTCGTAGAGTTTTTTGCCCATGGATTTGCCGATTAATTTCGGTGTGATGCTCCTGATGATTCTGTCAGGTGTGAAGTCTTGCAGTGTCAGCTCACCTTCGGGTGCATCAACGGGCACCGCATGTGCCCACTTTGAGTCGTCAAGCTCGGGTGAGAAGAAATCGCGCTTGAGGCTCAGGTGTTGCTTTTCGCCTTTATATATGTTGTTTTTAACGATATGGCTTTTGCCCGCAAGTGTGGTTTCATCGCTTTCAATCAAAGCTGTGCTTCCGTCTGCAAAGGTGAGTGAAAGGCTGAAAGCAAGGCGCGGTGTACCGAGAGAAAAGTCACCCTCTGCATGAATTTCACCCTGATTGAACCAGCCATTACCAAGCATAACGGCAAGCAGATTGTCTCCGTTTTCAATCAGCTTCGTCACGTCAAAGCGGCAAAAATACACACGCGGACTTACGAAAATATCATCAACGCCGTAATGGTTTTTTCTGTCGCCCAGTTGAGCGTAGGTTGACACGGCAGGGTTGAGCACGCTGTCGTCCGGCGAAACACCGTTGAGCCTAACCTCAAACCAGCCGAGACCGCAGATGTCAAGCTGAGCTTCAACCACGTTTTCTGCCGAAAAATGCTTGCGGAAAACAGGCGCATCAAAGCCTGTTTTTTCGCTGATCCACTTTGTTGTGTATATACTCATAATACTCTCCTTTAAACCATTTATATTTTTTACGGCAACCTCTTGCCGCATCTGTTGCAAAACTCGAAGCCAACGCCCACGGGCGTGCCGCAGTAAGGGCAATAGGCGCTTTCTGAACCTGTGTTGCGTGCTGAGTTTTCAAAGCTTTGCGCATTTCCGAAACGCTCATTCAACGGGTCAGGTTCTTCGTTTGAGTCTGTTATATCAAACTGAGAATAGCGGTTTTTGCCCGTTGCATTTTTGAAATTATAAACCGTGATTGTGATTGCAACGCCCGTCCATAAAACACCGAACAGAGCAATAATCGGGCTGAAAGAAAACGCAAAAGCAGTCCACAACACGCCGAAGCTTATCGTTAATACGCCGACAACACCGCTCATCATTGACGGTCCGCGGCCGGGTTTTATACTTTTCACAGCAATTCTCCTGTCACAGAATGATTTTGTAGTAAGGCTGTTACTCTTACATCTGATTAACAGCACACTTTCAAAAGTAATATACCATTTAATGCTGAATTTTTCAATATAAAAAAATGGAGTTATCCTCCCGTGACGACACACAGATAACTCCGTAATATTCATTTGTGTTTCACTGCCCTTTGTGCCGCACTCAATGCGCGGCGAAGCGGTTTCACAAGCAGCAGAGCCGCCACAAAATTGCCGCCGCAATGCAGCAAATCAAATGTGATGCCGCCCAGCCAATATGACACACCGTAGCCGAAGCCGCCGATGAAAAAATGCGGAATTGCGGTGAGCATACCGAAAAAGAGACCGTACACCGCTGAAATAACTGCCCAGAGTATCGGTTCGTCTACCTTCCGGAAAAGCATGGTGATGCACACGAGAAGGCCCCATACATAGAGGTATGAAAACCACCACGTACCGAAGCCGTATGTAAACCACTCAAGAAAAACAAACACATAGACGGGGATCAACGCTTTCCAGCCGTACACAAGGGTGTAAACAATAACAAGCAAAGACACAAGCTCGATGTTGGGAAGTGCCGCCATGCCTACCTGTGCAACGTAAAGCAAAGTTGCAAGCATTGCAAAAACGGCAATTTCAAACACCGTGCCCCTGAATTTTTTATCAGTAGTTTTCGTAGCCGACGATGAGTTCGATTGCAAAGCTGTCACCGTCCTTGACGGCAACCTTATCGATGCCCGTATTCAGCACCTCGCCGTTCCTTGAAAAGCGCCACCATTCCTCGTTTTCGGTGTCTGCGGTGATACCGTTTACGGTGGTTACAAAGATGCCGAATTCGCCGTCTTCGCCCTCGATGAGTGTGGCTTTTTCAAGCACTTCGCTGAGATATTCCGCATCTGTGTCGAAGTAGAAGGTGTTTTTGCTTACCTCGTTATAGACAACGTCGACGGTGATGCTCTTGACACCGTTAACAGGCTTTTCTTTTGTGAAGTTTGCAATCAGCGCAAAAATTATAACAAGCACTGACAGGCAGGCAACGGCGGCAATTGCCATTTCCTTGCTGTTGTATTTTTTTTCGTTTGTTTTGACGGTTGTGTTTTCACTCATAATAATTACCTCATTCCGACACGGCGGCAACTTGTCCGCCGTATAGTTTTAACTTGTGAATTATACCACTTCCGACAACCGTTGTCAATAAATTATATAGCTTTACAAACTCGGAGACGCGTGATATTATTTTGATATCAACATCATTGAAAGGTCTGCTGATATGAAGAACATATTTGAAACAATCAAAAACTTCTGCACACGCACAAAGGACGATGAAAACAGAATTATGCTCTATACGCCCGAGGAAATTGCGCAGGACAAAACACGCGAGGACGTGTGGATGGTACCGCACCTTGTGAAAGAGGGTGCACCCGTTGCCGTTATCTGCCCCGGCGGAGCTTATGCTATGGTTAGCCACCACAATGAAGGCACACCGTTTGCGCAGGCACTCAACAACGCGGGGCACAACGCGTTTGTGCTCAATTACCGCACGGGCGATGCCGCACGCTACCCCAACCCGATGCTCGACCTTGCAAGAGCAATTATGTTCATCAGAAAGCATGCCGCCGCGCTCGGCGTTGACGCGCAAAAACTGTCAATCTGGGGCTCGTCTGCGGCTGGTCACCTTTGCGCCTATTTCAGCGCAAGGCACTCCCTTTTTGACGGCGAATACATGGGTGAAAAAATCACCGTGGAGCCTCAGGCAACCGTGCTGGTTTACCCCGTTGTGAGCCTTTTTGAAGAAACGCACGAGGGTACAAGAGACAATCTGCTGGGCAAAAATGCAAGTGAAGCTGAGCGCAAGGATAAATCCTGCGACCTCATCGCAGGTGCAGACTATCCGCCCACGTTCATCATGCACTGCGAGGACGATGGCAGTGTACCCGTAAGCAACTCAAAAAGGCTTCATGCCAAGCTCACGTCCTGCGGCGTAAAATGCAACATGCACCTTTATCCCACGGGTGGGCACGGTTGCGGTGTTGCAAGAGGCACCTCTGCAGAGGGCTGGATTAACACAGCCATTGATTTTTTGAACGATACTTTGTGATTGTACACTAAAACTCACGTATGTTTTTCTGCACTTCCTACAAAAATAAATTTGTTTGTTAATTTTCGCTTTATTTATGGTATAATAACGACATTACGGATTTGTAAGCAAAAATTACAAAAAGAAAGGGTCAGCACTTTATGAATCTGAAAGAAAAAGCTCTCGGAATTTTGTCAACGGCAAAACTCTACTGGAACACACCGCCCCTCGGAAAACACATGACGTACAAGGAAATCATCGCTTATTCAGGCGGCGGCATCGGTGTTTATTTTATCTTCACCATGGTCAACAACCTCATGGTTACCACAACAAACGCCATCCTCGCCAGCGGTATCGGTATCGGCTATTCACATCTTTACATACTTTACCTCACCGCAACAATAATCGGTATTCCTCTGACAATGCTCAGAGCAAAGATGATTGACGACTCGCGGCACAAAAAGGGAAAATACCGTCCCTTCCTCGTCAAAATGGGTATCCCAACAGCGTTGCTCGTCATAGGCTACGTATGGATGCCCTATGAAAAATGGATAGAAATCGGTGCAACCGCCGACAATCCCTACGGTGGCGGCTACATACTGTGCTGTGCGATTATTCTTCTTTTCAACATCGGCTTCCAGTTTTTCTACAACTTCTTCTATGATGCATACAACAGCCTTATTTACGTTATGTCTCCCAACTCTCAGGAGCGTACGGATGCAGTTGCAATTAAATCCGTTGTTTATTCACTTGCACCCTCAATCCTCAATGCCATCATACCCATTCTTGCAAAGGTTATTTCCGGTGGCAGCATGGTTGATATCAAACTTTACAGATTCGTCTATCCCCCGATTGCACTTATCGGCTTCATGCTTTCGTTGATTGTGTATGCAAACGTCAGCGAGAAGATCATTCAGGCAAAAACACACACCATCCGTGTCAGCTTCCTTGATTCACTCAAGGCTGTTGCCCGCAATAAATATTTCTGGATCATCAGCCTTGCAGGTTGGATCGGCTTCCTTGAAGGTGCCTACGGCACAATCCTCCTCTGGCTTTATGAATACGGTCACGCCTGCTCACCCGGTGAATATTCACTTATTCAGACCGTCTACGGCAACGCATCTCTTTGGGGCATGATTGCCGCACCGTTTGCCATCAAGCGTTTTGGTAAAAAGAAGGTTATTATTGCAACAAACGTATGCAACATCGCTTTCATCCTTCTTATGCTTCCCAACGTAGACAAAATCTACTGGGTCCTCCTCTGCCTTTACATGAATGCTCTTGTAGGCTCCTTTGCTCACATTCTCGACCCGAGCATTCAGGCAGATATCCGTGACTATCAGCACTATATTTCAGGCGAAAGAATTGACGGCATGTTTGCTTCAATCAGCATCATCGGCACATTTGTAACAATGGTTACAAGCGGTGTGCTTCCCAAGCTGTATGAAGCAATGGGTCTTTCCGCAAAGGCTTACCCCGAGCTCGGCAAAGACTACATGCAGGTGCTTGACATAAACAACGGCTACATGAACGCGGCAGGAACAACACCGCTTCTTTACAGCATACTCAGAGTGCTCATTCTTTGCTCAGCGATAGGCGCTTGCATGAACGTTGTTCCGTATTTCTTCTACAATCTTTCCGAGGAAAAGCACCGCGGCATGGTCAAGGTACTCAAAATCCGCGCTCTCTTTGAGGACTACGGCAACGGCGTGCTTTCCGACAGAGACCTTGTTGATGCCATTGACCTCGTTGAAACCGCAAAGGAATATGCAACCAAGGAAGCTGTACCTGCCGACAGAAAGACAATACGTCAGGCGCGCAAAACAAAGGATAAAGCCGCAGTTGCAAAAGCAAAGCAGAACTTCCGTGACGCAGTTGAACACAACGCATGGGTTATGGATGCTCCGCTGATTCTTGACGAGATTAACCGTTTTGACCTCAGCTTTGCACAAAAACAGCTTGAGCTTGTTATTCCTGCATACAACGGCGGATACGCCGCACTTGCAAACTTTGACAAAGCAGAGCTTGCCGCGGCAAAGGCAATGCCCAAGTCCACTGCAGACGAAAAAGAGCTGCGCCGCTTTGCAATTACCCACGCAAAAGACAAAAAGGCTGCTGCGAAGGTTATCAAAAAGCATTACCCCGAAGGTGTTGTTGAATTTGACATTGTTGTTTTCGATGGCCTTTTCAAAAAAGCAGAAGAGCTTGACACTGCAATCACTCTTGCAACAAGAGAGCTTGAACACGCAAAGAAAGCCAAAGCTGCAAATATTGATGAACTGAAAGCTAAAGTTGCTCAGCTCAAGCAGGAAAAAGCAGAAATCGAAAAGAAAATCAAGCTTGCAACAAAGGAAAACACCCTTTTCAACAGAGCTGCCAAGCCGTATATTGTTGCCAAGAAGATTGTTAAGCAGAAGGAAAACTATTCTCACTTTGAAGAAATTGCCGCAGGCTACGAAGAAGCTAAGCGCAGAGCTGAAGAAGCTGAAGAAGCCGAAAGACTTGAAAGAGAGAGAATTGCAGCCGAAGAAGAAGCTTTTGCCAACAAGCTGAAGGAAGAAAAGAAAAAGGCTAAAGCTAAAAAATAATCCGAAAGGAGCTTTTACATGCCCTTCATCAACACAAAGGTGAGTGTTCAGCTCACACCCGAAAAGGAAGAAGCAATCAAAACGAAGCTTGGTGAGGCAATCACCCTCATCGGCAAAAGCGAAGGCTGGCTTATGCTCGGCTTTGAGGATAACTGCCGCCTCTGGTTTAAAGGCTACAACAGCACACCTCTCGCGTTTGTTGACGTTGCCCTGCTCGGCAAAGCAAGCGGTGCACAGTATGACAAAATGACCGCCGCTATAACTCAGATTATCTCTGACGAGCTGGGTATTGCTCCTAACGGAATCTATGTTAAATATGAAGAAGCTTCCACGTGGGGCTGGAACGGTGGCAACTTCTGACGGTAAACGATCTAAATCATCCTAAAAGGAGATGCAGTTATGATTACGTTCGCAAAAGCAGTTAAAAGCGTTGTTTCTGTGGTTGTTGCCCTGCTCACCGCACTCGGTGTAATCGGCGGCGAAAACAAAGAGGGGCTCCTTGGCTACCTTTACAACACAGAGGAACACTATTTCTATACCGCCGATGAGGCGTGGCAGAGCAACTTCGGCTTCAACTCTTTATATGACACTGTTGCACCTGCAACCGTTATGTTCTATGACACGGTGCGATTCAGGTTTGAATATGAAGAAAAAGACTGGATGATACAGATGTGGCGCGGTCAGTACGGCTGGGTGTTTATCGGTGCGGAAATCGGTGTTTACAGCAAGCCTACAGACAGAAAGCTGATGCATTACGATGCTGTTGACGAGGAAGACTGGCTGACAATGCAGTTTACCCTCACACGCTTCGGTTTCTGGGATATAATTGAAACCCAGCCTAAGCATACATGGTGGTGCACGGGCTTCGTACCCGGCAGCCTTGTTAATATGCTGAATCAGGATCAGCTTTCGATGAACGCAAACATCACGGTTAAAGACAAAGAAATGCTGAAAGCCTTCACCGCGGCGGTTGAAGAGCAATCTGACGTGTGCTCATACACGGTTGACGGGCTGACGGTAAATATAACATTCTGACGGAAGCGATAAAAATTTATGGAATATACAATGAACTTCAAAGGCAAATCCGTGCTGATAACGGGCGCGGCAAGCGGCATCGGTGCTGAGCTTGTTAAGGGCTTTGTTTCAAACGGTGCAACGGTTTATGCAGTTGACCGCAATCAAAACACACTTGAAGGCACGCTCGAGCAAATCAGAGCTGATTTTCCCGAGTGTACTGTATATCCGATTATTGCCGACCTCACGGTTGAAAGCGACGTCGCCGCAATTGTTGAAGCAGTGAAAGCCGCAACAAACCGCGTGGATATTCTTGTGAACAATGCGGGCATTGGTCACTATGCTTACAGCATAAACGAAACACGCGAGGATTGGGACAGACTCATCGGCATCAACCTCACGGCACAGTTTTTCTGTGCGCAGGCAATTGCCAACAGTTTCATGATTCCCCAAAGGTACGGCAAAATCGTAAACATGTGCTCCACGGGCGGACTTATCGGTATACCCTCTTGTGCGGCTTACAGTGCAAGCAAGGGCGCGGCGATACAAATGACAAAGTCACTCGCAGGTGAGTGGGCAAGGTTCAACATCCGTGTGAACTGCGTATGCCCCGGCTACGTTGAAACTCCGCTGATAAAAGGCAGAATGGAAAATGAAAAATGGATGAGCTACACTCTCGCAAAGAATCCCATGAGAAGACTTGCAAGACCTGAGGATATTGTGGGACCCGTGCTTTTCCTTTCATCCAACCTTGCGGAATACGTGAACGGAGCATCCATTGTTGTTGACGGCGGCGCATCAAGCTGCTCGTAAAATTGAAGACAGAACGAAAGCGGCAGGGTGAAAACTCTGCCGCTCAGCTTGTCGAAAAACTCGTTTTCGACAAGATGTCAGACTGCCGAGAAAAGTGCAAGATGGCCTTTTCTTTGCTCCGAAGGTGTACAAAGGTACTCCGAGAGGGCAAAAAAAGGTCAAAACAATGCGAAAATCGTACAAAGTTCGATGCTTTGTACGATTTTTTACGTGTGTACAATTCAAATATTCGTGTTTTATCTTTTTGAAAAAACAGCATTGTTGTTCTTGTGCTTTTATCGACAGTCTGCTTGACAAAATCTCACCAACGAGCTACTATTGGATTACATAAACTTTCACGGAGGAAAACAAAATGAAAAAAATATTCAGTTTTCTCACGTTTGCTGTTATGCTCGTTACGTTTGTTGCAACCGCAATGACGAGCGTAAGCGCCGCAGATATGACGTGGGGTGATTATACTTATGCTGTTTATTCTGACGGAAGTTTGGTTATCAAAGAATATAACGGCAACGAAGAAAATGTTAGAATTCCCACAAAGATTGACGGCAAAACCGTTACGGAAATTCATTACGGTGCATTTGAAGACAATACGAATATTCGTACTGTAACAATACCGAAAGGTGTGAAAAGCATCAAAGGATATGCATTTGCTGGTTGCACGAGACTTGAAAGTGTAACAATACCTGAAGGTGTTACAGAGTTGGACTATGGCGCATTTGAGAATACCGCACTTAAAGAAGTTGTTATCCCCGACAGTGTTACACAAACGGATTATGACGTGTTTTCAGATTGCAAAAAGCTTAGATATGTTAAAATCGGTAGCGGACTTACTTATATAGGTGATGGTATGTTTGAAGGTTGCTCAAGCCTTGTCGATATAAACATACCCGAAACAGTAGCACGCATTTCATCATCCGCATTCTGGCTGACAGGTTATTATAACGATGAGTCAAATTGGGAAGATGACATGTTGTATTCCGGCAATTATCTTCTTTGGGCAAGGGCCGGTTCAACGGGCTGTTACAACATTAAAAGCGGAACAAAAGTAATTGCAGAAGGTGCATTCAGCAACAGTGATGCCACACACGTTACAATTCCTTACGGTGTAACAGAGATTGGTAAAGATACGTTCAGCAGTTGCGATAAGCTTGTCAGTATAACAATCCCTGACAGTGTCACAGTGATAGGCGAAAGTGCTTTCGATCGCTGCAGAGTACTCAACGAAATTGAATTACCGGACAGTATTACAACAATATCGGACTATGCATTCAGTAATTGCGATCTTTTTACGAGCATAACAATACCTGACAGCGTAACAACCCTCGGAGGTGATGCTTTTGATGATTGTGATAACCTTGAAAGTATCTGCATACCTGACAGCGTGACAAGCATAGGCGACGCTCTTTTATCCTGTTGCTATAAGCTCAGAAGTGTTGAGCTTGGTAGTGGTGTGAGCAAATTGCCGTATGGTATGTTTTTGCAGTGCAGAAAACTTGAAAGCGTCACTTTACCTCATAATATCAAATCAGTTGGTCCGAGCAGCTTTTTGTACTGTGACAGTCTGAAAAACGTATATGTGTTTAATAAGGATTGTAAATTTGATTCCAGATGCGGCATTAATTCCGCCCAGACTATTTACGGCTACAAAGGCTCAACCGCACAATCGTTTGCAGCCAAAGTCGGTGCAAGTTTTGTTGACATTGAAACCGTGCACAAAACGCATGAATATAAACAGTCAACCGTGAAAGCAACGCCCGATAAGGACGGCGCAATTCAAAATATGTGCTACTGTGGAAAAGTAAAGTCGAGCATTACAATTTATGCTCCGAAAAAGGTTGTGCTTTCGGGCACAGATTATACCTATAGCGGAAAAGCAAAGAAGCCCACTGTTACCGTAAAAGACAGCGCAGGAAAAACACTCACCAAAGATACCGACTACACAGTTTCTTATGAAAAAGGCAGGAAGCTCCCCGGCAGATATACTGTCACAGTCAGCTTTATCGGCACATATTATGCAGGCACGAAGGAACTGACCTTCACGGTGAAGCCAAACAAGGTCAAAAACCTTGAAGCAGAGCAGACGATATCAACTGTTACACTCAGCTGGGATGAATCTGTCGGTGCAGACGGTTACAGAGTATATCAGTATGATTCCGACACAAAGGGATATAAAAAAGTTGCAGACGTTGACGGTACGTCTGTAAAAATTAAAGAGCTGACTTCAGGCACAAAATATAAATTCAGGATCAGAGCCTATGAAAAAGACAACGGCACAATCTACGGAAACTATTCTGAAGTACTTGAAACTGCAACAAGAACAAAAACACCAAAAATCATAAGCGCAAAGTCCTCATCCAAAGGTAAAGCAACTGTGAAGTGGGACGATGTCAGCCGTGAAAGCAGATATCAGGTGTACTACGCTACGAGTAAAAACGGCAGTTTCAAAAAGTACGGAAGCTACGGTGCAAATAATACCTCTGTAACCGTCAGCGGTCTCACAAGCGGCAGAACCTACTACTTTAAAGTCAGAACCTACAAAAACACAGACAGCGGAAAGGTTTTCTCTTATTTCAGCGACGTTAAGAGCGTAAAGGTAAAATAAAGCGTAGCAACTGACATTTCGAATATAAAACGGGTGCGCATACCCTTGGGTAGCGTACCCGTTTTTTTGTTTGTGGTCACACAAGCCCGCCGCCGCGCGAAGCTCGCGGACGCTTGCTTGCAAGCGCCCGCATTGAGCTTCGCGTTTTTTGTATGCCGTACGTAGCTTCGGATTGCACACGGATTTTGCCGATGCAACCGTGTGGAAAGGTCACCGCATTACCTCGGTAGGCATACAAAAAGCCCTGCGCGAGCCGCCGCTCGCGCAGGGGGCGGCGGGCAATTCAACCGCCTCGTCCACTGCACAGGAAGCACCCGAAACATCGTGCCTCGGGTGTAACTTTAAAAATTCAACATTGTTGGTCGGCTTGGTCTGCGCGACCACGCGCTTGCATATAACAAAAACACCCGAAACGTTGCGTCTCGGGTGTAGCTTTAAAAATTCAACTTTGTTGGTCGGCTTGGTGAGCGCGACCCCGCGCTATTTATTATCTCCCTGCTGTTTGAACAGCGGCTTGACCTGTGCAATCAGCACTGCGCCGATAACCGTAACCAACGCTTCCGGCACCATATAAGAGCTGTTGTAAGTCAGCGAATAAAGCCAGACGGACATACCCTCAGCATAGCCGCTCCAGATGGTGACACCGCTGATGAAGTGGCAGATAAAACGTATCACGCTCACAAGCAGAGCGCCAAGCGCAAGCGATACCGTACGGTTTTTGATTTTGTTGCGGAAGATGCCGCCGAGACCGAGGCATGAAAACGCAATCAGATAATCACACAGCGCAAGAATCAGCACAGCGGCAATGCCCGTGACGTAGCTGAAGTTGTTGAAACCGAG
Source organism: Acutalibacteraceae bacterium (assembly GCA_045590055.1). Taxonomy (GTDB): domain Bacteria; phylum Bacillota; class Clostridia; order Oscillospirales; family Acutalibacteraceae; genus UBA6857. The sequence goes on from JAZNQF010000071.1 coordinate 36,369, forward strand.
AAGCATCTGCAGAATACCGTGGCAAAGGCCTGTGAACAAGCCCCACTTTGTGCCGTGACGGTACGCGATGATGACAATCGGAAGCTGGCTGAACATGGTGACCGAACCGCCGAAGGGCAGATTCGTAATCGGAACCATACTCAGCACGGTTGAAAGCGCAATCATCAGCGCACTTTCTGTCAGACGTAAGGTTTTTTGACGATTGGTGAGTTTTTTTGTTTCCATTTTTTTGCTCCTTTGCAATTTTTGGGAAGGTGACCGAGACTTTCCGTTGCGGATTATGTTGGTTACCCTTAAACCGAATACCCGGAAAAACTCACAAAACACAAGGGACGGTCTGTGCTTTTGCCCGAAACGCACACAGACCGTCCTTTCTGTGCTGCTGCGGACAAAATAAAAACTGCGCGTCCGAAAACGGATGCACAGCGCTGGTAAGTTTTCCTACGCCGGCATTATCCGGATCAGGTTAAAGGGTCAGAGGCGGTTATACATAGCCTCAATCTCAGCCGATTTCACATCAGCACCCCCGGACAACGTTGCCTGAACTGCAAACAACATCATCCATATTCGGTTTGTGGGTTAATATTAATACTTTTTCAGCCGTTTGTCAAGAGGCTCGGCTTCGCCTTGCAGTGATATATGCTCCGCATGTGATATACGCTTCGCGTGTGATATTCGCCTGCGGCGAGTGATATATGCCTGCGGCATGTTACAACCCTCTCCGACGGCTCCGCCGCCACCTCTCCCGAAAGGAGAGGCTTTTACAGGCTCCACCTTCGGGGGAGCTGGCGCCGTCAGGCGACTGAGGGGGCAAGGCTCGGCTTCGCCTGCGGCGAGTGATATATGCTTCGCATGTGATTATTCTGTAAGGGCGACGTCCTCGACACCCCATGTATTCAGCCGACCTTGCACAGCGCGACGGAAAACAGCAAATTTATTTTTTTCACAATACAAAACCCCTCTGCCATCACAATCAATGACAAAGGGGGACTTGTTATAAATCAAACACTTCGTTCTGCGTTTAAAATCAATACTTTCCGAGGTACTTTTCAAGCTCCCACGGAGTAACTCTCTTGCGGTAGTCGTTCCATTCCTCTTTTTTTGCGTGCAGATACTTTGTGAAAACGTGCTCGCCCATGGCTTCGCGCATGAAAGAGCTTGCTTGCATTTCCTCAATTGCTTCGCCGAGGTCGGCAGGCAGTGCTTTGATGCCCGCTTCGCGCTGCTCCTGAGCGGTCAGCTTGTAAATGTTTGAATCCGTTGACGGCGGCGGAGTGAGATTCTGCTCAATACCCTCAAGACCTGCAAAAAGGCAGGCTGCCATTTCAAGGTACGGGTTTGCCGCAGGGTCGGGGTTGCGGATTTCAACGCGTGTGCCTGCGCCTCTTGCCGCAGGTATTCTGATCAGCGGACTGCGGTTTTGTGCAGACCACGCAATATATATCGGAGCTTCGTAGCCGGGAACAAGGCGCTTGTATGAGTTAACAAGCGGATTTGTGACGGCGGTCATTTCTCTCATGTGCTTCATAACGCCTGCGATGAAGCTGTATGCGGTTTTGCTCAGACCGATGGGGTCGTTTTCGTCGTAAAAAGCGTTATTTCCGTCTTTGTAAAGTGAGATGTTGGTGTGCATGCCTGAGCCTGAAACACCGTACATCGGCTTGGGCATAAATGTTGCGTGCAGACCTCTTGCAAGCGCAAGGTACTTTACGCAGTAGCGGAAGGTCATGACGTTGTCTGCCGTTTTGAGAATCTCGTCATATTTGAAGTCAATTTCGTGCTGTCCGCCTGCGTTTTCGTGGTGGGATGCCTCAATTTCAAAGCCCATTTCTTCAAGCGCGTGGCAGATGTCCTCACGGCATTCTTCGCCCTTGTCCACGGGACCCATATCAAAATATCCTGCCGCGTCATTGGTGTGCAGGGTGGGCTCGCCGTCTGCACCGATGGTAAAGAGGAAAAATTCACATTCGGGGCCTACATTGCAGGTGAAGCCCATGTCTGCGGCTTTTTTGATTGCTCTGCGAAGCACGTATCTCGGGTCGCCCGTGAAGGGTGTGCCGTCTGCGCAGTATACGTCGCAGATAAGACGTGCGATTTTGCCATTGTCCGTGCTCCACGGGAAAACAGCAAAGGAGTCGTAATCGGGAGACAGTCGCATGTCTGATTCTTCAATACGTACAAAGCCATCGATTGAAGATCCGTCAAACATGAATTTGTCGTCAAGTGCCTTTTCAAGCTGCCTGACGGTGATGGTTACGTTTTTGAGCGTGCCGAGTATGTCGGTAAATTGCAGGCGGATAAATTTTATGTCCTGCTCTGCCGCAATTTTCAGTATATCTTCTTTTGTGTAACCCATGTAAAACGCCCCTTTCACAACAAAGCAAAATATTTTTGCTCTTCCGTTGTTCAATATATCATAGAAAAACAGTATTTGTCAACAAAAACTACGCGCTGTAATTGTGCAAGTTACTTAAAAAAACGTATATTTTGTGCATGGGTGCCAAAAAAGTGAGAATTTTTGAAAAAATGTTATGCAAACTTCTTGCTATTTTACCATCATTATGATATTATTAGCCTTGAATCGTCACCCGTAGGGGTAAAAAACGTTCGAAAACAAATCAGCAATTCATTGAATTGCAGGGAGGTAAATCCATTGAAAGCCTATAGCGCAAACAACATCAGAAACATCGCCATCGCCGGTCACGGCGGCAGAGGCAAAACCACACTTGCAGAAGCAATGCTCTTCCTCGCGGGCGCATCAGACAGACTCGGCCGTGTAGCAGACGGTAACACCGTTATGGACTACACACCCGAAGAAAAGAAACGCGTATCTTCCGTTTCAACCGCAGTTGCTCCTCTTGAGTGGAAAAACACCAAAATTAATCTTCTCGACACACCCGGCAAGTTTGACTATGCCGGCGGTCTTTCCGAAGGCGTAAGAGCCGCAGAAGCCGCACTCATCGTCACAGCTGCAGGTTCAGGCTTCGACGTTGGCGCAGAAAAAGCAATCAAAGCCGCCGACGCAAGAGGCATTGCAAAGTTCTTTGCAGTCACAAGAACCGACGCTGAAAACTGCGATTTCTATAAGACCTTTGAAGCTCTCAAAGCGGAAATCGGCACAAAGCTCTGCCCCGTTGTCGTTCCTTATATGGTAGACGGCGCTGTTAAGTCATACGTTAACCTTGCAAGCGGCAAAGCTTTTGAATACAAAGCAGGCAAAGCAACAGAGGTTGCCGTACCCGACGATGCACAAATCAGCGAAATGAGAGATCTTCTTATGGAAACCGCCGCAGGTGCCGACGAAGAGCTCATGGAAAAATATTTCGAAGAAATGGAGCTCTCCATTGAAGACGTAAACAAGGGTCTTGCAATCGGTGTTGCTTCAGGTGATATCTATCCCGTATTTGCATGCTCAGGTTACACAACCGATGCAGTTGACATGCTCCTCGACGCTATCGTTGCTTCTGCACCTGCTGCAAGCACCGTCAAGGAAGGCGACGTTGAATGCACGGAAGACGGCCCCGCAGCCGCAATCTGCTTCAAGACTATCGCTGACCCGTTCGTAGGTAAGATGTCCTTCCTCAAGGTTGTCAGAGGTAAGATTGCCGCTGACGTTGCTCTCATCAACGCACGTACCGAAGAAGCAGAACGTCTCGGTAAAATCATCACCGTACGCGGCGGCAAGCAGGAAGATGCAACAGCCATCACCGCAGGTGACATCGGCGTTGTAACAAAGGTTGATAATCTCAAGACGGGCGACACTCTCTGCAGTGCAAAAGACCCCGTTACACTTGAAGGCGTAAGCTTCCCCGCACCCTGCCTTTCAATGGCAGTTAAGGTACGTAAGAAGGGTGAAGAAGAAAAGGTTGCCGCAGGTCTCAACAGACTTATGGAAGAAGACCCCACAATCTCCTTCACAATCAACGCGGAAACACGCGAGCAGATCCTTGCAGGTCTCGGCGAGCAGCACATCGACGTTGTTGTTTCCAAGCTCAAGGCAAAGTTCGGCGTTGACGTTGACCTTCAGGTTCCCAGAGTTGCATACAGAGAAGCTATCCGTAAGACAGTTTCCGTTCAGGGCAGACATAAGAAGCAGTCCGGCGGTCACGGTCAGTTCGGTGACGTATGGATTCGCTTTGAGCCCCACACCGGCGACGACCTTATCTTTGAATCAGAGGTAGTCGGCGGCTCCGTACCGAAGAACTTCTTCCCCGCAGTTGAAAAGGGTCTGCGCGAGTGCATCCTCAAGGGTGTTATGGCAGGCTATCCCATGGTTGGTCTTAAGGCTGTTCTTTACGACGGTTCATACCATCCGGTTGACTCCTCGGAAATGGCGTTTAAAACTGCAGCTTCCCTTGCTTTCAAAGCAGGTATTCCGCAGGCTTCACCCGTTATCCTTGAGCCCATCGGCACTCTCACCGTTTTCGTACCCGACGACAACATGGGCGACATGATGAGTGACATCACAAAGCGTCGCGGCAGCGTGCTTGGCATGGGCCCTGCAGACGAGCCGAAGATGCAGAAACTTGATGCAGAAGTTCCCATGGCTGAAATGGGCGACTTTGCAACGGTTCTCCGTTCTGTAACCGCAGGCAGAGGCTATTTCTCAATGGAATTTGCACGTTATCAGGATGCTCCTGCAAATGTTGCACAGAAAGTTATCGAAGACGCAAAGGCAGAAGCCGAAGAATAAGGTGCGTAGCCGGCGGCAGGTGCCGCTCACCAAGCCGACGGACAGAGTTGAATAACTAAAGTTATACCCGAGACACGAAGCGGTTGAAATACCATTCTATGTCTCGGGTAGTTTTTTTGATGAATAGGGTTGTTGGGCGGAGTGCCTCTCCT
>JAZNQF010000072.1:0-29621 GCA_045590055.1 Acutalibacteraceae bacterium
TCGAACAGCAACATCACATCTCGCTCAAGGAGTTTTCGTCTGCTGATAATAGCAAAACACCGCTGAAGCGTTATAATCGTACAGCACATTTGAAGCTTCCTAAAGTTGATTTTTATCAGCTCAAAATCAATTATGATACCCTTACTGTCGAAAAGGCTGATCCTGCAAACACGATTGCAGCTTCGGCTGATTCTGCACGCCTTGCAGACAGTATTATCAAAACTACCGATTTTTCAATGGATGAAAGCAAAACCAGTATCACTGTTGATGATACAGAGTATGGCACCGAACCAGCCACCTTTAATTCTTGGATATACGGAATTATGAAAGGCGGTTTTGGCTCACCCACAGTTGCGGAGCTGATGCAGTATTCGGAACAATTAACTTCGGTATATCAGATAATCACCCACGAAAAAAACGGTTCCCATTACTACAGTTCCAAATACAATCGCAAGTTGGTAGAAGCAAATATCCGCAAAGCCTTTTGCGATAAGTTTGACTTTAACACTACCGAAGAGTTGATCCCCGAAGAAGCAAATCTCTTGAATATTGCAAACTTTACTCCCGAAGTTTATACCGACAAGCCACAGACCTACTATCCTGATGCGCAAATGGTCGATAAAATCATATTGGATGATACCGGGAAATTAAAGGCTGATTCCAAAACACAACAGATGATTACTCTGGCAGAAGAAATGGGCGATACAAAAATTGTAGAAATGCTCAGATCGAAAATTACATCTCATCCTCGAAAAGATCATTCATTCCACTATTTGCCCTATCGTACCGATAGCGGATTTGAACAGACATTCTTAAAAGAAGTGTTGTCCTTTGATGAGATTGAAAATCTTGGCTTGGAGGTTTACTACAACGGCGACCGTGCTATGACCGAGTTTAAGATCAAGTGTTATAAGAAGAACGGTAGTAAATGGAGTTACGTTGGCATTTACACTCCTGATTTCCTGATTATCAAGCGTAAAGACGGTAAAATACACAAGATTATTGTTGTAGAAACCAAAGGCGAAATTTATGCCAAAGACCCTACGTTCAAGGACAAGAAAACCTTTATGGAAACTGAGTTTTCGAAACAAAATAATACAGCATTCGGATATGAACGCTTTGATTATCTGTATTTGGAGGATTCAGTTTCCGATAGTGATAGAATTGCATTGACTCATAAGAAAATTAGAGAATTTTTTGGAGGATAAGAATGGAATTAATAGAGCCGCTTGGAAATGGATTTAAAAACTACGTATGGGATACAAACTCATTAAATAAATTGGCTGCTGATCCCCAAATGATCCAGTATTGTCACAAAGCTATACGTAACGGGCATCGCTATTATATAACGACTGTACAGGAACGAGAACTAACGGGTGTTCCAGATAGAACGTTAGAATATGATAATCCGTCTAAATGGGGTACGGTTCAACAAAAAACTTTTGATGTTATGGAATCACTTGATTTTAAACAGGTTTCTTGTGTTGGCCTGTTATACCGATATTTTATTGTACTTGATGGTAGTATGCGTGTTCTTGAATCCTCTGGTTCTCGTATAGATATGTTTAATTCTATTCACAACAACAATAACCATCATACACGTGATGCAACAATTGCTGAAGCTACAATATATCATGGTTGTACTCTCATATCTGGCGACGGCCGTCTAAGGAACAAGGTGAATCGTTATTTTCCAGATAGCGCAATATCTTTTGATGAATATAAACATATAGTTTCTTCATATGAAGTCAAGGAGGAAAAACACGATGCCGATTAAATATGTACCGTTTATACCGGAGCCGGTGGAAGGACAAGCTGTGCTTGGTAACTTTAACAGAATACTCAAATACAAGGGTGCCGATGATGTTTCGATGACGCTCCAACGTGGTATGCCTTTGTACGAAATGGAAAAGCAGGAAACAGTTGGCGAAAATGCTGACGGTAATATGGTCATTCGTGGCGAATGTGTTTCTGCCTGTGCCTATCTTAAAGAGCAAGGCATTCAGGTTGACCTTGTGTACATCGATCCTCCTTTTGCCAGCGGTGCGGATTACGCCAAGAAAGTGTATATCCGCCGTAATCCCAAGGTGGCAGAAGCTATCGCTCAAGCTGAACAAGCACTTGACGTTGAAGAACTCAAAGCTTTTGAAGAAAAGATGTACGGTGATGTTTGGGATAAAGAAAAGTATCTCAACTGGATGTACGAAAATCTGATGGCAATTAAGTCAGTTATGAGCGAAACAGCTTCTATATATGTTCATCTTGATTGGCATATAGGTCATTATGTAAAAGTTTTGTTAGATGAAGTTTTTGGAGAAGACAGATTCAGAAATGAAATTGTGTGGGGATATCGTACTGGAGGAACTAGCAAAACATGTTTTGCAAAAAAGCATGACACTTTGTTCTTCTATAGCAAAAGTGACGATTATACATTCAATCTTCAGTACTATAAGTCATACCAAGAGAAGAAATATAACTTTAACGAAAAATACCCAGAACTGTGGGATGAAGAAAAACAAAAATGGTATCACAATGCTGTATGCAGAGATGTCTGGGAAGATATAAACGTAATAGGCACTGAAGCGGACGGTTCTGAAAGCGTGGATTACGCTACCCAAAAACCCGGAGCGCTTCTTGAGAGAATAATAAATGCTTCTTCAAACTGCAAAATGGTTGTTGCTGATTTCTTTGGTGGCAGTGGAGTTACTGCTGATGTTGCAAACAGACTTGGTCGTAAGTTTATTCATTGCGACATTGGGTTAAATTCCATACAGAAAACCCGTGACCGCCTTGTTGCCGATGGCGCAGAGTTCGATGTGCTCGAAATCAAAGACGGTGTTCAGCTCTACCGCAACCCTGTTCAGACAATGGATAGAATTAAGTCACTGATTCCCGGACTTAAAAACGAGGATTCTCTTGATTCTTTCTGGGAAGGTGCTATTTCCGATAGCAAGCTCGGCACGGTTCCTGTATATGTACCTAATCTTATGGACAGCGCATCAAAACTGCTTGATAAGGTTACGATGAATCGTATTATTCATCAGGCTATTCCCGACTTAGATGTCGGTATTAAGAAAGTAATTGTTTATTACGTAGACATTACTGACGAAGCCGAGATTTTACAGTTCATCAACGAGGATGATAGCACAAACGTAGAAATAGAACTCCGTGACCTTAAAACTATTCTCGATGATGTAGTTATTGGCGATTATGCAGAGTTCCACGCTGAAGAAACCCACGAAGATCTTCTCGGTGGCTATGCTGTAACGATCGACAAATTCATCAGCGACCGAGTTCTTTCTAAAATCGCCGAGTTCAATCAAAAGGCATTTCTCAACTCTTCGGAAAAGAAGCCTTATAAGCCTATTGAGATAAGTGAAGACGGATTAGAACTTATCGAGTTCCTGAGTGTTGATTGTACCGCAACCGATGGCGAATGGCACTCCGACAGCGAGATCAAAATCGATAAAAATGGTTTTATTATCATCAATGGCAATAAAACCAAGGATTTTTGGGATGGTCACATCCGCAGTGAAAAGAAACCGCTTCGCCTGAAGATCCGCAACATCTGCGGCGACGAAACGGTGTTGTCTGTGGTGGTTTAATGTGATTGAAATCGTTGTGATGAAGTGTTTCTTTGCCTGGCATAGTAAACACCTTCAAATTTTTACGACAGATTTACGACAAATAGACCAGTGAACGACCTTTGAGCGTTACGACAAAGTGGTGTCGTAAATAAAAAGTGTTTTATTATGAGGCTTTAACCTTAACTGGTTAGAGCCTTATTTTTGCAAACTTGTTGACATTTAGTGTTGATGGTGATAAAATAACAAGCGATATATAACGATAACTATATTATGGAGGGTTGTTATGCCGCCTAAAGTTAGAATAAAAAAAGAAGATGTTATCAATGCTGCCGTTGATATTGTGCGAAGCAGTGGAGCGCAAGCGATTAATGCACGAACGATTGCCTCTGCATTGAACTGTTCTACACAGCCGGTGTTCTCAAACTTCGCTTCAATGGACGAGCTGCGTCTTGCTGTGGTAGAAAGGGCAGATAAATTGTGTCAAGAGTATATGCAACGAGAAGTTGAAAGCGGAGAGTTCCCGGCTTACAAGGCAAACGGCATGGCTTACATACGATTTGCCAAAGAAGAAAAAGAGTTATTCAAACTCTTATATATGCGCGACCGTTCGAGCGAATTGATTCCGGAAACAACAGAGCAAACCGACAAGATGGAGTCGATTGTCCATAATAATACAGGACTTAGTGGTGTAGATGCAAAGTTGTTCCATCTTGAAATGTGGGCGTGCGTTCACGGAATTGCCACTATGTTTGCAACAGGCTTTTTGGATCTTGATTGGGAGCTTGTAAGCCGTATGCTTACGGATTCTTATCAGGGACTTCGGAAGCAATATGGAATGGAGTGATAAAGTATGGATGCAATCCGAATTGAAGGATTAACGAAAAAATATAAAGATGTGGTTGCGGTGGATAACCTTAGTCTTTCAGTTCAAAAAGGCGAACTATTCTCACTGCTTGGTGTAAACGGTGCCGGCAAAACGACTACTATTAAAATGTTGTCCTGTCTTACACAACCTACAAGCGGAGATGCCTTTCTTAATGGGAAAAGTATTTGTAAAGATTTCGCTACCGTGAAATCGCTTATAGCCGTTTCTCCGCAGGAAACGGCGGTTGCGCCCGGACTTTCGGTTTGGGAGAACCTTGCGTTAATGTGCGGTGTTCACGCTTTTGCAAAGGACAGGCAAAATGCGAAGATTGCAGAGCTTACCGAACTGCTCGGATTGGAATCTGTCATCAAGAAAAAGGCAGGCAAACTGTCCGGTGGTTGGCAACGAAGACTTAGTATTGCCATGGCACTGATCAGCGAACCGGAGATATTGTTCCTTGACGAACCTACACTTGGCCTTGATGTGCTTGCCAGAAGCGATTTGTGGGATTTGATACGTTCTCTTAAAGGGAAGGTTACCATTATTCTAACAACGCACTATATGGAAGAAGCGGAAGCTCTGTCTGACCGTATTGCTATAATGAAAGACGGCAAGCTCCTTGTTTGCGATACCGCTGATAAGATTAAGCAAACAGCTGGAACGGATAATTTCGAGCAAGCATTTATTTGTATCGTTAAGGGGGCGGCAAAATGAGACTGCTCACGTTTGCAAACAGAAATACGAAAGAAATATTACGAGATCCGCTGACACTTTTCTTTGGACTTGGTTTTCCCCTTGTTTTGATTTTATTGTTAAGTGCTATACAAGCAAATATCCCCGTAAAGTTGTTTGAAATACAGCATTTAACTCCGGGCGTAACGGTTTTCGGTCTAGCTTTTATGACGCTTTTTTCGGCAACCATTATTGCAAAAGACAGAGGAAGTTCGCTATTGCAGCGTTTGTATACAACGCCATTGACCCCGCTGGATTTCATTCTTGGTTACACGTTGCCTATGATTCCGCTTTCTGTCGCTCAATGCGTTATCTGCTATATTGCCGCAATCGTTCTCGGGCTGGATATTACAATTAATATTTTATATGCTGTGGTATTTATCATTCCTGTGTCCATTCTCTACATCGCTTTGGGACTTCTTTGCGGAAGCATACTTACCGATAAGCAGGTGGGCGGTATCTGTGGTGCGTTGCTAACCAACCTTTCTGCATGGTTATCTGGCGTTTGGTTTGACCTTGACCTTGTGGGTGGTGCTTTTAAGAACATTTCCTATGCACTTCCGTTTGTTCATGCCGTAGATATGGAACGGGCTATGCTTGCAGGAGATTTTTCAGGGGCTTTTCCGCATCTTTGGTGGGTGCTGGGATACGCTGCCGTTCTGCTCGTATTAGCGGTGTTGATGTTCCTGCGACAGATGAAAAAACAGTAAGTATCTGGCTTAGAGGATACGTGTTTCTTTGCTCAGAAGAGACAGGATAAATAAGGGTATAAGATCTATCCCGCCCAAATCCCCACAATGAAGAGCTTAGACAAATAAAACTCTCAATAGCCCCTATTTTACTGGGGTTTTGAGTGGTGTAAAACACCGAAAACTTACATCATACATCAGATTTACATCAATTGATGCAGAATATGTGCAAAGAAAGCTTTTTTCTAAATTTTTGATATAAGCAAAAGACTAAAAAACACGAGAGACTGTTATCAGATTTACTTCCGATAACAGTCTTTTTTGAGTCCGGAATCGGTACTGTGGCTTAAACCTCCTCTTATGAGAATGAATCTGCCGAATATCAACGCATTTTTTCGGTTGTGTTATCTTTTTCTCTGTTTTTGGCGGATGTGCTCCTGCGGTGTCAGCTTAATTTTTGTAATAAATTCGCTCAAAAGCCTTGAAGTCTTTTTCAAAACATTGTACAATAATCACACATATTGCATGTAAAAACAAAAAGGAGGTATTTTAAATGCCTACAAAGAGAAATGCGAAAATCACAACCAGGTACAGCGATCTTGTTCTTCGTGTATCAAAGGGTCACTTTGCTTCCTCTCATTCACACAGTAACTATTATATCGACGTTGCCGCACAGAAATCCAGACTTTCCGAAGCAAAGGCGGTTGCAAAAGAACTCTGCCGTAATTATAACTATAACACAAAGATTGTTGACACAATTCTCTGCCTTGACGGAACAGAGGTTATCGGAACGTGCCTTGCAGATGAGCTTACCAATAATTCATATATCAGCATAAACGCACACCAGACAATTTATGTTGTGACTCCCGAAATGACAGGCAGCTCTCAGCTTCTGCTCAGAGACAACATCGTGCCCATGGTAAAGGATAAGCATGTTCTTGTGCTTGCAGTTTCCGTTGCGACGGGTAACACCGCAAATTCGGCTATTGATGCTGTCAAATATTACGGTGGTGAGGTTGTCGGTATTGCATCAATATTCGCAACTCAGAAAGAATGCAGAGGTTATCCTGTCGGCTCTGTATTCAACCCCAATGACCTTGAGGGTTATTTCACAGTGCCTGCACATGAATGTCCCTTGTGCAAGGAAAAAGTAAAAATCGACGGTCTTATCAACAGCTTCGGTTTTTCAAAGTTATAATAATAACATAAACAAACTGTTCTGCCGGATGCTTGTAAGAAAGATATCCGGCAGTTCATTATCTATGCAAGCGGTATATGAATTCCTAACATCTTGTCAATTGCGCCGGGTTGTCCCGGCGTTTTTTGCGGCAATAACCGGTGTTGCTCCGATATTTACGAGTATTGATAAACAGCAGGAGACTGCCTTTAAAAAACAAATCGCTGAAAAAATGAAAAAATGCAAAAAAGAGTTGAATTTTTTCATTTTTTTCGGTATGATATATAATAGTGGAAAATGTTGCTTTTTTATGTTTATGAATACGTGCAGTAGAGTGACCACTGTAACAAATACTATATTATGGGGTGATAATTTGAAAGTACAATTCACAGAAACAATCCTTCGTGACGCTAACCAATCATTGATAGCAACAAGAATGTCTTTCGACGAATTCGAGCCTATTCTTTCAGAACTTGATAAGGCGGGCTACTATTCACTTGAATGCTGGGGCGGTGCAACCTTCGATTCATGCCTTCGTTATCTTGGTGAGGATCCGTGGGAGAGACTGCGTAAAATCCGTAAAGCTTGTCCCAACACAAAATTGCAGATGCTTCTTCGCGGACAAAACCTTCTTGGATACAAGCATTATCCCGACGATGTTGTTCGTGCCTTTGTCAGAAAGAGCGTTGAAAACGGTATTGACATTATCCGTATTTTTGACGCACTCAACGACCTTCGCAATATCGAGGTTGCCGTTGATGAAACACTTAAGTGCGGTGCACATCCTTCGGGTACAATCTGCTACACTCTTTCTCCCATTCACTCACTTGAAAAGTATGTTGAGCTCGCCAAGGAAATGGAAAAAATGGGCGTCAAGTCAATCTGCATCAAGGATATGGCAGGTATCATGGGTCCTCAGGAGGCTTATGACCTTGTTAAGGCTATCAAGGCTGAGGTTAAACTTCCTGTTGTTCTTCACACCCACTCAACAACCGGTCTTGGTGCTCTCACGCTTCAAAAGGCTGTTGAAGCAGGCGTAGATGTAATTGATACCGCAATTTCATGCTTCTCAGGCGGCACGTCACAGCCTCCCACGGAAACCCTTGTTTATGCTCTCAAGCAGCAGGGATATGAAGTTGACGTCAACATGGATTCACTCAAGAAAATCAACGATTTCTTCAAGCCCATCAGAGCCAAGGCACTTGAAAGCGGCCTTCTCAATCCTGTTGTTCTTGCAACAGACACGGATGCTCTTTCATATCAGGTTCCCGGCGGTATGCTTTCAAATCTTGTGGCTCAGCTTACGGCAGTAGGCAAGCTGGACAAGTTTGAAGAGGTTCTTCTTGAGGTTCCCAGAGTACGTGAGGACCTGGGCTATCCTCCTCTTGTAACTCCCATGAGCCAGATGGTTGGTGTTCAGGCAACTCAGAATGTTCTTGCAGGCGAAAGATACAAGAATGTTTCAAAGGAAATAAAAAATTACTTCCTCGGCTTCTACGGTAAGGCTCCAGGCGAAGTAAACGCAGAACTCTCAAAGAAGATTCTTGGTGACGAAGCTCCTGTTACCTGCCGTTTTGCTGATACTCTTGAGCCTTATTTTGAAAAAGCGAAGGCTGAAATCGGCAGCAAGGCAAAAAGTGATGAAGATGTTCTTTCATATATCGCATTCCCGGCTCAGGCAGAAGCCTTCTTCGAAAAGCGCGACGAAAAAGAAAGAAATACCTTCAGATATACAATAAGAGAAGTGTAAGGAGGCGGAAACATGCAGACTATACTTAATTTGCTTTCAACTTCAATTGCAATAATCGGCGGTGCAGACGGTCCTACAGCAATTTCCATTGCAGGAGATCTGCCTTTGCCCGCAATATGTGTTTCGGTTTTCGGCATTATATTTGTAGCTTATGTTTATATTGCAAAGGCAATCAACGCAAAAAAAGCGCCGGAGCTTCCCGTTGCTGAAAAGCCCGCTGCTGTTGTAGTCGAGACTCCCGTATACACAGGTCCCGTTCTGAACGGCGTTGAGGAAAAGGAAGCTGCAGTTATTATGGCAATTGTTTCTCACAAAACGGGTATACCCCTTAACAGACTCAAGTTCGATTCAATTACCCTTAAGGAGGATAACTAATAATGAAATATGTAGTTAATTTAAACGGAAAAAATTATGAGGTTGAAGTAACAGAGCAGGAAGCAGTAGTTGTTGGTGTTTCTGCAGCCGCAGCAGCACCTGCCCCCGCCCAGGCACCTGTTGCAGCTGCGGCAGCGCCTGCTCCCACAACTCAGGCAGTTTCTGCTGAAGGTACAACTATTCCTTCACCTATGCCCGGTTCAATCGTAAATGTTACCGTTAACGTTGGTCAGGCTGTTAAGGCAGGCGATGTGCTTATGGTTCTTGAAGCTATGAAAATGGAAAACGATATCTCCGCACCCTGTGACGGCGTTGTTAAGCAGATTCTTGTTTCAAGAGGTTCAACAGTTAACACCGACGATGTTCTCATCGTGATTTAATCGGAGGTACGATAAATGGCTGACTTGTTTGCGAATTTTGCGACTCTTGAATGGAAAGAGGTTGCAATGTGGATTATAGGTGCAACTCTTATCTACCTTGCAATCAAAAAAGAAATGAAGCCCTCACTTCTTCTTCCCATGGGCTTCGGTGCAATTCTCATAAACCTTCCCAACTCAGGCGCACAGCACGTTATTGATGTTATTTTTAAATTCGGTATCTCAAACGAATTCGGTGAGCTTATGCCGCTTATTCTTTTCATCGGTATCGGTGCCATGATTGACTTTACGCCGCTTCTTACGAACCCGAAGCTAATGCTTTTCGGCGCGGCGTCACAATTCGGTATTTTCTTCACCCTCTGCCTTGCATCTCTTTTAGGCTTTGACATTAAGGATGCCGCTTCAATCGGTATCATCGGTGCGGCAGACGGCCCCACAGCTATTGCAGTTTCAATGGAACTCAACTCAAAATATATCGGTGCAATTATGGTTGCGGCTTATTCATATATGGCCCTTGTGCCCCTTATCCAGCCGCCCATTATTAAGCTTTGCACCACAAAGAAGGAACGTCTTATCCGTATGGACAACACTCAGGGTAAGCAACCCTCAAAGCTCACAAAGATTCTCTTCCCCATTGTTGTTACAATTATTGTAGGTCTTGTGGCTCCCGATGCTGTTGCTCTTATCGGCTTCCTTATGTTTGGTAACCTTATCCGTGAATGCGGTGTTCTTAACTCCCTTTCAGAAACAGCACAGAAGGTTCTTGCAAACCTTATCACAATCTTCCTCGGTCTTACCATCGCTTCTCAGATGCGCGCAGAGGACTTCCTTAAGGTTGACACCCTTCTCATTATCGGTCTTGGTCTTTTCGCATTCATCTTCGATACTTTTGCGGGTGTTATGCTTGCAAAGTTCATGAATCTCTTCTCAAAGAAGAAAATCAACCCCATGATTGGTGCCGCAGGTATTTCTGCATTCCCCATGTCAGCTCGTGTTGTTCATAAGATGGGTCTTGAGGAGGACAATCAAAACTTCCTTCTTATGCACTCAATCGGCGTTAATGTTTCAGGCCAGATTGCTTCCGTTATCGCCGGCGGTCTTATTCTTACGTTCTTCAGTTAAAAAAGGGAGGAAAATAATATGAATTTTGCTATTGATTTTGAAGCTTTTCTTGCATCACTTCCTTATATGGGCAAGGGTATGCTTGGCATTTTCGTTGTAACAGCAATTATTGTTGTTTTTGTTAATGCGCTTAACAATCTCCCTAAGAAAAAGGATAAAGAATAAAATCTTAAGCTCAGCACTCGTTGTGGGTGCTGAGTTTTTTGATTGTTTCAATGCATAAAGCGTTGCTTCTCTTGTCAGGCAAAAGGCTGAAATATGTTGTAAATCAGGGTTCTTTTATGTTAAAATAAAAGCCTAAAACGAGGTGATAAAGCTTGAAGGAATGTGCAGATAAAAAAATCATCAGAGAATATCTTTCTGATGATGCCAAAGATATAAGAATTGAAACGGTTTATATAATCGACTCCACAAACGATGAAATGAAAAGGCGCGCTGAAAAAGGCGAAGAGGAAATATCCCTTCTTGTTGCCGAAGAACAGACGCACGGCAGAGGCACCAAGGGCAGAAGCTTTTTTTCACCCGAGGGTACGGGGATATATATGAGTTTTCTTTTAAGGCCGACCTACACGCCGCAAGAGTGTACTTTTCTTACTACAATGGCAGCTGTCAGCTGTGCAAAGGCAATTGAAAAGGTTGCCGGAGCAAAACTGCAGATTAAATGGGTTAACGACCTTTACCTCAGCGGGAAAAAGGCCGGAGGAATTCTGACCCAGGCTCATTTGTCCAAAAGCGGTAAGGAGATTGAATGGGCTATAGTCGGAATTGGTATTAACTTAAGCGAACCTGAGGGTGGATTTCCTGATGAACTGAAAGGAATTGCAACTACTCTCGAAAAAAAAGACGGACAAATCAAAAACCGTCTTATAAGTGAAATCGTCAATGAATTTGTGTTTTATTACCGAAGCTTAACCCAAAAAGAATTTATAGAGGAATATTCCAAAAGACTTCTTGGTCTGAATGAAGAAATCACTGTAAAAGATGGCGAAGAATACAAAGGTACAGTTATCGGAATTGATGATATGTGCCGTCTCATAATCAGACTGCCTGACGGCGGAGAAAAGATACTAAACTCGGCATTGTGAGCGGCTTGGTAAAGCTTAGAAATAATATGCCGTAATAATCAAAATCAACCAAACGGACTATGAGTTCCCATAGTCCGTTTACTTTTTCGCAAAAATATGATATAATCATTTTAACGGAGGGATTAACATGACAAAAGCAGACATCATTTTCAACAGTGAACACGGCGAAAAAACTTTTCAGATTGCTTCGGGTCATATTTCCGAAACGACGGTGCTTTTTGAAAAAGAGGGCATCTCTGCACTTATACATGCTAAGGGGTACGTCGAGTTTTACAACGTTGACGGTGAACTGCTTGCAAGTGGAAATCTGCCTGAAGTTGAAAGCGGAAAGCAAGTATACGAAGAAGTGCGTTGCAGTGCTGACGGCAATTTGATTACCTTAAGTTTTCCGATTTACACTTGGATAGACCACTATCCTAACTGTGACGGCGAGCACGACCGCTGGAGCACAAAAACAATCGGTTATAACACCGTCACCTTTGACTGCGCGAGTAACAAGGTGGTATAGCGGATTTGTATCTCAGCAATACATAATTTTAGCCGGAATTGTTTTGCTATATAGCAAACTTGACTATCCGAAGTTAATCACCGCTTTCAGTTGCGGACAATTATAAAAATAAAGCATAAAAGGAGACTCATCATGGCAATAATCAGCAAACTTCTGTCAATTCTCACGTGGCCTCTGCTAATCCTCACACTTCTCACAAGCCCCGTTGCCGTCAGCACGGAAAGTGCCGAGCTCGTTTCAACCGATACCTTTGTTTTTGAAAAGGCGCTTCTCATGGGTCAGGGGATAACTACCGACGGCGAGTATTTTTACACAAGCGGAGCAATTGCGGCGCTTGACCTCACCGCGCTTGCAAAATTTACTTGTGAAGATATGGAGCTTGTTGATGCAAACGTGAACCCGTTGCCCGAAGAATGTACCGAAAGAGACGATGACCACATCGGCGGTATCAGCTATTATAACGGCAAAATCTACGCTTCCGTTGAAGACAGCGACGAATATCTCAGCCCCTGCATTGTTACCTTTGACTGCGAAACCCTTGAAGCTACAGGCGAAGTGTATTTCCTTGATGCAGAGATTTACGATGACGGCGTGCCGTGGTGCGCAGTTGATGCTCAGACGGGCTACCTCTACGCATCAAAGTGGAACGGCGCCGAAAGCATCTATGTTTACGACACTGCAGATTCAATGGCTCTTGTGCGCGAGATTGAACTTAAGGGACTCGGCGTTATCGACCGTATTCAGGGCGGTGAATTCTTCGACGGTAAGCTTTGGCTTTCAAATGACGTTGAAGATAACGGCAACTTCAAAAATATCCTTTGCGTTGATGTTGAAACGGGCGAGGTTTCATTGGCGGCGCAACGTGATGTCGGCGGCAAAAACATTGAGGCAGAGGGCCTTACCTTCCTGCCGTCTGCTGACGGCGCAAATATGCACGTGCTTGATTATAACAAAGTAATCGGTATTTTCGTGCATCATTATAAAGTTGATTTCTGAACTGAATGCAATCTGCGAAACCAACGGTACAAAAAACAGATGAACGTGCTCACAGTTGCGGCGCGACAGATTCAGTTGAAACTGTTTAACAATCTAATTAATTAACAAAAAAGTCGGGGAGCACAACTCCCCGACTTTTTGCTATACTGTGAATTCCAATGGCTGAGTAACGTATGGCAGAATAAGCTTGTATTCCCCCTCGTCAAGTGTGTGACCGTATTGCCTCATCAAATCAATTGACAGAGTTATTGATTGGCAGTTGAGCAGCCTGATTGCAATGTCCTCAGTTGCGGCATCATCGGTGAAGGGGAGTGGTGTCCACTCGCCGTCAACCTTTTGCTCAATGGAGAAATACTTATCAATGAACATTGTTGTGCCGCTGTAATTTGTCACCTTGTACTCAATGCAGGTGCTTTCCGTTGTTGGTTGATTCACAAGCGACACGTCAACGCTGTTTGGATTGCCGCCGATGAACATATAGAAAAAGCTCATTATTACGGCAATAATTTTTGAAAATAAAACTGAAAGTCCGTTCATGGTGCAGTCTCCTTTGTGTTAATTATTGTTCGGAATGTGTGCTCAGTTCATTCAAACCACCTCTTTACGTGCTTTTTCAGAGCCTCTGTGGTTTTATAGTAGCACAACTATAGTTTTGTGTCAATATATATTTTGTCACACATAATATAATACGCGGCAAAAATAATCTTTACATTCGTTTTTTACTGTGATATACTGTGCATATATCATCAGAATCAGTGCAAAAGAGGTGGGCACACATGGTCAACAACGAAAATTTCAGGCGCGGCACAATTGAGCTTGTTGTGCTTGCGGTTTTGCAGAAAAAGGACATGTACGGCTATGAAATTGTCAAAGCAATTGCTGAAAAAAGCGAAGGAAACTACGTTACACCCATAGGTACACTTTATCCCGTACTTTACCGCCTTGTTGAAAACGGATATATTTCCGACCGCGACGAAATTGTAAATAAGCGTCTTCGCAAGTATTACAGGCTTGAAGCAGCAGGCAGGCAATACTATGCCGAACTTCTCAGCGAATACAAAAAAAACGTTGCAGGCATTGATTTGATAATAAAGGACGGTGAGCAGAGTGAGTGATACATTGTCAGCAGGCCTCAGGCAATATTATAAAGAAATATCCGCTTCTCTTGTGTGCTCAGCAAAGCAGAAAAAGCTGTTTATTGCAGATTTAAGCATGAGCATCAACGATTTTGTGGCGGAAAATCCCGAATGTACGGTTGAAGATATCAAGCTGAATTTTGGCTCTTGCGAGGAAATCTGCCGCAGCTTTATGGAAAACAACAGCTCTGTTCAAATCAAAAAGAAGCTCGGCGTTAAAAAGGTGATAATTGTCGCCGTGGCACTTGCGCTTCTTATCTGGCTCGCGTTTGCTGTCATCAGCCTTGTTGACGTGCATCAGGAGGCGCACGGTACTTTCAAAGAGGGGATGCTTTATGTTGAAGCGCTTGCGAGGTGGATTCAATGAAAAAAACAGTTTGCTTTCTGCTTTCTTTCGTGATGCTGATTTTGCCGTTTTTCTGTGTTGCTCAGGCGGCGGATACAGACGCAAAAAACACGGAATACTTTGACGACGGCTCATACCTTGTTGTTGAAACGGGGGAGCCGCCGACCTCTGAAGATGTAAGCATATTTGCAAAGCTCATTGAGCTTTTTCGCAGGCTGATTGAGCTTTTTACGGGCAACAAAACCGTAACAAAAACGAAGTACGCAAGCTATTATGACTCAAAAGGCGCGTTGCTGTGGTCTGTGTATCTCACCGCGGAGTTTTCATACAACGGAAAAACCGCCAAGTGCAAAAGCTCGGCGGCAAGTTATGATGTTTATGATTCGGACTGGAAAGTGACCTCGGCGGTGTCGTCGAAAGACGCAAACACCGCCTTTGCAGACTTCACCGTTCAGCAGACAAAGCTCGGCGTGAAGCTGAAAACCGTGACGAAGCGGTTGATGTTGACGTGTGATGAGGGCGGAGAAGTGGTGTAAAAGAAAAAGAGACTGCGTGGGGCAGTCTCTTTTCTGGTGCGGGTTATGTGGTGGCGGTGTTTGTTATGCCGCAACTGAGCTTAATACATTTCCTTCTTTGTCAATAGTCAACTTGTATTTTGTGCCATTATCATTAGTAATTTCAATTTGGCACTTTCCGTTTTTAAAACATACTGTTTGACCTTTTGTTGCTTTATATTCAGACAAATCTAAAATCATATTGCCTTTTAAATCATAAAAATAATATCTTGTTCCTATTGATAAACAGAAAAGATTCTCAGATATAGGAGAAAAATGATCCATACCATTATTTATTTCTATAGTTGAAACACTCATATCATTTTTGTTTAAAATAATGATTTTTTGTGAGCCGTAATATGATTCGTATCCGATAATCATATAATCTTCATTATTGCTTTCTATTAATGGAACTTGTTTTTTGTTTGACCAACTATAGTTTGCTGTTGAATAGGATTTTCCTGTTTCAACATTATAAACAATATACATATAAGCATAACTTGCAAAAGGACTGTTTGAACCACCCGTTGATTTTTTTATTGATACAAAACAATTGTTTCCTACATAGAATATTTCACCAGTTTCGGGCTTGTTCCAGTTAAATGTATTTTCTTTAGCAATAAACGGCATATCTTTTGTCGGTTCTAACAGCCATTCATTATTTTTAATTACACCAATCAAAAATGATAAACCGGTATAATCTTCGGATTTATTTGCAACAATTTCATAATAATCCCCATTTGAGTTTCGTCCTGTTGCTAAAATTTCATCGAACTTATTACTTAACTTTGAATCGGGGTCTTCCGCTTTGCATCTTGAGCAAATTCCGTTAACGAAGTTATGTCCTACAGACTCAAAATCTTTGATGTCACCGCAAACACTACATTTTTCTGGAGACAAACAAGACGAGTAGACATAGTTATGCTCAATCTTCTCTCCTTCTGTTGCTCCGCAAAGATTACAAGTCTTTGGTGAAATGCACGTTGCATCAAGCCACTCGTGGTTGCAACCACAAGCTGTTAAAATAAGTGCCAATCCTACAATTAAAACAAAGGTAATGATGACTGATGATTTAAGTGTTTTCATTATAGCTTCTCCTTTCTTATTTCGCGGAAAGTTTTTTGAACACCGCACCGTGAATAATGTGCACCTTTCTACCTCCGCAAAATAAAAAAGTGCGCCAACCGAAGCCGACGCACATAAAACGCAGACCCGGTTGTCGCCAAACAAACTTAAACAGAATGGGGATAATAATCCAAGCCATAATATCTAATGGAATCTGCGTTTTTAACAAATTCATAAAGATACTATGGCAAAACAAAGGTATAATTATCCCTGTAAAAAAGATAAAATATCCCCTTAGTTTCTGCTTATTAAGTTTGTTTGGCAAAAACAAGTATATCACATAAGCATGTAGGATTCAACAATTATTTTAAAAAAACATCTTTTCGCTGTTGAGATAAATATTTGCACAGATACATAATACTGTGTATAATGAGTTTTGAAATTGAAAGAAAAAAGAGACTGCTTTTCAGCAATCTCTTTTCTGGTCCGAGTGGCGAGACCCCCACTCACGGCTACCTCTTGCGGTGCCCAAAGTTCATTACGGCTCATACGCCTATGAACTTTGACCGCTGCGCCATTTCGCCTTCCCTTTATCCGCCACAGGCGGTGGTCGGGCTCAATGCCTGACCACCGGGGGTCAATCGGCACAAAAGAAAAAAGAGACTGCCTTTCAGCAATCTCTTTTCTGGTCCGAGTGGCGAGACTTGAACTCACGGCTACCTCTTGCGGTGCCCAAAGTTCATTAC
This sequence comes from Acutalibacteraceae bacterium, assembly GCA_045590055.1. Classification (GTDB taxonomy): domain Bacteria; phylum Bacillota; class Clostridia; order Oscillospirales; family Acutalibacteraceae; genus UBA6857. Next base: position 17,111 of record JAZNQF010000072.1, read on the forward strand.
GGCTTGGAGCGCCTATGAACTTTGACCGCTGCGCCATTTCGCCCTCCCTTTATCCGCCACAGGCGGCGGTCGGGTTCAATGCCTGACCCCCGGGGGTCAATCGGCACAAAAGAAAAAAGAGACTGCTTTTCAGCAATCTCTTTTCTGGTCCGAGTGGCGAGACTTGAACTCACGGCCTCTTGACCCCCAGTCAAGCGCGCTACCAACTGCGCCACACCCGGTCAGCTCGGATATAATAGCACAGTTAATCGCGTTTTGCAAGAGGTATTTGCAAATTTTTTTGAAAATAATACAATTTTTTGAGGTAAATATGGAAAAATATCTGGAAATCGAAAGAAGCATCAAGAAAAAGTACAAAAAAGAAATCTGGAAGCGCTTTATCGCGGGCATAAATGAGTATGAGCTCATCAAACCCGGGGACAAAATTGCAGTGTGCATCTCAGGCGGTAAGGACTCGATGCTGATGGCAAAATGCATGCAGCTGCTTCAGGAGCACAGCGACTTTCCGTTTGAAGTGAAGTTTCTTGTTATGGACCCCGGCTACAGCCCTGCTAACCGTCAGCTTATTGAATCCAACGCCGCGCTTCTGAATATTCCGATTCACGTGTTTGATGCCAACATCTTCGATTACGTGGTTGATGCGGGCGGTACACCTTGTTACCTTTGCGCAAGAATGAGACGCGGTCACCTTTATAAAAACGCTCAGCTTCTCGGTTGTAACAAAATCGCCCTCGGCCACCATTTTGACGACGTGGTTGAAACCGTGCTTCTCAGCATGCTTTATTCCGCGCAAGTGAAAACCATGATGCCCAAGCTTCACAGCACAAATTTTGAGGGTATGGAGCTTATCCGTCCTCTGTACATGGTGCGCGAGGCTGACATCAAAGCATGGGCGCGGTATAATGACCTGCACTTTTTGCGTTGCGCGTGCCGCTTCACAGAGGAGTGCGAGGATGTGAACAACGAGACCGAATCCAAACGGCAGGAAATCAAAGCTCTTGTTGAGCATTTCCGCAAAATTAACAGTAACATTGACATGAACATTTTTATGAGCGTGCATAACGTCAATCTCGAAACCGTAATCGGTTGGCATAAGGGCGATGAAAAACATAACTTCCTTGATGAATACGACGGCTTCGCAGGAGACGGTGAATAACATTAAATCAGCGCAAAGGGCAGGGTACCCGATGCGCTGATTTTGTTGTTTATTGTGCGTTGTCTGTTTGCTTTAAAGAAGAACGAATGGACTTTCTCACAAGCAGGCTGATTAATGCTTTTTTGTTGAAAGGGTAAAGAGGATAAAGATAAGTGTAACCGTTGACGGTTTTGGTGAAACAGACCGTGAGCGCAATTATCACCATGCCGATGATGAGTCCCCAATAATTCAAAAATTCGCTGAGTACGAGAAGCAGAACGCGTGAAAACTTGATTGCGTACCCCATTTCAAAGCTCGGCTGGGTGAAGTTTGAAATTGCGGTGAAAGCCATGAATAATACAACCTCGGGCACAAACCAACCCGATGAAACCGCAAATTCACCAAGAATCAACGCGCCCACAACGCTGAAAGAGTTGCTCAGTGCACCCGGTGTGTTCAAAGATGCGAGTTTCAGCACGTCAATCACAAACTCAACAATCATCAGCTGAACAAACAATCGCACGGAGTTCGGCTCTTCAACAAGGATGAAGTCGAGCCAATGCGGTAATTTGTCCGCATTTTTCATCAACACAAGCCACAGCGGAGTGAGAATCATTGACAAAAAGAAAACAGAGCCTCTCACGTAGCGCAGGAAAGTGCCGACAAGCGGCGGAAAATAAAAATCGTTGATGTCCTGCGAAAAGTCGAAGATGCCCGTCGGCACAATCATCACAGACGGTGAGCCGTCGCAAAGCACAAGAATGTTGCCGTCGCAAAGGCAGGCCGCCGCCGCATCGGGTCGCTCGGTGTATCGCACCTTGGGGAAAGGGTTGAGCGGCTGGCTCGGTATAAGGCACTCGCGCAGACTTTCCTGACTCATTGCAAGTGAGCCGACCTCAATGGAATCAATTTTACCTGCGATTCGGTCAACCATCTTTTGGTCTGCAATTCCGTCAATATAGCACACGGTGATGTCGGTTCTAGATTTGCTGCCCACCTGATGCAGTTGCATGGTCAGCCGCGGATCGCGGATTTTTCTGCGTATGAGCGCGGTGTTGAAAATCAGCGTTTCAACAAAACCCTCGTGCGAGCCGCGCAATACCTTGTCGCTTTCAGGCTCCTGAACGTTCCTTGCGGGGTATGTTCTGGCATCAATGATGATAGCTTCAGTGAAGCCGTCAACTACCATCACAAGTGCACCGGAAAGCACAAGGGTAACAACTTTTTCGAGGCTGGTTTCAACGTTTGACTCAATGTAGGTTACAAAATTGTCAAGCAGGTCTTTTGTGGTTTTGATATACTGCATATCCTTTGCGGGTATTGTGGTGAAAAACTCAAACATTTTTTCGAGCACTTCGTCCTTCATAAACCCATCAATGCAGAACATCGTCGCTTGTCTGTCGGAAAACTTGATGGTTTTGATAATCACGTCAAAGTTTTCATCAGCACGAAGCGCCGCTTTGAGCATGTCAATGTTGTCCTCAAAGCTTTTGCGGAAATCGTTGTTTACTGCCATATCAAGCTCCTTTTGCTTTTTGCTTTATTATGAGCCTGTGTGCGGCAGAATAAACGGCAAGCATGACGATTATCCTATATTTCTGTATTGATTATACAGATTAACAATCACGTTCCAAGTGGCAGGGCCTACGCTTCCGTTGACGGGCAGACCCTGCTGACTCTGAATCCGCCTGACGGCGTTTTCGGTCTGCGCATCATATTCACCCGTGACGGACACAACGGGGATGATTCCGCTGTTTTCACCGATAACCCGCAAAAACGTCTGCAACTGTTCAACAACCTTGCCCTGTGCTCCGGGTGTGATGAAATAACCGGGGTACAAAAGTGAAGAATACGATGAGTATTCATACGGCAGCGCGTTGAGGGTGTTGCTGTAGAATGAAATGAGCGAGTTCCACGTTGATGAACCTACAACACCGTCGGGCGTAAGATTCTGCGAAGCCTGAAAAGCTCTGACGGCGTTTTCCGTATCTTCACCGAAAATGCCGTCTACTGCTACTGTCGGTACGGTGTCGAGGAATTCACCTGCGAAGCCGAGATAATATTGCAGTGTGCTGACGTTTACACCCGTGTCTCCCTTTTGTAAAACGCGCGGATACTGCCGCTGAGCTTCGGTGATGGTGATTCCCTCCGAATAAAGCTCCGAAAGACGTTTGACCGCGCCGAAAATGCGCTTGATTGCATACCATGTTGAAAAGCCGACAACGCCGTCGGGCGTAAGGTTAAAAATGCGCTGAAACTCGCGTACGGCATTTTCGGTTTCCGCATCAAAAATGCCGTTTGTTGACGGGATTTCCGGTATGGCAGGATAGTTGCGGCTGATTCGGTTCAGCTCACGTTGTATGGTGCGCACGTTTTCGCCTGCCTGACCGCGCCTGATGGGACTGCCGGGGTAAGATGGTTGGGCATCGGAAAGCTGAGCCGTTCTTATGTCTATGTTGTCACCGTAGTAATACTGCAGAATTTCATACGGTGTATATCCGCTGTTGGCAAGGGAGACAGTGCCCCACTGCGAAAGCCCGTTGCAATTGACTCTGACCCCGTCGCAATAAGAGGTGAAAAGCGGCTGAACAAAGCCCTGCTCAACAACGTAGTTGTCAAAAATTTCGTCGACGATTTTTGAAATGTTTGAAAAATAGTCTCTGCCGTTCTGAAATGCCTGATCAAACGAGGTGGATGAGGTGATATCGAAGTCGTAGCCGCGGCTTCGGTAAAATTCGGTGTAGATGCGGTTGAGCGCAAGTGAAATCTGTGCATAGATGTTGGCTCTCAGTGCACTTTCGGGCCACGTCGGATAAATCTCACTTGAAGCAACGTTTTTAATGTAATCCGTAAACGGCAGTGTAACGTTCGGTGCGGGTGAATCGGGCGCGCCGAGGTGAACGGTTATTGTTTCAGGTATAATCACTCTGTCGGGCATGTTCATTCCTCCATCTGAGCGTTTTGCGTAAGAGCCGACGGTTCGCGTTCATATACAATGATTTCTGTGTTATCCTCACCCAACGGCTGCATGCGTACGGGCTGTACGGATTCCACGCCTGCAAAAACGGGTACGCCGATGAAGCGTTGAGTTCTGTAGCGCGGATGAGTGACGAGTATGTCATAGGAGGCGTAACCGTCAACGGCGCTTGGTTGTGCGCTGATGAGAGGCGAGGGTGCAGGAAGGCTGAGTGCGTCAATCATACCGCTTGTGTTTGTCAGACCGTTGAAAATTATCGTGTCGGGGTCACCCGTCTTTGTTACGGTGACGGTGGCGCTCGGTACGGCATAGGCTCTGTCTGCGGCATACACTTCAATGCGAAGTGAGCCGTAGTCGGTCATATCGGGTGGCTCAGCTGACACGGGCGGTATCTGCGGTTCGGTAATTGTGGACGGAGTCTGCGGCGCGTTTTGCGGCTGAGCTTCAGCAACTGTTGGTACGGAAGGCTCTCGCTCCTGTGTGCTTTGCGCAGGAAAAACGCTTCTTTTTGAAGCGTTCATCAGCTCGCGGCGGTACTTTTCAATCATCATGTCATAGCTGTTAATGTTAATCACACCTTTTATGCAATAAAATTGCTTTGAGTATCACTAAATAATGTATTCACTTTTTTGAGTTTTGTGATATAATATAAATAGCATAATTGGCTTTTTGTGTCGCACGGTTGTTTTGCGGCTGTAAATCAAGTTAACAACGGAGGAAATCTGCTTTGAATCTGTTTGATGTTGTAGGGCCTGTAATGGTCGGTCCGTCAAGCTCTCACACCGCAGGCGCGGTAAGAATAGGCTACGTTTCGCGCAAACTTCTCGGTGAAAACGTGAAGAACGCAAAAATTCAGCTTTGCGGCTCGTTTCTTGCAACGGGTGTCGGTCACGGCACGTCAAAGGCGCTTGTTGCAGGTCTGCTCGGCTTTCTTCCTGACGATGAAAGAATACCTCACTCAATTGAGCTTGCTGAAGAAAACGGCGTAAGTGTCAGCTTTGGTGAAGCGGCACTCAAGGACGCTCACCCCAATTCCGTTAAGCTGATTCTGGACGGCGTTAACGGCGCACACATGGAAATCGTGGGTGAATCCGTCGGTGGCGGCAGAATCAACATTGCATCAATCAATGGGCTGAGGGCAAACTTCAGCGGTGCATACCCCACACTCATTGTCTATAACCGTGACGAGCCGGGTGTTGTGGCGCAGGTTACCTCGTTGCTTGCTTTGTGGCATGTTAACCTTGTAACAATGCAACTGCACAGGGCAAACAGAGGCGGAAGCGCCGTTATGATAATTGAATGTGACCAGGAGCCTCCTGCAGACATCGGCACGTGGCTTGAAAAGCAGGACGGCATCGAGAAGGTTATCTGTTTCAGATTGGAGAGTAACGTATGATTTATAAATCTCTCAGGGAAATTGCTGATATTGCTCAGGAGGGTGAAAAGCCCTTTTGGCGTGTTGTGCTTGACTGCGAAGCGGCAGAGCAGGCACAGAGCTTTGAAGAAGTGTTTGAAAAAATGCGTTCTATGTACCGCGCAATGAAATATGCCGATGAACACTACGACCCCGAATTGCGCTCACCCAGCGGCATGGCAGGCGGTGACGGTGCAAAGCTTGAAAAGTACCGTCTTGGCGGCAAGGCTCTGCTTGACGGCTTCATCTGTCTCATCATGGAAACTGCGGTGAAAATGGGTGAAAGCAACGCTTGCATGAAACGTATTGTTGCCGCACCGACTGCAGGCAGCTGCGGCGTTTTACCTGCCGTGTTGCTTTCATACGAGAAGCACCGCGGAATTGAGGAGGACAGGCTGGTTGAAGCCCTGTTTGTTGCAGGCGGCATCGGTGAAATAATTGCAGAAAACGCAGGTATATCGGGCGCTGAAGGCGGTTGCCAGGCAGAAATCGGCTCGGCAAGCGCCATGGCAGCAGGCGCGGTTGCTTACCTTGAAGGAGGCGACACGGAGTGTATACTCAACGCGGTTGCACTTGCGATGAAAAACATGCTCGGTCTCACCTGTGACCCTGTTGCAGGTCTTGTTGAAGTGCCGTGCATCAAACGTAACGTTTCGGGCGCAGTGAATGCGGTTGTGAGTGCACAAACTGCACTTGCAGGTGTCACCAGCGTTATACCGGCAGACGAGGTTATTGACTCAATGAGGAGAATCGGCAGGATGCTGCCCGAATGTCTGCGCGAAACAAGCAAGGACGGACTTGCGGTTACTGATACGGCACTGAGAATTACTGACCGGCTTCACGGTTGATTATTCCTGATTAGCATGGTAATATAGTATGGATATATCTTTAAACTTCGTGCACAAGGGTGAGGGTGAAGTGCTCATTCTTCTCCACGGCAACGGTGAGAACTGCACGTATTTTGAAAATCAGATTGACTGTTTTGCGCGTTATTTCAGCGTTTATGCGCTTGACACAAGAGGTCACGGCGGCTCGCCGCGCGGCACAAAGCCTTTCACACTTGCACAGTTTGCAGAGGATCTGCGCGGCTTCATGGACGAAAACAAAATTCAGAAAGCGCACATTCTCGGCTTCAGTGACGGTGGCAACATAGCCATGCTTTTTGCGCTGAAATATCCCGAACGTGTTAATAAGCTGATTCTCAACGGTGCAAACACAAAACCTTCGGGCATGAAGCTGTGGTGTGTTGCAGACGTATACTTTGAGTGGCTTTTGTGGACGGCAGTTTCAAAACTCCGCAGAAGTGAAAGTGCGGCAAAAAAATCTGCTCTGTTTTCACTCATGGCGTTTGAACCTGACATTGAAGCCGCTCAGCTTGCAAAACTCAGCATGCCCACGCTTGTTATTGCAGGCACGCATGATATGATTAAAACAAGTCACACAAAACAAATTCACCGTCAAATAAGCGGCAGTGAGCTTGCCTTAATTGACGGAGACCATTTTATAGCATCCAACCAAAGTGAAAAATTCAACGAAACGGTGCTGTCGTTTCTTGAAAATCCGATATATAACTACGGAGGACAAACATGAAGTACAACGACTTTCAGAATCTTAAGATTTCAACCCTCGGCTTCGGCGGCATGAGATTCCCCACGGTTGACGGTAAAATTGACCGTGAACAAGCGCAAGCAATGATAGACTGCGCAATGAAAAACGGCGTGAATTACTATGACACCGCATTTATGTACCACGGCGGTGAATCAGAGGTTTTCTTCGGCGAGGCACTTGCCAAGTATGATAGAAGCGCTTATTTCCTTGCAGACAAAATGCCGCCCGGTGACCAGAAGTGCCGTGAAGACCTTGAAAAAGTTTTCAGCACTCAGCTTGAGCGTTGCAAAACTGATTATTTTGATTTCTATCTTATGCACACTGTAACTTCCGGCAATTACGAGAGCTTCTTTGTTGCAAACAACGTGGTTGACTTCTGCCTTGAAAAGAAAAGAGAAGGCAAAATCAGGCATTTCGGTTTCTCATTCCACGGTGATGCGCAGTTGCTTGAAAGAATGTTGAGTGAGCACGATTGCTTTGAGTTTGTTCAGCTTCAGCTTAACTATTACGACTTTTATCGTGATGATGCCGCTGAGATTTATGAAGTTGCGCGCAAGCACAATATGCCAATTATAATTATGGAACCCGTAAGAGGTGGCTTGCTTGCAAGGCTCAATGAGAATGCCTGCGGAATTTTCAAGGATTATGACAGCTCAGTTTCAGTTGCATCATGGGCAATCCGTTATTGCTTCAACCTTGAAGGTGTTGTAACCGTGCTTTCAGGTATGTCAGAAATGCTGCAGGTTGAAGATAACCTCAGAAATGCATACATGGCACCGCTGACTGAGGCTGATTATGCAGTAATCAATAAGGCAATTGAAACCTTCTGCCGTGAGGAGTTTATTCCTTGCACAGCCTGCCGTTATTGCAGTGAATGTCCGCAGGGTATTGATATTGCAAACATCTTTGATCTTAAAAACCGCCATTCAATTGAATCTGAATGGTCACGTAAGGGTATTGTTGAAAAGTACGCCGCACTTGAAACGAAGGCAGATGCCTGCATCGGTTGCGGATACTGTGTTTCAAAGTGCCCGCAGGAGATGGATATCCCGTCACTTCTTGCACAGGTGCATGACGTTCTGGGCTGAGGCTAACACAAGGAAGCAGGTGAATTTATGTCACACGTGACAATGAAAGCATACAAGGTTGAGGAAGTTAATTTTGTCAACAAAGTCAACGGCAAAGTGAAGCTTGAGCTTCAAAATAAATATGCCTACAACGTACGCTATAACCCCTCACGCATCTGCAGGGGAGAATTTACCGCCACGGTGTCAGACAAAAACAATCCCGAAAACTTCAGCATCAAGGTTGTTGTAATCGGCGTGTTTGAGTTTGATGAGGGCATTGAAAAAGAGTTTATCCACGTGGAAACGTACAATGCGCTGTTTCCGTTTGTTCGCTCTGCCGTCACCACTCTTACCGCAAATGCGGGTATACCGCCCGTAATTATTCCCATGAGAGATATTGAGGGTGAAAACATTTACCGCTTTGAAAAAAACGGCAGACCCGAATAACGCGCTATTGACAAACACGCAATTGGGGGTATAATTATATTAGCACTCAAAGCGATAGAGTGCTAAAACAATGAAAGGCATGCGGATTATTCCGCATAGGGTACATTCCGATGAGAAAAAAACAGTTTAAAGCCGAGTCCAAGCGTCTGCTTGATTTGATGATAAACTCCATTTACACAAACAAGGAGATTTTCCTCAGGGAGCTTATTTCAAATGCGAGTGACGCGCTCGACAAAAGATATTACCATTCACTGACTCAGGGCGATGCAATGCAGCGCTCGGAGTACGTTATCAATCTTTCAATTGACGAAGATAACCGTCTGTTTACTATCAGCGACAACGGTTGCGGTATGGACGAAAAAGAGCTTGAAAACAACCTCGGCACAATTGCAAAGAGCGGCTCACTCGATTTCAAAACCAACACCGAAAAGCAGGATGATGTTGAAATCATCGGTCAGTTCGGCGTCGGTTTTTATTCCGCATTCATGGTTGCAGACACGGTTTGCGTAACCACGCGCAAGCTTGGCAGTGACAAGGCATACAAGTGGACCTCGAACGGTGCTGACGGTTACACAATTGAAGAATGTGAAAAAGCGGACGAGGGCACGGTAATTGTGCTCCACATCAAAGACAGTACAGAGGATGAAAACTACGACGAGTTCCTTGACAGTTACAGAATCAGCGGACTTGTTAAAAAGTATTCCGATTACATCCGCTATCCCATTATGCTTGACATGGAGCGCTCACAGCCCGTTGAAGGCAGTGAAAATGAGTTCGAAACCGTAACGGAACCCACCTGCCTCAACAGTATGGTACCGTTGTGGCGTAAGAATAAAAACGAGCTTACCGAAGACGATTATAACGGTTTCTATAAGCAGAAGTTTATGGATTATGAGGATCCGATACTTGTTGTTCACAGCAAAACAGAGGGTCAGGCAACGTATGATGCGTTGTTGTTTGTGCCCTCACATGCACCGTGGGATTTTTATTCCAAGGACTATGAAAAGGGTTTGCAGCTTTATTCAAACGGTGTGCTGATTATGGATAAATGCGCCGACCTTCTTGGTGACCATTTCAGTTTTGTCAGGGGTCTTGTTGACAGTGCTGACCTGTCACTCAATATCTCACGCGAGATGCTCCAACAAGACAGGCAACTGAGAATTATCGCCCGTAACATTGAAAAGAGAATCAAGAGTGAGCTTGTAAAACTCATGAACAACGAGAGGGAAAAGTACGAAACGTTCTTCTCCGCTTTCGGTCTTCAGCTCAAATACGGTATCTACAACGGTTACGGTGCAAACACGGAGTTGCTGAAAGATTTGCTGATGTTTGTATCCTCAGCCGAAAAGAAGCTTGTTACATTCCAAGAGTATGTTTCACGCATGAAAGAGGAGCAGAAGAGCATCTACTATGCCTGTGGTGAAACCGTTGACAAAATTGATATGCTTCCGCAGGTTGACGCGGTTAAGGCTAAAGGCTATGAAATTCTCTACCTGACAGACAATGTTGACGAGTTTGCGCTGAAAATGATGATGGACTACGATGGCAAACAGTTTGTTAACGTTTGTGCAGATGAGCTTGACATTGACACTGAGGAAGAAAAGCAGGCAATCAAAGAAGAAAACGATGATGCAGCCGAGCTTCTTGAGTGCATGAAAGCCGCGCTCGGCGGTGAGGTTGAAGCCGTCAGATTCACGGACAAGCTCAGAAGCTACGCTGTATGCCTGAGCAGTGAGGGCGGTATTTCACTTGACATGGAAAAAACGCTCAACGCAATGCCTGTTGACAACAAGGTTAAGGCACGCACCGTGCTTGAAATCAACAACGCACACGCGGTTGCCGGTAAGCTGAAGGGTCTTTTTGCTGACGGAGACAAAGAAGCAGTTGGAAAGTATGCAAAGCTTCTTTATGCTCAGGCAAGGCTTATCGGCGGACTTTCAATTGATAATCCCGCAGAATTCAGTGAGCTTGTTTGTGAACTGATGTAATATGAAGGTGAGGTAAAACTATGGTATATGCAGTTATTGCCGCCGGCGGAATCGGCAGCAGAATGGGTAACACGGAAAAACCTAAGCAGTACATCACACTCAAGGGCAAACCCATCATTTGCCACACGGTTGAAAAGTTTTTCATAAACGATGCCTTCAAACGTGTTATTGTGCTTTGCCCTGAACAGTGGGTTAGCTACACCAAAAATATTATAGCTAAGAGCATTAACGACACTCAGGGCAAAATCACCGTACTCACGGGCGGTTCAACAAGAAACGAAACCGTGATGAACGCCATCAATTTCATTGAGGAGACAGACGGTCTTGATGATGACACCATCATTGTCACTCACGATGCGGTTAGACCCTTTGTTACCGCAAGAATAATTGATGACAACATCTCTGCTGCAAAGCAGTTCGGTGCCTGCGACACGGTTGTGCCTGCAACAGACACAATTGTTGAAAGCATGGATGCGCAGGGTATTTCCTCAATTCCCGACCGTTCAAAGCTTTATCAGGGTCAGACTCCGCAATCCTTCAAAGCAAAGCTTCTGCGCGACCTTTACAACGGTCTTACCGAGGAAGAAAAAGACATTCTTACCGACTGTGCAAAGATTTTTGTGATGAAGGGCAGAGAAGTTAGACTTGTTAAGGGTGAGGTTTACAACATCAAGCTCACCTATCCCTACGACCTGAGAGTTGCGAGAGTTCTTTTGGACGAGGAAGAAGCCAATGATTAACACAGTATACAGACTTGTTCAGCCGCGCAGATTTGAAATTGAATTTGAAGAAATCGTGCTCAAAGACAGTGAGGTTATCGTTAAGCCGACCTACCTCTCAATCTGCAATGCCGACCAACGTTATTATCAGGGCACAAGAGGTGCAGAGGTGCTCAAAGAAAAACTGCCGATGGCTCTTATTCACGAGGCGATCGGTACGGTGGTTTATGACCCGACAGGCACCTTCAAGGCAGGGGACAACGTGGTTATGGTGCCGAACATTCAACTGCAGGATGATGAAATTATTGCGGAGAACTATCTTCGCTCAAGCAAATTTTGCTCAAGCAGTTGTGACGGCTTCATGCGTGAATATGTGAACATTACGCCCGATAGACTCATAAAACTGCCCGACGGCATGGATTTGCCTACGGCATCATTTACTGAGATTGTTTCTGTTTGCAGCCACGCTGTTAAAAGGTTTGACAGAATTGCGCACTCACGCCGCAACACAATCGGCATTTGGGGTGACGGCAACATCAGCTATGCAGTTGCACTGATTCTTAAAAAGCTGTTCCCTGAAACAAAGCTTTACGTTTTTGGCGTGATCCCCAAGAAACTTGCGGATTTTACCTTTGTTGATGCAACCTACCTTGTGTCCGAAATTCCCGAGGACTTGCGCGTTGACCATGCGTTTGAGTGTGTTGGCGGTAACGGCTCGCAGGCGGCAATCAACCAGATAATCGATTACATCAATCCTGAGGGTACAATTTCTATCCTTGGTGTAAGTGAGTTCCCGGTGCCGATTAACACACGCATGATGCTTGAAAAGGGATTGCGTATGTTTGGCAGTAGCCGAAGCGGTAGGGAGGATTTTGCTGACGTTGTAAAGATGTATGAAAATGACCCTGAGTTCGTTGAACTTTTGGGTACACTTGTGTTTGCGGTTTATCCGATAACGGGTATTTCCGATATTACGCAGGCTTTCGAGCGTGACGTAAACAAGGCGTTCGGCAAAACCGTGATGAAATGGGCAACGGACAGATAAATGAAATACCCCGATGTTTGTGGCAACGTAACATCGGGGTTTTGCTTTTTGGGAGGAGGGGAGCCGGAGGGCGAAGCCCGACGGCACCGGCGTTGCGAAAGCAACGCCGCG
>JAZNQF010000073.1:0-13950 GCA_045590055.1 Acutalibacteraceae bacterium
GGGCAAGGCTCGGCTCCACCTCGCAGTGATATATGCTCCGCATGTGATATACGCTTCGCGTGTGATATTCGCCTGCGGCGAGTGATATATGCCTGCGGCATGTTACAGCCCTCTCCGACGGCTACGCCGCCACCTCTCCCAAAAGGAGAGGCACTCCGCCCGACAACTCTATAAATATAACAAAAACACCCGAAACTTCGTGTCTCAGCTGTAACTTTAAAGTTTTATCTTTGTCCGTCGGCATGGCCCGTGCGGCCACGCACCGTCGGCATGGCCCGTGCGGCCACGCACCGACCACGCGCTATTTGTTTCTGGTGAGAATCTTCTCGCCGTCAAAAATCACAAGACCGTAGCCGTAGCCGAGGGATTTCTTCTCAACAAGGCGTTGCTTGAAGGCTCTCTGCAGTGACGTATCCTCCGGCAACTGCTCCGGGGGAAGCTTTGCCTTGTCGGCAAATACGCGCCAGCCATCGTGGAAGCCCGGCACGGGAATGGATTTGATGATGTCAAAGTCGTCCATAAAATCAAGAATGTTTGACTTTTCGGGCAGAAACTCGCGGTGGGGCTCATAAAGCAACCATGACGTACAAACAAAAAGCGCAGGCTTGTCACCGAACATATCCTTGTAAAATTCCTTCGCCTTTTTGTATGAATCAACACGAACGTCATAAGTAATGGGCTCTTTGCTTGAAGGAATGTGGAAGTTGACCACTTTTCTGCGGTTCTTGATTTTTACCCCGTGCTTTTCATACTTCGTCCATGCCCAGCGTGTTACCTCATACTGAAACCTGCCGAGTGCAAAACGCTCCATTCTGTAGAAACCGTCGTTCCATGAAGCAACAAACGTGCCCCATATACCCTTGACGTCGCGGCATTCAATGAGCTTGTATTTAAGGTCGCTCATGGTATCGTAGAACAGCTCCTCACTGTACCCCTTTTGAATGTACCTCTCGTGCAAGGTGCGCAGGCAGAAAAGAAGGAACATGAAATCTACCGTCTCCTGCGGCAGCTTCAGCTTGCGTGCAAGGGACATGAGCGGCGCTTTGAGGCTGACGAATCTACGCGTAACACACATGTACCTTCTTTCAAGCGCGAAAAGAGTGAACATCAACTCTTTTTCTGCAAGAACAAGACCGAAAACATCCTCATAAAAGCTGATTGCTTCCTCGGGCATATCAACCTTTTTCATAAAATCAAGAGCAAAATCAATACTGCGCATTTGCTCACATCCTCTCATTTTTATGCATAATGTTATTATAACTCAAAATGTCGGAAAGTGCAACGGTTTTACTTTCCGACATTTTTAAAGGTGGATTATTTAACGGGATTTGTGTGCCAGATATCACGTGCGTAATCGTTGATGGAACGGTCTGCGGCAAAGCGTCCTGCGCCGGCTACGTTCATCAAGGACATACGGCTGAAACGCTCACGGTCTGCATAAACATTGTCGCTGTATTTCTGCACAGCGCGGTAATCTGCAAAGTCGGCAAGCACCATGTAGGGGTCGTGGTGCATGATGGTGCTTCCGATTTCGGGGAAGGACATACCGTTGACGCCCTTGTTGATGAAATCAATAACCTTGCGAAGCTCTGCGTTGTTGCTGTAGTAATTCATGGGTACGTAGCCGTTTTTCTTCAGAAACTCAACATCGGGTGTCTTCATACCGAAGAGGAGTATGTTGTCGTCACCGACTGCTTCGTGGATTTCCACGTTTGCGCCGTCAAGTGTACCGAGGGTGATGGCACCGTTGAGCATAAGCTTCATGTTGCCTGTACCGCTGGCTTCTGTACCTGCAAGTGAAATCTGCTCACTGATATCTGCGGCAGGCATGAGCTTTTCTGCCATGGATACGCGGTAATCCTCAAGGAAAACCACGCGCAGATATTTGTTAACCTGCGGGTCGTTGTTGATAACAACGCTGAGGTGATAAATGAGGCTGATGATTTTCTTTGCCATGAAATATCCCGATGCGGCCTTTGCGCCGAAGATGTATGTGCGGGGAATGTAATTGCCGTTGGGATTTTCTTTGATTTCAAGGTATCTTGCAATAATCTGCAGTACGTTGAGATGCTGCCTCTTGTACTCATGCAGACGCTTAACCTGAACGTCGAAAATGGATTCGGGGTCGATGGCAACGCCGCTGTAATCTTTGACGTAGGAAGCAAATGCGGCTTTGTTTGCCTGTTTGATTTCAGCCATCTTCTGCAGTACGGTCTTATCGTCAGCGTAGGCGGTGAGCTTTGAAAGCTCAGAAGCATCGCAGATGAAGCCGTCACCGCAAAGCTCTGTGATAAGAGAGGTGAGCTTCGGGTTTGCCTGACACAGCCAACGTCTGTGCGCAATACCGTTTGTTACGTTTTTGAATTTGTCGGGCGTGAGTCTGTAATACTCATTGAAAAGTGTATCCTTAAGAATCTGGCTGTGGAGTGCAGAAACGCCGTTTACACTGTGGCAGCTTGCAACGCAGAGGTTTGCCATGCGAACAACACCGTCAGAAATAACTGCGAGGCGTTCAACCGCAGCACCGTCGTGAAGCTGAGCGCCAATCTGTGCGCGGTAGCGGTTGTCAATTTCCTTAATGATCTGGTAAATACGGGGGATGAGTGAGCTAACAAGGTCCTCGCCCCAACATTCAAGCGCTTCTTTCATAACCGTGTGGTTTGTGTATGCGCACGCCTTGGTTACGATTTCCCATGCATCGTCCCAACCGTAGCCGCACTCGTCAAGCAGAATACGCATCAGCTCGGGGATTGCCATTGTGGTATGAGTGTCGTTGATGTGGATGGCGTTCTTTTCTGCAAAATTGTCCATCCTGCCGAATTTTCTCAGGTGTCTGTGCACCATGTCCTGAACAGAGGATGATACGAGGAAATACTGCTGTTTGAGTCTCAGGCTCTTGCCTTCGGGGTGGTTGTCTGAGGGATAGAGCACCTTGCTTATAACCTCAGCCATTGCCGCCTGCTCCATTGCGCGCATGTACTGTCCCTGATCAAACAGGCTCATGTCAAGACCGGGGGCTTCAGCCTTCCACAGTCTCAGAACACTGATACCCTTGCCATTCTTACCGCTGACGAACATATCATAGGGCACTGCCTTAATTGCGGTGTAACCAACGTGGTCAACGCAGTGGTAGTGACCGTCCCAATAATCGTTAATGTTGCCGCCGAAGTGAACTTCAACAGTATCCTTCTCGCGCTTGGTGAGCCATACCTCGCCACCTGGAAGCCAGAAATCAGGCAGTTCGCTCTGCCAGCCGTTGTCAAGCTTCTGGCGGAAAATGCCGCACTCGTAAAGAATGCAGTAGCCCATGGCGGAAAAGCCCTGGGTTGCAAGACCGTCAAGGTAGCATGCGGCAAGTCTGCCCAGACCGCCGTTGCCGAGACCTGCATCGGGTTCACACTCGAAGAGCTTATCGAGCTTTACGCCGTAGGTTTTGAGTGCTTTTTCAAAAACCGAGGTGAGGTTGAGGTTGAAAAGGTTGTTTTTGAGTGAACGTCCCATGAGGAACTCCATGCTCATGTAATAGATACGCTTCGTGTCTTTGCACTTGTCTGTGTCCTGCTTGAATTCACGCAGGCCGCCATGCATAAGCTCTTTGATAATGAGTGATACTGCTTTATAGAACTGCTCGTCTGTTGCTTCTTCAACGGGCACGCCGATGAAATGTGACAGCTTTGCGGCGATGAGCTCTGTTGCTTGCTTTACGGTGAGTTTATAGTTCATTGAGAATGGTGCGGGGCGTTATAGCTTCCGCAATCTCCTTTCTGAGAATTTTTGGTTTGTTTCACGAAAAAAGTTGCTTTTAGCACCTTTTTTATTCGTCTTTCTGTATATTTTATACCAAAAAGATACAAATTACAACCACTAATGCAAAAATATTTAAGAAAATTTATATGAAGTTCAGCAGCGGAGATTAATTATGGGTGTGTGCGGCGGGCGGTTGGCTCGGCTTCGCCTCGGCGGTTGGCACCGCACGCCAAGCCGCCCGACAGTGCAATAACTTCAGGGTCAACGCCGAGACAGAGCGTGGTCGTAAATCCCACTTCTCGTCTCGGGGCGGTTGGCACCGCAATGCCCTCTCCGACGGCTCCGCCGCCATCTCTCCCAAAAGGAGAGGCACCAAAAGGGAGCTGGCGCCGGCAAGCGGCTGAGGGGGGCTTAACTCGGCTTTGCCTCGCGGTGATATATGCTTCGCATGTGCGACCGCGCGCCACAGTTATTTCTGTGTTACCATGCCTGTACACGTCATACTCGCGGCAAGGTTGCCGTCACTGTCGGTTATGTCAACGCGGTAGAAATTCATACTGCGTCCGCGCTTTAAAGGTACCGCACGTGCAGTCAGCACACCGTCAGATACGCCGCGGAAAAACTGAATGGAGTTGTCAACGGCAACGGTCACTTTGTCAACTGTACCCAAAGCGGCTTCACTGTTGACCGCAACGGCAAAAGCAAAATCGCCCAATGCAAAATATACACCGCCCATAACGTGACCGACGGCGTTCATGTGTTTTGCTTTGTCTGTAACGCATCTGCACACAGACTCACCGTTTTCTGCGCTCACTATTTCAAAGCCTGAATTCATGGCGTAGGTATCGTTTTTGAAAAATTCCTTGATTTTGTTGAGTTTTTGTTCTGACATAAAAATCACCAGCCTGAAAATATAATTATATTATTGCCTTGTATGAACGGTATAAACCACACTTACTTTTTGCGGATAAAAGCCTTTTGAAAAGGCACGCCTTCTGCACGGTACACAATGCGTTCATCTTCGGCGGTTTATGTACTCTATACGAAAATATCGCAAAAAATCGAAGCCGCCCTAACGGACGGCTTCATAAAACCCGGGTAAAAATGTTTTTGAATTATTCGGCATCATCAGCAGCGAGATTCTTTGAAATGTATGCGAAAACTTCATCAAAGAATGCTACGATTTCATCCCAATAGTCTGCAAGGAACTGAAAAAATACGTTCATCTTAGTATCCTCCTTATAGATTTGGCCAATACGCACATGTACCAGCTACGCACACATTATATAATATGATTCAAACTGTGTCAATAGTAAATTCAAAAAAAATTCATTTTTAATATAAAATTTCGGTGTTATATGCGCAAAAAAGGCTTGACTTAAATTCAAAATATGATATAATACCTAATTGCTGTGAGAACAGCATTCCTTGCTCCGTTAGGGGCCAGAGACCAGAAGGAGGTATAAACACATGACAAGCAAGTATGAAACCATGTTAGTATTTTCCGTTAAGAACGGAGATGAGGCTGCACAGGCTCTCAAAGATAAGTTCAACGCACTTATCGAAGCTAACGGCACACTTGACGGTGAAGTGGCTGATTGGGGTAAGCGCAAGCTTGCATATCCCATCAACTACGAAGCAGAAGGTTGGTATGTTATCTACACATACGATTGCGAAGCAGATTTCCCTGCAGAGCTTGAGCGTGTAGCCAACATCACTGACGGTGTTCTGCGTCTGATGACCGTTAAGAAGAACGCATAAGGAGGATACACCATGATTAACAACGTTGTACTTATGGGCAGGCTTGTGGCAGACCCCGAGCTTCGCACCACAACAACCGGCAAATCCGTTGTATCATTCCGCATCGCGGTAGACCGTGGCTACACAAAGCCCGGCGAAGAGAAGCAGGCTGATTTCATCAGCATCGTGGCATGGGAAAGAACGGCAGAATTCGTCAGCCGCTTTTTCACCAAAGGCTCAATGATTGCTCTCACCGGCTCAATCCAAACCAGAACTTATGAAGACAAAACCGGCGCAAAGCGCACGGCTTTTGAGGTTTTGGCAAGAGAAGTGAGCTTCACCGGTTCCCGTTCCGAAACCGGCAGCACTGCACCTGCTTATCCGCAGGCAGCAGCCGCAGCAGCTCCCGCACCGTCATTCCAGACGGCAGCAGCGGGCGATTTTGAGGAGATTTCCGACGAGGAAGATCTTCCGTTCTGATTATCAAAAATACTACAGGAGGATTAGCTCATGGCATACGAAAAAAATGACAGAAGCGCCCGTCCTAACAGAAAGTCACGCAAGAAGGTTTGCGCTTTCTGTGTAGACAAGGTTGAAGAAATCGATTACAAAGATATTGCAAAGCTCAGAAAGTTCACTTCTGACAGAGCAAAGATTCTTCCCAGACGCGTTACCGGCACATGTGCACGTCACCAGCGTGAACACACAACCGCTATCAAGCGTGCTCGCCAGGTTGCTCTTCTGCCCTATACCAGCGATTGATTTTAAGCATAGGTTCATCAGCCGAGTGTCACACGACACTCGGCTTTTTTTGCGGTTGGTGCTCAATGCTCTCTCCGACGGCTCCGCGCCACCTCTCCCGAAAGGAGAGGCTTTTTCAGGCTCTCCACGTGGGAGATTCAACTGATAGGGGAAATGTCACGAAGTGACAAAAAGGGGCACGTTCACAGAGTGAAAGCGGCAGCGAAGCTGACTGAGGTGGCTTATTCACGCGCATACATCAATGTTTTTATGCAGTAATTGATAAATCGCTTGACTTTTTTTGCCTTAAACAATATTATATGAAAAGACAGTAAATTCACACTCCAAGGAGGAAAAAATATGCTTGCAAATTCCGAAAAAACAATGGAAAAAGTCGTCGCTCTGTGTAAGGGCAGAGGTTTTGTTTATGCCGGCAGTGAAATCTACGGCGGTCTGTCAAACACATGGGACTACGGCCCTCTCGGCGTCGAATTCAAAAACAACGTAAAAAAAGCATGGTGGAAAAAGTTCGTTCAGCAGAACCCCTACAACGTAGGTCTTGACTGCGCAATTCTCATGAACCCCATGACATGGGTAGCAAGCGGCCACGTCGGCGGCTTCTCCGATCCGCTCATGGACTGCAAAGAGTGCAAAACCCGTCACCGCGCAGACAAGCTCATTGAAGACACGGGCGCAAACCCTGCAGGCTGGACATTTGAACAGATGAGCGATTACATCAAAGAAAACAACATCTGCTGCCCCGATTGCGGCGCTTGCAATTTCACCGATATTCGTAAGTTCAACCTCATGTTCAAAACCTTCCAGGGTGTAACTGAGGACGCAAAGAACGAAATCTACCTTCGTCCCGAAACCGCTCAGGGTATTTTCGTCAACTTCCAGAACGTACAGCGTACCACCAGAAAAAAGGTACCCTTCGGCGTTTGCCAGATCGGTAAATCCTTCAGAAACGAAATCACACCCGGCAACTTCACTTTCCGTACCCGTGAGTTCGAACAGATGGAGCTTGAATTCTTCTGCAAGCCCGGTACTGAGCTTGAATGGTTTGCATATTGGAAAGACTACTGCCGCGATTGGCTGCTCAACCTCGGCATGAAGGAGGAAAATCTCCGTCTTCGTGACCATGAGGCAGAGGAACTCTCACACTACTCAAATGCAACAACTGACTTTGAGTTCCTGTTCCCGTTCGGTTGGGGTGAGCTCTGGGGCGTAGCCAGCAGAACCAACTTCGACCTCACAAGACATCAGGAAACATCAGGCAAGAGCATGGAATACTTTGATCAGGTTTCCAACGAGAAGTACCTGCCCTACGTAATTGAGCCTTCACTCGGCGCAGACCGTGTTGCACTTGCTTTCCTCTGCGATGCATACGATGAAGAAGTTGTTGATGCTGAGAAGAACGACGTCAGAGTTGTTCTCCGTCTGCATCCCGCACTTGCACCCGTAAAGGCTGCCGTGCTTCCTCTTTCAAAGAAGCTTGCCGAGGGCGCACAGAAGGTGTGCGACGAGCTGAGCGAATACTTCAACGTTGAATATGACGATGCAGGTTCAATCGGTAAGAGATACCGCCGTCAGGATGAAATCGGTACACCTCTTTGCATCACGTACGACTTTGACAGTGTGGAAGACGGCTGCGTTACCGTCAGAGACAGAGACACAATGCAGCAGGTTCGCCTTCCCATTTCTGACCTTGTTAAATACATCGGCGATAAGCTCGTATTCTGATCAGTGCATGGCCGGCGGACAGATTCACAAATTATAAGGTTACACCCGAGACGGCGCGCGGTTGATTGACCGCGTTCTGTCTCGGGTGGTTTTATTTTTTGTTGCAGAGTCGTTGGTCGGCATGCCTCTCCCTTTAGGAGAGGTGGCGGGGTAGCCGTTGGAGAGGGCGCATAACGTGCGGCTCCAACCGCCATGCAAAAAGCTCTGCGTGAGCTATTGCTCGCGCAGGGGGGAACGTAGCATGTAAATTCAGAAGCTGATTACACCGAGGTGCTCAAGCAGGATTTTAAGCCCCATGAGGATAAGGATGCATCCGCCTGCAATTTCCGCTTTGGATTTATACTTAGCACCGAAAACGTTGCCGATTTTCAGTCCGACTGCAGAAAGTGCGGCGGTGATTATACCAATTGAGCCGACGGCAACAAAAATGTTCACATCGGGTAACAACGCAAACGTGATGCCTACGGCAAGTGCATCAATGCTGGTGGCAATTGCAAGCACAAGCATCGCCTTAACTCCAAAGGAGCTGTCTGCTTCTTCCTCGTCCTTCGACAAACCCTCTTTGAGCATTTTGCCGCCGATGATTGCCAACAGAACAAAGGCAATCCAATGGTCAAATTTTGTTATGTACTGTTCAAAGGTTGTGCCGAGCAGATAACCGACGGCAGGCATGAGCGCCTGAAAACCGCCAAACCACAGCCCGACTGCAAGAAAGTGAACAGGCTTGATTTTTTGCGTTGACAGACCCTTGCAGACCGAAACCGCAAAGGCATCCATTGCAAGGCCCACGGCTATGATAAGTAATTCGGAAACTCCCATTTATATATTCTTCCCTTTTTAATATATTGAGTTGTGTTTCAGCAAAACGCCTTACCGGGTTTGTCAAAAGCATAACTGCGGATGAAATCGGCAGGGTTTATGCCGTTGTCAAGGCAACTAATCAGCAGTTGGGCGCACGCTTTGCTGTCGCTTGCTGCATCGTGGTGGTTAAGCTCAATGCCGAGATATTCACACAACGTGTTCAGCTTGTGGTTGGGCAAATGCGGAAAAGCTTTTCTTGCCATGCGGCACGTACACGCATACTGTGCATCCTCGTGCCAATCAATACGGTATGACTTGATGCATTTGGCAAGCACACCCATATCAAACGGAGCATTATGGGCGATGAGTAATCCGCTGTCAAAAATCGGCTGCAAGGTTGACCACAACTCATCAAAAGCGGGCTTTCCCTCAACTGCCTCAGGCGTGATACCCGTGAGCATTATGTTGAATCTGTCAAAATGCACTTCGGGGTCAATCAGGGTGCAGAATGAGTCGGTAATCATGCGGTTTTCAACAACGGTGATACCGATTGAGCTCATGCGGTTGTTTGCCGAGTTGGGCGTTTCAACGTCAAATACTACGAATCTTTCGTTCATTTTTTCACATCCTGCAGATAAAATGTGCGCAAACACGTCTGTTGTGAATAATAAGTATATGTGAAAAGTCGCGGTGTGTCAAGGTGTGTTGTGTCACGCATACTCTTTGATTCTGCGTTGTGTCACGCATACTCTTTGATCAATTTGCTGTCAGACTGCCGAGAAAAGTGCAAGATGGCCTTTTCTTTGCCCCGAAGGTGTACAAAGGTACTCCGAGAGGGCAAAAAAAGGTCAAAACAATGCCAAAATCGTACAAAGTTCGATGCTTTGTACGATTTTTTATATGCGTATAAGTTTTAGCTTTTCGTTCCCTTATTTTTAAAAAATAGCATTGTTGTTCTTGTGCTTTTATCGACAGTCTGAGCGCACAAAGCATTGTTTGTCCTCTCGAAATATCTACATACGCCTTTGGTAATAAATAAAACCCATCTCACTCTTTTTCAGTCGTCAGTAAAGTACGCACTTGTGTACTTTACTGCACTGTTCGACATTTTTCTGTTGAACACGGTTGTTCTTTGTGATATCATGGTTTTTGTTAGCGAACATTTGTTCTATAAAATAACGGAAGGATGTGTCACATGACTCTGTTTGAGCTTGGAAAACAGTATATTGAAGAATCAAAACGTGTATTATCGACAAAACAACGTCTGCAGGAACGGCTGAAAGGCGCAGATTTTTATCAAAGCGCCGATTTAAAGGACAGAATCGCAATCCTGAGCGAAATGGCAGACGAATGCAGACGAACGGGTGAGTTGTTGTGTGCTTACTATAATTTTTCGTAAACTGAACACCGTGCCCGCGTTTCTTCCGCATCGTAACGCCTAAAAACTTTTGTATATTTTGTTCAAAATTGTACTATGCCTATTGTTATTTTGACGGAGTGGTGGTAGAATAATTGATTGTAATTTAATCTTTAGGAGGGACAGGCGGATTTTTGACAAAATCTGTCGTACAACCTGTATGAACAAAAGAGAAGACATCAGAAACGTTGCAATTATCGCGCACGTAGACCACGGCAAAACAACCCTCGTTGACGAGCTGCTCAAGCAGAGCGGTATTTTCCGCGCAAACGAGCAGGTGCAGGACAGAGTTATGGACTCCAACGACCTTGAACGTGAAAGAGGCATAACCATCCTTTCAAAAACCACATCTGTACATTACGGCGACACAAGAATCAACATTGTTGACACACCCGGCCACGCTGATTTCGGCGGCGAGGTTGAGCGCATCATGATGATGGTTGACGGCGTACTGTTGCTTGTTGACGCCTTTGAGGGCACAATGCCGCAAACACGCTTCGTGCTTAAAAAGGCACTCGCGCTGAAAAAGAAAGCTATCGTTGTTGTCAACAAGGTAGACCGTCCCGGTGCAAGACCTGCTGAGGTTGTTGACGAGGTGCTTGACCTTTTCATCGAGCTTGGCGCAGACGACGACCAGCTTGAATTCCCCGTTGTTTATGCGAGCGCAAAAGAAGGCTACGCTTCACTTGACGACTCCGTAAGAAGCGGAGACATGCGCCCGCTGTTTGACTCAATACTTGAAAACATCGAACCCCCCTCAGGTGAGCTTGACGGGCCGCTTCAGGTGCTTTTTTCCAGCCTTGATTATGACGATTACGTAGGCAGAATCGGTATCGGCAGAGTTGAGCGCGGCACAATCAAGCAGGGTCAGCAGATGACACTGTGCAAAACAGACGGCACCACACGCAACGTCAAGGTTTCCCGTCTTTATCAATATGAGGGACTCAAAAGAGTTGAGGTTGCGCAGGCTATGATGGGCGACCTTATCTGTGTTTCCGGCATCACAGACATCAACATCGGTGAAACCGGCTGTGACCCCGAGCACGTAGATCCCCTGCCATTTGTAAAAATTGACGAGCCTACAATTTCAATGAACTTCATTGTCAACAACAGTCCCTTTGCAGGCAAGGAAGGTAAGTACGTCACATCAAGAAACATCCGCGACCGTCTGTTCAAGGAGGTTGAAACCAACGTCAGCATGCGCGTTGAAGAAACCGAATCAACCGACACCTTCAAGGTCAGCGGCAGAGGTGAGCTTCACCTTTCAATCCTCATTGAAACCATGCGCCGTCAGGGCTATGAATTTGCGGTATCACGTCCCAAGGTCATTCTCAAAGAGATTGACGGTGTGGTATGTGAGCCGATTGAACTGCTTATTGTTGAAGTGCCTGAGCAGTATGTCGGCGCGGTAATTGAGAAGCTCGGCTCAAGAAAAGCAGAGCTTGAAAACATGGGCACACGTGAGGGCGGCTCAACTCACCTTGAGTTCAGAATCCCTGCAAGAGGTCTCATCGGATACAGAAGCGAATTCCTCACAGACACCAACGGTAACGGTATTATGAATCAGCTCTTCCAGGGCTATGAGCCTTACAAGGGTGACATACAGACACGCGAAAGAGGCTCAATTGTTGTGCACGAAAGCGGTGAAAGCACCGCATACGGTCTGTTTAACACTCAGGACAGAGGCAGACTCTTCATCGGACCCGGCGTGCCCGTATATGAAGGCATGATTGTTGGCGAATGTGCAAAGAACGAGGACGTTGTGTGCAACGTATGCAAGCAGAAGCATCTCACCAACACCCGTGCTTCAGGCTCAGACGATGCACTCAGACTTGTACCGCCGTCAACGCTCAGCCTTGAGCAGTGCATGGAATTCATCAAGGACGACGAAATCCTTGAGGTTACACCCGTCAGCCTGAGACTGCGCAAATTTATTCTTTCAAAAGAGCTTCGCATGAAGCAGCAGTTCCGCAAGGGATAACGGTGCGTGGGTGCGTGGGTGCGTGGGTGCGTGGCCGCACCGGCCAAGCCGACGAACAGATATTAAACTTAAAAGTTACACCCGAGGCGGCTGGTGCCGCAGACCAAGCCGACGGACAGAGTTGAATAATTAAAGTTACACCCGAGGCGGCTGGTGCCGCAGACCAAGCCGACGAACAGAGTTGAATAATTAAAGTTACACCCGAGACGCGAAGTGGTAGTTTTGACCACATTCTGTCTCGGGTGATTCTGTTTTTGTTATAGAGTTGTCGGGTGGTGTGGTGTGCGGCACCAGCCGCCCCGGGTGTGTTGTTTTATAGAGTCGCAGCAGGTTTATTTGCTTGCTTCTGCAACCATACCGATGAGGTTGCTGTTGGCTTTGCCTGCTTCAATGGAAAGGTGAATTGAATCGAAGATTGCAGATCTGATATCGTCATCGGTAACGCCGAGATCCTTTGCAACACGAGTGTCCATATAGCACTTCATGAACATCAAATCACCAAGAGCGATGGGGTTGAGACCCATTTCAACGCCGTTTTTGGCGTCAGCTCTTGCGGTGTTGAGTGCATAAAGCTGGAACATCCACTTGGGAATGTTGATTATCTTTCTGCCGTGCTGACCCATTGCATCGTGAACGATGTCGAGGAAGTCGTTCCAAGTGTAGTTATACATGGCGATGGGGCAGATGCATGCGCCCTTGTTGCGCTCTGCTGCGCCAACAGTTGCCTGACCAACCTGACGGATGGTAACCATTGCAGTGCCGCCCTTCGGGTACATTGTTACGGGGCCCATCTTTGCAATTCTCTCAGTGAGCATTGTCCACACAGGCTTTCTGCCGGGCTGTGTGCCGAAAATGTAAGGCAGTTCAAGTACGCTGACGTCCATTTTGCCGTCTGCGGCGTATGAAAGGGCGACTTTCTGTTGCTCAAGTCGGCTGCGCACATAGGGATGCTTCTTGGCAATTTCCATTTCGGGATATACTCTGTCCATGTGGGTAAAGTATGAACCGAAAACGACGGCCTTTGTGACGCCTGCCTTTTTGCCGATTGAAAGCAGTCTGTCTACAGAAGCAACGTTGTACTTATAGTATGCATCATATACCGGAGGCGGAAAGCTTACGCGCTCGTCAACACCTGCGGCAAAAACAAAGCAATCGCATCCGTCCATAAGTGCGGCAACTTCATCGTCCGTCATTTTGTTGTAGTCTCCTTCAATGATTTTCATCTCAGGATTAAACTTTGCTCCGGGAGGGAGACCGGGCAGAGCAAGGGTTGTAACCTTGTGACCTCTGCTGATAAATTCCTCTGAAGCAACAGAGCCTAAAAGACCCGTGCCGCCAATCATAAACACTTTCATTTTTTTACCCCCAAATACAGTGTTTTGAAGTATGTTGAGATAACATCAACTGTACAATATCCCTACATCTGTTTAAAATTATACATAGTTTAGAAACAAAAGTCAAAGTTATTTCTTAGAATTTTCAAAATTCGTCACAATAACAAATATTTGTTATTAAACCTTGTATAGTTTTGGATGCCTTCGTGTCTGTTTGTAAACAGTTTCGCAGATATGTCGCAAATCTGTTTATTTTGTGTTTAAATTAAAACCTAATGAAACAATTTGTTGTATGAATATTTTTAAAACAGAAATTAAAACTTGAAGCTTATGTGTACCATAAAAGCCCGGTCAAGCTGTCAGACTGCCGAGAAAGGTCAAAACAATGCGAAAATCGTACAAAGTTCGATGCTTTGTACGATTTTTCACGTATGTACAAGTCTACG
>JAZNQF010000074.1:0-12155 GCA_045590055.1 Acutalibacteraceae bacterium
GCAACGGTGAGTGGGTACACTTGGTCAGCAAGTCAGCTTTTTCAGGTGAAGATGGCTGATGTGAAAGTTACATTCCCCTCCTTCCGTCACGCTTCCGTATGCCGCATTCCTCAAGAAAGGCTATGTAAGGTGTGCCGAAGAAACCACATACCGCAGACGTATATCACATTTACACTTTTCGTCCCGGCGTTGACCTGAAGGTTATTTCGCTGTCAGGCGGCATAGCGTGCAGTGCCAAACCGCTGAGTGAACCCGCCGCCCCCGTCGCGAGCTTCAGCTCGCGACGGGCTTTTTGCATGCCCGTTGCGGCAACGAGGTAACCTTTGGGCGCGGGTTCCGGCGACTCAGTATACACCCGAAGAAAAGCGGTGCACGGCATGCAAAAAACGCGAAGCCCATGCACGTTCTTGCATGCAAGAACGTGCGGGATTCGCGCGGCGGCGGGCTTTCCTCAACACCAAGCCCAATTTAAAAAACGCAAAAACTCTTGATTTTATCTTAAAAAAATTGTACCATAAGTCTATAGGAGGTAATTACCATGAAAACATTAAAAAGCATCCTCGCAGTTATGTTATCCCTGCTTCTGTTTGCAACGCCGCTGAGTGTTGCAGCCACAGAGAACGCAGACAATCTCGACTTCTTCCTCGTTACCGACACTCACTATGCGCCTAACGAGGACATTGACCCCGACATGGAAACTTCAATTGAAAACGATATGTTTTTCTATGCAGAGCGTCTGGGCAAAATGAGGCATGAATCCACCGCCATCATTCACGCAATGCTCAACGACGTTGCATCAAGCGATGCGCCTTATCTTTTGATTGCAGGCGACCTGTGCGACAAAGCCCTGGTTGAATACCACGAAAACATGTGCGCCATGCTCAAAGAATTTGAAACAACCACGGGCAAAAAGGTTTTTGTTATCCCCGGCAACCATGACCTCACGTCAGCAGAGCTTGATGACGAAACACTTGTTACATACAACGAATTTGAGGAGATTTATGCCGACTTTGGCTACAATGAAGCACTCAACAGCCACGATGCTTCCGCTTCTTACACTGTTGACCTCAACGACGAATATAGACTCATTGCAATCGACTCCATCACTTACGGTAAAACCTCCGCCGGCATCAGCGAAGAAACACTCGCATGGATTGAACAGCAGGTTGAATCCGCAAAGGCTGATGGCAAACGTCTCATTGCCATGATGCACCACAGCCTTCTCAACCACTTCATTCTCAACACAACAATCGTCGGCGGTTATGACACCATCAGCGCAGACAAGCTTGCCGTGAAGTTTGCCGAATGGGGCATTAAATATACCTTCACGGGACATCTTCATGTCAACGACATCACCTCCGCCGTTACGGACGACGGTGTCAGAGTGTATGACGTTTGCACCGGCTCTCTTGCAGTTGCCCCTTGTATGTACAGACACGTGAGCTTCGCAGACAAAGAGGTTGAGTTCAAGTCCCATTACGTCACAGAGATTGACCCGCAGTATCTCGGCGGCGGTTATACTCAGGAGCAGCTTGATTATCTCACCTCTGACTTTGTTGGATACAGCACAGATTACAGCCACTATGGCTTCTACAACTGGGTTACGGAATTCATCAGCGCAGGCAAAATCTTTCCCGATATGGACCCCGAAAGCCCTGTGTACAAGGCAATTGACTCGGCGCTCGGTCTTATAAGAGACCTTGCCGTACTTCCGCTTTATGACAACGGAACAGAAGAAATTGACAGCCTTGAAGAAATCGGTGCACTCGGCGGTGCAAAAATTCCCGAAAGCAACTATGAAACCGTTGTTGACGTTGCCGCGGTTATCGTTCACAACTTCTATTCAGGTGAGCAGGAGTTTGCCGCCGACTCAACAGAAGTTCAGCTTGCTTTTTACTTCATTAGGTCAGCAATCCCCTACATCGTAGGCCGAGCGGCAGACCTTGCGTCACTCAGCGTTGGTGTGAGTGCATTGCTTGAAAAGCTCGGGCTGACCGAAGCCGCATCAAGTGCTAACCTGACCGCAGATATGTCAAAGATTATGTATGCAGAAACGCTCACTGCAACAGTAATCTTCTCCGTGCTCACACCCATTATCGAATCGTTCACCTCTGACAGCTATGACCCCGGAAACTTTGACGTTGTACTTGAGGGTTACGGCGTTAACGAAAGCTTTGATGCTGAAAATGCGCCCATCACCTTCATTCAAAAGATTATCGCATTCTTCAACTATCTCCTCAAGGTGCTCAAAAACATCGTTGCTTAAAGCAGCGGTTGGCACCGCACGCCAAGCCGCCCGACAAACTCTATAACAAAACAAATCACCCGAGACAAAACGTGGTCAAAACAACCGCTTCATGTCTCGGGTGTAATTTTAATTATTCATCTTTGTCCGTCGGCATGGTCTGCGCAACCACGAGCTCGGGCAATTTGTTATAGCTTTAGAGTTGTTGGTCGGCAGTCACTTGCCTTTCCTGAAAGGGAAGGTGGCGGCCAAGCCGCCGGATGGGTGTTGCGTTGTCAACCGCTTATGCGAGGATTTCGCCCATCATGCCGGGAGTTGCCGCTGCAGCATTGGATTCATCGGTGTCGATATGCATTGCAAGTGCATAGTTGGGATGAACTCTGACAATTACATCACCGAAAACAAGTGAACGACCGTCTGATTCAACCTTAACGTCAACAACCTGCTTGTCAACAAGGCCGTACTTTTCAGCATCCTCAGGTGTTGCATGGATGTGTCTCTTTGCAACGATAACACCTTCGCTGATTTCAACTTCACCGCAAGGACCAACAAGCTTACAAGCGCCGCTGCCTGCAACGTCACCTGATTCACGTACGGGAGCTTTTACGCCGATTGAGCGTGCATCGCCTGCGGAAAGCTCAACCTGAGTCTGCGGACGAACGGGGCCAAGGATTGAAACTGCAGGGAAGCTGCTCTTGGGGCCAACAACCTGAACGCGCTGCTCAGTTGCATACTGGCCGGGCTGAGAAAGCTCTTTTTTAACGGTAAGCTCAAAGCCTTCACCAAAGAGAATGTCGAGATGCTCTCTGCTTACGTGTATGTGTCTTGCTGATGTTTCGAGTAAAACTTCTTTTTTCATTTTTCGATAACCTTTCTTTCGCATGTTTTTTTGTTCTATTTTACAACATGTGAAAGTAAAATTCAACAAGTTCGCAAAAAAACTGTTCTTTTCTGAGAAAGTGTGGTACAATTAATATTGGCAGACGTCATTTGTCTGTTTTAAAGCCTGAACAACAAGAGGCTTCAGGCGTTTTAATTACTGTTACAAGAGGTACGGCAATGTATAAAAGTTGGGATGAATTAAAGAAAGACTGTCATAACTGTCAAAAATGCCAACTCGGTCTCACCAGAACAAACCTTGTTTTCGGCATAGGCAAAGAAAATGCAGAGGTACTTTTCGTCGGCGAGGGTCCCGGTGAAAACGAAGATTTGCAAGGCGAGCCCTTCGTAGGCAGGGGCGGTCAGCTGCTTGATAAGTTCCTTGCGCACATCGACCTTGACCGCAAGAAAAACATCTACATCGCAAACATGGTCAAATGCCGCCCACCAAAAAACCGCGACCCGCTACCCGAGGAGCAGGACGAATGCATCAAATGGCTGCGCGAGCAGGTACGCCTGATGAGCCCGAAAATCATTGTATGTCTCGGCAGAATTTCCGCTCAGCGCCTCATATCTCCCGATTTCAAGGTCACAAAACAGCACGGTGAGTTTTATGAGAAAAACGGTGTGCTCATGATGGGCACCTTTCACCCGGCCGCGTTGCTTCGCAACCCAAACCAGAAGCCCGAAGCACTCAACGATTTTCTGAAACTGCGCGATAAAATCATCGAAATCTGCGAACACACATATTGAGGTGATACGATGTCCGAAAACAAAAAAGCCAAAGGAAAGCTGGTGTTCATGCCCGATATTGAATACACGTCATGGCTCAACCGCAACGGCGAGTTGATTGACGAAATAATCAAAACAGGCAAGGTTAACACAATGTGGCTTCGCAAGGGGCAGAACAAGGAATTCCTCGTACGCGCACTGCACGAGCGCGGTTATTCAATATCGTTTGACTGATACGTATAATTTCATTTTCACAAAAGAGAGGGTAAACCAATGAGAAAGAGCACAAAAAAGCGTCTGCCGAAAAGCGGAAGAAAAGACGAAATACGCAGAGCTGACAATCTCAGCCCCAAAATCAACAAAAAACTGCACAAGCCGTTTGCAAAGCTTAGCAAAGTTGAAAAAGCATTGACGGTAATCGGCACGGTGATAACGGTCGGTATGTCAATTTACGGACTCATCCCCAAGGTTGACAAAATCCCCCACACAGACACACAACGCAACGATTTAATGTAGCGGTTGGCACCGCACGCCAGTCGGTGCGTGGTCGCGCACACCAATTCTGACTAACAGAGTTGAATAATTAAAGTTAAACCCGAGACGCAGGGTGGTCGTTATGACCACGCGCTGTCTCGGGTATACATTTTATATACCGATCTTTCAGTCGGCTTAGTTTGCGGCACCTGCCGCCCACTGAACTTCCCAGGTTTCAACCTGATGCGCATCAATTGCAACGTCAGCACTGATGGGGCCTTTGCTTCCCGTGAAGGAAATCGAAAGGGGCATATCGTAGCTGTAGCTTACAACGTTGCCTGCTGAGTTGATAACTGCGGTAATGGTTGTGCCCTTATATGTTGTGTCAGCTCTGGTGATATCAACCACGGTGATACCGAAGGTTGAAATGTCCATGTAACCGATGCATGAGGAATGGTGCGGCGGCACCTGACCCATTGATGCGGCTTCCTGCGCAAGATTAAGCTGAATTTTAACGTTGTCACCTTCAGCGGTTGCAGTTGCAGATGCAACACCTGCAGGTGTGAGTGCAAAGTTGCCTGCGGCGGGCAGAAGCATGGGCATACTCTCGCCTTCAGAGTTGACGGCAATACCGCCGTTGAAAGCAAGCATCTCATCCTCGGGACCGCCAATGTCGCTGATAAGACCGTTTACAAGGTTCTTTACCACGTTGCCGCCCGTAACGTCAGTAACAGCAATGTCAAGAGTCTCTGTTCTGTGAACGTTGACGGGGCCCGTGTATGCCTTTGTCTGATTGACCGCATTTGCAAGATTCTGCACAATCTGGTCAGTAGTCCACGTTGACGGGTCCGTTGCGGCACTCTGCGTGCTCTGCGGTACATCTGCTGAGGGAGCCTCGGTGGATGGCTGAGTAGAAGGCTGAGTAGAAGGCACGGTCTGAATAACCGGCGGTGTCTGCTGAGGCTGAGTTTGTTGAGGCTGAGTTTGCTGGGGCTGAGTTTGCTGAACATCACCCTGAGTAACCTGCGGAGCCGGGTTGGCAATTGCCTTCTTTGTTTCAAGATATACGCCGAACTCATAGCCCATACCGAAAATCCAGATAGCTATGATAACGGCGATTACGATTTTAACTGTTTTGTTCACGTTTTCTCCTCCTAAAAATACGGTTTGCCACCACCTCAACACACGGCAGAGCAACCTCGGAAGTCGGTTATCCGAAAGAAATAACCTATCTTCATTAGGCTAACCCAAACCGTGAAAAAAGTCAAGTGCTTATGTGTAAAACAAACTAATTTTTCACCAAAATCCACCTGCCGTAAACCGCAGAACCGGCCGGCGGCTGATAACCCGTGCAAAGCGCAATAACACTGCAGGCAATAAATCCGCTGCAGAATGAATTAACAAACGAGAGCCAAGCTCAACAGACTCAATTCTTGTATGATAAAAACAGCCGAGTGTCCTTACAAAACACTCGGCTGTTGTGCCTTTATTTGCCGTCTGTTATCTGGTGAAAGTCCATGTGTCGGTAATACCGCCTTCGAGCTTAACCGTAAGACCTTTGGAAGCAATTTCACCTGTGCCGTCGCCTGAAAGCGGGCATTCAAGATAGAGCTCATCAAGTGTGCCGTTTGCATTGACCTTTGCTTTAAGGGTTGCACCGGGATAAGTCATGTTGGCTTCTGTGATTTTTGCGGGGTCAGCCTTGATGTCACCGAGGTTGAGCGGATCCATAATTGCCTTGTGACCTGCGGGGTCAACCTTGTCGCCGCCAAGCTTGAAGCTGGAATCTTCGGAGATAAGCTTGATTTCAAGCTCATAAGCACCGCCGCCGAGGTCTGTGCTCTTTGCATCTGCAACAAATTCGGGTGTGAGGTTGCACTCACGGTTGTAGGGTGCAATGAAGTCGTCAAGCGGTCTTGTATCATTGGGGTCGTCTGTCTTAACGCCCTGACCGTTTGTGAAAACGTAGGTTTTGTCGCTGTCCTTAATAAGGCCCTGAACAATACCGTCAACCATACCCCTGAGGAAACTGACGGAGCAATCTGTAACTGCCACTTCAACGTCTTCAACACGTCTGACGGTGAGGTTGCTTTCCTTCTTGGTTGCGTTTACCGCTTTGCAGTATGCTGCAACGATGTCTTCCTTTGCGGTGGGAATTGATGATGCAGCCTGAGTTGTTGCGGCTGTTGTAGCGGCAGTTGTGCCTGCGTTTGTGCCCTCAGTTGAGGCTACGGTTGAACCTGCAGTGGTGCCGGCAGTTGTGGATGCAGTTGTGCTTTCGGTTGTGGCTGCAGTTGTTGAAGGTGCGGTTGTCTGTGCAGGGGCATCAGCTGAAGCTGAGCCACCGTTGCCACCAAAGAAATCAACAAGCGCATCGTCGTATGTAACATTGATATTAAGGCCGCTTGAAGCGCCTATTGCAAAGCCGCCTGCGGCAAGAACTGCGGCGAGAACGACTGCAAGAAGTACTCTGAGTTTCTTTTTCATTTTGTGTTCTCCTCTCGGAAACAGTATTTGTTTAAAGTCGCAGACATACCGCGACATTATCGTTTTAATCGTACAATAACTATTAAAAAAAGTCAAGCATTATTACATTAAATAAGCGCGAAAGAAGCGTTTTTTTGTCAAAGAGTTGATTTGCTTTTTACTTTAGGGTAAAATAACAGTATAATGTAAGCATAAACAACAAGGAGAATAAAATGGATATAGAGCTTAAAGTTACGGGTATGAGCTGTGCGGCGTGCAGTGCAAGAGTTGAAAAAGCCGTGAGTGCACTTGACGGTATCAGCAACGTCAGCGTCAACCTGCTGACGGGTCAGTTGACCGCACAGATTGATGAGGATATCACCAACGAGCAAGCCGTGTGTGAATGTATCATACGTGCCGGCTACGGAATTGCAGGTGAAAACGACGAAGCTGCCGCACAAAAGGATGAGACCGCACGTGAAAAAACGTGGCTTCGCACCAGACTGATCATATCAGTCTGCCTGCTCATTCCCCTTATGTATATTTCCATGGGTCACATGTGGGGCTTGCCTCTGCCTTCTTTTCTTACACCCGAGGGCAACGTGGTTGCCTTTGTGGGCACTCAGCTTGTGCTCACACTTGCCGTGTGCGCGCTTAACGTACGCTATTACGTCAACGGCATACGCGCGCTGTTCCGCCGCTCACCAAATATGGACACACTTGTTGCAACAGGCTCACTTGCCGCGTTGCTTTACGGCATCTACGCTTTTGTGCGCATCATTCAGGGCGTTGCAACAGGCAATACTCAGCTTGTTGAGCAGTACCACATGCAACTGTATTTTGAATCCGCGGCATCAATTCTCACCTTTGTGGACATTGGCAAATACCTTGAAGCAGGTTCAAAAGCTTCTGCCGCAAGCACAATTTCAAAGCTTCTCAGGCTCGCACCCGAAACCGCAAACGTACTGCGTGACGGCAAGGAAACAAGAATTCCCTGCGCACAGATAAAAAAAGGCGACGTGCTGATTGTTCGCCCCGGTGAAAGAATTGCCGTTGACGGCAAAATAGTGAACGGTGAAAGCGCAGTTGATACATCGGCACTGACAGGTGAAAGCATCCCGGTTGAAAAATCCGTCGGCGACGAGGTTATGTCCGCAAGCATCAACCTCAACGGCGTGATTCACGTTGAAGCAACGGGCGTCGGCACGGACACAACGCTGAACAAAATTGTTGAGCTTGTTGAAAAAGCATCGGGTGAAAAGGTGCCCATGGCGCGCCTTGCAGATAAGGTCAGCGGCATTTTTGTGCCTACGGTTATGGCGATTTCACTTGTCACACTTGTTATATGGCTCATTCTCGGTGCAGAGGTTGAGTTCGCACTCTCATGTGCAATATCGGTGCTTGTGGTTTCATGCCCCTGTGCCCTCGGACTTGCAACACCCGTTGCGGTGATGGTTGGCACGGCAAAATCGGCGCAAAACGGCGTGCTTTTCCGCACTGCCGCGGCACTTGAGCAATTGAGCAACGTAAAAACGGTTGTGTTTGACAAAACGGGAACGCTCACCATGGGCAAACCGACCGTAACGGATATCTGCGCCGCAGACGGTATTAATGAAAAAGAGTTGCTTGAAACTGCTTTTGCACTCGAAAACAACTCTCAGCATCCGCTTGCAAGGGCGGTTTCATTTGAAGCATCAATCAAGGGTGTTGAGCTTAAAACGGTTGAAAATTTTGAAAACGTGAGCGGTTTCGGCGTTGCGGCAAAGCTTGACGGCGAAATCTGCCGCGCAGGCAACGCCGCCTTTCTTGCAAACAACGGCGTTGAAATCTGCGGCACAAAGGAGCGCGCCGACGGGCTTTCTTCTCAGGGCAAGGCAACGGTGTTTTTCTCAAAAGGTACAAAATGTCTCGGCTTTGTTGCCCTTGCCGATGAGGTGAAGCCTGACAGTGCGCAGGCTGTGCAAAGGCTCAGCCGCCACGGCATACACAGTGTGATGCTCACGGGAGACAACGAGCTTGCCGCCGCAAGTGTTGCCAAAAGGCTCGGCCTTGAAAGCTACGAAGCAGGCGTTCTTCCGCACGAGAAGCAGACACGCGTTGCCGCCTTACGTGAAAAAAGCGGCTTCACAGCAATGGTCGGTGACGGCATCAACGACGCTCCTGCGCTCATGGCGGCAGACGTAGGCATAGCCATCGGCGCAGGCAGTGACATTGCAATTGAAAGTGCAGACGTTGTACTCATGCAGGGAAATGCAACCGATGTGTGCAGGGCAATTGAAATCAGCCGCGCCGTTGTGCGCAACATCAAAACAAATCTTTTCTGGGCATTTTTCTATAACTGTATCGGCATTCCCCTTGCGGCAGGCGTATTTTATGGTATAATGGGCATAAGGCTGACACCGATGTTTGCGGCGGCAGCAATGAGCCTCAGCTCAGTTTGCGTTGTGCTCAATGCACTCAGGCTGAATTGGCTCAAACTCAACAAATGAAAGGTGCAAGCACACTGAGCTTGCAAAAGGTGAATGAAATGAAAGTTAAAGTTGAAGGCCTGCATTGCGCACATTGCGAAAAAGCAGTTGAAACCGAGCTCCTCAAGCTTTCCTTCGTGGAAAAAGCCAAGGCAGATGCGGCAAAGGGCGAGGTCAAGCTCACCGTCAAAGGCGAGGCAGACAACGCGATGATTACCGCCGCAGTTGAAGCCGCAGGCTTCAAGGTGGTTGAAATCATCGAGAAGAAGCGGTGGTTCAGATGAGCGACCGTTGTGAAGACTGCCTCAATTTTGAGTATGACGACGAATACAACGAGTACGTCTGCACCGTGGATATGGACATGGACGACCTTGTGCGTATCATGAGCGACAAGCGGTCGGTATGCCCGTTTTTCAGAATCAACAACGAATATAAAATTGTTGAAAAGCAGAACTGACGGAGAAAAACAATGAGTAAAATTATCATCATCACAGGCGGAAGCTCGGGCATCGGCCTTTGCACCGCAAAGGCACTTGCAAAGCAAGGGCACACCGTTTATGAATTCAGCCGCAGAGAAAGCAACCACGGCGGCATATACCACCTCACCGCCGACGTAACGGACGAGGCGGCGGTACAAAAAGCGGTTGAGGAGGTTGCGGCGGCACACGGCAGAATCGACGTACTCGTCAACAACGCAGGCTTCGGCATTTCAGGTGCGGTTGAATTCACAAAAGCCGAAGATGCCAAACGGCTTTTTGACGTTGATTTTTTCGGCACGGTGAATGCAACAAAGGCAGTTTTGCCGTACATGCGCAAGCAAGGTGCAGGCAGAATTGTCAACATCAGCTCAGTTGCGGCGCCCGTTGCCATCCCCTTCCAAACCTACTATTCAGCGGCAAAGGCGGCAATCAACAGCTATACACTTGCGCTTTCAAACGAGGTGCGCCCTTTCGGCATTGAGGTTTGCGCGGTGATGCCCGGCGACATACAAACGGGCTTTACAAGCGCGAGAGACAAATCAAATGACGGTGACGAAATTTACGGCGGCCGCATTTCACGCTCTGTCAGTGTGATGGAAAAGGACGAGCAAAACGGTATGAGCCCCGAAAAAGCCGCCGGATTCATTGCGCGCGTTGCCACCAAAAAGAGTGTCAAGCAGCTTTACACGCTGGGTTTCAGCTATAAATGCGTGGTGTTGCTGACAAAGGTGTTGCCCGTATCGGTTGTAAACCGCGTGGTGAGCATGATATACGCGAAGTAATGCATGCGGATTTACCTGAAAGTTATTGACTTTTTGGGCAAAAAGTGATAGTCTCATAATGCAGAAATAATCGCTTTAAGTTATTAACGGAGGTAATTAAAATGATTGCAAGCACAATTTTCCAGCAGCTTTCGATGAAAATTTTCCTTTTCATCATGACACTTTTCTATTCTGTTAACGGCGCACTTGTGCCCCCCTCAACCGACAATACCATTGACGCGGATGCCACAGGCGCTCAGCTTGTTTTTGCAACAGTTGCCGACCCTCAGGTTTCAAACTACATGTTTGACAGATACGCAACCTTCCTTGAGGCTTCTGCAGACCTGCACAACGCAAAGGGTCTTGATGCTATCGTCGGTCTCGGTGACATTGCAGAAAACGGCCTTGCTGAAGAATATCAGCTCGTTTACGATGCTCTCAGCGGTATCGACACCGAATACATAATGGCAACCGGCAACCACGACATCAGACTCAGAGCCTTCTCACAGAGTGAGAGCCGTTTCCTCAAGTTTGCAAATGCTCTCAACGGCAACGAGGAGCTTACGAGCTCACATTACGTGAAGGAAATCAACGGTTACAAAATCATCGTTCTCGGCACAGAGAAAATGGTTTTTGAAGAAGCATACCTCAGCGATGCTCAGCTTGAATGGCTTGACAGTGAACTCACTGCCGCAAACGGCAAACCCGCATTTGTTGTTTGCCATCAGCCGCTTAAGGACACACACAACATTGACGTTGCATGGAACAGTATTGTTGAAGGCGCAGGCAGCGTAGGTCCGCAGAGCGATGCCCTCAGAGCAATTGTTGAAAAACACAGCAACGTTTTCCTTCTCACAGGTCACCTGCACATGGCTTTCTGTGAATATAGCTACGAACAGTTTGACGGAGACTCACACGGCATCAATGTTCCCTCTTTCTCCATTGAAAACAAAGACGGCGATTACAACAAGGGCGGCACAAGCTACATTGTTGAAGTTTATGAAGACGAGGTTATTTTCAGAGCAAGAGACCACGAACTCGGCATCTGGGTTCCCGAATATAACATCGTTGTTAACGTTGCCTGAGACAGAATAAGGTGACAGAGTTTTAATTTAAAAGTTACACCCGAAACGTGAGTTTCGGGTGTATTTTTTTTTTTGAGAGCTCAGTTTCGCGAGGGGTGGAGCAGAGTTAGCCCCCTCAGTCGCCTGAAAAAGCCTCTCCTTTTGGGAAGGTGGCGCGAAGCGTCGGAGAGGGCTGTAACATGCCGCAGGCATATATCACTCGCCGCAGGCGAATATCACACGCGAAGCGTATATCACATGCGGAGCATATATCACTGCGAGGTGGAGCCGAGCCTTGCCCCCTCAGTTGCCTGAAAAAGCCTCTCCTTTTGGGAAGGTGGCGCGAAGCGTCGGAGAGGGTGTTGCGGTGCCAACCGCCCCGAGACGGCGCGTGGTCGCGCAGACCAAGCCGACCAACAAAGTTGAATTTTTAAAGCTACACCCGAGGCGGCAGGTGCCGCTCACCAAGCCGACGGACAGAGTTGAATAACTAAAGTTATACCCGAGACACGAAGCGGTTGAAATACCATTCTATGTCTCGGGTAGTTTTTTTGATGAATAGGGTTGTTGGGCGGAGTGCCTCTCCT
>JAZNQF010000075.1:0-4973 GCA_045590055.1 Acutalibacteraceae bacterium
TGTTCTTGTGCTTTTATCGACAGTCTGCGGCGGACACATCGTGTCCGCCACAGTTTTTTATTCAGCCGTTGCCGCATTCTGCACGTAGAAGTCAGTCTCCTCGCCAAAAAGAGCAACACCGTCTTCGCCCACATCCTTGAGCTTGTGTGAAAAGTAAACCATCGGGGCAATTCCGTTGGGATAAATATCGCGAAGCGGTACCATAACAAACGCTCTCTGCGTCATCCTCGGATGCGGAAGCGTAAGCTCGTAAGTGTCCGACTTCACACCGTCATAAATCAATATGTCAATATCGATGATACGCGGCCCGTCTTTCTGCTGACGTATGCGTCCCATTGCCGCTTCAATGCCGAGGCAGGCACCCAGAAGCGCCTGTGCCGAAAGATTTGTTTCAATCCTCAGCACTATGTTAAGAAACGGCGGCTGCTCAAGATATCCCACAGGCGCAGTTTCGTAAACGTGCGAAACCTGCACACAACGTGTACCCGGCAGTTTGCCGATGCTGCTTATTGCGGTGTTAAGATTGTCAAGTCTTTCACCTATGTTTGTTCCGATGCCCAACAAAACAGTTGTCATTAATCTGTACCTTCTCCGTTATTTGTAAAAATATCTTCACTCATGAATCTTATACCGGTCTGATATACAGGCATATTGTCCACTGCGGATTTTGAAAGCAGAGTGTCCGCATCGCTTTCGGACACAAACGTTTCTTCGTCATCCGCCTCGTCACCGAAAACATCCTGCCTGCTGACGTTGATGTTCACTGCAACGTAGTCAAACTCTGCCGAAATGGGCGCATCAGGCTTTTTGAGCGTAACTTCAACGCTTTGGAGCTTTTCGTGCTCAAGAAGCACAGCCTCAGCAACCCTGTATGCCGCGCGTTCAAGCAAATCGTCGCTTCCGGCACACATAACACGGCGTACGGTTTTTATCACCGCCGCATAGCTGACCGTGTCATTCAGGTTATCTGTCAGGCAGGGTTTGTCCATGTTCATTTCTGCCGTAAGATCAACAACAAAGAACTGACCGTTTTCTTTCTCTTCGAGATTAACTCCGTGGTAAGCAAAAAGCTTCAGTCCGCTGATAATAATTCTACCCATGGCAATCCGCCTTTCATTCTGATATTGTTTCACCCTCACAAACACTTGCGCGCAACTTTGCACGCGTGAATATTGGGCTCAATGTCGTGCACTCTGATTACATCTGCACCGTTCATAACCGCAATTGCATTTGCTGCAACCGTACCGTGAAGCCTCTGTGAAACTTCGCATCCGGTTGCTTCACCAATCATGCGTTTCCTTGACAGCGCCGCCATAAGCGGCACTTCATCGCACCTTGTTTTTTCAAGCTGCGCCAAAAGCTTAAAATTGTCATTAGCATTTTTGCCAAAGCCGAAACCGACGTCAAAGCAAAGCTGTGAACGTGAAATACCGTATGCTTCACAAAATTCAAGCGCCCTGCGAAAAAAAGCCGCAACGTCAGCCGTAACGTCAGCATATTCCACCATGTTGTCGGCATCACCGCCACCCGTGTGAGTTATTATCCAGCCGGCGTTGTGCTTTGCAATAAGCTTTGCCATTTCCTCGTTGAGCACACCGCTTACGTCATTTATAATTGACGCGCCGTTTTCAAGCACGTACTGAGCAGTTTCAACGTTGTAAGTATCCACAGATATCGGCACACTGCAAGCGTCAACTTCAAGGCTTCTGAGTACGGGTGCGATACGCTCAATTTCTTCCTGCGGTGTCACCTGCGCGTGACCCGGTTTTGTGGACATCGCGCCGATATCAATCACGTCAGCGCCCTCATTTACCATTTCGTGTAATCTCATCACCGCAATATCGGGGTCTATATATACGCCGCCGTCAGAAAAGGAGTCGGGCGTTACGTTGAGTATGCCCATCACACATACTTGTGTGTCGGTATTAAAAGAAAAGCCTCTGCCTTTGAAAACAGCCATATTCTTCTCTCCTTATAAAATGCTATAAAAGCGTGATTTGCGGATTTTTATCAGAAAGCCCTTAGGGGTGGCAAGCATAATCCGAACCTGCCTGAATGCGTGAATTTTAAAGGCTTTTCGGCGCTTTGGATTTAAAAATCCAATTAAAACCCGCGTTTTCAGGTCGAAGATTTTTTATGAAGCAGATTTTTTGCTCAGGCAAGGCAAAAGCGGAGTTAATCCTTGACGGATTAACGAGCATTTTAACGCAGCATGAGTGAAAATCCGCACATAAAAAACAGATTCGGATTATACTTGTCACCCTAACGAGCATATAAATCACTTTATTTATCAGGAGGAAAATTAAAATGCCCAAAGTAAATCTCGATTGGAAAACCGCTGAAAGCTTTATGATTGATGCTTTTGCAGGTGTTGGTGTGCCCCGTGAGGACGCTGCAATCTGCGCAGACGTGCTCCTTGAATCAGACAGACGCGGTATCGAATCTCACGGTTGCAACCGCTTCAAGCCCATTTATATTGTCCGCATCAACGCAGGTATCCAGCAGCCCGTTACAAACTTTGAAATACTCAAAGAAACACCCACAACCGCAGTTGTTGACGGACATCACGGTATGGGTCAGGTCATTGGCTATAAGGCAATGAGCATGGCAATTGCCAAGGCCAAGGAATACGGCATGGGCATGGTTGTTGTCAGAAATTCCTGCCACTACGGTATTGCAGGCTACTACACAACAATGGCAACAAAGGCAGGCTGCATCGGTATGACAGGCACAAACGCACGTCCCTCCGTTGCCCCCACACACGGTGTTGAAGGCATGTTCGGCACAAACCCCTTCACAATCGGTGTGCCTACTGACGAAGATTTCGATTTCAACTTTGACTGCGCAACCTCAATCACTCAAAACGGTAAAGTTGAATATTATGAGAGAATCGGTGAGGAAATCCACCCCGGCACCATCATCGGTCTTGACGGCGAACCTGTAGAAGGCGATGCAGGCGAGGCCCTCAGAAGAATCCGCGGCGGCACAGCAGCCCTCACCACCCTCGGCGGTATCGGTGAAGCTCTCGGTGGATACAAGGGCTACGGCTTCGCACTTGTTGTTGAATTCCTTTCATCAATTCTGCAGGACGGCGCATACGGTAAAGACCTCGACGGTAAAGATGAAAACGGCAACATCCGTCCCTATCAGCTCGGTCATTTCTTCATCGCTATCGATACAAACCACTTCCTCGGCGAAGAAATTGCAAGAAAGAAGTCGGGTGATATCATTCGCTCCATGAGAGAATCCAAAAAAGCCCCCGGCGCAGACAGAATCTACACCGCAGGTGAAAAGGAATATGACATCTGGATGCAGAGAAAAGACAGCGGTGTTCCCATCAATGAATCTGTACAGGCTGAAATGAACAAAGTACGTGACGATCTCGGTCTCACACAGTATACTTTCCCTTGGGAGAAATAATTAAACAAAACAAGAGTATTCCGCTGACGCTTGTCAGCGGAATACTGTGCTGAATAAAATAATTGAAAAGGTGATTAAAATGGATTACGCAAAAGAATCATTGAGACTCCACGGTGAGTGGCAGGGTAAAATCGAAATCGTTGCAAGAGCAAAGGTAGACAACAAAGAAGCTCTTTCACTTGCATATACACCCGGCGTTGCACAGCCTTGCCTTGAAATTCAGAAGGATGTCAACAAGTCATACGAGCTTACTCGCCGCTGGAATACAATCGCAGTTGTTACAGATGGTACTGCAGTTCTCGGCCTCGGCGATATCGGCCCTGAGGCAGGTATGCCTGTTATGGAAGGCAAGTGCGTTCTGTTCAAGGAGTTCGGCGGAGTTGACGCCTTCCCTCTGTGCGTTAAGTCAAAGGACGTTGACACAATCGTTGACACAATCGCTCTTATTTCGGGTTCCTTCGGCGGTGTAAACCTTGAAGACATTGCCGCTCCCAGATGCTTTGAAATTGAACGCAAGCTCAAGGAAAAGACCGACATCCCGATTTTCCACGATGACCAGCACGGTACTGCAGTTGTTTGCACTGCCGCACTCATCAACGCTCTCAAATTCACAGGTAAAAAGATTGAAGAATGTACCGCCGTATTCAGCGGTGCAGGCGCTGCAGGCGTTGCAATTGCAAAGCTCTTCCTCAGCCTCGGCATGAAAGACGTTATCATGTGTGACCGTAAGGGCATCATCTGTGAAGGTGACGAAGGTCTCAACGATGCCAAGAAAGAAATCGCGGCATTCTCAAACAAAGCACACAAGCGCGGCACACTTGCAGATGCACTTGTCGGTGCCGATATCTTCATCGGTGTTTCCGCACCCGGTGTTGTAAATCAGGATATGATTCGTTCAATGGCAGATAAGCCCATCGTTTTCCCCATGGCAAACCCCGTACCCGAAATTATGCCCGACCTTGCAATTGAAGCAGGTGCAGCGGTTGTCGGTACAGGCAGAAGTGACTTCCCCAACCAGATCAATAACGTTCTTGCTTTCCCCGGCATTTTCCGCGGTACACTTGACGTAAGAGCAAGCGACATCAACGAGGAAATGAAGATTGCCGCTGCAAAGGCAATTGCATCTCTCGTTTCAGACGAAGAACTCACCGCAGAATACATTATGCCCATGGCATTTGATGAAAGGGTCGGCCCCACAGTTGCCGCCGCAGTTGCACAGGCTGCACGCGATAGTGGTGTTGCTCGTATATAAGTGGACGATAATAGCGCATGAACGGCGTGATGCTTTTGGCATCACGCCTTTTCGTTTTTTCTCCCTCGGAGTGCCCACGCACACCGTCGGTCGAAGAAAACAAAATCCTGCACCATTAGCGGAGTGTTCGTAAGGACACTCCGCAGTTTTATTCGCCTTTCGGCGAGTTTTATTGCTTCGCAGT
Source organism: Acutalibacteraceae bacterium (assembly GCA_045590055.1). Taxonomy (GTDB): domain Bacteria; phylum Bacillota; class Clostridia; order Oscillospirales; family Acutalibacteraceae; genus UBA6857. Next base: position 4,857 of record JAZNQF010000075.1, read on the forward strand.
GATATTTGTCTTGCGACAAGTGATATTGCCTTCGGCAGTTTTCGGCGAATAAAATAACACTGAAGCCGTAAGGCTTCAATATCACTTTTGATTTATCAAAAATATAACTGCAAATTT
>JAZNQF010000076.1:0-7165 GCA_045590055.1 Acutalibacteraceae bacterium
TTTGCCCCGAAGGTGTACAAAGGTACTCCGAGAGGGCAAAAAAAGGTCAAAACAATGCGAAAATCGTACAAAGCTCGATGCTTTGTACGATTTTTTATGTGTGTATAAGTCTTAGCTTTTTTGTTTTCATATTTTAGAAAAAACAGCATTGTTGTTCTTGTGCTTTTATCGACAGTCCGGAGGGTTCACTTCAAAGTGAACCCTTGCCTGCCGAGTGTGTTAATTATGCGATACCGAAAAGGCTCTTAAAGAAGTCGAGAATCATCTTCCAGATTCTTGTGATGATATCAAAAACGCCTTCGTTGATGTCTTCGTCCATACCGTAGGGATAGTATGTGATGTTGTCGCTTGTTGCGGCAGTGTAGGCAGCGATTGCAGCCTGTTCTGAATTGTAATAGAGCTTAACGGGAGCGGAGTTGCCGTTTTCGTCAACGTTGCAATCAACAAAAATGCCGTTGAGTATGCCTGCGGTGTTTTCAAGTGTAACAACGGTGAAAGCAGTGTATGCGGGGACTTTTACGCTGACAAGGTCAACGCAACCTGTGAAAGCACCTGCAACAATTGCAACAACAGTGTATTCAACATCTTCATAAGTTACTGTTGCGGGAATTTCAACTGCACCTGTTGCGGCGGCCGCATCAATTACTCTTGCATAAGCAACATCGTTAAGTACATAGAGGTCGTAGCCGATGCCGTCAACAACTGTGTCGGCGGTGTTGTCTGCTGCAAGGGCGGTTGTGTCTGCTGCGCTTGCAAAGAAAACACACAGAGAGGACAGCATAAGAACTGCGAGAATTACTGACAAAGCTTTTTTCATGGTTTTTTCCTCCTGAAATAATTTTCTCCCTAATTATAGCTGATAGGCAGGGGAATGTCAATCAAAACATTGAAATAATCAACAATATCTTGCCTGAGTGTAAAATAAAACATTTTGTGGTTTTGCTTTGTGTCGTGTTGAAAATGTGCAAAAAAGCGCGTAAAACAGCCTGTTTTCTGCCGCTTAGTGCACAATTAATGAAAAAGTTGAAAATAATTTGAAAAACAACTTGCAATTACAAGAATTTTCTGCTACAATGGCAAACGCTTATGATTCCAGAAATATTAGAAGGAGGTGCTGACACATGGCAAAATGCGAATTCTGCGGCAAAGATGTGTCTTTCGGCATAAAGGTTTCTCACTCACACAGACGTTCCAACAGAACTTGGAAGCCCAATGTTAAGCGCGTAAAAGCTATTGTAAACGGCTCACCTAAGAGAGTTTACGCTTGCACACGTTGCCTTCGTTCAGGTAAGGTAACAAGAGCTGTCTGATTAACAATTTAAAACAGCAAAGAATCAGGGTGCTTTCCGCATGGGAGCACCCTGAGTTTTTTGTTTCAAAGTTGTTTTTGTGCTTCGCACAGTGATATTGCTTTGCAGTGTTATTTCTTTTCAAAAAGCTCCTGAGAGAAAACCGAGGCGGCAAGCAGTTTTTCGGGTGTGACTTCAAGTGCGTCTGCAATGCTGAAAAGTGTGTCCACCGTGAAGCTGTATGCCATATTGGGCGCTTCAATGTTGCTCAGCTGAGAACGGCTGATGTTGGCTTTTTCTGCGAGCTTTTCTTGCGACATGCCCCTTATTCTGCGCAAAGTGGAAATTGCAACGCCGAGCTGAATGAGTCTGTCGCGGTTTTTAAACTCAATGTTCTTTCCCATTACGGCACACCTTTCAATAGTTGATGCTTTTCATATCAAATTATACGTTCATAAAACAAATGAATCAGCACATAAAAATATGCAGTCGACTAAGAATATATGCAACTATATAATGATGTGCAGAGTATGAACATGTAATTAAATGGTTGCATATATTTTTAAGTCAGGATGTGATGATGTGAAATGCACTTTTTTCGGTCCCGCGGATGCGCCTTCGGGAATCGGAAAAGAGTTGGAAAAAGCTCTTGTTGAACTTATTGAAAAAACGGAGTGGACATGTTTTATGTGGGGAATAACGGAAACTTTGATTGTGTTGTCAGACATACATTGAATAAGCTTTGCAAAAGGTATGCTCAAATTGATTATGAAGTGGTATTGGCTTATCGCCCCGTGAAAAATCAGTTATCTTTTCAAGAAAGGTCTGTTTATCCTGAGGAAGTGGCGAGGTCGCCGCAAAGATATGCAATATGTAAAAGGAATATGTGGATGATAGAAAATTCAGATTTTGAGCTGAGAGAATAATTTTATCTTGAAAATGCAAAGGGTTTGTTTTATAATTGATAATTGGCAAAAGTTACCGATTAAATCAAAGATAAGGAATGACGTATATGAGCAAGTTCAGAATTTATGCATTTGCGGACGAAGCCGCAAACGACCTCGACGGTCAGATTCTCGCAATGACCGAAAACGGTCTTAACGGCCTTGAAATCAGGGGTGTTGACGGCGAAAACATCAGCGAAATTTCAAAGGATAAAGCACGCGAAATCAAGTCAAAGCTTGATGCCGCAGGTCTTGTAACGTGGTCAATCGGCTCACCGTCGGGTAAAATTGAAATTACCGATGACTTTGCGCCGCATCTTGACAACTTCAAATATATGCTTGAGCTGGCGGATATTCTTGAAGCAAAAATGTTCCGCCTTTTCAGCTTTTACATTCCTCAAGGTGATAACCCCGATATCTACCGCGACGAAGTTATGCTTCGTCTCAACGCCTTCTGTGAGGCGGCAAAGGGCAGCGGCGTTCAGCTCTGCCACGAAAATGAAAAGGGCATCTACGGCGACATGGCGGTGCGTTGCCTTGATATCCTCAAAAATATTCCCGACATGAAGGGGATTTTTGACCCCGCTAACTTCATTCAGTGCGGTCAGGATACCCTCGAAGCATGGCAGATGCTCAAGGGTTACACAAAATACATGCACGTCAAAGATTGCCTTGCCGACGGCAAGGTTGTGCCCGCAGGCAAGGGTATCGGCAGTCTGCCGATGCTTCTCAGCGAGTTTGCACAAATGGGCGGCGAAAACCTTACCCTTGAGCCTCACCTTACCGTATTTGACAGCCTTGCCGCACTTGAGCGTGAGGGTGAGAAAACCGAAATCGACCCCTTCACCTTTGCAACTCAGCGCGAAGCGTTTGATGCGGCGGTCAGTGCAGTGCGCGCAATTATCTGAAAACTAAATTGATTAATTGAAAGGCGGATATATTATGGAAAAAATCAGACTCGGTATCATCGGTGTAGGCAACATGGGAACAAGCCACTGCAGAAACATCCTTGAAGGCAAATGCCCCGAGGTTGAGCTTGCCGCAGTTGCGGACATCAACCCCGACAGAATCGCATGGGCAAACGAAAACCTGCCCGAAAGCGTTAAAAAATTCAACACGGCAGAGGAGCTGCTTGATTGCGGCGAAATCGACTCAATCCTTGTTGCAGTACCCCATTATGATCACCCTACCTTTGCAATGGAAGGCTTCAAGAGGGGGCTGCACGTTATGATTGAAAAGCCCGCAGGTGTTTACACAAAGCAGGTGCGTGAAATGAACGAAGCCGCCGCAAAGTCAAACGTGACCTTCGGCCTTATGTTCAACCAGCGCACAAACCACATCTACCGCAAAATGAGGGAGATTGTTCAGGGCGGCGAATACGGTGAAATCATCCGTACCAACTGGATTGTGACAGACTGGTACCGCACACAAAGCTATTATGACTCAGGCGCATGGAGAGCAACGTGGAGCGGCGAAGGCGGCGGTGTACTGCTTAACCAGTGCCCCCATCAGCTCGATTTGTGGCAGTGGATTTGCGGCATGCCCGTGAAGGTCAGCACACAGATGTATTTCGGCAAGTGGCATGACATTGAAGTTGAAGACGACGTTTCAACCTTCGTTGAATATGCAAACGGTGCAACGGGCACCTTCATCACCTCAACGGGTGACGGCTTCGGCACAAACCGCTTTGAAATCCTGCTTGACAGAGCAAGGCTGATTGCAGAAAACAACAAGCTTTATTTCTGGGAGCTTGACAAGAGCATCCGTGACTACACAAAGACAGCCACAGAGGGATTTGCGAAAATTGATGCAACCCTCATTGAGCCGGAAACAGACGGCAAAAACGAGCAGCACGTGGGTGTGCTCAACGCATTTGCCGCAAACATTCTGCGCGGCGAGCCTCTTATTGCAGGCGGCGAGGAAGGTATCAACGGCCTCACGCTTTCAAACGCAATGCACCTTTCCGCATGGACGGGCAGACCCGTTGAGCTTCCGCTTGACGAGGAGCTCTACTACAACGAACTGATGAAAAGGGTTGCAACCTCAAGAAGAAAAGTTGAAAGCAAGGCTGTTTTTGCCGACACATCGGGTACGTATTGATTCTGTGACGAAAGGATGCCGGTCTTTTCCGGCAAAGGTCGTTTAATATGGTACGCATCGGTATAATCGGTGTGGGCAACATGGGCTATGCGCACGCAAAAAACATTTTTGCAGGCGCTGTGCAGGACATGAAGCTCACTGCACTTTGTGACACTGACGCAAAGAGACGGGCCTTTCTCAAAGAGCAGTTTGACTCGGTGCCTGTGTTTGAAAACCACACACAGTTGATTGAAAGCGGTTTTGCAGATGCGGTGATTGTTGCAACACCGCACTGCTTCCACGCGGATATATGCATGGCGGCACTCGGCGGCGGATTGCACGTGCTGAGTGAGAAGCCTGTTGACATCACCGTTTCAAAGGCAAGACGGCTGAATGCGCTTGCTGAAGAAAAGGGTCTCGTTTTCGGCGTCATGTTCAACCAGCGTACAAATCCTCTTTTCGCAAAGGCGAGGGAGATTGTAAGAAGCGGTCAGCTCGGTGAGCTGAAGCGCTTTGTGTGGATTATTACGAACTGGTATCGCCATCAGTCATATTACGATTCGGGTTCGTGGCGAGCAACGTGGAAGGGCGAAGGCGGCGGCGTACTGCTCAATCAGGCTCCACACAACCTTGATATATGGCAGTGGGTTTTCGGTATGCCCGAGAGCATCACCGCTTTTTGCGACGTTGCAAAATATCACAACATTGAGGTTGAGGACGACGCGACAATATATGCGAAATATGCCAACGGAGCAACGGGAGTGTTCATCACAACAACGGGTGAATATCCCGGCACAAACCGACTTGAAATCTCGGGTGACCGCGGAAAGCTTGTGCTTGAGGACAGCAAGCTCAGATGGTGGCGGCTTGACCGCGCGGAAAGAGAATTCTGCTTTGAAACCGGAGACAACCAAAAGCCCGAAGTCAGCTTCACCGAGATTCCGCAGACGGAAAAAGAAACGGCGCATCTCGGCATACTGCGTAACTTTGCCGCCGCAATTCTCAGCGGTGAAAAGTTGCTGACTCCCGGTGTTGAGGGCATCAACGAGCTGATGATATCAAACGCGGCATATCTTTCATCGTGGACGGGCAGAAGTGTCAGTCTGCCGTTTGACGAAACTGAGTTTGATGAGCTTCTCAAAGAACGAATGCAGACGTCAGATTTCAAAGAGGCGGACGGGGATAACCGTGAGAAGCACAGTGACTATAAAAAGCGCTGGCAGGTCAATTGGTAAAAGACAGATATAATATGAACGTTTTATGCGGCGGAAGTTTCACTTCGTGAAACTTCCGCCGCGCTGTCCGTTGCGGCAGTATACACGCTGTATCTTACCCCACCCCCTACGCCGCGCCGCCAGGCAACAAGTCGGATCGTAGCCATGTCGTTCTGTGGGCCAAGGAGGTGCCCTGGGGCTTTGTCTTCCTAAGACCGCTTGGCCTCCCGACTTCTTACATCCCTTTCCATTGACGAGAACAACAACATCTCAACCTCTGACAACCGCATGCTCCGCCGCATGATACGCGACAACAGGACCCGCGGAGTCATTCCGGAAGAAACAATAATGAGATGGCAAAGTGTAAGGAGAGGAGAGAACCGAAACATCTTCCCGTTCCAGGAGTATGCAGACGCCGTCTTCAACTCTGCCCATATATTCGAACTTCCTGTGCTGAAATACTACGCAGAGCCTCTCCTGAGGCGTATTTCGCCATCTTCTCCTGCATATAGCGAAGCTTCCAGAATGCTCAAGTTCCTGGATTATATAGTTGCTCTTTCTCCTGCTGAAATCGCGACCATCCCTCCGACATCCATCCTGAGGGAGTTTATCGCAGGGCAGACCCTATAGAGTCTATTGACGAGAAATCTTGGCTCCGAGGGCATTGAGACGACAATCGATGTCCTCGTATCCTCTGTCTATCTGATCGATATTGCTGATGACACTCGTTCCGCTTGCAGACATTGCGGCAATCAGCAGGGCGATACCGGCACGGATATCCGGAGATGACATCCTTCCTGCGCGGAGCTGACAACGGTGGTCATGACCGACGACCACTGCACGATGCGGGTCACAGAGAATGATCTGCGCACCCATGTCAATCAGATTATCCACAAAGAACACACGGCTCTCGAACATCTTCTGATGGATCAGCACACTTCCCTTACATTGCGTCGCCATCACGAGGATCACGCTGAGAAGGTCTGGAGAAAGGCCTGGCCATGGAGCATCAGCGATATTCAGTATCGAGCCATCCAGGAAAGAATCTATGATGTAGCTTTCCTGCTCAGGTATGTATATGTCATCACCCCTGCGCTCAAGGTTGACTCCGAGTTTCTTGAAAACATCAGGAATGATTCCCAGTTCGTCATATGCGACATTCTTGATCGTGATTTCACTCTGATTCATAGCAGCAAGAGCTATGAATGAGCCGATCTCGATCATATCCGGCAGGATGGTGTGCTCAGTGCCGCCGAGACTCTCAACTCCGGTCACAGTCAACAGGTTCGATCCCACGCCTTCAATCTTTGCTCCCATGCGGATAAGCATCTTCGAAAGCTGCTGCAGATATGGTTCGCAGGCAGCATTGTAGATTGTGGTAGTTCCTTTGGCAAGGGACGCCGCCATAAGGATATTTGCGGTTCCTGTCACCGAGGCCTCATCAAGAAGCATGTATGAACCCTTAAGAGACCCGTTCTCAGGAATGCTCAGATAAAAGGCCTTCCTGTCATAGTCGTACTCCTGGGATGCACCAAGGTTCATGAATCCCTGGATATGAGTATCCACTCTGCGACGACCGATCTGATCTCCGCCAGGCTTGGGGAAATATGCCTTTCCGAACCTGGCCAGAAGCGGTCCG
>JAZNQF010000077.1:0-29030 GCA_045590055.1 Acutalibacteraceae bacterium
TTTTCTAAAATATGAAAACAAAAAAGCTAAGACTTATACACACATAAAAAATCGTACAAAGCATCGAGCTTTGTACGATTTTCGCATTGTTTTGACCTTTTTTTGCCCTCTCGGAGTACCTTTGTACACCTTCGGGGCAAATAAAAGGCCATCTTGCACCTTTCTCGGCAGTCTGACGGCTTGTCGAAAACGAGTTTTTCGACAAGCTGAAGGGTTCAGTTCACTTTGAAGTGAACTGAACCCTTCTTTTTTATTATCCTCTTGTGCGCGGTACAAATGTAATGTATAATTATTATGTTAACAACAAAAGAGAAACACCGAAAGGAGCACACCATGAAGTTTTCATCCGCCTTTGTTTTCGCAACGCCCGAATATACAACCTTTGAAAAATTTGTACCTGCACCGTATTTCAGGAAAGAGGTATGCTTTGACACTCTGCCCGAAAAATGTGAAGTCACGGTCTCGGGCCTCGGCTTTTACCGTTTGTGGATAAACGGCAAGGAAATCACAAAGGGGCTGCTTGCACCTTACATCTCAAACCCCGATCACCTTGTATATTACGATTGCTACGACGTTACCCCTCTGCTTGCCGAAGAAAAAAATGTGTTCGGCTTTCAGCTTGGTAACGGCATGCAGAACGCACCCGGCGGTCAGGTGTGGGATTTTCAGCTTGCACATTTCCGTGGTGCACCCCGTCTCGCCTTCTGCATTGAAAGTACGGACAAAGACGGCAACCTTACGTGCATTGAAGCTGACGAAAGTGTTAAAACCGCACCGTCCCCCATATACTTTGACGACATGCGCTGCGGCGTAAGATATGATGCGCGCAACGAATTTGACGGCTGGAATCTGCCCGACTTTGATGCAAGCAACTGGGCACATGCAAAAAGATGTGAAACTCCTCGCGGTGAAGCAAGGCTGTGCGAGGCCGACGTGATTGCACCCACGGGCGAGGTGCTCAAGCCGCTAAACATCCGCAAGGCGGTTTTCGCGGACTTTTTCCCGAGTCATCAGGTTGAAAAAGTTGTGCCTGCCGAGCTGCCCGACAAAAAGGAGGGCTGGCTTTACGATTTCGGCGTGAACAAAACGGGTCTTTGCGAGCTTAAAATCAAAGGCCGCAAGGGTCAGCGCGTTGAGCTTCAGTTCATTGAGCACGTAAACAAGGACGGCAAACCAACCTACGCAAACGTACAGTTTTATCCCGACGGCTACGCTCAGCGCGACGTATATATATGTAAAGGCGAGGGCGAAGAGACCTTCCTGCCGCCGTTCACCTACCACGGATTCCGCTACTGCATGGTGCTCGGCATTGACGACGAGCAGGCAACCGAGGATTTGCTAACCTACGTTGTACACAACTCAAAGCTCGGTGAGCACGGTTCCTTCGTCTGCTCAGATGAAACCGCAAACAGACTGCAGGAAATCTGCCGCATATCAGACCTTTCAAATTTCTTCTACTTCCCCACAGACTGTCCGCACCGTGAGAAAAACGGCTGGACGGGTGACGCGGCCATTTCCGCAGAACACATGCTGATGAACCTTGACGTCAGAGCGAGCTTCACCGAATGGCTCAGAAACATCCGCAAGGCGCAGAAAGAGGACGGCTCTCTGCCGGGTATTGTGCCAACGGGCGGTTGGGGCTACGAGTGGGGCAACGGCCCTGCATGGGACGCCGTGCTGACTTACCTGCCTTACTACACCTACGTTTACACGGGTGACACGCGCATACTTGAGGAAAATGCCGCAAGCATTCTGCGCTACCTCGAATATATTGCACGCAACCGCACAAAAAGAGGTACGGTTGACTTCGGTCTCGGTGACTGGTGCCCGGTGCGAAACAGAATGAAGGCACCCATTGAGTTTACATCAAGCGTAACGGTGATGAGCATTGCCGAAAAAGCGGCGTTTATTTTTGACGTGCTTGGGCTCAGCTACCACAAGCAGTTTGCCGAAAACCTCTATAACGACGTGAGGGCGGCAACGAGAAGGCATCTTGTTGACCTGAACACAAAGAAGGTGCGCGCTTTCTGCCAAACGTCTCAGGCGATGGCGATTTTCTTCAACGTATTTGAGGAAAGCGAGAAAAACGAGGCTTTCGCAGCTCTCAAGGCTTTGATTGAGGAAAACGACGAGTTCATCGACTTCGGTATTCTCGGTGCGAGGGTGCTTTTCCACGTGCTTGCCGATTTCGGCGAAGCAAACCTCGCCTACAAGCTCATCTGCCGCAAGGAGTGGCCGTCTTACGCGAGCTTCCTTGAGCAAGGTGTAACTTCTCTGCCCGAAGATTTCCACGAGGACCCCGACGTTATCAACTCACTCAACCACCATTTCTTCGGTGACATATCAAACTGGTTCATTTCAAAGGTTGCGGGCCTGCGCTACAATCCCGATGCTGACGACCTGCATTATCTGCTCATCAAGCCCTGCTTTGTTGAATCCCTCAGCTTCGCTCAGGCGCACTTTGATTCACCTTTCGGCAGAATTGACGTACGCTGGGAAAGATGTGACGGCGGTGCAGTAATCAGCTTCAACGTACCCGACGGAATTGACGCTGAAATTGAGCTGACCTGCGGTACGTTTGAAAAAGACGGCACAACACACAAAAAAGTGAGTTCAAAGGGCGAAGTCAGAGTGGCCCTGAGTTGTAATTTTTAATGCTTGACATTTTTTGGATGATACTCTATAATTATATAGAAAAGAAAAACAAATACCCGTGAGGGAGTAGTTCACGTCTGCAAACGGACGGAGGGATATCAACATCATGGCGTTCGCGTCTGGTATCCCATAGACTCGGGGTTTCCCGATGTTTAAAGAACGAGACTCATGTGCAAACTTAAACCGAGCGAGACATTACTCGGCAGAGTGAGCACATGAGTTATTTGTTTTTAAAGAGAAAAAACAAAAAGGAGCGTATCAGATGAAGTTTTACCTCGAAGAACAAGCCGCTGTTTTCAGCCACGTAAACAGCTCAGCGGAAGGTATCACCACGGCTGAAGCAGAAAAGAGACTTGCAGCCAACGGCAAAAACAAGCTCAAAGAAGGCAAAAAGAAAACCATCATGCAGCGAATTCTTGAGCAGTTGTCCGACCCGATGATCATCATTCTTATTGTTGCCGCAGTTATTTCAGCGGTTACGGAATGGTTTGAACACGGCAGCTTCCACTTTGTTTTCCCCACAGACACGGTTATCATCCTGGTGGTTGTTGTTATCAACACCATCCTCGGTGTTGTGCAGGAAAGCAAGGCTGAAGCCGCAATTGAGGCTCTGCAGGAAATGAGCGCGGCCACCTCCAAGGTACTGCGCGACGGCAAGCTCGTTTCCGTACGCAGTGAAGACCTTGTTGTTGGTGACGTTGTAATCCTCGAAGCAGGCGACGCCGTACCCGCAGACTGCCGCATTTTTGAATGCGCCAGCATGAAAATTGAAGAAGCCGCCCTCACAGGTGAATCCGTACCCGTTGACAAAATCATCGCCATCCTCAACGGCGGCGACAAGGGTGACGTTCCCCTCGGCGACAGAAAGAACATGGCATACATGGGCTCCACAGTTGTTTACGGCCGCGGCAAAGCCGTTGTTGTTGCAACAGGTATGGACACTGAAATGGGTAAAATCGCTGACGCTATTGCTCAGGCTGAAGAGGGTCAGACTCCCCTTCAAATCAAGCTTGCTCAGCTTTCAAAAATCCTCACATGGCTCGTTCTCGGCATCTGCGTTGTGCTTTTTGCATATCAGATGGTTATTGCCTACGTACAGACCGGCGCAATGCCCGAATTCACCAGAATCCTTGAAAGCTTCATGGTTGCCGTATCCCTTGCGGTTGCCGCCATCCCCGAAGGTCTTGTTGCAGTTGTTACAATCGTTCTTTCAATCGGCGTTACCAACATGTCAAAGAAAAACGCCATCATCAGAAAGCTCACTGCGGTTGAAACTCTCGGCTGCGCACAGATTATCTGCTCAGACAAAACCGGTACTCTTACCCAGAACAAGATGACCGTTGTTGACCACTACGGTGAAGACGAAGCTCTGATTGCAAAGGCTATGGCTCTTTGCTGTGACGCTGAAATTGACGAAAACGGCGACGTTACGGGTGAGCCCACGGAAGCCGCTCTTGTCAACTATGCATACACTCTCGGCATGCACAAGAAAGACCTTGTTGCAGGTGCTCCCAGAATCGGTGAAGCTCCTTTCGATTCAGGCAGAAAGATGATGTCCACCGTACACAAAACGGCCGAAGGCATTATTCAGTACACCAAGGGTGCACCCGACGAGCTGCTTAAGAGATGCACACACGCTCTCATCGGCGGCGAAGTTGTTGCTTTCACAGACGACGTCAAGGCGGCTATCCTTGCAGACAACAAGAGAATGGCTGACCAGGCACTCCGTGTGCTTGCAGTCGCTTTCAGAAAATACGATTCAGCACCTGCTGACTTTGCCCCCGAAGCACTTGAATGTGACCTTGTTTTCATCGGTCTTACAGGCATGATTGACCCTGCCCGTCCCGAAGTTAAGGCCGCAATTGAAGAATGCCGTTCGGCAGGTATCACACCCATTATGATTACGGGTGACCACAAGGACACCGCAGTTGCAATTGCAATTCAGCTCGGCATCATCGAAGATGCTTCAAGCGCAATCACAGGCGCTCAGCTTGACGAAATCAGCGACGAAGATTTTGCTGAAAGAGTTACAGAATTCAAGGTTTACGCACGTGTTCAGCCCGAGCACAAAACAAGAATTGTTAACGCATGGCGTGCACGCGGCATGATCACCGCAATGACCGGCGACGGCGTTAACGACGCACCTTCAATCAAGAGCGCAGACATCGGTGTAGGTATGGGTATCACCGGCACAGACGTTACAAAGAACGTTGCCGACATGGTACTTGCCGACGACAACTTTGCAACCATCGTTGCGGCAGTTTCCGAAGGCAGAAGAATTTACGACAACATCAGAAAGGCTATCCAGTTCCTTCTTGGCTCAAACCTTTCCGAAGTTCTTTCAATCTTCACCGCAACAATTCTCAACTTCACAATTCTTAAACCCGTTCACCTTCTTTTCATCAATCTTGTTACAGACAGTATCCCTGCTCTCGCACTCGGCCTTGAAAGACCCGAAAGAGACATCATGCAGCGCAAGCCCAGAAACAGCAATGAAGGCGTTTTCTCCGGCGGTATGGGCTTTGACGTATTCTATCAGGGCGTACTTGTTACAATCCTTACGCTTGCCGCGTTCTTCATCGGTGAGTTCCTTGAAACAGGTCACTGGCAGTTCACAAACATCGCAAACTGTGAAGAAGGCATGACAATGGCATTCCTTACAATGTCCATGTGCGAAATCTTCCACTCCTTCAACATGCGTTCACAGAGAGGCTCTGTAATCGGTATGGTATTCGGTCAGAAGTCACACAACGTTGTTCTTTACGGCGCAATGCTTGCTTCACTTGCACTTACAACCGCCATTATCGAAGTGCCTTTCCTTGCAAACATGTTCGATTTCACACACCTTGATCCTCTTGCATACGGCATTTCCATCGGTCTTGCATTCCTTGTAATCCCGATTGTTGAAATCGTCAAGGCATTCCAGAGACTTGCCGCCAAGAAAAAGGCATAAGGTGCGGCGCGGGGTCGCGCGGACCATGCCGGCGGGCGGAGAGGTAATATAAAAAGTATCACCCGGGACGGAGCGTTTCGGGTGATTTTTTGTGTGCCTTTTCACTCCTTCCGTCACGCTTCGCGTGCCACCTTCCTCAAGGAGGAAGGCTTGCCGCTTAACAGAGCGGTAATATAAAGATTTCACCCGAGACGGTGCGTGGAGTACACGGTGTCCCGGGGGAATTGTTAATGTTTTCACTGACTTATATCAGCGATGCATTTTGTAAATTTTTCGCGCCAGACGTCCCATGCTTCGCTTGCTTCAAGTACGTCAAGCACTTTGAGAGCCTGCTCATATTCTGTCATTGCGCTTTGTGTGTTTCCTTTTTCAACATGGCACTCGGCAATTTTTTCTTTCATAAGCATCAACATAAACAGCGCTTGTGAAGCTTCCTTGCACGCAGATTTCCATTTTTCCTCACCCATCAAGATACATGCCTTTTCACTCAGCCTTGAAAAGTATATTTCAGGTATCTGCTCGATGATTTTGCGTGCGCTGTCCATGTCACTTTTTGCTCTGTACGCATAAGCCATAAAACGATATGTATCGTATCTTATTGCTTCGTCCTTGGTCACATCAAGTATTGTTGAAGCAATTTTTAAGACCTCGTCGGGATTCTTATCGTAATCCACCACATAGAGCAGATTGCTCAGCAGAATGTCATTGTCGGGGTATTGAGCCAATCCGTTCTGCAGTATATCTCTCGCTTTCTTTCGGTCGGTGTTACGGTATTTCCAACTTTCCTTTGCAATTGAGAAAGCCTTATCTTCAATTGCTTTCAAGTCAAAATCAAAAAGAATATCCATTGATACACAGAAGAAGCTTGCAAGAGCAGGCGCAAGAGTTATATCGGGCAAAGCAACATTGTTTTCCCACTTGCTGACCGCTTGAAATGAAACACCGATGCGATTAGCAAGCTGCTCTTGCGTAATTCCGCGTTGTTTTCTCAACTCTTTGATTTTATTTCCGATATTCATATTATACCTCCGTTACTTCAAAGCGTCGCCTGCCTTGTGGTTTAATTATACTGCGATTGGGTTTTATTGACAATAACTGCTTAAACGAGAGCTTTCAACCCGCAGTTGAGGAAGGCAGGCGAGCTATATCCGCCGCGCCGCACGCAAGCGGGAGCTTGCGTGCGGCTTTTTGCATGCGTGCTGCGTGGACGAGGTTACCGCGCCGCTCGGGTGCACAGTGTGCGGAATGCGCACGGATTAAAGCGGTGCACGGCATGCAAAAAAAGCGAAGCTCGGGCAGCAGCCCTGCAAGGCTACTGCGAGCTTCGCTGCGCGGCGGGCACGTAAACTTCAAAGACAGAGTGCAGCCCGCGGCGGTCGGCTCGCCCGCAGGGCGAGCCGCGGTTTCGCATGCAACGCCATCGTCTGCTATCCCACAACGCACCGCTGCATGCGAAACCACAGGCATGCGGCAGTTGCTTCGCGGCTGTCACCGCTTCGCGCCGCATGCCTGCCGCCGCGGGCGGTGCGATGCAATTCAGCACTTTCTTAAATCAGGCGGAAAGAATTCTTCCATCGGGAAGCAGATTTTGCCGAATGCATCGCACGGTGTCTGCGAATCAACGCAACACTCCTTGGACGGTATACAGTAATCGTACGACGGGATGAGAAGCTGAACGTCACGCTCAAGCTGAACAATGCTGAAAAGACCGAGCGTTACCTTCACGCCGTTTTCCCTTGTCTGCGGCACAAACTCACCGTCAAAGCACCTTGCAATGCACTGCGGTATGCCGTGTTCACAGCAGGCGTCGCAGCATTTTTCACTCGTGCAGAGCTTCACTTCAAGACAAATCGGGTCAACAACCTGCACCTTAGCCTTGGGCACGGCTGTGCTGCATCCGTTTTTCATGTCAAGCTCATCCGGTGAGCGCTGAGAAGTGAATACCCTTACGTTGCCTTCGCTGCCGTAAAGAATACACTTTTTGTTGTATGTCGCAAGCCCGCAAACCGTCTGCGACGGTGCAATCGGTGTTGTGTGAACATCAAGGTAAAGCTTGAAGAAATACAGAATATCCACACTGTAACAGCCGCGGTTGAAAGGCATTGTTTCAACGTTGATGTATGCATCGACAATCTCGCAACCTCTGCAGCGCACCGAGGTTGCTTTGTCAACAATGCACTGCGCCCTGTCCGTAAAAATCACGTTCAGGTCTTTCAGGCAGTCCCTGTCAGCGCAGGAGTCGTAAATTCTGTTTGTGTCAATACACACTGCCTCTTTGAAATGTCCGTTTGTTTCCGTTGTGGCGGAAAACCTGTTGTTTGCCATAGTTTAACCCCCATTCTTGTCGGCAGTACCATCCTATTCAGCCGCACAGAAAACGTTACATCTCAGCATCCTCAGAGTTGTCTGCGCTCTGTGCACTGAACGGAGCACTGTTCTGTGCACCCTCAAGGTAGGTGTCGGGTACGTTGCCGACAATAACCGTTTCGGCAATAACAAAGTTTGTCTGTACATCGGTTGAAGCATTCACACCTGCCATGATGATGTATATTTTCGCGGACACATCAAGCAAAATCTGATGCCTCGTCTGGTTGATTCCCGTTGACTCAAAGGAATGGGTAATCTGCACCTGTGCACTGCCCGAAATGGTTATGTATACCCTCACCTGAGGTCCCCTGCCCGAAAAGAAATCGCTGCCGAGCACGGTGCCGAGCGGCACACTGATTCGCTTCCTTCTGCAGTTTTCTATCTCCTCGGAAATCTGAACTGACAACACGGATTTCAGCTTATTGATTTCCACGGTACGCGTCTGTATGGAGGTTATTCTGCCGTCTGCGTCAGTGCTGATTTTTACGAGGTCATCATAGCAGGTGTTTTCGCTTGACAACACGTCGGTCACCGCATTATCAATTGCATCGGTTGCAAGGATAACCGCCTGCGTCTGCCCCATTGAGCGCACAATCGGCCGTATTCTCGCGTCGGCTATGAGCACCACCGTGAGTAATGCTATTGATACACACAATGCCTTGAAAAGCAGTGCTGTACGATTCGGATAAAAGTAGTAGCGTCTGTACCTTTTCAAAGCACCACCCCTGTATATGCCTTCGTTTGTTCACTACATTATATGTGGGCAAATAAGTTTGAGATACACAACAAAAATACGCGGTAAAATGTTGACAAAGAACGAAAAGTTGTATATTCTTAAATGTAGCGAGCAAAGTTGCCGGCACGTTCGACAGCTTTGTTCAAAGAAAGAAATAACAGGAGAAAAGCACTGTCTTTTCTCTGAGAAAGGTCTGAAGTTATGAACTACAAAATGACTCTCACACCCGAGGAAGTTGAAATTCTCAACGGTTCTCAGGGCGAGACAATGGCAAAGGTTATCAAAACCCTCGTCATGTATGGCGACACCTTCGGCGCAACAAAATTTGTACCCGTTACCGGCACAGCTCACCTCGTTACCAGCTTCGGTATCTCCATTCTGCAGCCCGTTTTCTCCATTATGGACGAGCTTATTGCTGCAGGTCTCAAGGCAAAAGAAGGATTTACCATGGACCCGAGACCCATCGATTATGCCAACGTAAAGTGCAACTTCCTTGAAAAATTCATTTTCAACAAAAAACTCTACGGCATGCAGAACGAATATGAAGTTCAGCTTCAGAAGCTCGGCATCATCAGAGAAAGCGTGGCATCCTGCACATGCTATCTTCCCGAAGTCGGCAACGTGCCCAAGAAGGGTGACGTTCTCTCATGGGCAGAGTCCTCAGCCGTTGTTTATGCAAACTCCGTAATCGGCGCACGCTGCAACAGAAACTCCGGTATCATTGAGCTTTTCGGTGCAATTCTCGGCAAAGTTCCCGAGTTTGACCTGCTGACAGACGAAGGCAGAAAAGCAAAGTGGATTATTGAAATCAAAACCGAAAAAACTCCCGAAGCTCAGGTTCTCGGCAGTGCAATCGGTCTCAAAGTTATGGAAGACGTTCCCTACATCAAGGGGCTTGACAAGTTCCTCGGCACAGAACTTACCGACGACGTTAAGGCATACCTCAAGGATATGGGTGCCGCAACCGCATCAAACGGTGCAGTCGGTCTCTACCACGTTGACAACCTCACACCCGAAGCAGTTGAAAGCGGCGACGCTCTCATCCGCGACGATGCACAGGTTTACGTTATTGACGACGCAGAGCTCAAGAGAGTTATGGACAGCTATCCGAACATCTGGAAGAAGAAGGATGCAAAGCCCAACCGTTGCTTCATCGGTTGCCCGCACCTTACATATTCCCAGCTCGGTCAGTGGGCTGACAGATTTGAAGCCGAGCTCAAAAAACAGGGCAAGACAAAGGTTGGCCTCATGACAATAATGACCGCCGCACCTGACGTTATTGAAAGCTTCAAGAAGAACAACAAGCCCGCTTATGACAAGCTCATCAGCTACGGCATCAAGCTGTCATATATCTGCCCGCTTATGTACATGAACAACCCGCTGTGCAAGATGAAGCCCATCATCACCAACTCAAACAAGCTTCGCACATACACCACAGCAAGATATTTCACCGATGACGAGATTACCAGAATCGCCGTCAAAGGCAACTTTTGAGAAAGGCAGGGTATAACACAATGAGTAAAGTTTTTAAAGGTCGCCCCATCGTGGTTGCAGAAGAAATCACCGCAAAGGCAGTGGTCTCTCATCAGGGCTTCAACACCCTCGCATCTTTCCAGAAGAGCGCACTCAACAAGTCAGCAGAGGTTATCTGCTCCGACCAGAACAACTCCGACCTCTACGGCAAGAATCTGACCGCTAAGGCTCTTTGCCTGCCGCAGACCATCGGTTCAACAACAGGCGGTATGGTTATCCACACCGTTTGCGCGCTCGGCATAGCACCCAAGGCAATGCTTTTCTCCGAGTCCATTGACTCGCTTGCCGCCGCAGGTGTTATCCTTGCTGACATCTGGACCGACAACACCATCATCGCAGTTGACCGTCTCGGTCAGGATTTCCTTGATTACGTTAAGGATGACATGACCATCTCCGTTGCAAAGGACGGCACGGTTACTGTTGAGTAATTGATTAATGAATAAAAACCGCGTTGGGTAAATTAAACCCGACGCGGTTTTCTTTTCGGGCAGAAGCTCTGATGCCTCGGCGTACCGCCCCACCGCCCGAAGCTCCGCTTCGCGTTTCGCATGCGGACGGGTTCTGTGCTGTTAAAACGGCGACGGGCGCAGCATGCGAAACCCGTGAGCATACGCTTTGTTCAGGCGTAGGCGCCGAGGGCAGGTGTGCGATTACCTTCGAGGCGGGCGACAACCTCAGAAATGCTCACGGAGGCGGTGGGGCGGCCCCTCGGCGGCAACCGCGGCGCTTTTTGCACCCTCACCTTTTTGTCAATCTTTCCAGAACACATCAAGCATGTGAATTGACATACCTACGCAATCCTCACGCTCACAGAGATTCGACAGAAATTTCATGTACTCCTCAAACTCACTGTCGCTTAAAGCATCAAACTTGTCGTCAAAAATATAGGACAGCATGTCTACACCAACAAAATGAAGCCTTGTAACACTGTGCTTTTTCATAAGCTCATCAATGTCAGATTTCCGATATAATTCAAATATTTCTTCAGGTGATGAAACTGTATGATAGTTCTCTTTTATAAGCCCTTTTTCCAAGTATTTTAACACTCGGTTATTGTAAAAAAACTTGTACATCGAAGTGTCGTTATTGCAATATGAAGCATATATAACGCCGTTTTTCTTTGCAACTCTGATCGCTTCACTGAGAGCGCGATGCTTGTCTTCTTCAGTAAAAAGATGATACATAGGGCCTAACAACAACACAATGTCGTATGTATCGCTCTCAAAGGCTGACAGGTCACAGGCGTTGCCTTCATAAATTTTGATATTGTGATTCGCTTTCACTTTTTTCTTCATTATTTCAATGTTGTGTGCAACGAGTTCAACCGCAGTTACACTGTAACCTTTTTCTGCAAGCGCAATTGAATATCTGCCTGTTCCTGCGCCTATTTCTATTATCTTGGCACCGGGAAAAAGATATTTTTCAATATATTTCATTGTATTAAGATATTCAGGCAACCTGCTTTTTCTCAACAGTCTGCCATCTTCGTCGTAGGTGTTATAAAAATCAATAACACTATTTCCGGTTGGTGCAATTTTCTTTTTGAAGAGCTTTGAGAGTTTCATGTGATTACCTCCTTAAAATATAAAAACGGTGTAAGCTTATAATCTAAGCCTACACCGTTATAATCATATCGTAAAAATACTGTTACTTATCCCGAAATGAGTATAGAGGTATAGACCTGCACATTGTAGGTTGTGCAAGCCACTGCATATACATATCAAGTTTTTTGAGAAGATATGCGTTCATAATACTACCTCAGATTAATTTTCATAAAAGTAACATTTCAAATCTTATTTGTCAAGCCTTCTTACACTTTCCTGATAATACCCATAGGCGTTTGCTGGCTTGCCTGACCGAGCGGATTATCCTTGAGAATCCTCACGTAAAGCTCGCTGTCGTAGCCGCTTTTGGAGCCGCCGAGAATGTTGCCGCCAAGGTCGTTGATGTCGGTGATGATAACCTCACAGCCGATGGCAGCGCTGACCTTCTTTGCAACCTCGTCAGGGTTGAGCGGTGCAAGAGACACACACTCATTGTAGGGCGGAAGCGTGCAATCGCAAGGGCCGTCAATTGTGCGGGCTTTTTCACCTGCAACCTTGTAAAACCAGCCGCGCTTGCCAAGCAGTTTGCCCACGGCAGACACGCCTGCGGCAACAAGAATACGCGCCGTACCGCACTCACGCAATGCCATCTCCATTGTTTCGGGCATAGCAAGGCCAATGCCGTAAGGCGTTTTGAGCACGAATTTTGAAAGGAAAGTGGCGAGCTTTCTCGGATGAATCTCGGAAAGAGGAATTGCTCTGCCCTGGGTGCAGCCTACGATTTTTTCTGTGATGAAAAGTACGTCTCCTTTTTCTACGTGGGGCTTTGCATATTTTTCAGCAACTGCAACAATGTCGTCAGCCTCGGTGATAACGTGCGTTCTGATGCAAAGGCGGCGATAGCTCGCACCGTCAACCTCAATAGTCTCGTTTTTGCCATCGTTGATGATATAGTTTTCCATTTTATCCTCCGAAGATTTTTCTTCCTTTATTTTTCACATGTAAAATTCTGTATATACACTAATATACACCATACGGACAACAAATACAAGGCAAAGAAAAATTTTAATCATTCAAGAGACGCTTGATGCCGCAACACCCCTTTGACAGCTTCACCGCCTCCCCTAAAGGTACGCAGGCTTGTCCCTCTCCGACTGCTACTCCCCACCTCTTCCAAAGGGCGAGGCTCTTGAAGGCTCCACCTCTGGATGATTCCCCTGATAGGGGAAATGTCACGAAGTGACAAAAGGGTGCCCGTTCACGGAGTGAAAGCCGGTGCCGCAAGGCGACTAAGGAAGCAAGCCGCTCAACTGCACTATAATCTAAAAACAACACCCGAGACATAAAGCAGTTCTGATAACTACCTCGCATCTCGGGTGACACTCTTAAGTTTTATCTCTGTCCGTCGGTATGGTCTGTGCGACCACGCACCGTCTCGGGTGCTGCTTTTTATATTAATGCTCTGTTGAGCGGCATGTTCTGCGGCACCGGCCGCCGTATTACCATGTGTGGATGATTTCGGGGTTTTGGAAGATTTCGTCCATGCGGTGAAGGAATGGCACACAATCGGGAAGACCGCCGATTTTGTGGTCGAAAAGAAGGGTGAAAGGCAGAATTTTTTTGGTATCAATCTGAACTTCACCGTTTTCATCTTTGTAAACGAACTGCTCGTCCTGCACCTTGCTGAATGCCATGCATGACGTGGCGTTGCCGAGGATGGGCGACGTTGTTGCAAAACCCCTGCCGCCGTAAATGCTTCCGACATTGGAAATGCAGATTGTACCCTCACCGACATCGTCTTTTGTGAGGGTGTTGCCTGCTTTCACTTCGCGCTTATATTCTTCAACAGCATCCTTAGGCATACGCTTGATTTTGTGTGGCCCGAAGAAGAAAGCGGCGGCACTTGCAATCGGTGTGATAAGGTTACCTTTGAGCGCCATACCTATCATACGGTCGAAAGAAAGGGCACGCAAGGTTTCATCAAGCACGGTGTTTGCAAGCCTGCGCTCAAGATCAGCAACATACTCGGCAATTTCGTCAAGACTCTTGTTGCCGACATCTTTAACAAGCAGGGTCAACATTCTGCCGTTTGGAAAAATCATGGGCATGGCAACGTCAATCTGCTTTTTGTAATTGATGTTGCCCGTGTTGGCAGTGTAGTTGAACGTCATGTGTGCATTAAGAATCGGGGATGCTTTTATGGATTCGGCAATCACCTTGAGCATAAGGGTGTTAAAGGTGATTTTCTTTTCATGCTTGCCGCTTACGCAGAGCTTTTTATATTCTGCCCAGAACTTTGTGACGTCAGCCTCGTGCACAAAACCCGCAAGTGCAACACGGCGGATTGAGTTTGTAAGAGTGTAGCCCGACGCCTTACGCATGAAGTCATATCTTTCAAGCCTGTCTTCAAGATTGACAAGACCCCAATTTTCAAAAGTGTCTTTTCTTTCGCCTGTGTTATAACCTAAAGTATAGGGTGTATATTTCTTTTCCATAATATTAACCGCCCGTCCACGATTTCTTTTCTCTTTCGTATTATTGTATACAATAGACCCAAATATGTCAAGTGAAGTACCAATAACATAATCTTTAAATCATATTTTTTCTTATATGACATAAACTATTAAAAAATATTATACATGTTGACTTTTAAATCTCTTTGTGATATCTTTTATTAGGAATTAATCCTAATAAGAAATCTGTACTATATGAGGGTGATGTAATGAACAAGCGTCATACAATTCAAAAAGACCTTGTGCTCAGCACCGTCATGGGTATGAGCTGTCATCCGACAGCCGAAGAGGTATTTGCTCAGGTGTCTCAGCTTTATCCAAGCATAAGCAAGGCAACGGTATACAGAAACCTTAACCTGCTTGCCGACGAAGGCACGATACTTCGTGTTGCAGTTGCAAACGCGCCTGACAGATACGATAAAACCTCACACATGCACTGTCATTTCATGTGCCGCAACTGCGGCAAGGTATACGATTACACACTCGCGCAGGACATTGTGATTGACGAAAGGCTCAATCCCGGTTTTGTTGTAAACGGGTATGAGCTTGTTGTTAACGGACGTTGCGCGCAGTGCTGCGGATAAGCAGAAATGAGGAGGAGTTTTTTTGGACAACACGGCACTTTTCAAAATCGGGTACGGTCTGTACGTACTCACCGCCTTTGACGGCAAAGACAACGGATGCATCATCAACACCGTGATGCAGGTTACAGCAAATCCCGTTACGGTTGTTGTGGGCGTAAACAAGTCAAACTACACACACGACATGATAATGGAAAGCGGAAGATTCAACGTATCCGTACTTGGTGAATCAACGAAGTTTGAACTGTTTGAGCGCTTTGGCTTTGCTTCCGGCAGAGACACCGACAAATTCAGCGGTTTCAATGCCTACAAGCGTGCGAACAACGGCATCACGTACCTGACAGACAACTGCAACGCATATTTCACCTGCAAGGTTGAAGATGCAGCCGACTACGGCACGCATACACTTTTCAAGGCGACGGTTGAAGATGCAGTTGTGCTTTCAAACGAAAAGAGCGTCACGTATGACTACTACCACCGTTTCATCAAACCAAAGCCGCAACCAAAAACAGAAAAGAAAAGCGGTTGGATATGCCAGATTTGCGGCTATATCCACGAAGGAGAGGAATTACCTGCTGACTTTGTTTGCCCCCTTTGCAAACATCCGGCAGCTGATTTTATAAAAATTCAAGAAGAAGAAAAAGGAGAAACAAACATGGAACTTAAAGGAACAAAAACTGCTCAGAATCTTGCAACAGCATTTGCAGGAGAATCACAGGCCCGCAACAAGTACACTTACTTCGCATCTGTAGCCAGAAAAGAAGGCTATGAGCAGATTGCCGCAATTTTTGAAGCAACCGCAAACAACGAAAAAGAACACGCAAAGCTCTGGTTCAAGGCTCTTGGTGAGCTTGGCGACACTGCCGCAAACCTTGCCGCAGCAGCAGAAGGCGAAAACTACGAATGGACCGACATGTATGCAACCTTCGCAAAGGAAGCAGAAGAAGAAGGCTTCACCGCACTTGCAGCACAGTTCAGAGCAGTTGCCCTTATTGAAAAGGCTCACGAAGAACGCTACCGCGCACTTCTCAACAACGTTGAAATGCAGGCTGTATTTGAAAAGAGTGAAGAAACTATGTGGGAATGCCGCAACTGTGGTCATCTTGTAATTGGCAAGAAGGCTCCCAAGGTTTGCCCTGTTTGCGTACATCCGCAGAGCTTCTTTGAAGTAAGAAAAGAGAACTATTAATCTCCCTTATCTCCATAAACTCTTAACAAACCCGCCATCAGCACAGAGCTGATGGCGGGTTTAGCTTTGCTCGTGCTTGAGGAAGAAGATCGGCAGGCCTCGGCGCACCGCCCCGCCGCCGAAGCTACGCTTCGCTTTTCGCATGCGGGGATGTCTGTGCTGTTGCGACGGCGTCAGGCGCAGCATGCGAAAACCCGTGAGCGTGCACTTTGTTCGGGCGTGGGTGCCGCGGCAGGGTGTGCGGTTGCTTCGGGGGGCGGGCGACAGCCTCAGATACGCTCACGGAGGCGGCGGGGCGGCCCCTCGGCGGCAACGCGGTTGGGTCGGGAATATAAAACCTCGGACTTGGCAAACCCAAGTCCAAGGTTGTTTTACGCATATATCAACCGAAAACGGCGATTTCAATGATTGCGCCCTTGTCTTTCGTGGTCTTGAAGGAGACTGTGTCGCCTACGTTGAGAATGATAACTTCCTGAGCGTCGTCAGCCTTGATTGAGAAGTATGCATCTGCAGAATCAATTGCAAGGTAGTAGTAGCTGTTGCCGTTGATAACTGCGGTGCGGATATCCGTAACACTGCCCGTCCAGGTTGTGTACTTGTCGGGGTCAACTGTTTCTTCCTCGTTTGTGGAAGACTCAATGTCGTGCTGGATATCATCAATGTCGATATCAATTGAGATATTATTTTCTTCAAGCTCTGCTACGTAAGCTTCAATGGTGCTTGCAATGTCTGAGCCTGTAACAACAACGCGGTAATTGGTTACGTTAACCATTGCGTACATCTTGACAAGGCTTACTGCGTCAAGCATGGACATGAAGTATGTGGGCTGGCCGCTGATGTTGAGCAGAAGCGGGAAGGTTGCAGTGTATTTGAAGTTCTGCAATGCACCCTCGGCAGACTCTTTTGCAGAGTTCTCCTTAGCACCCGATACCATATAATAATTAGCTTCCTTCGTTCTCATATTAACAAGCACGAAGCCGATGATTGCCTGATCTTCACCTGTTGAGGTAACGCCTGTGTACATGTATACGTCATCGTTGATTGCAAGGTAGTTGTGGCCTTCGGTTGCAAGCTTAACGCCGCTCTGGCCGATGATGCTGTTCCAGAAACCGCCGCTGTATTTACCGTAGTAGTTATATTGCTTGACAAGAAGGCTTGCGGAGAAGATACCGTCAATCCACTGAAGCTCGCTGTTTTCTCTTACTTCATCAACGGTGTATTCGGTGATTTCACCTGTTACGGCATCAACGAGGAGCACACCGATTACGTCTGTGCCGCCGAAAACGCCAACCGTTCTGTCTTCAACCGGTACAAGCCAGAAGGGATAACCCGTCTCATCAATTTCAAAGGTGGGGGTACCGAGAAGGTAGGTAGGGCGCTCAAAACGCACGTGACGCATGAGATACTTGTTGAAGTGCTCGTATGTTGAGTAACGGATGTTACCGTAGCCGAGACCTGCATCGTCCGTTCTGACAAACTCTGCCTTCTGAGTTACCATATTTACGGTGATGTAACCGGGGAAACCGTTTTTGGTGTTTTTAAACCACTTGAAAATGTCACCGTACTGAAGCGTGGTGAGCTTGATGGGGTTGCCCTTGTAGTTGATCTGGGTAAAGCTGTCGCCAACTTCAAACTGAGAAACCTGATCGGAAAGGTCACCGAGGGTTCTTTTTGCAAGAGCCGCGGCGGCATTTGTGTCAAGCACGGGTACGCTCTGGAAATCAGCTTCCTGAACGTCGTCTTCAAAGGTCTTGCTTTCATCCACTGAGATGATTTTGCTGTAGCTCTCCGCGCGGAAGAACACACAGGAAGCAAGGAAACACACACCGACAACGAGTGCACCCACAAGCAAAACACAAACAGGTGCAACAGCCAGCCGTTTGGCATACGGCGTGTAATCAGGCGAAGCAACAACGCCTGAGGTCAGCAGCAGGAAAACAATGAAAAGAAGCACGATAAAAGCTGCGTAGATATAGAAATCGTACGATTTGAGATTGATGGGCGGAAGCATGAAGTAGTAAGCGATGACTGCGCCTACAACTGTGCCTAAAAGGCTGATGAGGATTTTCAGCGCGGCATTTTTGGGCTTTCTGATTGCTGAGCCCTTACCTTTGCCGGTAAAATCTACCTTGATGGGATCCATTGTGTCAGCTCCTTAAAAATAAAGATGTTAGGTTATTATATAATATTGTATCAATTAATGCAAGTCTTTTTTGTGTCCGATTCATTGACGAATTGTGTCTCCCCTTCCCATACTCTTTATTATGTTGATTTTGCCCGTACTTTGTTGTATAATTGACCCAACCGATAAAACATACGCGGAGGACAATCTATGGCAAGCAATTTTTTTGCAATGCATTCAAGAATGAAATACATTAACCGTTGGGCGCTCATGCGCAACACAACGAGCGAGAATATATCCGAGCACTCAAACGACGTTGCGGCAATTGCCCACGCACTTGCAATAATCGGCAACGTGAGATGCGGCAAACAGCTCAACGCGGAAAGAGCCGCTTTTCTGGGACTCTACCATGACATGCCCGAAATTATCACGGGCGACATGCCCACCCCCGTCAAGTATCACAGTGAAAAAATGCGCATTGAGTTTGACACCATTGAAAAAGAGGCGTGTGAAACTCTGCTGGGTATGCTGCCCGATGACTTGAGAGCAGAATATGAATCGGCGTTTTTCAAGCAGGCTGACGACGAATATCTGTGGAAGCTTGTGAAGGCGGCAGACAAGCTCTCCGCCCTCATCAAGTGCATTGAGGAGCAGAAGGCAGGCAATTCTGAGTTTTCACATGCATTCAAAGCCACACAAAAGTCGCTTGATGAAATGGATTTGCCTGAGGTGAAGCATTTTGTAACAGATTTCCTCAGTGGCTTCTATCTCAGCCTTGACGAGATGAATAGATAAGGAGTGTGTGTTTATGAACAAATCAAACAAGATTTTCACAGTGGTTGCGGTAATAGGCGTGCTTTTGGTTGCACTTTCCGTGGTTTACAGCGCGGTTGTTTTCCCTATGTTCCACATTAATCCGGTTGAGCTTTCCCCCGATGATGCGCAGAACGTGAAGCTGATTGCGCACCGCGGTTTTTCCTCGGTTGCGCCTGAAAACAGCATTGCCGCGATTGAGGAAGCAGGCAAGGCAGGCTTTTACGGCTGCGAGTTTGACATTCAGCCCACAAGTGACGGCGAATGGGTGCTCATGCACGATGACGACGTGAAGCGCACCACAAACGGCAACGGTATTGTTACCGAAATGACGTATGAGGACATAGCAAAGCTGAAAATTGACGCGGGCCGCAATGCAGGCAGATACCCCGACCAGAGTGTACCGCGTTTTGACGAAGTGCTCGGCATTTGCGATACGTACGGTATTGTACCGATTGTTGAAATCAAGGGCGGCACGGTTGAGCAGATACCGTCAATGCTTGAGGTTGCTGAAAAATCAGGTGTGCTTGACAAGGCTGTTTTCATCAGCTTCAACAGTGAGCTGCTTGAAGCGGTGAAGGCGCAATATGAAGATGCAACGATATTCTATCTTATCAGCAACGTCACCGAAGAAGATATTGATTATTGCGCAGAGCAGGGCTTCGGGCTCAACTTCAACCATTCCAAAGAGGCAAACCGCGCTTTAGTCGGTGCGGCGAAGGAAAAGGGCGTCACGTGCGCCGCGTGGACGGTTGACAAAATCAAGGACGTGAAGGCTCTTGCCAAGTTGGGCGTTGAGTATATTACGACGAATACGGTAACGCGCGGCAGTGCTTGTCAGAGCAGTAAGACTCAGGATGAAGAATCAACTGAAAAATCAACCGATATTGCGCAGATCACCGAGACAGGCGACACACCTGAATGGAAAACCGCCTATCTTAATTTTCTGGAGCAAGAAAAGGATTCCCACGAATCCTATGCACTTGTGTATATTGATGGCGACAGTATTCCCGAGCTGTATTTAAGCGGTGATTACGAAGCAACAGGAGACAGTATTTGCACCTATAAAAACGGTGCTGTTGTTGAACAGCACCTGAATCGAATCGGCGGCGGATTGTATATTGAGAAAAGCGGAAACGTCGTTAATCAAAACGGAAATATGGGACACATATATACCCACGTATATAAACTCAATGAGAGCGGATTTACGCTGACTTTCGAGGCGCTCTCGGCAGAACGCGTAGAAGTTTTGGAAAATGACGAATACAAGCTTCATTATGAATACTCAATAGGAGATAAATCTGTAAACGAATCCGAATATACCTCTGCAATTAAAGCTGCTTTTGATTTTGAAAACGCCGTACGATTAAACGAAAACGAAGTAAACTACGACACCATACAGCAACAAATTATAGCCCTCAAATGATGTTTTTTCAGGTATAAAAAACATCGTTTCCCCTTCTTGTAACGGTATAAGACAAATATTAAACGGATGTGTTTTCTGCACATCCGTTTTACTGTTTCAAAATTAAGTCATTAAAACAGTGATATTATTTCCTTGTGGCAACAGTGTCATTTTATTCGCAACAAACTCGCGAAGCTGATAAAACTTGTGCTAAGCACAATATAAGTACAATAAAATCGGCGTTGTGTCCTTGCGAACACAACGCCTCGGGTGTTTTTCAGAAATAGCAAAGTTGCAGGCAGACACGGTCTGCACGAGTGCCAACCGCTTATCCTCTTGCGACCATTTCGCCGTAGAGGGCTTTTTCTTCCTTGATGAATTCTTCAATCTGCTCAACTGTGGGCATTGCGGCAGAGCAGCTGTGTGCGGAAATCAGCATTGAGGCAGAAGCCGTGCCGAATTCAAGGGCATCAATAATCTCCCAGCCTTCAAGCAGGCAACGGATGAATGCGGAAGCATAACCGTCACCGCCGCCGAAGCCTTTGAGGCTCTTGACGGGGAAGGGCTTGATTGAATACTTGTTGCCGTCATCGGTGTAAGCGGTTGAGCCTTTTTTGCCGTGCTTGATAACAACAATCTTGTTGCCGTAGGAGTGCCAGAGAGCGGCGCTCTCCTCGTCGGTTTCGCACTTGCCGCAGATGGCTTCGGTCAGGTCATATTCCTCGCGTGAGCCGAGAAGAATGTCACTGTTCCTTGCAACCATTGAGTAGTAAATGGAAATCTCGTCGGGATTCTTCCATGTGTAAGCGCGGTAGTCAATGTCAAAAATAACAACGGTGCCGTTTTTCTTTGCAAGCATCATTGCCTTGAGAGCGGCCTCTCTTGACGGGCTCTGTGAAAGTGCGGTGCCTGAAATAACAATTGCTTTTGCACTCCTGATGTAGTCCTCGCTTACCTCTTCGGGGTGAAGCATGAGGTCAGCAACGCCGTCGCGGTACATGAGAATGCTGCTTTCTGTGGGGCTTTTGATTTCAGTGAAGGTGAGGCCGAGCTTTTCACCGTTTTTTGCACGGAAGATGTTTGAAACATCAATGCCGTCTTTTTTGAAATAGTCAACAACGTAGTCGCCGTGCTGGTCATCGGAAACCTTGCCGATGAAGCCAACCTTTTTGCCGAGCCTTGCAAGACCGACCGCAATGTTTGCAGGTGAGCCGCCAACATACTTGTTGAAGTTGCAGCTTTCGGCAAGGGGTCTGTTCATGTCTGTGGGGTTGAAGTCAATGGCAACTCTGCCAATCGGGATAACGTCAAGGGGTCTGCTTTCGTCAAACTGAATATACTTCATAATAATTTCCTTTCGGTATTAGTATTCAATGTATCTGCTGCCGAAAATCTCAAGGTGCTTTTTCGCGTTTTCGTATGCACCGTTGACCTCGGCGGTCTGCAAATCGTAATATCCTTTGATTTCACCTGCGGCATAAGCATCGCGTACGGCTTTTTCCACACTGTCAAACGTAGCGGTTGCGATGTTGATTTTTTTGATTCCGTTTTCCCTGCAACGCACAAAATCCTCGGGGGTTATACCCGTGCCGCCGTGAAGCACAAGGGGTACGTCAACTGACTTGTGCACCTTTTCAAGTATGTCAAAACGCAGGTTAGGTGCCTGCTTATAGTTGCCGTGAGCGTTACCGATGGCAATGGCAAGTGCGTCGACGCCTGTTTTTGAAACGAACTCGACCGCTTGTTCGGGTGAGGTGCAGTTGATTGCAATATCCTCACTTCCGTCTTCACTGCCGCCCACACAGCCGATTTCAGCCTCAACGTCTGCACCGTATTCTTCGGCAAGGCGAATGACACGTTGGGTCTGCTTGATGTTTTCCTCAATGGGAAGATGTGAGCCGTCAAACATAACCGAGGTGAAGCCTAAATCGAGCGCGTGTTCAATGCATTCAAAGGTTTTGCCGTGGTCAAGGTGGACCGCAACGGGAATCTCAGCATTTTCTGCCGCGCCGAGCATCAGCGGTCCGATGAGGTCAAGAGGTGAATGGTTGAGCCTGACCTCAGCAATCTGCAGAATAACAGGCGCCCCGAATTCCTCTGCCGCTTTGAGCACACCGAGCACCATCTCCATGTTGGAAACACTGAAGCTGCCGACGGCATAGGGTGTATCCTGCGCCGCGAGCAACAAATCTTTCATATTAACAAGCATAAAAAAACCTGCCGTTCTTTTTTATTAAGGGTTATTATATCATTATATGAGCGCATTTTCAAGTGCCGGAGCTCTGCACCAAAACAAAAAAATGAAGGCTACACCGAGGTGTAGCCTTCAACCAGCTTTAAGTAAGAATTATTCTTCGATTTCTGCTGTTGTGCCTTCTTCGTCGCCACCGAGGAGACCTGCGAAGAGATCAGTAATACCGCTGAGATCAAGGCCGAGTTTGTCTGCAAGAGCAACGATGTACTCAACTACTGTGCCAAGAAGACTTACGAAAATGTTAAGGATACCTTCCATGATTAAATCACCTTTCATAAATATTTGCAACTGCTTGCAGGGTAATAATACAAGTTTATTCATTTTTTGTCAACATTTATTTTGGTTTTTTTCCTCAAAAGTTAAAAATTAAAGTTCAGGTAAAGTGAATGACAAAAAGTTGACATATTCTGAGTGACAACTAAAGCTGAACTGTTGCGGCAAAGTGAGCCACCGCTCGCCGCCCCGCGGCGCCCGCAAGGGCGCCGCGGGGGTTTGCACGCCTAACGGCACGTGGCAAATCCCACACAAAGCTTCGGGCAGCGGGCAAACCCGTGCGCTTGCCGCAGGAACAGTTCCGCGCGTTGAAACGGGTGCACCGCGGCAGAATCTGTGCCGCGCGGTGTGGGGCGGCTGAGGCAAGCGCACGTGGCGGCGAGCGGCGGTTTGCAGGGCAAACCGCGTGGCAGTTATATCGCACGTCCGTTTTAACATTTTACCACGCTGAGTAAAACTGCACAAAACAACATATAATTAATGTTGCAAAAAAACGAAAAATTTTTCTCCGTACCCTTTACATTTCAGTTTTTATGTGCTATAATCGTCAAGCATTTTACCCGCTTCACGGATATGGGAGTATGCCCGCACAATCGGGAGCTCACCTTTCCTTTATCTGAGAAGTGCGGCGGATGACTATTTAAACGAGGTGAAAGTAACATGACACAGGCAGAAAAAACCGCAATTATGCAGAAATATGCACTGCACGAAGGCGACACAGGTTCTCCGGAAGTTCAGATCGCAGTTCTCACCAAGAGAATCAACGACCTCACCGAGCACCTTAAGGTCCACAAGAAAGACCATCACTCACGCCGCGGCCTGCTGAAGATGGTTGGTCACAGAAGAAACCTTCTTGCCTATCTTCAGAAGAACGACATCGAAAGATACCGTTCAATCATCGCAAGACTCAACATCCGTAAATAATGATAACGGAAACGGGGCGGATGGGATGCAGCTTTGTATCCCCTCTGTCCCTGTTGTTGTGTTATAAGCACTATAAGGTGACCTATATAATCCTTACCCCTGCAACAAGTGAGGCTGACGGATTAGCAATAAATTGAGCGTCGTACGGCGGCGTTGAATTTACTGCTAAACCCACCTCATTTGAAATAAAATAATTAAAGAAAGAAAAGTGAGGACAAACCATGTTTTTTGAAGACTTCAGAAAATTCGAAACCACACTCGCAGGCAGACCCCTTGTTGTTGAAACAGGCAAAATGGCTCAGCTTGCAGGCGGCTCATGCCTTATCCGCTACGGCGAAACAGAAATCCTCTGCACAGCAACAATGGCTGCAAAACCCAGAGAAGGCGTTGACTTCTTCCCTCTCTCAGTTGACTATGAAGAGAAGCTTTATGCAGTAGGCCGCATCCCCGGCTCCTTCCTTCGCCGCGAAGGCAGAGCAACAGAAAAGGCAACCCTTGCATCCCGCGTTATCGACAGACCCATCCGTCCCCTCTTCCCCAAGGATATGAGAAACGACGTTGGTGTTGTTGCAACAGTTATGTCAGTTGACCCCGACTGCTCACCCGAAATCACCGCTATGATCGGTGTTTCCGTTGCAATCTCCATCTCCGAGATTCCGTGGGACGGCCCCATCTCAGGCGTAAGCGTTGGCCTTGTAAACGGCGAATTCGTCATCAACCCCACCGAAGAACAGAGAGAAATCTCCGAAATGGCAGTTACCGTTGCTTCAACAGACAGCCTTGTTGCTATGATTGAAGCAGGCGCAAACGAAGTCAGCAACGAAGATATGTTTGCAGGCATCATGTATGCTCACGAAGTAAACAAGGAAATCGTTGAATTCATCAAGGGCATCCAGAGAGAAATCGGCAAAGAGAAAATCGAGTTCATTTCCAATGACCCGTCCGAAGAAATGTACAACGCAGTTAAAGAGCTCGCCATCGAAGATGTTAGAGCAGCTCTTGACACAGACGACAAGAGAATCCGCGACGAAAGACTCAAGCCCGTATACGAAAAGGTACACGCCGCACTTGACGAGCAGTACCCCGAAGAAATTGCAAAGATTGACGACTGCCTTTACAAGCTCCAGAAGTTTGTTGTTCGCCGCTGGCTCCTTGACGACGGCAAGCGCGTAGACGGCAGAACAATTGACCAGATCAGACCTCTCAACGCTGAGGTTGACCTGCTTGACCGCGTACACGGTTCAGGTATGTTCACCAGAGGCCAGACTCAGGTGCTCACAATCACAACCCTCGGCACATCTGCTGATGCTCAGCTTCTTGACGGTCTTGACAACGAAGACACCAAGCGCTACATGCACCACTATAACTTGCCCTCATACTCAGTTGGTGAAACAAGACCTTCAAGAGGTCCCGGCAGACGTGAAATCGGTCACGGTGCTCTTGCTGAAAGAGCTCTGCTTCCCGTTATCCCCTCAGTTGAGGAATTCCCCTACACCATCCGCCTTGTTTCTGAGGTTCTTTCCTCAAACGGCTCAACCTCACAGGGTGCAATCTGCGGTTCAACTCTGTCACTCATGGCAGCAGGCGTACCGATCAAGGCCCCCGTTGCAGGTATCTCCTGCGGTCTTGTTACCGAAGGTGACCGTTTCATGACAATGGTTGACATTCAGGGCCTCGAAGACTTCTTCGGCGACATGGACTTCAAGGTTGCCGGCACAAAGAAGGGCATCACTGCCATCCAGATGGACCTTAAAGTACACGGCCTTACACCCGAAATCATCAAGGAAGCTCTCGAAAAGACCTACAAGGCAAGATGCTACATCCTCGATGAAATCATGCTTCCCTGTATCGCAGAGCCCAGAGAAGAACTTTCCAAGTACGCTCCCAAGATGCTCTCCACTCAGATTTCACCCGACAAGATCGGTGACGTTATCGGCAAGCAGGGCAAGGTTATCCAGAAGATTTGTGCTGAATGTGATTGCAAAATCGACGTTGAAGAAGACGGCAGAATCTACATCACCGCTATTGATATCGAAAACGCAAGACGTGCACTCACAATTGTTGAAACAATTGCAAACGACCCCGAGGTTGGCTCAATCTTCCGCGGTGTTGTTACCCGCCTGATGTCATTCGGTGCATTTGTTGAAATCGCACCCGGCAAAGAGGGCCTTGTTCACGTTTCAAAGCTCGACGTTAAGAGAGTTGAAAAGGTTGAAGATTGCGTAGCAGTCGGTGACGAAGTTATCGTTAAGGTTGTTGAAATCGACGACCAGGGCAGAATCAACCTCTCCCGCAGAGATGCTCTTATCGAAATCGAAGGCAAGGTACCCGAGAACGATATCAGCGACGAGCGTCCCTCAAGACCCCGCCGTCCCATGAGCCGCAGAAACAACAACGCTCGCAGAGATTATTAATTTGCGGTTATACGGCGGACAAAGTTGTAATATAGAAGTAATCACCCGAAACGTGCCGTTTCGGGTGATTTTTTGCTGTTTCAGAGTTGTCCTCACCCTGTAGGGTGACGGGTATAATCCGAACCCGTTTTTTACAGGTGGATTTCCGTCAATCCTTCGTTAAAATACTCGCAAATCCGTCAAGGATTTGCTGCGTTTTATGCCTTGGCTCGCCGAAAATCTCCTCTGTAAAAAATCTTCGACCTGAAAGTGCGAATTTTTGCATGATTTTCGGATGATGAGGACGCAGGAAGGCTGACGCCTTTCAAAACCGAAGCGCCGGAAAGCGGGTGAAAATTCACGCTTTCGGGCGGGGTCGGGTTATACTCGTCACCCTAACCAAGAAGATAAACTCTTGTTTCGTAGGGTCTTGTCATGAAGCCGTTGTGGATAACGGGGTTGGTCTTGTAGTTAGAAAGGATAAGCTCTGCTTTTTCAAGATCGAAATCCTTGGGAGCAGTGAAATCAACTGAGCCCTCGCAGAAGCTGCACATAACAAGCATGCGCTTGCCCTGATAGCTTCTTTCATAAACATAGAGTCTTCTGCTTGACTTGCAGTGCTCTTTGTAGTCACCGTAGATAACAATGGGGTTCTCCTTGCGGAACTTGAGGAGCTTGCGATAGAAGTGAAGCAGTGAATCCTCGTCAGCCTCTGCAGCCTTTACGTTAACTTCCTTGTAATTCGGGTTGGTGTAGAACCACGGCTTACCTGTTGTGAATCCTGCGTTTTCACTGTCGTCCCACTGCATTGATGTACGTGCGTTATCTCTTGCAGCACGGTGGCATATTTTAAGGAAAGTTGCATCTGAGAAACCAAGCTTATGGAACAGGTCGTAGTTGTTGATGGTGGATACGTCGGGATACTGTCTCCAGTCTTCAAACTCTCTTGCGTTTATCATGCCGATTTCCTGACCCTGATAAATGAAAGGAGTACCGCTCTGGCATATATACATAACAGCAAGCATCTTGCCGCTTTCAACTCTGTACTTCTCACTGCCGTAGCGGCTGATGATTCTGGGCTGGTCGTGGTTTTCAACGTAGAGAGCGTTCCAGCCGTTGTTCTTTGCCATCTTCTTCTGCCAATTGGTGTAAACACCCTTGAGGTGACCGAGACGGAAGGGAGTGGGAATCCAGTTTGTAACAAGGTTGTCAGCGCCCATGTGCTGGAAATGGAACATCATATCAAGGGTCTGGTCGGGACCTTCCTTGATGAACTTAAGAGCACGTCCAGGTGTCATCATGGGAGCCTCGCCAACGGTAAAACAATCGTATTCTTCTGTTACCTCTCTGAACTCCTTGAGGTATTCCTTAAGATGCGGACCGTTCATATAATGCTCAATACCGCAGGCCGTGGGAAGCGGGAAGCCGTTGGGCAGGCCCTCTTTCTTTGAAATGAAAGTGATAACGTCCTCACGGAAGCCGTCAACACCCATGTCAAGCCAGAAGCGCATAATATCCTTAACTTCCTCACGTACACGAGGGTTGTCCATGTTAAGGTCGGGCTGTTCTTTTGCAAAAACATGGAGATAATATTCATCAGTGGTGGGATCATATTCCCATGCTTTACCCTGGAAGGTTGAAAGCCAGTTGTTGGGAGGTCTCTTGCCCTTACCTTTGCGCCAGATGTAATAATCTCTGTAGGGGTTATCCTTGCTCTTCTTACTTTCAAGGAACCATTTATGCTGGTTTGAGGTATGGTTTACAACAAGATCCATAATAACCTTGAGGTCGCGCTTGTGCGCTTCATCAAGCAGGGTTTTGAATTCATCAAGTGTACCGTAATCGCTTGAAATGTTCTTGTAGTCTGCGATATCGTAGCCGTAGTCGGCGTTGGGTGACGGATAAAGCGGTGAAAACCAGATTGCATCAACACCGATGCTCTTGATATAGTCGAGTTTTGAGATGATACCCTGAATGTCGCCGATGCCGTCGCCGTTACCGTCGCAGAAACTGCGGGGCCACACCTGATAGACGGATATTTCCTTATACCATTGATTCTTTGCCATATTACGCCTCCGTAACAAAATTATTGTAAGAATTATAACATCATTGAACAATAAAAGCAACCACAAAAAGCCATAAATGTTAAAATCGAACAAAAGATTTAAAATTAGGAAAGCTTTCTTTACATTTTTTCAAAAATGTATTGACAACCGCACAGACTTTGTATATAATATCAACCGTTGTAAACGTGCGGGTGTAGTTCAATGGTAGAATCCCAGCCTTCCAAGCTGGTCGTGTGGGTTCGATTCCCATCACCCGCTCCAAAAAAGCGTTTACGCCATATGTTGTCTGTACAGAAAGAAACGTGCGCTTGTAGCTCAGGTGGATAGAGCAACTGCCTTCTAAGCAGTGGGTCAGGGGTTCGAGTCCCTTCAAGCGCGCCAATATGGTGGGTATAGCTCAGTTGGTTAGAGCGCCAGGTTGTGGCCCTGGAGGCCATCGGTTCGAATCCGATTATCCACCCCATTTTTTGTATAGGCAACTCTTTTTTTATCCATTGGGGTGTAGCCAAGGGGTAAGGCATCGCACTTTGACTGCGACATCCGCAGGTTCAAATCCTGCCATCCCAGCCAGAAAAAACGACAGGTTTCGACCTGTCGTTTTTTCAACGAAATTCGCCTTGCGGCGAGTGAAATTTGGCTTCGCCAAGTGAAATAGCTTCGCTGTGAAATATTTGCTTCGCAAATGTGAGGAGGCGAATTTCATTTCACA
>JAZNQF010000078.1:0-67860 GCA_045590055.1 Acutalibacteraceae bacterium
CAACATCGGCTTCGCCGCCGCGCGCGCAAAAACGCGCGGCAGCCCTGTCGGGCTGCCGCCGCGGCGGGCCGACACGGCGTTTCCGCACGGAAAACGCCGTGACTCCACCTATATTTTACATCTGCCCTTCAAAATAAAACGTAACCCTCTCCCCTGCGCATCCGTATGAGCACTTGTACGCGTGCAGATCAAAAATCTTCTTGCAAATCGGCAAACCCATACCTGTTGAGCCCCCGGAGCTGTTTCTCGACTTATCCGCACGTGAGAGAATCTGCCAAACGGTGTCTCCCTTGTCAATCGGCGGTGACGGGTTGCTGACAGAGAAAATAAAACCGCCTTTCCTCTTTTTCAGCTCAACCGTCACACGCTTGTCACCGACGGAATATTTCACCGCGTTTGAAAGATAGTTGTCCACCGCCATCGAAAGAAGCTCCTCGTTGCAGTTGATAAATACATCACGATCAATCTGCATGTCAAATTCAACGCCTGCAGTTTGGGCAAACGGTCTGTATTTTTCAACCTCCGCCACAACAAGAGCGCTGAGGTCGCAAGCTGTTTTTTCAACCTTGTCCGCATCTGCAAGGCGGTTGAAGGTCAACAGCGACTGCACAATACCGTTCATTCGCAGTGCCTCGTCATAAATTGAGCTGATGTACTCGCCGTTTTTCTCAGGCAGAATGTTTTCCATAATGCACTCACATTGGTTCTGTATCACCGCAAGCGGCGTTTTGAGCTCATGCGCCGCCGCAGAGGTGAACGCGCGTTTTGATTCTGCAAGCCTTTTGTTTTTGTCATAAAGGATCGACGCCACGCAGGAAATGAGAACAAACGCAAAACTAAACAGGAATATCGTATAAACTGTCAGCGTTTTGAAAACGTCGGATATTACGGTCTTCTGGAAGTTGCTGTATTCCGTAAAATACACGAAATAGATATCGTCTCTGATGTCATTAACTTCCGACCTGCCACCACTCAACGATGCAGTACCGCCGTTTGAATCCGTAAACTCAAAACTCCGAAGCGCCTCATCAACCTCCTTTTTCAGCTTCACGTAATACTTGTGGTCAAAAGCGCTTTCATCAAGGTCGTAGAAATAATGGTCAATGATACTGTAGGTTTCCGTGACGGTCTTTGTCACCGGCAGGTTGCTGAACTTAAACGTGAAGCTTTCATCGTATGCAGGGCTTGTGAAGGTCAACCTGACGGGATGATGCTTTTTACCATCAAAATACAACTCCAATTTATCCAAAGAATATGACTGATGGAGCATTCTGCCGTAGCGGTCAGGCTTGTTGTAAAAATCAGCAATCTCCGCCTTGAGCTCGCTTGTCATGTATTCTTCGAGGCTGACGTAGCCTCTGCCGAGATAGTTGCCTTCTTCGTTATATTCTTCCCACCACGCGTTGCTTGAGCTTGTGAAAAGTATGTTTCCGTCCCTGTCAATTGCGCCAAAAGCAAACGCCGTCGGAAGAAAGCCTGAACGTTCCGGATTGTTATGATACGTTATGTCACGCAAAAGCAAATCCGTGCTGTAATCCGCATTATTCTCATACTCTTCAAAAAAAGTTGAAAAATTACGGTTGTAATATCTTGTACTCATTATTCTGTGCACGTCATTCCTCGCGCTCCAATAATTAAGGAGCATCGCGCACGAGAAAAGCAGAAGCACACCGCATAAAATGAGCGCAAGCATCCTCTTTTTTGTCATATTCTCACACCTCCCTGAAAGAATAACCGCCGCCGATGACGGTTTTTACGTGCTTTGATTTTTCACCCAACGCCTTGCGCAGATTCTTGATGTGGGTGTCAACCACCCTTTCGTCACCGTCAAAGTCCCAGCCCCATATTCGCGTCAATATCTGCTCACGTGAGAGCACAATTTCCTTGTTTTCCATCAGCAATACAAGAAGCTGATACGTCTTTTTCTGCAGCACAATTTCCTGCGAATCCACCGCAACCTGCATTTTGCTTCTGTTCACCGTGATGCCGAAGAAAGACAACTCCTCCGCCGCAAACGTGCCCTTGTACCGTGCTATGACAGATCTGCATTTTTCACACAGCACCGCCAACGGAAACGGCTTCACAATGTAATCATCCGCACCCTGACGGTAGCCGTCAATCAGGTCGTTTTCTTCACCGAGCGCAGAAAGAAAAATAATCGGCGTGTCGGTTTTACGCCTGATGCGCCTACAAGCTTCAAGTCCGTCCATCACGGGCATCATCACGTCAAGTATAATCACGTCAAACTGCGCATTGTCAACCGCCAACACCGCCTCACTGCCGTTTGAAGCAAGGGTTACGTCAAACCCCTTCGCCGTAAGGAAATCGCACATGGTTTCTCTTATCTTTTTTTCGTCGTCACAAATAAGCACTTTGTCCATATCTGCCACCCTCCTTTTTCAACTGTATATTAAGCCTTCAATGTGTATTTTGTGTGTACGATTTGAAGTTTTTCAAAAATAGTGTTATAATGTGTCAAACTCTTTTTTTGAGGTGTAGTATGAACATCACAATTATCGACGGCCAGGGCGGTCAACTCGGTGCTCAGCTTGTGAAAGAAATTTCGGCGCAGTTTCCCTTTGTCACCCTGACGGCAATCGGCACAAACGCAGTTGCAACCGCCGCAATGATAAAAGCAGGCGCAAAAAATGCCGCAACAGGCGAAAACCCCGTCGTTGTAGCCTGCCGCAAAGCAAACGTAATCATCGGCCCCGTGGGTATCGTCATCGCAGACTCCCTGCTCGGTGAAGTAACCGAAAAAATGGCACTCTCGGTTGCACGCGCAGACGCAACGCGCATTCTCATCCCCATGAACAGATGCGACAACCTCGTAGCAGGGGTACAGAATCTTAACACAAGTGCGCTGATTGCCGATACAATGCTGAAGCTCAGCGCGGTAATCAGCGGCAAAAACGCTTGATTTCTGCCGCTTTTTATGATAAAATAACTTCTGTTGTTCAGAAGAACAACTCAGAAACAGAAGTTTCTTCTCCAAAGCAACAACTCTCGGCATGTAATATGCCCGTAGTAACACCAACAAACGATACTATGAAAGTATCATTGCCTCTGCAGAGGCGGTGATGCTTTTTTGTTATGTAAGAAAGGAAACGTCCACATGAAAAAACGCAACAGTCTGCTGAAAATGGTGCTTGCCGCTTTGTTTCTGGCACTCGCCTACGTTTTGCCGTTCCTTACGGGGCAAATACCCGAAATCGGCTCCATGCTTTGCCCCATGCATATCCCCGTACTGCTTTGCGGCTTTGTGTGCGGCTGGCCGTGGGGGCTTGCGGTAGGCTTCATCGCGCCGCTTCTGCGCTCACTCACGCTCAGTATGCCGCCGCTTTTTCCCACCGCAGTATGCATGGCGTTTGAGCTTGCTGTCTACGGTGCGGTTGCAGGGCTGATGCACAGGCTTCTGCCGCAGAAAAAGCCGTTTGTTTATTGCTCACTGCTCACCGCGATGATTGCCGGCAGGCTTGTGTGGGGCGCGGCAATGTTTGCATGCATGAGTGCAAACGGCGGCGCGTTCACTCTTCCACTCTTTATTGCGGGCGCATTCACAAATGCAATTCCCGGCATCATCTCCCAGCTTGTGCTGGTGCCGATACTTGTGATGCTGCTTGACGACCCGCGTATAATCCGCAAAACATAAATTTATTGAAGGCGGTGTTCTTATGCAACAAAACAAAACCACGCGCGAACTGCTGACGGCGCATTATCACAAATACCCGAAACTGCAGATTCGTGACGTTTTCAAGTTTATTCATCAAAGCTCTTGCGGTTGTGAGCACATGGTTGCCTCTTTGGAAAAAGCCACCGCTTACATCCGCAAGGAGCTTAAAGCGGCAAAGCCCGCAACCC
The DNA here is from genome assembly GCA_045590055.1 of Acutalibacteraceae bacterium. GTDB lineage: Bacteria > Bacillota > Clostridia > Oscillospirales > Acutalibacteraceae > UBA6857. The sequence continues at coordinate 3,862 of JAZNQF010000078.1, forward strand.
GCGCAGAAATTGAGCCGCTTGACGGCAACTACTGCCGTGTGCCGCTTTCATACGTCAGCGAGGGGTTGAGCGCAGAAACGCTCGGCAAGCTCTTTTACCTTTCTGCAAAGGAAGAAGAAAACGGCAAAGCCGCACTGCTCAACAAGCTCAACGTTGCAAAAGAGCTTGTTGAGGAAGGCATGTTGCCGTTCACAAAAAGCGAATTTGAAAAAGCCGTTGAGGCATGGGCGGCAGACGGCTTCGGTGCGGTGCACCACTCCGAAGCTTTCAGAAGTGAATACGCGCCGTCTTACCGCGTGATTGCTAAGGAGTATATCCCGTTTCTGCCGCTTTTCGCCCTGCTGGACAAGGCGCTTGCAAGCGGCACGGTGAGGCTTGCAATTGAGGGTGGCAGTGCAAGCGGCAAAACCACACTCGGCGGCATGCTTTCAGGCGTATACGGCTGCACCGTTTTTCACATGGACGACTTTTTCCTCAGGCCCGAGCAAAGAACACCCGAGCGTTTTGCTCAGGTGGGCGGCAACGTAGACCGTGAGCGTTTTTTGTCTCAGGTGCTCATACCGCTCAGCGAGGGCAAAACGGTCAGCTATCAGCGGCTTGATTGCGCAACGATGACTCTTTGCAAGCCTGTACGGATTGCACCCGAAAAGCTGACAGTTACCGAGGGAGCGTATTCGATGCACCCCGAGCTTGCGCGGTACTATGATTTTTCAGTTTTTCTTGCCGTTTCACCGCAGTTGCAGAAAGAGCGCATAATGCACCGCAACTCACCCGAATTTGCACAACGCTTTTTCAGCACGTGGATTCCGCTTGAAGAAAAGTATTTTGCAGCAACGGACGTAAAAAGCAGATGTGATATGGTGATTGAGATAAAATGATAACACCCGCCGCCGAGGAAAATCCTCAGCGGCGGGCGTTTTGTTACCCGTTTTCAATTATTCATAGTATCCGTCAAAGCCTAAGTCTTTGAGTGTAATTTTGCACTTATCAAACACAAGATCATTCCATTCTATGAGCGATTTTTTAAACGTATCGTTCATCAGATTTTTATATGCATCAGTTTTAATGTTGCTTGTTGTTTCGCTGTGCCATACAAAATTAAGGTTTGTATATGCGTTGCAGGTTTTTATGTTGAGAGTTGCCGTGGCAACGCCTGAGCCTTGAATGTCGCCATCATAAGGACCTGTTGTGTTATAATAAATAACTGCACTTGTAACACTCGTCGTCACCGTAGACGGATCAATTGAGAACATAATCGTGCGGTCGTTAGAGGGATAATAGTAACCCAAAACAGTCGATACAAAGTCAAACATACCCGTATTTTTATTGTAGGAAATAGCGTAGGTGTTTGAGTATTGATTGTTGGAAGTTACGGTATAGGTATTAATTCCAATGACCTTGTTGCCGTAATCATTTACCGTTCCGTATGTCTCAATGTAATTTTTGAGCTTGTTAAAAGCGGCTACGGGGTCTGCAATAACAGTAACCGCACATTCCTTGGCATATTTGTAGCCCTTGTATGTATAGGTTGCAGTGATTTTGGCTGTACCTGCCGCCTTGCAGGTAACCTTGCCCGTACTGTCAACGCTTGCGACGTAACTGTTAGATGATGTCCAGCTTACACTGCCGCCCGTAGCGGGATTAACCGTTGCAGAAAGTGAAATCGTCGCCCCCGCCTTTGCACTTGCCGTTGACTGAGAAATTGTGATTGTCGGTGCTTTTACGGTTATCGCCACAGTGTCCTCGTAGGTTTTGCCGTCGTATTTAAAGTAAGCGGTGATTGTTGCCGTGCCCGCCTTACGAGCCGTAATAACACCCTTGGAAGAAACGGTTGCAACAGAACTGCTGCTCGTCTTCCACTTAACAGTTACATCCTTCGGGTATGTTTCGAGGTTGAGGTTAAGTGTGTCGCCCCTGTAAAGAGTCTTCTTATACGGAGTAACACGAATCTTCACCGCAGGCTGAGTTTTAACGTACTTATAATCCGACCACTTTGAATAGAATCTTTCGCCGTCAACAGTCTTGTATGTACGCACTCTTACGTAATATCTTGTTTCAGCCTTGAGTCCCGTAACTTTCTTCGCGACGGTTTCTCTGTCGGTGATGCGCTTTCTTTCGCTCTTTGAATCGGGGAAAGATTTGCTTGTTGAATATTCAATCTGGTAGCCCGATATCTGCTTGGTGCGCTCTCTCCACTTCACAATGAAGCCCTGCGGTTTTCTGATAAGCTCGCGCACGCTTGTTGAATTGGGACGAACGGTGAATTTCAGCGTTTTGGAGCCAACGTAATTGCCCTTGAAAACAACCTTTACACTATATTCACCAACGAGCTTCCTGCCCTTTGAGTATTCAAGAGTATAATCTGTGCCCTCTGTGAGCTTTTCGCCGTTTTCATCCTTAACGGTGACCTTGGGTGTTTTAACTTTGCCGCTGTATGTATACTTGGTTTTTGAAAGGGTGAATGTTGTCGGCTTGGAGATGACCTTCACGGTTTCTCTTGCGCCGCAGGTTCTGCAAACGTTTTCAATTTTGCCGTCTGCAGAGCGTCTTGCCTTTGTGGTAACCTTTTTGTTGTTATGTCCGTTGGCTTCAATTATGCCCCAGTTGTCGATGTCCGTAATCTCAACCTGACCTTCGGCATCTTCATAGCACTTGCCACAGTCGGTGCAACGGTAATAGGCCTGCTTGCCGTCTTCGGTGCAGGTTGTTCCAACCGCTTCAACAAATTCGAGCGTGCAGTTAAACGGCGGCTCTGCGGTTGTTGTTTCGGTTGTTTCTTCTGAGGTTTCTTCTGAGGCTTCTTCCGTTGTCTCCTCGGAATTTTCCTCTGTTGTTTCTTCGGTTGTGCTTTCAGGTTCTTCAAGGGTGGTTGCCTCTTGCACAGAACCTTCTTCAGTTGTGATTTCGAGGGTGCTCAGTTCTTCAGTTGTGACTTCGCCTGAGCCGTCAAGCGCAAAAATCTCTGCTATATCAAACACGGAAAAAGCCGATGCTGACACAGCAAAGGAACAGCACAGGAGCATCACGCACATTACTGCGACGGTGAGTTTGAACATTCTGCTTTTCATTTTGTTATTCCTCCTTAATAAAAATATAAAAAAAGAATTAAGCTTATTTATAGTTTAAAAATACCACAGGCAAGCCCTTTTGTCAATCAATATATCAAATTGTAATTATTACGTAATTGATTCCAAACAGTTTGCCCCCGTACGCACAAGGCGTACAGGGGCAACAGTTGATTATTTTGCAACGGGAACGCTGATTTCAAGGTCGGTCAGCGGGAAGGAACAGCACGGATGAATGCAGCCGAACTTGTAGTCCGCAAGGCGGCGGTATTCAAGGTGCTTGGGCACGTAGACCTTGCCCGAAAGCAGATGTGAATGGCAGAAACCGCATTCACCGCTTCTGCAGCGCGCAGGTGCAGAGATACCGTTCTTTTCAAGAATCTGCAGAACGGAATCGTTGCTTGAGCCTTCAACAACCTTGGTTTCGTCCTGAATTGTAACAGTGATTTTGACCGTCTCGGGTACGTCGGACGGATAATCGGGCTGAGTTGAGGGGTTGTGGAACTCACCGAACATCTCGTGGCGGATGTATTTCTTTTCCAGGTTGAGCTTTTCAAGCTCTTTGTCAAGGAACTCATACATCTGCTGAGGTCCGCAAAGGAAAACTGAGTACGGCTCGTTTTCGGGAGCATACTTTTTGATGAGCTCTGCGGTGATGAAGCCGCTTTCCATGCCGTCAACGGCTGCGCCTGCATCGCTGAGCACGTGAACAACTTTGAATTTGCTGCACTTTGCAGCAATTGCATCAAGCTCCTCGCGGAAAAGGATGGCGGATTCGTTCCTGCTGCCGTAGAGGAGTGTCATTTCAAAATCCTCGTCGCCGTCTGCAATTGCGTTTGCCATTGACACAAACGGGGTGATACCGCTGCCGCCTGCAAGGCAGATAACCTTGCCTGCATCGCGCAGGGGCTGATATTCAAAATTGCCCGCAGGTGCGGAAACCTCAACCTCTGTGCCGACGGTCCAGTTGTCAAGGATATAACGTGACATGAGGCCGCCCTCAACAAGCTTGATTGTGAGCACGTATCTGCCCTCAAGCGCATCCTTGGGTGAGGATGAAATTGAGTAAGCTCTGGTGATGTTCATGCCTTCAACTGTTGCAAAAACGGTGAGGTATTTGCCTGCGCCGAAATATGCAAGCTGAGTTGTGCCTTTATCGGTGTTGGGTACAAGGGTGAAGCTTTTGCAATCCTCTGCCCTTTCAACAACCTCTGCAACCTTAAGGTACTGACGTTTGGGATGCAGTGCGCGTGCAAGTGCTGTTGCACCGTCTGAAAAATTGGGTACGTCTGCTCTTGCTACTTCAAACTTTGCCTGACGGTTGGAGAGCAGTGATATAAACTTTGTGGCTTTGAGTTGTTTGATTCTCTTTGGCATCTTATTTGCCCCCCTTAACTTTTTTGATTACAATGCCTGCGGCCTTTTCACCGGTGTAATATGCACATCCGTAGCCGTCGCCTCTTTCCTGAGAAGCACCGCAGAAGAAGAAGTTATCAAACGGCTGGTCTTTTATGTACTGAACGGTACGCGGAATCATGCTGTCCCACTTTTCAAGCATATAGCCGTAAGGTGTGCCGAGAGGTGTGTTGAGGTACCTTGCAAACGTGGGCGGAAGTGCAACTTCAATTTCCTCGATATAGGGTGTGATTGAAATGTTGAGTGCTTTTTCGCAGGTTTCAATCATGTCCTTCGCAACCGCGGTTTTAAGCTTCTTGTAATCCTGAGGCTTAACGTCCTTCATTACGTCGCCGTGCGTCATTGTTGTAAGGAAGAGCTGGCTTGTGCCTTCAGGTGTGCAATCGGGGATAATCTCATTAAGGCAGTTGATGATGCAGAAGCCGCTGCCGAATTTATCGCAAAGAGCGTACTGCTCGTCAGAATCTGCCGTAGGAGCTATGAATACGGAATAGTCGGTGATGCCGAGCTCTTCCTTGGTTTTGTTCATGCCGAGATAGACGGTGGTGAGGGATACGGCAGTTTTTCTCGCATTGAGCATTTTAAGCTGCTGCTCGGGTACGTCTTTTTTATCGAACATATCCTTGAATACTGCATACGGATAGGCGTTGCAGATGATGTATTTACCGTAAACCTCTTTTTCGCCGTTGATAACAACGCCGCAGGGCTTGCCGTCTTTAAGGAGAATTTTTGTAACCTCGGAATTATACCAAACGTCGCCGCCGTGAGCGCGGATTGACTTATCAATGGCAAGGCTCATTTCGTGGCTGCGGTAACGGGGTATGCCCGTACCGTTTTTAACGTAGGCATACATTACGCACATGTAATAAAGGAAGTCGAACTGTGAGGCAGGAGAGCCCATATAGCACCAATAGGTGTTAAAAATATCCTGCGCCTTTTTGGGCATGCCAAGTGTATCAAGGCCCTCTTTGAGAGTGTGGGCAACCATTCGCATAATATCGGGAAGGTCCTTGATTGAGTGTATTATCTGGCTTGGATTTTCGAGGCAGTCGAAGAACTTAAACATACGGATTGACAGCTCAAACGCCGCCATACTGCTCTCATAAGAGCCGGGAACAAGCTCATCGAGCTTCCTTGAGAAAGCCTCGAAGCCTACGGGCATACGTGCATCAACCTTAACAAGCACGCCCTGTTCGTTGACAAAAGCATCCTCGTCGCCTTCTTCAGCGGGCACAACAAGGCGGAAGGTTGAATCGTGCTTGCACCAATCAACGTTAGCATCAAGTTTGCTGAAGGTTTGCTCAATTGTTTCGATGCCTGCAAGCTCGTGCAGGGAAGGTTCAAACTCAAACCTGCCCCTTACAAAAGAGGAAGCTGAGCCGCCGGGGATATTGTGGCGTTCCAGAAGCAAGGTGGAAAGGCCTGCTTTTGCGCAGTTACCTGCAGCCGTAAGGCCGCCGTTACCTGCGCCGATAACAATTACATCATATTGTTTGCTCATATTCTTATCCTTTCGTAACGTGTTTTTATGCAATCGCATTTTATCACAATAAAACGCGATAAACAATAGCTAAAGGCAAATTATATCTTCAAAAAGTCCACATGACTGCGCTGGTCAAGCGTAACGGTTGAATCGGCGTGTATATCCGCCCAGTTTACACCGAAATGCCATGTTGTTTCATCGGCGCTCAGCTTATTTGTTTCATAGAGCTCGTAGGTGCTGTAGCCGCCGGTCTTGTTATATACAAGATATATGCCGTCTTTAACCACGCAGAAGTCATTGCAATGGTCGTGACCGCAGAAGATCGCCTGACCGCCGACCTTCTTCATTGCATCAAACAGACCGCTGTTATACTTTGAACAGCCTACACCTTCCCGCATCATGCCGTAGAGAAGCTGAGTGTCGGGCTTGACGGTGTAGCCGCCTTGCCCGTCATCTTCAAAGAAGCCTTCATATTCGGGTACGGGAATGTGCAGGTATATCATAGAAGGTGCTTTGCCGTACTGCTTATTCATCGCTTCAACATGGTTTGTGTACCACTCAATCTGCGTGGGCTTTACGTAGTCGTAAGAGCCTGCCCATTCCACCGGCACGCCGTCGCGGCGGGCGTATTCTTCGATGATATCTCTGCCTGAATCAAGGAAAACAAGGCTCTGCCTGAGTGAGTTTTCATCATTCATCACGTTGACGGTGAAGTTACCGAAGCCGAAGAGGTCTGCCTTACCGAATTTTGAAAGGCACATTGGTGAATCGACGAGACTTTTATAGAGCGTGTATTTAAACGGACCTTTTTCCTCGCGCGCTTCGTGGTTACCGAAAACATACGTCCAATAAACGCCGAGGCGTTCCATCATTTCGGCAAACTGAATCGCATCCCTCTGCTGAAAATTCGAAAGAATTGTGTCTCCCGTGAAAACAACGAGGTCGGGCTTCAAGTCAGCAATCTGCCAAATGAGATGCTGAAGTGTGAGGTTATTTGCCCAAGGGTTTGTGTGAAGATGCAAATCTGTTGTGCAAAGCACACGGAAGTCGCTGTTATCGTAAGTGCCGTCGGGGTTGAACTTTGCAACAAAGGTTGCGTCTTCGGTCTGCTTGACGATTTTCACGTTTGTGCCAACGCAGGGAATATCAAGCGCGGAGAGAAATCTGCCTTTTGCCAGCTTACCGTTTGTAAGGCTGAAAATCGATTTCTGCACGGCAAGCATTGTTTTGAAAAACGTGCTTTGTGCGCATGCTCTGAATTTATACATAATGTCACTTCCTTTTCAATCTTTGTAAACTATAGCACAAAAAGCAGATGTCTACAAGGATATGAGCAAAAAATACGGGCGTTTTTTCGGGTGGGCTGTAACTTCAGGGCACCGCCCGCCGCGGCAGGCGTACGCCTGCGGCTTGCACGCGCGCCGACACGCCCGGATACCTGCGGCAAACTACCCCATCGCGTGCAATTGCGCCGCGCGGGCGGTGGGTGGAGAGCGGCACGCAGCCTTGCCGCAGGGTATGCGGTGCACTCGTGGCAGTGCTCTTCTTCGCGCGGCGCCGCGGCGGGCGGCGTTGCCTCCACCTCCACGCCGTAAAAAAACGCAGCCAACATCACGCTGACTGCATTTTTGTATTCACTTTCAGGTAACCGCGTCTTCTGCGCCTGCCGCAACAGATACGGTTTCGGCTTCAGTTTCTGCCTCGCCGCTATCTTCGGCCGCCGCATCTGCTCTTTCCTTAAGCACACGCATAACCTCTGCATGCTTTTCGTCCGTGTAATCCCAGAAGAACAGATAAGGAAGCGTCATCAAAAGGAAACCGACCATGTCAAACGCAAGTCCGACAAACATACACTTGATTCTTACGTCGTCAATGTAAAGTATATCCCAGTCGGATGTGAAACCGAAGCGGTAGAAAATCAACGGAATAATCAGACCGATGAGCGAGGATATCGGTGAAGTAAACCAACCGACGATGCCTTGATAAGCCTCAAAGCGCTCACCTGAGATGTACATCTGATAGTCGCTGATTCTTATGTCCATATCCTGAGAAGCAAGCTCAATTGCAGATTTGAGCGCATCACAAGTGCAAAGTGCAATGAAAATTACCGTGCCGCAAAGAGCACTGCTTTCCCCGAGGAAAAGGAAGGCAAGCATATATATACCGCTTGCGCAGAACATAACAATCTGCTTGAAAATGTAAAGCGTTTTGTATTGGAACTTCTTTCTTATCCAAGGTGCAAGAAAGGCGCCGGGATTACCTACAAAAGCAATAGCGTTTTCTGCAATTGAGAACCAGAAACCTGTTTCACGCCAGGTGTAAACAAGAAGAATTGTCTTGATGGCAATCATACCGTTGCCGAGTGAGTCAAGCAGGTACGTCACCTGACGAATCCACAGATACTTGTTTTTGAAAATGCCGTCAACACATTCCCAGAAGGAATAGTATTTTTTCTTTTCAACGGGTGGAGCGGGAATTCTCTCTTGAATCTTGCCGAGGCCCGAGAACATAAGCACGGTGCAGATAACAAGTGATACCGGGATAAGATAACGGAACGTACCGATATCGTTGATACCTCTGGGGAAAAGCATACCTGCCACGGTGGGCACAATCAGCGCAAGGATGGGAGAACGGAACAAGTGGCTGATCTTAACAGGCCAGCATCTGACAAGCATTCTCTCGTGAGGGTTGGGGCTGATGTTGTCTGCAATGCTCTGCGGTGAGCCGACAAAGCCGAACATACCGTAAAGCTGGAAAAGCACGAACAGCTTCCATACACGGTCAATGAGGGGCTCTTTATATAACGGAAGTGTACAGATGAGAATAACAAGTACCAGGCATTGGATAACGTTGGAATATGCAAAGATTTTGTATCTGCCGAGCTTCGGAACAAGCTTTTTGCGGATGATTATAGCTCTGAATCCTCCCCAGCCGGAAACAAAGAGATGTATGCCGATGATTTTACATATACTGAACAGGTTGAGACCTTCCCAGCTTGTGTTGGCATACTGCTTCACAGCTTCGGGGAAAGGTATGATCCTTGACATATCGAGCAGAAGGAACAGCAGTCCCACTGCCGCAACAGACAGATATAACGTAAAATATTTCCGTTCGGTCTTCTTCGGCAGGATTCCAAGGTTTGCATCTACACCCATGTTGAGAAGTCCCCAGATATAGCCCGAAATGATGAAGAAACCGTTGATTGCCGTGAAGGTCAGCATCGGGATTTCATAATAGAACGCAACGAGCGTACAACCCGTGCCGAACGAGAGGAAGCCGAGCAGGTAGGAGTTAGCGTAGTTACCGCCTACGGCCGCAAAAATGTGCAGATACTCACGGTAGGAAACGTATCTGCCCTCGGCAGGCGTTTTCCAGTGAGCTTTCGCTTCCTTGAAAAAGCTTTTTACTTTACCCATTTCAGCACCTCCTTATGAATTCTGTGAGTCGATGCGTTCTTTTTCCGCCAGCGACTCCTCGTATGTTTTGCCGTATTCCGGCTTGGGATGCACGTAAAACACTGCCTTGCTCACCGATTTTGGAAGCCATGCATCGCCAAGTTCAATGTCCTCTTTGCTTTCAGCACCCATATAGAACACCTTGAGAGCCGTGCAACCGAAGAATGCATGGTGGTCAACGAATTTGACCGATGCAGGTATGTACATAACAGGGCTCATACTCCAGCAATAGCTGAATGCATCCGCACCGATGGTTTCAAGACCTTCGGGCAGCCTTATGCTCCACATGTTGTTGCAACCAAAAAACGCCATGTCACCGATACTTTTGAGGGTTGACGAAAACGTGAGGTGAACAAGGTCAACGTTTTTATAGAAGCTGTAGCTACCGATTTCTTCAACGCCCTCAGGCACAACAAAGGTATCCTTTGTTTCTGCCTTGCCCTGCTCAACCAGCCATTCAGCGTTGCGTATCGGGTGCAGAATAAGTCGCTTCATATCTTTTGAATAAAGTATTCCGTCCACCGCGCAGAAATGCTCGTTTTCTTCGTCAACATAAACCGCCTTTAGCTTCTTGCAGTAATAGAAAGCCGCAGGGTCAATGTATTCAACGTCTTTGCCGATGTGCAAAAATTCAACGTATTCGTCGCTTACGATGGTAAAATCGTCAACCGCAACAACAGGTCTTGATTCATCGGGATTATTACCGTTTTTGTCGCGTACAAAGTCGATGTGTACCTCTTTGGTGCCCGCGTTGCCGTTGAAGCCGTAAAATACCCAGCCGTCAAGATCTTCAATTCCTGCGATGTCTGTTTTCTCCTTGAATTCAAACGTATCCCTTGCGATTGAATAGAAGGTAAAAAATACAGAAAGTCCGATGAATGTTATCAACGTAATAACAAACAAGACTTTTTTCCATGTTGCCAAAGCAACCCCTCCTTATATTACGGCAAGCCATACATGGCATCCGTGTAATATGTCAATTATAACATAAACTCAGTATTTTTCAACATATTTTTGTTAACATTTTAATCCTAAGGCTCTGCCTTTCAAAACCGAAGCGCCGAAAAGCGTGTGAAAATTCACGCTTTCAGGCGGGTTCGGGTTATACTCGTCACCCTAATGTAAGCCGCACAAACATCGCACTGATTGCAAAGCTCATAAAATCCGCACAGAAACCCGCATAAAGTGTATGCTTTGTTTTCTTGATACCTATTGCACCGTAATATACCGTCACGGCATAAAGTGTAGTGTCGGTTGAACCCATTATAACACTTGCAACTCTGCCTTCAAATGAGTCGGGGCCGTATTTTGAAAGTATGCTTTCAAACACCGTCATCGACCCACCGCCCGAAATCGGGCTGATTGCCGCCATTGTAGCTACTTCGTTCGGCACACCGAAAAGCTTTGCGAGAGGGGAGAATACTTTGCCGATAAAATCCATACCACCGCTTGCTTCAAGCAGGGTTACCGCAAGCACGAGTGCAACAATGTTCGGCATGATTTCATAAAGTGTCTTAAGTCCGTTTTTGGCACCCGTTGTGAAGCACTCGTATACCTTCACACCTTTTATCAGCCCGAAGCCGACAATTCCGAGTATCATCAGCGGAAGCACAAGATTCCCGATGGTGTTAATCATTCACAACCAACCCTTTCCGTTTCTTTGTTCTAAGTCTTAGGTTGTTTCCTGCGTAAAATGCGTTGCCGAGTTTTGCCGCGAGTATGGCGGTCATCAGTGCCACAAAGGATGTCAGCACGCTTGCGGGCAGAATCTCCATAGGATTTTGTGAGCCCGCCTGTTGACGAAGCATGGCTACGGTTGTGGGGATTATTCTCATTGCGGCGGTATTCATTACCACAAAAACAACCATTTCCGCGCTTGCCGTTGCCGGTGAAGGGTTTTCGTCCTGAAGCCGCCGCATAGCTTCAAGACCGAGCGGTGTTGCGGCATTACCCAGCCCGAGTATGTTTGCCGTAACGTTCATTGAAATGTATTCCATTGCAGGCGAGTTCTTATTGAGTCGCGGAAAAATCGGTTTGAGCAACGGAGACATCATGCGGCTGATGTATACCGTGAGCTGTGATTGTTGAGCAATTTCCATTATACCGCCCCAAAGGCAGAGCATACCTGTGAGTTTGAGCAAAAGATTAACCGCGTTTGCCGCACTTTGTGTTACCGCAGCGGAAAACTCTGCCATGTTTGAGCCGGTGATTGCACATAAAAAAGAGATGCAAATCAAAGCAAACCAGACATAGTTCATCATAGTCAGTCACCTCAGTGTAGTTATATATCGCCGTGAAGGGCGCGTGATTAGTGATTTTGCAGTAAAAATATGTAAAAAAAAACGAAAATATGATTTCTACGTCATTGATTTATGCGTGATTTTTTGTATAATATAGTATGTTATAAACACATAATAATATGTCTGAAAGAGGTGTGAGTATGAACAGAACAGAAATCCGTACTCTCTATGACAATCCTCAGCAGTTTGCTGATTCAACCATCACCGTCTGCGGTTGGGTTCGCACAAGCCGTGATTCAAAAGCACTCGGTTTCATGGAACTCAACGACGGCAGTTGCTTCAAGGGCGTTCAGGTTGTTTTTGAACGCGAAAAGCTCGGTGAAGCATACAACGAAATTGCCGCACTTAACGTTGGTGCCGCAGTTGTTGTCACGGGCAAATTCCTGCTGACACCCGAAGCAAAGCAGCCCTTTGAGATCAACGCTGAAAAAATTGAGGTTGAAGGTGCATCAACACCCGATTATCCGTTGCAGAAAAAGCGCCACTCGGTTGAATATCTGCGCACAATTGCTCACCTCAGGCCAAGAACAAACCTCTATAGCGCTGCTTTCAGAATTCGTTCCGTTGCGGCCTATGCAATTCACAGTTTTTTCATGGAGCAGGGCTTTGTGTATGCACACACACCGCTGATTTCCTGCAGTGACTGCGAGGGCGCAGGCGAAATGTTCCGCGTCACCACCATCGACCCCGAGAATCCGCCCCGTAACGAAGACGGCAGCGTTGACTATTCTCAGGACTTCTTCGGCAAATCAGCTTTCCTCACTGTTTCAGGTCAGCTTCAGGGCGAAACCATGGCTCAGGCATTTGGTAAAATCTATACATTCGGTCCCACTTTCCGCGCCGAAAAATCATACACTCAACGCCATGCCGCAGAGTTTTGGATGATTGAACCTGAAATTGCTTTTGCCGACCTTAATGACAACATGAAGCTCGCAGAGGATATGATTAAATACATCATCCGTTACGTAATGGCTCATTGTGCTCAGGACATTGAATTCCTCAATCAGTTTGTTGACAAGGGTCTCATTGAAAGACTCACCGCAGTTGCAAGCTCAGACTTCGGCAAGGTAACTTACACCGAAGCAATTGAGCTTCTCAAGGAATATAACGATGAATTCGATTACAAGGTATTCTGGGGTTGTGACCTGCAGACAGAGCATGAGCGTTGCCTGACGGAGCGCATCTTCAAGCGCCCTGTTTTCGTAACGGATTATCCTAAGGAGATCAAGGCGTTCTATATGCGCCTCAACGACGACGGCAAAACCGTTGCCGCTTGTGACCTTCTTGTTATGGGTATCGGAGAAATCATCGGCGGAAGCCAGAGAGAAGAACGCCTTGACGTTCTCACTGCACGTATGGATGAGCTTGGTCTCAAGCAGGAAGACTATTGGTGGTACCTTGACCTCAGACGCTACGGCGGCACAAAACACGCAGGCTTCGGTCTTGGTTTTGAAAGAATGATTATGTACCTTACCGGTATTTCAAACATCCGCGATGTTCTTCCTTATCCGAGAACAACCGGCTCAGCCGACTTCTAATTAATATCAACAGTGGCAATACCGGCCGTATGTGCGGTTTGCGGATATGTGCCACCCAAGGGGATTTTCAGATGAAACCTTTATACAAATATACGCTTGAAGAGTTGCAACTTTTCAAACTTAGGGCAGAAAAGGATTACGCCGCATATTGCAAAAAAGGCTTGTCGCTTGATATGTCACGCGGTAAGCCCGGCGTTGACCAGCTTTCTGTTTCCAACGGAGTGCTTGATGCAATCACGTCAAAGGACTGGGAAAACAGTGGCGAAATGTCTCTTGATTACAGAAACTACGGTGTCCTCAGAGGTATTTGGGACTGCCGCAAGATGTTTGCTCAGCTTTTTGAGGTTGACATGGAAAACGTCATCGTCTGTGGTAACTCAAGCCTTAACATGATGTTTGATTACGTTACTCAGTGCATGCTCAAAGGTGCAGGTGACAAGCCATGGTTCGGCCAGAAAATCAAGTTCCTTTGCCCCGTCCCCGGTTACGACAGACACTTTGCCATCTGCGAATATTACGATATCGAAATGGTGAACGTTCCCATGCTCGAAGACGGTCCCGATATGGATATTATTGAGGAGCTTGTCAAGGATGAGAGTGTGAAGGGTATGTTCTGCGTACCGAAATATTCCAACCCGACAGGCATCACCTTCTCAAAGGAGGTTGTTGACCGCATCGCCCGTCTTGAGCCCGCCGCAAAGGATTTCCGCATTATCTGGGACAATGCTTATTGCATCCACGACCTCACAAATAACGGCGATACACTCGTCAACATCTTCCCTCTGCTGAAAAAATACCGCCATGACGATATGGTGGTTGAGTTCACTTCAACCTCAAAAGTCAGCTTCCCCGGCAGCGGTGTTGCCGCGCTGACCGCCTCGGATAACAACATCGCAATGATAACCGAACGTATGAGGCATCAGACAATCGGCTATGATAAGCTCAACCAATACCGCCACGTCAAGTTCTACAGAAATGCTGACGGTCTCAGAGAGCACATGAAGCTCCACCGCCGCATTCTTGCTCCGAAATTCCACGCGGTAATTGATGAGCTTGAATCACAGCTTTCCGGTCTCGATATCGCAACGTGGACACATCCGCACGGCGGATATTTCATTAACTTTGACGTTATGCCCGGCACTGCAACAAGAGTTGGTGAGCTTTGCAAAAATGCAGGCGTTGTGCTTACTCCCGTAGGTGCAACATTCCCTTACGGCAAAGACCCCGAGGATAAAAACATCCGTATCGCACCGTCATATCCGCCCGTAAATGAGCTTCTGACGGCAACAAAGTTGCTTTGCATCTGCACAAAGCTTGCGGCTGTTGAAAAGTTGCTTGAACAAAGGCTTAACACAAAATAAGGTTAAATAATAGAAAACGCTCTGATTTGCACAAGCATCTCAGAGCGTTTTATGTTTTTTCATTTCTTGCTTTTTGAAATGAAGCCTGCACCGTTTGGTGCGGTAAGAGCAGGGGGCGCTTCACTTCTTGTAATCTTCGCCTCAGTTTCACCCTTCACACATTCGGGCGTAACTGTGATTTCGCGTACCGTTGGGTCGGACGGTGTGTCATACATATACGGAAGCAGAAGCTTTTCAATTATTGTACGCAGACCTCTTGCGCCTGTTTTCATGTCAAGCGTCTGACCTGCGATTTCTTCAAGTGCGGCACGGTCGAATTCAAGGTCAACATTGTCCATGCTGAACAGAAGCTGATACTGCTTGATGATGGCGTTTTTAGGCTCCGTCATAATGCGTACAAGCGCATCTTTGTCAAGTGAGCGCAACGCAGTAATAACGGGCAGACGGCCCACAAGCTCGGGTATGAGACCGTATTTAACAAGGTCGTGGTGCACAACCTTGAGCATAAGTGACTCAGCCTCAAACTCCTCTTTGTTGCGTATCTGAGCACCGAAGCCCATGCCTGAGTTACCCATGCGCTTTTCAATTATCTTTTCAATGCCGTCGAATGCACCGCCGCAGATGAAAAGAATGTTTGATGTGTTAATCTGGATGAACTCCTGCTGGGGATGCTTCCTGCCGCCTTGAGGAGGTACGTTTGAGATTGTGCCTTCAAGAATCTTCAGCAGAGCCTGCTGCACACCTTCGCCGCTGACGTCGCGTGTGATTGAAGTGCTTTCGGACTTTCTTGCAATCTTGTCAACCTCGTCAACGTAGATGATGCCTTTTTCAGCGCGTTCAATGTCAAAGTCAGCCGCCTGAATCAGTCTCAGCAGTATGTTTTCAACGTCTTCACCAACGTAACCTGCTTCGGTAAGAGTTGTTGCGTCTGCAATTGCAAAAGGTACGTCAAGTATTTTTGCAAGTGTCTGTGCAAGCATGGTTTTACCGACACCCGTGGGGCCGAGCAGAAGAATGTTGCTCTTCGTGATTTCAACGTCACCGCCGGTGGGGGAGTAGATGCGCTTGTAATGGTTGTAAACCGCAACGCTGAGCGCTTTTTTTGCTTCATCCTGACCGATAACGTATTCGTCAAGCTTTGCTTTGATTTCGGCAGGCTTTGGGAGCCTGAACTCACCGTCTTTTTTGCCTGCTCTTTTTTTGCCGCCCTCTTTTGAGGCAGGCTCGTCATCCATGATTGAGCAACAAAGGTCAACACACTCGTTGCAGATATAAACGCCGGGACCTGCAATCAATGTTTCAACCTGGTCCTGCGATTTGCCGCAAAAGGAACAGCGTACGTTCTTGCTGTCGTCATCTCTTGCCATTTGCTCATTCCTCTCTGTATAAAAAATGCCGCGGCAGCTTGTGTTGTGCCGCGGCTGATTGAGTTGTTTTATCTCTTGTAAAGGATCTTGTCTACCAAGCCGTAGTTGAGGGCCTCTTCTGCGGTCATGAAGTTATCTCTTTCTGTGTCAAGAGCAATAACGTCAACAGGCTTCCCTGTGTTTTCGGCGAGGATTTTGTTCAGCTTCTCTTTGGTTCTGAGGATGTGGTCTGCAACAATTTTGATGTCGGTTGCCTGACCCTTTGCTCCGCCTGAGGGCTGATGAATCATAACCTCACAATTGGGCAGGGCATATCTTTTGCCCTTTGTGCCTGATGAAAGCAGGAAAGCGCCCATGCTTGCCGCCATACCCATGCAGATGGTGGAAACGTCGCACTTGATATACTGCATTGTGTCGTAAATAGCCATACCCGCGGTAACTGAGCCGCCGGGGCTGTTGATGTAGAAGCTGATGTCTTTATCGGCATCCTGGCTTTCA
This sequence comes from Acutalibacteraceae bacterium, assembly GCA_045590055.1. Classification (GTDB taxonomy): domain Bacteria; phylum Bacillota; class Clostridia; order Oscillospirales; family Acutalibacteraceae; genus UBA6857. Next base: position 20,345 of record JAZNQF010000078.1, read on the forward strand.
AGGTAAAGAAGCTGGGCTACGATAAGGCTGGCGGTTGCATCGTTAACCTCGTCTGAAAGGACGATAATGCGGTCGTTGAGAAGCCTTGAAAAAATATCGTACTGGCGTTCTCCTCTGTTTGTTTGTTCTACAACATAAGGTACAAGACTCATGCGGAATCCTCCTGTCTTAATGGGTGATTGACCACCCGTGATAGTGTATGGTTGTCACCATATAGTTTGAACGTGTTTGGAACTTTTAATCCCGATACGTCAATTATTCTTTGCTTTCAGCTTTTGCGGCTGACTTTCTTGCGGTTGTGATTTTTGCGTTGTCTCTGACGAAGGTCATTGCTTTTTCAAGGAGGATGTCGCCCTTTACGCCTTCAGCAGGGATAGCTTCCTTGATCTTTTCAACTTCCATGCTGTACATTTCTGCATACTTGGCATATTCAGCTTCGATTTCTTCGTCGGTAACTTCGAAAGCTTCAAGCTCTGCAATCTTCTTAAGTGCAAGGCGGAGCTTAACCTTTCTTTCGCATTCGGGCTTGAGCTGTTCTTCGTAATCTTCTCTTGTCATGCCCATGTACTGAAGGTAGAGCTCAATGCTCAGGCCCTGAGAAGCCATGCGATATTCCATGTTCTGGATTTCGCCGTTAACTTCGTTTGCAATCATTGAATCGGGGATATCTGCTGAAACGTTTTCAACAAGCTTGTCGCGAAGCTGCTTGTCGATTTCTCTGTCGTTTTCGAGAGTTTTTCTTTCTTCAATTTCCTTTGCAACGCTTTTTCTGAGGTCTGCAACTGTGTCGCAATCCTGAGCTTCCTGTGCAAAATCATCGTCAACTTCGGGGAGCTGCTTTGTCTTCAGCTCGTGAAGTGTGATTTTGAAGGTTGCTTCCTTGCCTGCAAGCTCTTCGTGGTATTCTTCAGGGAAGGTGATAACGATGTCGAATTCTTCACCGATGTTGTGGCCGACGATCTGCTCTTCAAAGCCGGGAACGAACTGGTTGCTGCCAAGGGTGAGCTCGTAGCCTTCGCCTGCGCCGCCCTCGAATGCTTCGCCGTTCATGAAGCCCTTGAAGTCGATAACTGCGATGTCGCCGTTTTCTGCTGCTCTGCCTTCAACTGCAATAACTCTGCTGTTTCTTTCTCTGAGAGCCTCGATTCTTTCGTCGATTTCTTCTTCGGTTGCTTCAACCTTTTTCTTCTGTGCCTTGAGACCCTTGTATTCAGTGATTTCAACAACGGGATTTACGGCAACTGTGATTTTGAGTTCAACGCCTTCTTCACCGATGCTTACGATGTCAACGCCTTCTGTTGCGTAGTAATCAAGATCTGACTCGTCGATTGCTGCCTGAGCTGCTGCGCCGTAGCATTCATCAAGAGCATCTTCATAGAAGAAGCCTTTGCCGAAACGGCCTTCAATCATTGAACGGGTTGCCTTGCCCTTACGGAAGCCGGGCACTGTGATGCTCTTTTTCTTCTTGTTATATGCGCGCTGAATAGCGGCTTCGAAGGTTTCTGCATCAATGGAAACTTCAAGTTCCCATACGTTCGGTTTGACCATTGTTTTTTCTTTAAGACTCATTTTTGTACTCCTTCCGGGCTATGTTATGCAGTGATTTGCACATTAATGTTGCCCATTATGCATTTTAACTAAGGTATTATATCAGCTTTTGTTGAGAATTTCTATAGTTTTTCAAAATTTTTCTAACAATTTGGGGCAAAAATCGAGATAATCACATGAAACGAGACCGTATTTAATACCATCCCTTTCGCCTGTGAAGGCGTAATCGGCAGATTCACCGTGCAAGTGACCGTACCAACAGCGCTTAATGCCTTCTTCGTGCAACGTGTTCACGATTTCCTCGCACACCGCTTCATGTGTCAAAGGGGGATAGTGCAGGAAAACCAACGGCTCGCCGCCGAGAGCACGTGCTACATTGATTGACATCTTAAGTCTGCCGACTTCGCGCATAAGCACTTTCATGTCTGCTTCGCCGTGTGCGTCGTAGAACCAGCCTCTTGTGCCGCAGACGGAAAAATCTCCGACTCTGAACGCATTGTTGAACACCATTTCGATTGTGGTGATTCCCTCTTGCTCAAAGCACTTGACAAGCTTGTTCATGGTTGACCACCAATAATCATGGTTGCCCTTCATAATCAGCTTGTGACCGGGCAGAGAATCAAGAAACTTGAAATCGGGTACGGCATCTTCCATGCTCATTGCCCATGAGATGTCGCCGGGAATAACAACTGTGTCGTTGTCTGTTACAACGGCGCGCCAGTTTTTTTCAAGCCTTTCAATGTGATTGTGCCAACGGTGAAAAATATCCATCGGCTTGTCACACCCGAAGGAAAGGTGAGTGTCTCCAATTGCAAAAAGTGACATATTATGCCCCCAGCTTAAAGTCCGAGCATTTCATAGACCTTGTCGGTCATTTCCTCTTTTTCACAGCAGAGAGTGAAGCGTACGGACTTTTCTTTGAGAGTTGCAAGCTGCTCAGGACACTCTGCCTTGCTTATTTCAACAAGCTGAGCGAGCTGCTCAAATTCGTCTGCTTGTGCAGGTGCTTCACCCGTGAGTGCGCGAAGCACGGCGGCGGAGAATTTATAGGGGTTGGCGGTGGAAGCAATAACCGTGGGAGTTGTGTCGCCCGTTTTTGCAACGTAGTCCTCGTATACCTTAACGCCGACCGCGGTGTGGGTATCGCAAAGATAGTTCTTTGCTTTGAACACTTCGGCAATTGTCTGTGCGGTTTGTTCGTCATCGCAACAGCCGCCGGTGAAAACGGCCGAAAGCTTTGCTTTAACGTCTGCGGTGATTTCATACTTGCCGTCGCAGGTAAGGGAAGTCATCCAGCCTCTTACGGTTTCATCATCTTTGCCGCAAAGCTCGAAGAGGAGCCTTTCAAGGTTGGATGAAATAAGAATGTCCATTGAAGGAGAGGTGGTTGTGAAGAAATGTCTGTTCTTATCGTAAACACCCGTTGAGATGAAATCTGTGAGAACGTTGTTTGCATTTGATGCGCAGATAAGCTTGTTCACGGGGAGACCCATCTGCATTGCATAATACGCTGCAAGGATGTTGCCGAAGTTGCCCGTGGGTACAACGACGTTGATTTTGTCACCGTTGCTGATGCTTCCCTGAGCAACAAGGTCGCAGTATGCGGAGATGTAATATACAATCTGCGGAACAAGACGTCCCCAGTTGATTGAGTTTGCTGAGGAGAACATCATGCCGTTTTCGGCAAGGCGGTCGGCAACCTCTTTGTTTGTGAAAATTGCCTTTACACCGTTCTGAGCATCGTCAAAGTTGCCGTTGATTGCGCAAACGCATACGTTTTCGCCCTCTTGTGTTGTCATCTGCAGTTTCTGCATGGGACTGACACCGTCGTTGGGGAAGAAAACCATGATTTTTGTGCCTTTGACATCCTTGAAACCTTCGAGTGCGGCTTTGCCCGTATCACCGGAAGTCGCAACAAGAATAACGATGGTCTTATCTTTTACGGCTTTGCCTGCGGCAACTGTGAGAAGATAGGGCAGAAGCTGAAGTGCCATATCTTTAAATGCGCAGGTTGGACCGCGCCACAGCTCGAGTACGCTTGCCTTGTCTGTAAGGCTGACGCAGGGTGCAACCTTTGATGAGTTGAACTTGCCCTCGCGGTATGCGCCTTCAACGCACATGTCAAGTTCTTCTTTTGTGAAGTCCGTGAGATACATTGAGAGAACTTTTTTGGCTCTGTCGATGTAGCTGTCATTTACAAGCTCGTTGATGAACTCAGCGTTGATGCGGGGGATTTCTACGGGCACAAAAAGGCCGCCGTCACTTGAAATACCCTGAGCAATCGCCTGAGCAGAGCTGACACGGACTGATTTGTCTCTTGTACTTGTGTAAAGCATAATGTTTTAGCTCCTGAAATTTATCGTTACTTTTAATTATATCACAAAAAAACACGGATGTAAAGATATACTATAATATATCATCACAAAAAGAAATCGCAACGGAACACATTGTTCCGTTGCGATTTCTCAGACTGTCGATAAAAGTACAAGAACAACAAGGCTGTTTTTTCAAAAACAAGAAAACGAAAAAGCGTAGACTTGTACATACGTGAAAAATCGTACAAAGCATCGAACTTTGTACGATTTTAGCATTGTTTTGACCTTTTTTTGCCCTCTCGGAGTACCTTTGTACACCTTCGGGGCAAAGAAAAGGCCATCTTGCACTTTTTTCGGCAGTCTGACAGCTTGTCGAAAACGAGTTTTTCGACAAGCTGAGCACGTCGGAAATCCGACGTGCTTTCATCAATTAAATTTGATCATATATCGCAACGAATAAGATCCTCAAACGTCTCGCGCCTTACCGCAAGGTAATCCTTTCCGTCGTGCAGCATTACAATCGGGGGACGGGGAATTCGGTTGTAGTTTGAAGCCATGGAGTAATTGTATGCACCGGTTGAAAGAACTGCAAGTGTATCTCCTCTTTGAGCGGGCTGAATTCTGATATCCTCAGCGATGAGGTCGCCGCTTTCACAGCAGCAGCCTGCAATGGTGGCTGTGAATGTGGCGTCTTCCGCTGCTTTGTTTGCAACAAGCACGGTGTAAGGTGACTGGTAGAGAGTGTATCTCGGGTTGTCAGTCATGCCGCCGTCAATTGCAACGTAGTTTTTGAAGCCGGTTATCTGCTTTACACTCTCTACAGTGTAAAGTGTAATGCCGCAGTCTGCAACAATGCTTCTGCCGGGTTCAAGCATAATGTTGGGTATGTCAAGTCCGAGGTCGTCACATTGTTTTTTGATGTGGTTAGCAATGCGCTCAATTGCTTTGTCATAGTCCATTTCAACGTCTTTTTCGGTGTACTTCACACCGAAGCCGCCGCCGAGGTCGAGAATGTTTGTTTTATATCCGAATTCAGCTTTAAGCTGAGCCATGAAGCCGAGCATGATGTCTGCACTGTCGCAGTAGTGTACGCTTTCAAAAACCTGAGAGCCGACGTGGCAATGGAAGCCGTCAACAACAAGGTTTTCCTGCTGAAGTGCAAGGCGTACAAATTCAAGCGCCTGACCTGTTTCAATTGCAACGCCGAATTTTGAATCAACCTTGCCGGTCGATATCTTTTTATGTGTGTGTGAATCAATGCCGGGGGTGAGACGAAGCAGCACGTGCTGTTTGATGCCGCGCTTGCCGGCAAAAGCATCTATTCTGCCGAGTTCCTCAAAATTGTCAACAACAAAGTGACCAATGCCGCACTCCATGGCATATTCAATGTCTCTGTCACTTTTGCTGTTGCCGTGGAAATAGGCGCGCTCAAGCGGATAGCCGCCCTTCATTGCCGTGTAAATCTCACCTGAGGAAACAACATCAATGTTCATGTCCTCTTGGAGAATGATGTCGTAAATGCCCTTGAAGCAAAGTGCTTTGCTTGCATAGAGCGCATAACTGTCGTCACCGAAATGGCGTTTGATTGAAGATACGTATTTGCGGCAGTTTTCTCTGAGTTTGTCCTCGTCCATGATGTATAACGGAGTGCCGTATTTCTGAGCAAGCTCAACCGCATCAACACCTGCTATGGTGAGATTGCCCTTTTCGTTGATACTGAGATTAGAGTGAAGCATAATGAAACATTCCTTATTTTGGGCGACCGGTATAATCCAAACCCGTTTTTTACGGGTGGATTTCCGTCAACCCATCGTTAAAATACTCGCAAATCCGTCAAGGATTTACTGTGTTTTGTGCCTCGGTTTGCCCAAAAATCCCACTGTAAAAAATCTGCGACCCGAAAGTGCGAATTTTTGCGTGATTTTTGGATGATGAGGCGGTAGAAAGGCTGACGCCTTCCAAAACCGAAGAGCCGGAAAGTGCGTGAAAATTCACGCTTTCAGGCGGGTCGGATTATATTGGTTGCCCTGACAGTAGGATTAAAGCAGCGCATCAAGACGCTTGATTGCTTCAAGGGTTGCCTCGTGTGAACCGAATGAGGTGAGACGGAAGAAGCCTTCACCGCATTTGCCGAAGCCTTCGCCGGGTGTGCCGACAACCTGAGCGTTTTCAAGCAGATAATCGAAGAATTCCCACGAGCCCATGTTGTTGGGGCATTTAAGCCAGATGTAAGGTGAGGAAACACCGCCCGTAAACCAGATGCCCTTTTTTGTCAGCAGCTCGGCAATACGGCGGGCGTTTACCATGTAATATTCAATCAATTCACGGCATTCGGCCATACCCTGCTCGCTGAGTGCAGCCTCTGCGCCTCTTTGTACAACGTAGCAAACGCCGTTGAACTTTGTTGCTTGACGGCGCTTCCACATCTTATTGAGAGATGTGCCGTCTTCTGCGGTGAGCGCGTTGGGTACAATTGTCCATGCGCAACGCGTGCCCGTGAAGCCTGCGGTTTTTGACAGACTGCAGATTTCAATTGCACATTCCTTTGCGCCTTCAATTTCATAAATTGAGCGTGGCTCGTCACCGTTGACAAATGCTTCGTATGCGGAGTCAAAGATGATGAGCGAGCCTGATTTGAGCGCATAGTCAACCCATGCTTTGAGCTGGTCTTTGTTGTAAACCGCACCTGTGGGGTTGTTGGGTGAGCAAAGGTAGATAACATAGCAGCTTCCGTCAAGCACTTCAGGTGTGGGCAGGAAGCCGTTTTCCTCAGTAGCGTCAATGAGTTCAATTTTTCTGCCTGACATTGTGTTGCTGTCCATATATACGGGATATACGGGATCGGGAATGAGAATTGTGTTGTCGCCGAGAATGTCAACAATGTTGCCAACGTCGCTCTTTGCACCGTCGCTGACGAAAACTTCGTCTGCGTCAAGCTCAACACCGTAGGGAAGATAATGCTTGCGGATTGCTTCAATAAGAAAATCGTGACCGTATTCCGACGGATATCCGCGGAAGGTTTCAGCTTTACCCATTTCGGCAACTGCCTTTTCCATGGCGGTAATTACGCTTTTTGTAAGCGGAAGTGTAACGTCACCTATGCCGAGACGGATAATCGGCTTGTCGGGATTAGCGGCGGCAAAAGCACGTGTTCTTGCACCGATTTCTGAAAAGAGATAGCTTTGCTTTACGTCGTGGAAATACTTGTTTATCTGGATGTTCATGTTTATCACCTTTCTTAAATGCTCTTATTTGTATTGATAAATACCCTCGTAAACCGTAGTTGCTGGGCCCGTCATCTGCACCTTCAGGTCTTTTGTGACGATGATTTCAAGGTCGCCGCCGATGAGGCTGACAGTTACGGGCGTATCGTAATCGCACACACCGTTGAGTACGGATGCAACAACACTTGCGCAAGCACCGGTGCCGCAAGCAAAGGTTTCGCCGCTTCCGCGTTCCCATACGCGCATTCTCAGGTGAGTTCTGTCAATCACCTCAATGAACTCTGTGTTTACTCTCTCCGGGAAAGCAACGTGGTTTTCATAGTCGGGGCCGATTCTTTCAAGGTCAAGTGCATCAATTCCGTTTTTGAAAATCACGGCGTGGGGGTTACCCATTGAAACGCAGGTTACGTTAACCGCTTCGCCGTTGACTTCAAGCGGACGGTCAATCACACTTTCACCCGCCATATTCACAGGAATCTCAGCGGGGGTGAGTATTGCTGTGCCCATGTCTACCTTTACACTTTCAACAAGACCATCATCGCCGAGGTTAAGGGAAAGATACTTCATGCCGCCGAGAGTTTCAACCGAGATTTCGGTTTTGTCAACAAGACCCTTATCGTACATGAACTTGCCGACACAGCGTATGCCGTTGCCGCACATTTTGCCCTCACTGCCGTCAGCGTTGAACATGCGCATTCTTGCATCAGCTTTGTCTGATTTGCAAATGAGGATGAGACCGTCTGAGCCGACGGAAAAGCGCCTTGAAGACATTTTGATTGCAACGTCGTTGGGATTTTCAAGCTCGCTTTGTGTGCAATCAACGTAGATATAGTCGTTACCGATGCCGTGCATCTTTGTGAATTTGATTTCCATTTGTATGCAACCTGCGCGCAACAGAGGATGCGCATCCTTTCAATGAAGTTTATTTGCCTGCAAGCATATCTTTCATGCCGTAGAGACCGTTTGCGGTTTTGCCTGCAATGTATTTTGCAGCGGTGAGTGCACCCTGAGCAAGCAGAGTTCTGTTGTGAGCCTCGTGCCTGAGGGTGATTGTTTCGTCACCGTTTGTGATGTAAATTTCGTGCACACCGACAACCTTGCCCATTCTCACGGAGTGGATACCGATTTCGTTGACGTCCCTTTTGTTGTGGCCGTGCCTGCCGAAAACATAGCTCTGCTCACCGTTAAGCTCCTCGCAGATCTCGTTCGCAAGCATAAGTGCTGTGCCGCTGGGGGAGTCAAGCTTGGTGTTGTGATGATGCTCAATAATTTCAATATCCGCGCCTTCCATCACTGCCGCCGCCTGCCTTGCAAGTGAGGCAAGAAGCGCAATACCCACAGAGGTGTTTGCACAAAGGAATACGGGGATTTCTTCTGCCGCCGCGTGGATTGCGGCAAGCTCATCGTCAGAAAAGCCCGTTGTTGCCACCATCAGCGGCGTTTTGTTGCTTACGGCGTATTTGCAAAGGTTGATTACGCCCGTGTGGTTGGAAAAATCGATGATTGCATCTGCCTTTTCGTTTACCGCTTCAATGCTGTTCACACATTCGTAGTTTATGTCTGCGGGAATGAATTTGTCAACCGCGGCGGTCATGGTGATTTCATCGCTGCTTTGTATGAGAGAAACAATCTGGCGGCCCATTCTTCCGCAAGCGCCGTTTACAATAACTTTCATGTGGTACATCCTTTCGCTTTGTTATCAGATGAGACCGTGAGTCTTCATGATGGCAAGCATCTTCTGCTTTGTTGCATCTTCCATTGATGTGAGGGGGAGACGAAGATAATCTTCGCACCAGCCCATTGCTGCCATTGCCGCTTTTGCAGGGATGGGGTTAACCTCGCTGAAAAGCGCGTCAATGAGGGAGTGAAGCTCAAGCTGAAGTTTTGCACTGCCTTCAACATCGCCTGCAAAAAAGCGCTTTGTTATTTCGCAGGTCTTTTTCGGCATAAGGTTTGACAGCACTGAAATTGCGCCCTTGCCGCCCAAAGACATCAGGGGTACAATCTGGTCGTCGTTGCCTGAATAAAGGTCAAGCTTACCTTTTACGTAAGACATTGTTTCAACAATTTTTGAAATGTTGCCGTTGGCTTCTTTGATACCTACGATGTTTTCATGCTCTGCAAGTGCGGCATAGGTCAAAGGTTCGATGTTTACGCCTGTTCTTGATGGTACGTTGTAGAGGATAACGGGCTTTGCGCTCTCGTCTGCAATTTTCTCAAACATTTTGATGAGGCCCTTTTGCGTTGCTTTGTTGTAGTAAGGTGTAACAACAAGCATGGCGTCTGCACCTGCTTCGCAAGCGTGCTTTGTGAGGCTGACTGCATACTCGGTGTCGTTGCTGCCCGTACCTGCAATAATCGGGATTCTGCCTGCGGCGCGCTTGACGGAGAAGGAGATTGCATCTCTGTGTTCTTCGTCTGTCAGCGTGGAGCCTTCGCCCGTTGTGCCGCAGATAACAAGTGCGTCGATGCCTTCGTCAATCTGCCAATCAATAAGGCGACCGAACTGATCGTAATCAATACCGCTTTCGTTCAACGGAGTGATGAGTGCCGTTGCAATACCTGTGAATACTGTTTTCTTTTCCATAAATAAACATTCCTTCCGAGCGGGTTCACCGCTTACAAAATAAAAAAATGGCTGACGAATCAGCCATCCTGAAATCTGCGCACATGCGACGTACGAAAACAACAGGATAGCTCTCCGTCCTTTTGGGACGACAGTCCGGTAAATCTTATTTTACGGGACCAGAACAGTAATCCGCGGTTACTGCCTTCGGCATTCGCACCTTTCAACCCGACAAAGACTTGCGGTGGCCCTGAAAATCGGGAATACTGATTGCAAAATGCACCTCTATCTCACGCCGATTAGTGTATCATAACAACTGCGGCTTTGTCAACACACTCATACAAAAAATAAAGTATATTATTTAAATAAAGAATATAAAAATCAAAGCTGATATGTGTGAATAACTGAGCAAATCTATAAACATTTTTTAAACATGTGTTTTATTCGACTTTTTTACTTGACCTTTTTGCTGCTTTCTGCTATTGTATCACTATATGAAAATGGGTGTATATATGTTGAAACCCGACACACACGGAGGTTATATAAATGAAGAACGACAAAAGCAGGCAGGCAATAATTGCGGTTATCGCAGTTCTTTTCGTTTGCGGCGGTTCATATCTCACCGCAAGGGGAATGGCAGACAGAGCGGCTACCGTTAACACAACGGCTCCATCGCAGACTCAGCCTTCACAGTCCTATTATTACCCCTCAACTCAGCCGACTTATCCTTCAACGCTGCCTACATATCCCTCAACTCAGCCCACAACCATTCCCACAACCGAGCCGTCAACTCAGGTTTCCACACAGGGCACAACAGGCAGTCAGTCAACCATCACAACCTTCCCCGTTGAGCAGACCTCAACCACAGCTCCCACCGAGAGTACAACTCAGCCCACAACAGAGCCGACAACATCTGAGCCGGCAACCTTGCCGCCCATGACAACTCAGCCCACAACTCAAACACCTGAGACCACAACACGCAAAACCAGCAGCGGCGACTCTGTTTTTGATAACGGTCTGTTCAGCTATATGTATAATCCTGACGGCAATTTCTATTATACATACGAAGACCCGTGGCAGCGCGCACTCGGCTTTAACGAGATTTACGATATGGGCGCACCGTTTGTTGTTATGTATTACGATACAGTCCGTCTTAAGTTCAACTACAACAACAAAGACTGGCTCGTTCAGCTTTGGAAGGGTCAGTACGGCGGTGTATTCATCGGTGCCGAAATCGGTGTTTACAACAAGCCCATGGACCGTGAGCTTGAGCACTATGACTGCGCTAACAATGACGACAGCCTTTATATGTCAATGACAATGTACCGCAAGGGCAAGGAAGTGTTCACCAGAGATTACATGAAATACTGGTGGTGCACAGGCTTCGTACCGGGCAAGCTTGATAAATTCAGCGACCGTTCCGAGCTTTCCGTTCAGGCAAGAATCACCATGAAAGATCAGGCGATGCTCACCGCATTCACACGTGCACTTGAAGAAAACGGCTTTGTCAAAAACTCAACCTACACCGTTGACGGACTTGATGTACATCTCCGTTGGACTTGATGTAAAAAAATGTAGATGTAGCTATTGATTTTTACCTAAGATTAGTATATAATGTTATGGATTAAGGTGTATATTATTCGGGTGACTCCGATTAGTATAAATCTTTAGAAAGGAATGATAACCATGAAAAAGTTAATCGGCATTCTTGTTGCTGTAATCATGTGTGCAGTTCTTTGCATTCCCTGTGCAGCAGCAGACAGCGCAACAGATCCTCTTGCAGGCATCTCTGAGCTTCTCGGCGGTATCGACATCAGCGCTCTTACAGAAGGCGAACTCTCAGCTCTTCTCGGTGAGTTTGATCTCGAAAACATCGACATTGATGCTCTTCTTGAAGATGCAGGTTCCGGCATCGGCGATGCAGCTCTTGATCTCGAGGAAAGCGTCGGCGGCGCACTTGAAGGCGTTGAAGACGGCATCGACAGCATCGAAAACGGCGAAGGCGTTGAAGACGCACTTTCAACAGCTCTCGGCGGCATCGATATGTCCTGGCTCGAAGGTCTTATGGGTGACTTTGACATCGAAGCAACAATCGACGAATTCTTCGGCGGTCTCACTTCCGACAATTCAGTTGGCTTTGTTTCCGTAATCACCTCATTCTTCGACGGTCTCGGCCTCGGCTCAATGGATCTCAGCGCAGCAGACCTTGGCAGCTTTGACATTGCTACTCTTCTCAGCGGCACAACCGGCGAAGGCGAAGCAGAAGGCGACGTAGCCAGCGGTATCACAGATACAATGGCAGGTCTTGCAGATACTCTCCTTGGTGCTCTCGGTTCACTTGGTATCGACACAGCAACCATCGAAGGTCTTCTTGACAACGAAATCGTTAACTTCTTTGCAAACATGTACATCGGTTTCAGCGGCCCTGTTGAAGAACCCACAGAAACAACAACTGTGACAACTACTGCTGCCCCCACAACCACAAAGCCCACAACAAAGGCTCCCACAACAACTGTACCGAAGACAGGCGATTCTTCAGCAGTTATTGTTGCTATCGCAGCTTTCTCAGCAGCCGCAGCAGCAGCTTTTGTTTGCACTAAGAAAAAGCGCGCTTAATTTTCTTATTTTAACTTTTTATATAAAAAGCTAATATAGTGCAGTTACCCCCTTGTCCATGCGGGCAAGGGGGTTAATCGTTTTTATGCGGCTTTCATGTTGCACTGCGGCATCTTCTCAAAACCCGACGGTTATAAACGTGAGGTGGCATTTACCATTTTATGCGGATTCAAAACAAATCAGTCTGTTTAATTAATCACAGCAATTGTCTTAAGCAATCTGTTTGTGTTATAATAATTTCAGCTTGTTTTTTAAAATCAACAAAATTAAAAAACTGTGTTGTTCAGATTGTTCCTTTTGAAGTGTAAAATAACGTTGTAAAATTCAAAAGGAGGTTCACAAAATGAACACAAACAAAATCTACGCAGAATCAATCGCAAAAGAGTACGCCCCGAAGGACGACTCAAAAATCGTTGCCCTTCGCAAGCTTGACCGCAAGGCAAAAATGCCCGCAACAGTTTTCACTTACACCTTCGGCATAATTTCTGCACTTGTTGCAGGTCTGGGCATGTGCCTTTCAATGCAGGTAATCGGCGGCACAACGCTTCTCACAGCACTGGGCATCGTAATCGGTATTGTCGGCTTCGCAGGTACGGGCATAAACTACCCGATTTACAAAAAGATGCTTGAAAAGGGCAAGAGCAAATATGCTTTTGAAATTGTTGAGCTTGCAAGGCAGATAAGCGATGAAGAATAATTTTTGATGAGGAGGCTTGTTGCATGAACAAGAACGAAAGCAAGTATTTCAACACTGCCGTTAAAATGGATGAAGCACTTGTCAAGCTCCTCGAAAAGAAGGATTTCAGCTATATAACCGTCAAAGAAATCTGCGAAACCGCAGGCGTTAACCGTTCAACCTTTTATCTGCATTATGACAACACCGCGGATTTGCTGAAAGAAACCACACGTTATATCACAGACGGATTTCTGGACTATTTTACGGTTGACAACAAAAGCATCGCAAACCGATACAGAGATTGTGACCTGAAGGAACTTGTGTTCATCACGCCTGAATATCTTGTGCCTTATCTGACTTATATAAAGGAAAACCAGCGTGTTTTCAAAACGTCAATCAAGCACTTCGGTACAATGGATTTCGGCGGTATCTACAACAAGATGGTCGAGTATATTTTCAACCCCGTGCTTGACCGCTTCCGCTTTGCAGAAAAAGACCGTGCATATATCCTGAAGTTTTATCTTATGGGTATCACCGCAATTGTTATGGAATGGCTTGAGCACAACTGCAACACGCCCATTGAAGATATCTGCAGAATAATTATTGACTGCGTTTTGGGAAAGGCAAAAACAGAATAGCCGCATTTTTGCATCGTGAGGCATCCGTGTCAATGGCACGGATGCCTTGTTTTTGCATATTTGACTTGATTAGGAAACGTATGATATATTTAAAATGAAACTTACTGAGAGATTACGTCAACTTTTCCGTCTAATAAGTGAAGGGAAAGGAGGGGCGGTTTAATGGATAGCTATGAAAAATACTTGGCGGGTGACGACACCGCAATGACGCAAATTGTTGAGGCGCACAAAGATGGGCTCATGCTTTACATAAACGGGTTTGTCAGAAACATTCACGTTGCTGAGGATTTGACTGAGGACGTATTTTTCAAGCTCGCGGTAAAAAAGCCGAAATTCCGTCAGAAAAGCTCTTTTAAAACGTGGCTGTTTGCGGTTGGAAGAAATGCAGCACTTGACTATCTGCGAAGGTGCGAAAAAAGTCACGTTGTGCCGCTTGATGAGCTTGAAAACCTTTTGCACGATGAACAGAGTGTAGAGGAACTTTATTTTAAAGAGGAAAGAAATCTTCTTCTGCACAGATGCATCAAAACGCTCAGGGCCGAGTATGCGCAAGTGCTGTATCTTGCATATTTTGAAAACCTGAGCAACGAGCAAACCGCAAAAATAATGAGGAAAAGCAAACGGCAGATTGAAAACCTCATTTACCGTGCAAAGCAGGCATTGAAAATTAAGCTTGAAAAGGAGGGCGTTGATTATGAAAACCGGTGAAGAAATGAGCAAAGAGGTTATTGAACGCAGAAACGCTTACAAAAAAGAAAGGGCTGATAAAATGAAAAAGGCAACCAAGTTTTTTGTTCTCGCAGTAGTTATATGTGCATTGAGCGCGCTCGGTCTTTTTTTCGGCAAAGACAGATTGACACACGACGTACCTGCGAGCACCACGCAGGAGCCGTCAACATCCGGGACGGTTGATGCTGTCGGCGGTGATGACCATGAAATGTCATACGCCTATGATGACAGACTTTACAGCTTTGATTACGATCTTGCCGATTACATTGAGAAAACCAACGGTGTTGACATGGCTGAGTGGCTTGAGAACAGAACAAATAAAATAAAACAGACAAAATATAACACCGCTGAGCCTGAATATGTGCCGATTGTGGTTACTTTAATCAGGAAATTCAACATTCCGCGCGAGGAGTTTGAAGCTGTGAACGGTATGGATACTTCGTGCTGGGGATTCACCGAGGCGGAGGTTGATGTAATTTACGGTGACGATGCGGTTGCTTTTACGCAGACCTTTGCCGCAGACGACGCGATTGTTGCTAACGGCAGAGCTTTTGCGCCTTACTTTTATCTCAACGCTTCCGACGCTGAGTTTGCCGCTTACGGAATTGACAGAGCAGCCGTGACGAATAAGGCTCTTAAGCTGGCTGAACGCACCGGTTCTGTCGGAATTGCTGCCGCGTACGACTACTTTAACATCAACAAAATCAACGACTCAATGGAAAACGAGCGCCTTGAATATGATATGCAGCTTCATTATGAGGAGACGGTTGGCACGACGCAGGTTGCTGAATATTTCGGCGCAGATCTTGCTGCTCTTGAAGGCAGAGACTTCATGCCCAACGGGCTCACCTATGCAGGTGACACTCAGTTTACCTTCACAAAATCCCTTGACGGTACGTTGGTTGATGAGCTGTGTGAGTTCAACTACGAAAAGGAGTTCACCTCGCTGAGAATCACCGTGTCAAAAATCGGTATCGCATATAACCCCGTTTATTCAACCGAGGGGGAAGAAAGCTACACCTTCACCGATTCTCAAAGCGGTGTGACATACACTTTTGCGGCTATGGAATATGATGAAAACATTGACAACGGCAAGCGCTTTCAGGTTTGCGTGGCAGACTTCCAATGCGGTCAGGTCCTTTGCCGCGTTGAGGGACTTACCATGACTTTTGATGACTTTTACAAGGCGGTGACGGGCATTGCTGCCGAGTTGCAGGTGCAAAACGGCTGATTTTTGTTGATGTTTTCCACAAAAGTTTTCCACATTATATGAGATTTTGTCGCAGATACAACCAAGTTTTAGTTTAAAGCAAGAAAGCTGTTGCTTTTTGCGCTCAATGGTGCTATACTCCACGGTGCAAAGAGCAAATGAGCTCATTGTTCATACAGATAGAGGCGCAAAACCTATCAGTAGCGCGGGCAAGATGCTTAATCATCGCCTGAGTCCGTTGCGAAAGGAGTTTTTGCCGAAGTCGATGCCGGGTTAAGGCGGAATCGGCTGGGCGGTATGAAAACATCATGCCGACTGTCACAAGCTGCTTGTGGAGTGCTATCGAATCGTGTTATACCAACGGTCGAAGCGCATGCATGAGCTTCGACCGTTCTTTGCGTAATAAAACAAGAGGTGAAAGAAAATGAAAAGAACCATCAGCATCATTCTCGCAATCGTAGTTGCACTCGGCGCACTTGTCGCTTTCAGCGCATGCTCAGGCAACACAGGTGACGACAACAACGCAGACGTACTTCGCGTAGGCCTTGAATGTGCATACGCTCCCTTCAACTGGACTCAGCTTGACGATTCCAACGACGCAGTTGCAATCGAAGGCACAAACCAGTTTGCAAACGGCTACGACGTGCAGATCGCACGCCGCATTGCAGAAGGTCTCGGAAAAGAGCTTGTTGTTGTTAAGCTCGACTGGGACGGCCTTATCCCCGCAGTTCAGTCCGGTGCAATAGACATGATCATCGCAGGCATGAGCCCCACAGCAGAACGCCGTGAGAGCATCGACTTCTCTGACGCTTACTACACTTCAAACCTTGTTATCGTTGTCAGAGAAGACGGTGATTTTGCAGATGCCGCAAGCCTTGCAGATTTTGAAGGCGCAAAAATCGTTGGCCAGCAGGGCACCTTCCACGCAGACGCTGTTAAGCAGATCCCCGGTGTTGACGAGCAGACTCCTATGGCTGACTTCGCAACCATGATCGTTGCTCTTAACGCAGGCTCAATCGACGGTTACGTTGCTGAAAAGCCCGGTGCAATTGCAAACGTTGGCGCAAACGATGCTTTCACATTTGCAGACCTTGAAAACAACGACACAGGCTTCACCGTAAATGATGAAGACGTACAGATCGCTGTCGGTCTCAAGAAGGGTTCAGCTCTTACTGCTGAAATCAACACAATCCTTGAAGGCATCAGCCAGGAAGACCGCGACACTCTTATGGAGAACGCAATCGCTCAGCAGCCCACAGAATAATCCGGCACGCACAAACAAAGAGCCGATTGAAGCCAGGCTTCAGTCGGCTCTTAAAATGAGTTTAACAAAGTTTTGCTGCAGTAAGCTTTCAGGTTATGGCGGCAGAAAGGTCAGGTAAGGCAAATGCAGTTTTTACAAACGGTATGGTCCATCTGGGAAAAATATCACTCAATGCTTTTGGGCGGTGTTGCCAACACAATGCTTATTGCAATCACAGGCACAGTTCTCGGTCTGCTCATCGGCATCGTCATCGGTATTATAAGAACAATTCCCCAGTCCAAAAACATTGTTGTTCGCATAATTCAGAAGATAGTTAATTTCTTGCTCTCCGTTTATATTGAGGTATTCAGAGGCACTCCGATGATGGTTCAGGCAATGGTTATTTATTGGGGTTATGCTTTTGCAATGGGCGGCAAAACGCTCCCGTTGATGCTTTCGGCAATTGTCATCGTTTCAATCAACACGGGTGCATATATCGCTGAAATCGTAAGAGGCGGTATTATTTCAATTGACAAGGGTCAGTTTGAAGGTGCGCACTCCATCGGTATGAATCATTTTCAGACAATGATTCACGTTGTTCTTCCGCAGGTGCTCAGGAATATTCTGCCCGCAGTCAGCAACGAGTTCGTTATTAACATCAAAGACACTTCCGTGCTCAACGTTATCGGTGTTACAGAGCTGTACTATCAGTCCTACTCCGTTGCATCAATCAACTACAAAACGTTCCAGACCTACGCAATCACCTGCGTAATCTACTTCATTCTTACGTTCAGCGTTACACGTATACTTCGCCTTATTGAACGCAAGATGGACGGTAAAAAGAATTACACCGTGTTCGGTTCACAGAGTGACCCCAAAGCAGAAATTCACATTAAAGGGGAGGGTGCGTAATGGCTGAAACAATCCTTGAACTTCAACATCTTGAAAAGCACTTCGGTGATCACGTTGTTCTGCGCGATATCGACCTCACCGTTACAGAGGGCGAGGTTATCAGCATCATCGGTGCTTCAGGCTCAGGCAAAAGCACACTTCTTCGTTGCATCAACCTGCTTGAAGAAGCAACGGGAGGTAAAATCATTTACCGCGGTAAGGACATCAGCTCAAAGGAAGTTAAAAATGCTCAGTACCGCACAAAAGTCGGTATGGTTTTCCAGCAGTTCAATCTTTTCAACAACATGACCGCTTTGCAGAATTGCGTAACAGGTCAGGTGCACGTTCTCGGCAGAAAAAAGGCCGAAGCAACCGAAATCGCACGCGAATACCTCAAGAAAGTCGGCATGGAGCAGTATATCAATGCAAAGCCCTCACAGCTTTCGGGCGGCCAGAAGCAACGCGTTGCAATTGCAAGAACACTTGCAATGAATCCCGACGTTATTCTTTTTGACGAGCCGACCTCCGCGCTCGACCCCGAAATGGTGGGCGAAGTTCTCAGCGTTATGCGTGACCTTGCAAAATCAGGGCTCACAATGCTTGTTGTAACCCACGAAATGAACTTTGCGCGCGACGTTTCAAACAGAGTTATTTTCATGGATGACGGCGTTGTTGTTGAAGACGGCGACCCGCAGGTTGTTTTTGAAAACCCCAAAATGGCAAGAACACGTGAATTTCTTTCAAGAATTCTGGATAGATAAACAAACACTTGCTTCATCAGCTGCAGGCAATAGCCTGCAGCTGATTTTTCTTGAAAAATATCGTGCGGAATGCTATATTGATTTTGAAAATAAAATGCGAAGCTTTCTTTGAACGAAAACGGCATTGTGATTGAAGCGTTCGACAACTTCGGCGAAAAGGTGTTTGAGCACGACGTGGAATGGTGATCTGCGGATAATTTCAATAGAGAAATAAACAACAGAATAAAACGTATTTGTTGACAAAATAATATAAATATGGTAAAATTTAATAAATGTTTATTGTTGAAAGGGAGAACAAAAAATGAAGAAAATTATTTCTGTTATGCTTTCAATTCTGCTGATTTTCGGCATGTTTGCAATGCCTGCCTCAGCTGCAACCGAAAACAAGCACGTTAAGTGTCCCATTATTTTCATTGCAGGCAGCAGTGTTGATATTTGCGATGCAGACGGCAACATTATTTCAACCGGTTTTGACGTGCTGACAGATGACGATGAAGGCGACACAACCAAGGAACAGATTATCGAAAGTGTTATCAAAATTCTTCTTCCGTTTGTTGCAGAGGGTCTTCCTTTTGATAAATGGGATAATTACTCTGAAGCTCTCTATGAAGAGCTTGCCCCCATCTGGGATGAAACTCAGCTTGACGGAAACGGCAATGCCAAATACGGCACAGGCGTTTCCAAAGCTGAAATTGCTCAGTGGGACAATAACGCGCTGGTTAACCATGGTAAAGACGGCACTTTCAATTTCAACGACTATAAGTTCCGCTATGACTGGAGACTTTCTCCCTACGACCATGTTGACAGACTTCACGAATACATAAAGACCATCATCAAAACAACAGGATGCGCGCAGGTTGCTCTTGTGGGCAGATGTCTCGGTGGTAATGTTGTTACAGCCTATCTTGACAAATACGGCGACAAAGGTCTTGTAAAGAAGGTTGTATACGATGAGGTTATGTCCAACGGCTCAGCTCCCGTCAATGATGTTTTCAGCGGCAAAATTGAATTCAACGACAAGCTCGTTCAGGCATACCTTCTTGAAAGTGAATACTACGGCAAAGAAAACATCGGCATTGACCTTGCAGGGGTCAGCGATATGCTTCTTGACATTGTTAAAAGACTTCTTGACGTTCTCACTCAGCTCGGTGTTGCAGAGTCAGTTTACGGCGGTGTAGAGGCGCTTTATGAGAAGGTTGCAACGGCTTTTATGCCTGCTATTCTCAGAGCTACCGGTATCGGTACGTGGGTTAGCTATTGGTCAAGCGTTTATGATGAAAACTTCGATACAGCTCTCGATCTTATCTTTGGTGCAGAAGGCACACAGACCCGTGAAGCCAACGAGGGCCTTATTGATAAGATTACGGAAGTCAGAGAGCGTATAGTGAAGACACGTACTCTCGAAGGTGAAGAAAACCTTTACAAGAAATTTGCAAATAAATACGGTGTAGAAATCGGTGTTGTTGCGGGTTACGGCCTTGTAAACATTCCCATCACCGAAAGCGCAAATGAAAACGGAGACTGCACTGTTGATACAAAAAACTCATCCTTTGGTGCAACCGTTGCAGGCGTATTCGACACACTTCCTCAGCAGTACATTGACGAAAGAGTTGCTGCAGGCTACGGCGAATACATCTCACCTGACGGCAAGGTTGACGCTTCAACCTGTCTCTTCCCCGAAACTACGTGGATTATTAAGAACAAGCACCACGACACCATGTCGGGTGTGTACTACATTACTGAAAAGTTTACTCAGTATGAAGGCTTCACCGCTGATTCAAACTATAAGGACATTTCACGCTTTATTGTTACCACAGGTAACGGTACGATGGACTTTGAGAACATGACTGCAGACAACTGTTCCGACGGTGAATGGCTGACGAAGATTGAACAGAAGCCCACGGAAGAAACAAAAATCAAGTCCTTCTATGACTTCCTTGTTTCATTCTTCAAGATGATTGCAGACTTCTTTAAAAATCTTTTCAAGATTTAATCATATAACACGTGACGGCGGAATCCTCGGATTCCGCCGATTTTACATCTGTTGCATTAGCAATGATGCTTATTCTGATTGACACCGCTGTTAATATATGGTAAAATACTTGTTAACAAAAAGTTCGGAGGATGAACAGAATGAAAAAATTAATTGCAGTTATGCTTTCCGTTCTCATGATTTTCGGCGTGTTTGCCGTGCCTGCTTCAGCTGCAGGTGAAGAAAAACACGAAAAGTGTCCGGTTATTTTCATTGCGGGTACAAGCATCTCTATCTGTGATGAAGACGGTAATGTAATACCTACCGGCTTTGAGGTGCTGACCGAAGATGGAAATGGTGAAGATACCTACACAAAAGAGCAGATTATTGAAACCGTTATCAACATCCTTCTTCCCTTTGTTGCAGAGGGTCTCCCTTTTGACAGATGGGATAACTACGGCGATGCTCTCTACGAAGAACTTGCACCTATCTGGGACAAAACACAGCTTGACGGTGACGGCAACGCAAAATACGGCACAGGTGTTTCAAAGGAGCAGGTTAAAAAGTGGGATGATACTGCCGAAAAAGTAGATGCCGGTGCAGACGGCAAGTTTAAGATATCGGATTATCAGTTCATATATGACTGGAGACTTTCTCCTTATGACCACGTTGAAAGACTTCATGCATATATTGAGACTGTCATGCGTACTACCAACTGCAATCAGGTTGCACTTTTCGGCAGATGCATCGGCGGTGCCTTAATTGATGCATACCTTGAAGAGTACGGCAGTTGCGGCTACGTAAAAAAGGTTTTCTATGATGAAGTGCTTTCCAACGGAAGCGCGGCTATCAGTGATTGCTTCAGCGGAAATATTAATTTCGGCGACAAGCATGCACAGGCATATATTAATCAGACAGAATATTTCGGTCAGCAAGGAGAAATTCTTGACCTCAGCGGTGTCAACGACCTTGCTCTTGAAATTATAACAAGGCTGTTTGGTTTAATCACCCAGCTCGGTGTGACAGATGCAATTCTTGGTGATGTAAAAGATTTGTACGACAGACTTTATGGCGCACTTATGCCCTCATTGCTTCTTGCAACCGGATTTGCTACGTGGGGAAGCCACTGGGTAAGCGTTTATGAAGAAGACTTTGACGATGCCATCAACCTCGTGTTTGGCGAGGAGGGAAGTGAAAGACGTGCGGAATATGACGGTCTGATTGAAAAGCTTATATATATCAGAGAACACCTCACCTCTCAGCGTCCCGACATGTATAACAAGTTCATGGAAGAATACGGTATTGAATTCGGTGCACTGGCATCCTACGGCCTCGCCAGCGCTCCCATTATCAAGCATCATGATGAAACCGGTGATACTCTGGTTGGTGTTCAGGATTCGTCCTTTGGTGCAACCTCTGCGGGTCTGTTCACAACACTTCCTGAGCTTTACATCAGCGAGAGAGTTGCTGCGGGCTACGGTGAGTATATTTCACCCGACGGCAAAATCGACGCTTCAACATGCTTGTTCCCCGAAACAACATGGTTCCTCAAAAACAACCCTCACACATACACTGCAACAACTTACATTGCCGAATATTTTACACAGTACACCAACGTTACGGCTTCTTCTAATAACAGAAACTATTCACGTTTCCTTGTGAGAGATACAACCAATCATAGCTTTACCAACATGACGGCAGAAAACTGTGCTGACGGTGAGTGGCTCACTGTTGTTGAGCAGAAGCCGACAGATGAAACGAAAATCAAGGCGTTTATTGAGTTCCTTGCGTCATTCGTTAAGGTTCTCATAGGCATTTTTATCAAGCTTCTTAATGCATAAAACTTATATCGGCGGAATCTGTGGGTTCTGCCGATTTTTTGCATGCAATTGACCTTTACTGAAAAAAGTGTTAGAATCGAAATATACATATTGCGTTCGGCCGCGGTTGCCAACCCCACCGCCCGCCGCCGTGTGAGCACGCTCACCGTTTTCGCGTGCGCCGGGCGTCTGCGGTGAATTGCAGGGTTCACCCGAACGCGAAAACCTCAAGCGCGCTACGGTGTGCATGGAATAACCGGCAGAAACATTGACGCGCGCTTCGGCGGCGGGCGTACCCCGTTTCTCAAACGCGCAAAAAAGAAAAGGTGAAAAAGTTGAACAACAAAACGGTTGTTTTGTTTCAGGGTGACTCTATCACCGACGGAAACAGAATCAAAAATAATACAACCGACCTCAATCATCAGATAGGGCACTCCTATGCCTATATTGTCAGCGGCAAGCTCGGTGCAGAAAATCCGCAAGGTAACCTGCAGTTTTTTAACCGCGGTATTTCAGGCAACCGACTTTGTGACCTTGAAAAACGCTGGCAGGAGGATTGCCTTGACCTTGCCCCCGATATTCTCAGCATTCTTGTCGGTGTCAACGACGTGCACTTTGCAGTTTACGAAAACAAAAAGCTCTGCCCCGAGGATTTTGGCGAAAGATATGTCAGGCTGATTGAATCAGCCTTGCAGACGAATTCCGAAATGAAAATTGTTCTGTGTGAGCCGTTTTCGCTTTGCCTCGGCGGACCTGCAGAGCATTGGGAAGAATGGCACAGCCTTCTTTGTGAGGTGCAAAAGCAGGTTCGCATTACCGCAGAAAAAACGGGTGCATATTTTTTACCGTTGCAGAATATGTTTGATGAGCTTTCAAAAAAAGCACCGCCTCAGCATTGGATATGGGACGGTGTGCATCCCACGGAAAGCGGTCATTGGATGATTGCGGAGAAGTGGCTGGAACTGTATAATGATAAGCTGAACTGAAGCGTAGATAGTACTGTTAAAAAGCACGTTTATTTTACTTATAACCGACAAAGAAAATCTCTTTATCGGATATCGTTGGTAAGGTAGCGTGCTTTTTCGTTTTCAATTAAACAAAAAAATAAATTGTGTATTATTCTTTAATATACATTGAAAACTTTTTAAAAAAGTATTATAATTTAGTTAAGAAGACAGATGAATTGAAGGAGAGTTATAAAATGAAAAAAATGCTTTCAGTTATCCTTTCGGTTGTTATGATTATGCTTATAGCCGTGCCGGGTATGAGTGCCTTTGCGGCTGATAAGGTTGTCACGGTTTATCTTGAGGGCTACGGCTCTGAGCTTTTCGATGAGAACGGCGAGCTTGTTTTCCCGACGGATTATGATATCATGGGCAATCTTACCGCCGTGCTCGAGGATCTTCTCAAGGATCTCGGCAAGGGTATGCTCATAGGTGACTATGACGACTACTGTGACAGGCTTTACGATGCAATCGCTCCCGCTTTTGCAGAAATGAAGCTTGATAACAACGGCGAATGCACGGACGAAAACGGTAACCAATATTACGGCAGAGGCTTCAATCCGCTGGATCGCTTCGACAGACCCAACTCAACAATTTCAGGCATCTGCTACCGCTTTGACTATGACTGGCGTCTTTCCGTTGAATATAACGCGGAGCTCCTTGAGAAGTACGTGAACAAGGTTCTCGCTTTTGAAAACGCTCAGAAGGTAAACGTTGTGGGCCGTTGCCTCGGAGGCAATATTGTTTCCGCTTTCCTTGAGAATGCGGCAGAAGAAACGCTTGCAAAGGTGAACAAGGCTGTGCTTTATATTCCCTCAACGCTTGGCCTTGAGTTTATCAGCGCTCTTTTCTCAGGTAAAATTGTTCTTGACCCCGATGCGATTGATAACTACGTTAAATACTCTCTTGCTAAAAACGATATAGTTGGTGACGGTCAGGACGATTCACTTCTGCAGGCTTTGACAACAATCGTTGAGTTTACCAACGAGGTGTATGTGCTCGGCTTCGGCACAGACGTTGTGGAAGGTATTGTGCAGGCAGTCAAGGACAATGCTCTTGCAAGGCTTGTGCGCGATTCATACGGTTCATTCCCGTCTTTTTGGGCGATGGTAAGAGCCGAAGACGTTGAGGATGCAATTGCACTTGTTTACAACACGCCTGAGCTTCAGCAGGAATATGTGGGCATGATTGAAAAAATCAGATCCTACCATCAGAACGTTCAGCTCAAAGCCGATGAAACACTCCTTGAATGTGTAGAAAAAGGCATTGACGTAATGATAATTTCAAAGTATAACTTTGCAAACTTCCCGCTTTCAGCAGACTCTCTTCTGCAGTCCGACAGTGTAGCTTCAACCAAGGCATCGTCCTTCGGCGCAATGACTTCAAACTTCGGTGAAACGCTTTCAACGTCGTATGTTGACACAATGAGCAAGGCTGACAAGAAGTATCTTTCAAAGGATAAAATGATTGATGCTTCTGAGTGCCTTCTTCCCGAGAAAACGTGGTTTTTCAAAAATCTCTACCATGACATATTCCCGCCTGCAGTTGACAGGGTTATTGACGCTTTCCTCAACAGCGAGAATATGACGGTTGATACATACGCCGAATATCCGCAGTTTATGAAGTATGACGAAGAAACGGGCGCGCTTTCTGCCGTTACGGGTATTGACGACGGCGATATCATCAAAAGAGGCACGGTGGATACGAAACTTTCGGTATTCATCAGGTTCCTGACTCTTATCATGCAGCTCTTCCGCAAGATTGTCGGCGGTGAGCTTGATTTAGGAAATCTATTCGGCTGATAATTCGGAAAACGGCTATGAGGGCATAAAATCCTTCATAGCCGTTTTTATATGGGCATCAGCCCTTGACATTACCTATGATACTGCGGTATATTTCAGTTATAATTATATTTCAGAAAGCAGGTAAAACCATGATATTTGACACATTGGCAAACGTAAAAAATTACGAAGGACTCGGCAGAGTATACACAGCCCTCGAGTTCCTTGCAAAAACAGACTTTTCTTCAGTTGAGCTTGGCAGATACGAGCTTGACGGTGACAATATTTTCTATATGGTGCAAAGCTATGACACCGACCCCGCAAAGACTGTTTGTGAGGCTCACGCAAAGTATATAGACATTCAGTGCGTGCTTGACGGTGCCGAGGTAATCGGTGTTGCGGATATCTCATGTGACAAAACCGTAGTTGAAGAAAATCCCGACGGCGACGTGTGGTTTTATAACTGCGAATCCATGCCCGTTAAGCTCACCGCAGGCAAGTTTTTGGTGCTTTACCCGAATGATCTGCATTGTCCCGGTGTTGCCGCGGACGGTGTTTCATTAACCTGCCGTAAGGTTGTTTTTAAGGTGAAGAAGTAAAATATTCGTTAAAAACAACTGATAGGAGAAAATAATGGAAAACACAGAAGATTTGACGTTTGATGCAAGAATTTTCAAAAAAAGCATCATCGCGCAGGAGCGTGCTCAGCAGCTCGTTGAGTTGTTCAGCCGCGGTGAGGTTGAGCAGATACAAGCGCAGTTTATGGATATAAAACAGCTCATGTCGTGCTACCGTTGCGCAATTTTAGAGGTGGAAACAAAGTTCAAGGTGCTTGACGAGCAGTTGTCTCTGCAGTATGAAAGAAACCCGATAGACAGCATTACTTCAAGGCTTAAATCCCCCGAAAGCATATATGAAAAAATTACGCGTAAGAATCTGCCGCCTGATGTGAAAAGCATTGAGGAACACATTTTCGACGTTGCAGGCGTGCGCGTTGTGTGCTCGTTTGTTGATGATATCTATATGCTGGCGGACTGTCTTTTGAATCAGGATGACATAAGGCTCATTTCAGTTAAGGATTACATCAAAAATCCTAAGCCCAACGGCTACAGGAGCCTGCACCTAATTATCGAAGTACCCATCTTCCTCACTGATGAAAAGAAGATGATGAAGGTTGAAGTTCAGCTTCGTACAATTGCCATGGACTTGTGGGCAAGCCTTGAACACAAGCTTTACTATAAAAAAGAAATAGACTGCACAACGGCGCACAATGCCGCAGTGCAGTTACATGAGTGTGCGGACATGTGCGCCGTGCTTGATGAAAAAATGCAGGATATTAGGAATTACATAAACCGCGCTCAGGGATGACCGATATAAACCGAATCCGTTTTTTACAGGCGGTTTTCCGTCAATCTTAATTAAAATACCATATTCCGAGATTGAGATATCCTGCAAAGGCAACCCATAAGGCATACGGTATCTGCAGATAAGCTGCAAGAGGGCTGATTCTGCGGTATTTGATAATTGTTGCAATGATAAGTGCAAAAAGTACAATAAGCCAGAGAAATGAAATAAAGAACACGTTGAGATTAAAAAACAGAATACTCCAGAAAAAGTTGAAAAAGAGGCTTGCGGCATAAACGTAAATTGCAGACCTCTTTTTTGCCGGCAACGCAAATTCGTCACTCCATACCATCGCGGCACTGATGCCCATGAGCGCGTAAAGTATTGTCCACACAATAGGGAAAAGAATCCCGGGCGGAGACAGCGGCGGAGTGTTCAGTTGATCATATATGTCCATGTTGCCCCTTGTCAGGAAGGCGGAAAGACCGCCGACCGCAAGGGCTAATATGATTGATATTATATACGTTTTAGTTTTTTGCTTCATAAAAACTCAACCCCTTTTGCTTTAATTATATGGCAAAAAAGCATTATTATGTATTCAATGCGGAGGTACGGATGAATCTGATTGTAAAAGATTTTGAATCGTTGACAAAAAAAGAACTCTACGAGATTCTTAAGGCAAGAACAGAAGTGTTCATTGTTGAGCAAAAAATGAATTGTCAGGATATGGATGACGTTGATTATGAATGTTTGCATTTTTGGTATGAAGCTGACGGAAAAGTTATCGCCTACCTCAGAGCGTTTTATGCTGACGAAGCAAAAACAACCGCAAAAATCGGCAGAGTGCTCACGCTTACTCACGGTGTCGGTCACGGCAGAATGCTTATGGAAGAAAGCTTAGCCGAGATTAAAAGCCGTATGGGTGTCAGCAAGGTGTATCTTCATTCACAAAAGCACGCGGCGGGATTTTATGAAAAGCTCGGTTTTGTAACGGTGTCAGGTGAATACCTTGAAGAAGGCGTTGTGCACGTGTCAATGGAAAAGGAGATTTAGCAAATGAAAGCTTTACACAGTCTGCCTGACGGATACAGGCAAGTCTATTCTCTTAACATGCAAAAGGATAAAAAACTGATGCTCTTAATAAACGGTATGGCACTTGTTATCGGCGTAATAATGGCGGTGCCGATGCACTTTGTTGTGTCCGTATTAACTCTGTTCGATATGGAGCAGGGGATTGGTGCGTATGCATTAAGATTTGTTGTGCTTACGGCAGGCGTTGTTATTTATATAATATTGCATGAGCTTGTGCACGGTATAGCCATGAAACTGTGCGGAACAAAAAAGGTGAAATATGGCTTTGCAGGTACTTATGCTTTTGCCGGAAGTGCAGATTATTATGATAAAAAGAACTATTTTTTTATCGCATTAGCTCCGGTGATTTTGTGGGGGGTTGTACTTGCAATACTGAACGTGTTTGTGCCTGAGCAATGGTTCTGGGTGGTTTATTACATACAGATTGCCAATGTTTCAGGCGCGGCAGGAGATTTGTATGTGACCGTAAAGTTCTCCAAGATGCCCAAAGACATACTTGTTACGGATAGCGGCGTTGAAATGAAAGTATATTCAAAACAGTGAAATATAATCTTGAAACTTTTTGCCTTTTGGTGTAGAATAATCCATTGTTAACGGAGATGGTAAGATGAAAAAAGCAACAAAAATTTTATGTGTATTGTTGGTGATAATTATGACAGCAGGTTTTTCGGCGTTTTCGGCAGGCGCGGCAGACGCAACTCAGGCAAGAGCCATCAGCTTTGATGCAAACGGTAGGCTCAAGGTTATGCACGTAACGGACACCCACCTTGATAACGACAACATCAAGGACTCCACGTGGCTTATTGCCCGTGCATGTGACATTGAACAGCCTGACATTGTTGTGATAACGGGCGATAACGTTTCAAACGAAGATGATGCCGCCGTTACCAAGGGATACATTGACATGCTGATGAACGTTTTTGAAACACGAAACATTCCCGTTGCGGTTACCTTTGGCAACCACGATTCCGAAAGGGGCGCAATGTCAAGGGAAGAGCTTATGGCTTATTACAATACCTACTCCTGCTCAGTTTCGGTTGATGACGGTGAACTGCTTTCCGGTTGCGGTACATATTACGTGCCCGTCAAATCGTCCGACGGCAAGAGTGTGAAGTTCAACCTCTGGATTTTTGACTCAAACGACTATGACGGCGAGGGGCACTACGGCTGTGTGCTTGCCGACCAGGTTGAGTGGTATAAAGAAACGTCCGACAAGCTGACCGCTGAAAACGGCGGCAAGGTTTACTCGCTTGCATTCCAGCACATCATTGTTGACGACGTTTACGATGCCCTGCTTAAAGCGGACAGAAAAAGAGCCTTCTCATTTGAGCATATTAATAACGATGGTGAATACTATATGTTCAATCCCGAAAATCAGAACTTCGGCACGCTCAATGAAACACCCTGCAGCGGTTACTACAACTACGGACAGTTTGATGCAATGGTAGAAAAAGGTGATGTGCTCGGTATTTTCACGGGCCATGACCACACAAACGCTTTCGGTGTGAAGCATAAGGGTATTGATATCGTTAATTCGCTCAGCACACGTTATAACCGCGACGCCTTTTCCACACAGTATGGCTACAGAATGATTGAGGTTGACGAAAGTAATCCCTCAGTTTACACAAGCCGTGTTGTTCATTGGTACAACATGATTGAAGCAAAGGACACCTTTGTTTTGAAAGAAGCAGGCGATGAATTCGGCAGCAACCTCGCCGCTGACGTTGCTTTCAGGGGCTTCTTCCAGAAGGTTTTCCAAGGACTTTGGCGTTCAATTGTTCCCATGTTTACGGGCCGTCAGGTCAGTTACGCAGACTAAAAAATAAAAGAGATGCAGGTTGATTTCTTCACCTGCATTTTGTGATGAAAAGGTGAAAATATGGATAATATCATGCAGATTCTTTCTTACATTCTCAGCTTCCTCGGCTTAGTTTCAATGATTGTTGCTTCTCTTCTGAAGGGAAAGAACATGAAGAAGATTCTCTTTTTTGTGTTCTGCGGCAACGCCTTTGTTGCAGTCAGCTATCTGCTCGGCGGCAGCGGACTCAACGGTGCGGCATCATGTTTTATTGGCTGTGTGCAGACTATAATCAATTACTTCTTTGAATCCAAGAACAAGCCCCTGCCCAAATGGCTTGTTGCAATTTACGCGCTTGCATTCATTGTTGCAAACCTTGCAGTCAGCGGCTTCACGGCACTTGGCGTGCTTGCAATTGTTGCGGCACTCACGTTTGTTATGTGCATCGGGCAGAAAAACGGCGCAAAATACCGCTTCTGGACAATTGTTAACATGACACTGTGGTGCAGCTATGACTTCTTCTCAAAGTCATACGGCGCGCTTGCTTCACACATACCGTTGCTTTTGTTTACTGTTGCAGGTATGCTGATACATGACGTTAAACATAAGGATAAAGAGCAGAAGGCTGAATAAGTGTAAACTGTGTGACCGGCGGTGCCAACCGTACCACCTTCGAATAACACATTCTATCGTTCCGGCACGGACTTTGATTTAACGAATCGGTTGAGCGGTGTGGCCTGCGGTGCCAACCGCCGCCGCCAAACAACTCCCATAGTGCGTGTTTTGTATTTTGTGGCGCGCTGAAAGGGAGTTGTTTGTTTTTTGCATGCATTGTAGGTGGCGACAGCTTTCTGCACGGTGGGTGCATGCAAAAAATGGCGCGCGCATCCGCGCGCGCCGCGGCGGCGGGCTCTGCCGTTACCTCAACGTGAAAACGGAATACCGCAACAAAAAAGCCTTTCGGGATTCGATGTCCCGAAAGGCTTTCGCTTATTTGTATTGATAAACTCTAACGTAGTCAACAATGAACTCCGCCGTATCACCCGGCTCCATGCTCATTTTGCCCGTGCCGTGTCTGTCAGCGTGGGCAATGCCGTTGTCACCTGCAACCTCGCAGGAAAGCAGCAGATATTCAGGGTTCTGACTGACACCGCCTGCATTGAGCCTGCCTGTTTCAACACCGTTGATGTAGAAAATATACTCGTTCTCGTTCCACTCAAGACCGTAGGTGTTGTATTCTTCGTATGGGTTGTTTGCCATCCACTTGCCGATGCTCGCATTCTGCATGGCTTCACCGTAGCCATCATAAACAATGCCGCTGATAACGGCATCGCCAGCGCCCCACCATTCGTCTTTGTAGAACATAGACTCAAAAATGTCAACCTCGGTGCCGTCGCGGCCTGTGCCGTCAACGTCAACAACCTGATCATTCATCATCCAGAATGCAGACCACATACCTGTTGATTTAGGAAGAATTGCTCTGCACTCAAAATAGCCGTAGCACTGCTCAAAAAGATTGATTGTGGAAATGCAGCCCGTGTACCAGCCGGGCTTGTAGGGCTTAAAGTTTATGCTGTCTCCCCATATTTCTTCATACTTGTTTTCGAGGGGTTCATCCATGTATGCGGTGGTGATAACAAGGTTTCCGTCCTTGACGTCAATCATATCTTCGTGCCAATAGCCGCCCTTTCTTTCGGTTACCCACCACTCAGTTGCCCACTTTGATTTATCAAGTTCGTCGCCGTTGAATTCGTCTTGCCACGTAAGCTCAAAACGTTCCTCAAGGTTGATTTCCTGACCGCTCGGAATAGCAGGCAAATCAAAAAGATGCGGCAGGGTAGGGGAAATGAGCATCATAAGCGAAATCAGAAGAGAAATGATTTTTGTCAGCATAATATTACCTCCTTAGGGGTTATTCCGAATCCGTTTTTTATAAGCGGATTTCCGTCAACCTGACTTAATAAAATCATTGTATCAAAAAACACCTGTATTTGTCAATTTATAACTGTTTGTCCGTTTGACAAACACGCAGATATTCCGTCGGAGTCATTGCAGTGTACCGCTTGAACACGGTTACAAAATATGACGGTGATGAAAAGCCAAGCTGGGCACAGATATCTTTTGTACTGACGTTTTCGAGAAGCAAAGCTTTGGCTTTTTCTGTTTTTTGCCTCATAATATATGATGAAAGATTCTCACCAAGCTCTTTTTTGAAAATCTGCGACAGATAGTCGGCGGAGATTCCGCAATGTGCCGCGGCGGCAGAAACGCTGATTTTTTTATCTGTGTTTTTGTTGATGTATTTTATGCACTTTCTCACATGTGGAGAAAAATCGGGCTGATTCTTGCTTTTGTCAACCTCTTGTGTCAGTTTCACAATCTCTGTTGCGAGAAGCAGGAGAATCTCATTTTTATCATGCATCTTGTCAGCACGACTTATTACTCTGTCGGAAAACGCGTATGCTCTTTTTTCACTCAGCCCACCTTGTATCGCGTACCTTGTTGCAAGTGTAACCGCACTGACCGCCATGTATTTGTACTGCGTCAGCTCATTGTCAGACATTCTGCCTGTAACAACAAGTGAATTCATCTTCTTCAGTTGCTCGCAAAGCATTTTTATGTCACCCTGTTGCACACATGAAAACAAACGTACCTCAGCACTGTACGGGGTGTGCTTGTGGGTTATAGGGCTGTCTTTTTCTTCAAGTGTTTCAATGTTAATCAGCTCACCAATGTTCATTTCACGTCATTCTTTCAGTTTTTTCATTTCTTTTTTCAAATGCATGAAATCAAGGTCTTCCCACAACGGCATAATCAATCCGCCGCTTAACCTCATGGACGTCTCATGCATTGCAGCATAATAAGCCACCCTAAAATCCGCACCGTCAGTGAGCGGATGCATCCGCCTGTAAGTCTCATACAGACCGAAGCTGTCACCCCACATGTTGCGAAGCTGGAAAAGGTCGTATTCTCTGTGCGCCCACATTGAGCCGCACGGGTCAATGAAGCCCTGAAGCTTCAACGTTTTCGGGTCGGCCATAATGTTCATTATGTTCAAATCACCGTGTATAAGTACGGGTGGTGAATCTTCGCAATGCATCTTTTCAAAAAGCTCAGTTGCCTCATAAAGTACGTTGAGCTTTTTGAGGCTTAATTTGCCGTTATCGGCAAGCTTTTTGAAAGCCTCCAGCCACGGCTGCTGCTTTTCTGTTTTGTAGTAATCATACCAACTGTCGTAAGCAGGTGCAGACAGTGCACCGAATTTTTCACCGCATACGCCGTGCCATTGAAGCATGCCTGCAACAACAGCTTCGGCAAAGGCCTTTTTCTTTTCAGCAGATTTCAGCAGGAAAGAGGGATTGAGAACGTTCTGCCCTTTAATGAAACTCATGGCAAGTATGGCGGTTTCTTCATCGGTGTATGTAAAAAGCACCCTCGGCATGGCAACGTCTGTGTTGGCGGCAAGGAGGGCAAGCTGCTGTGCTTCAACGTTCTGTGAACCTTGAATACGGTATGCCTTGATTGCAATTGCCTGACCGTCTGCAAGCTCTGCTTTGAATACTCTGCCGAAGCTTCCGCCGCCGATGAAGCGCAGCTTGACGGTATCTTCACCGATCTTTTCTTTCACAATATGCGGTAATACGGGCATCAGCTTTTTGTTGCCGTTATCAAGAATATTCATGTCAGTCCTCCATTATCCTCTGTCTGATTATGTTATATGCCCGTGAACTTTCGGGCAGGAATGAAAACAACTGGAAGCAGTGGCACATTCCCTCGAATTTGTGAAGCTCAACGTTAACGCCTGCGGCTTTCATTTTGTCATAAACTCTGTCGTTGTCGCTTTCGTCAAGTTCTGCAGTGCCGCATATAAGTGTGACTGCGGGAAAACCCTCAAAGTTTCCGAATAACGGTGAAATATACGGGTTAGTGCGGTCAACGTCAAGCACATATTTTGATATTCTTCTGAGCAGATGCAGGTTGTCCTCAATCTTTTTTTTGCGCGCAATGCCGTAGAAAGGGTCGGTGTACGCGTTTTTTATGCGTGAATCACCGCTTGATGTTGCATCAGCCCATAAAGAAAAACATGCGATGTGTTTGGGCAGGGGGTGTCCGTTGTCACGAAGCCACAATGCCGCAGTCAGCGCAAGTGTTGCCCCTGCACTGTCGCCGATGAAAACGATGTTGTTTGCGCTTATTCCCTCGTTGAGTAAATGCAAATATACCCTTACAACATCGTGCATCTGTGACGGTAGCTTATGTTCGGGGAACGTGCCGTAATCCACGCTGACAACTGTTGCACCGTGCAGAAGGATGCTGTATTTCTCCGCAAGCTTTCTGTACATATCATTGAGCGAAACCTTAAAACTGCCGCCGTGAATCATCAGCACAACCTTGTCTGCGTTGCAGCCGAGCTTGACGAGCTTCTCATATTTTACACCGTCACACTCACAGGTGGTGTGTGTGAAATTTTTTGACGGTTTATAGCGTGATCTCTGCTTTGATGCCAGCTTGCTTGCGTTGTCAGATAGTTTTGAACTGTCCGACAACAGAGGGGAATGGAAAATTAAACATAAAGTTTTCATAAAAATTTTTGAGCGAATTGACTGCATGTTATCACCGCCTTACCTTTTGAGTGTAGCATATTACGGCATTTAATTCAACAAATCAGCCTTAAATACGCCTTTTCGTATATGCAAAACAAAATAATTCGGGAAATATTACAGCGTATGTCGCTTTCGACAGAGTTTTTTTCTGTTACTAACCTTGCCAACAGATGTATTCTTTTAATAAAACTGTTTGACAATTCGAATGATTAATGATAAAATTTGCACAAATGAATAAGAAAGGTCTTGTTTTTATGTCAAAGAAAATTATTTCAGTTTTATTGGTTGTTCTTATGCTGTTCCCCTTTGCTGCTCCGGGGGCATCTGCGGCAGAAAACGAGCAGAAGAATTACATCATCACAAACCCGTATGAAGCTGTTAACTGGGACGCATGGTCAGCATATAAAACCCAGCTTCATTGCCACACAACCGCAAGTGACGGCTTTTTGACAATTCACGAGTTCGTGCAGAAGCACTATGACCTTAACTATGATATCGTTGCACTCACAGACCATGGCACAAACAACCTCGGTTGGAATGTTGAGCCCGAAACCGTACCGCTGATGAGACTCATCAAAAAAGAGAGAACGGGCATGGCAGACATTATCCCGCTGACTCAGGAAGAATACGATTCATATATCAACGGCACGGCTGAATCCGAAACAAGAACTCACAAAAACGGCATGCTTGACGTACCTTACGGTATCGAGCTTAACATGGCAACACCTATTGCAGACTGTCACTTGACAGGATATTTTGCACCCTACGGTCAGGGTCTTGCAGGCGTTTACGGCGACTATGAAACACCCACAAAAGGCGTTGCTGAAAACGGCGGCATTTCAATGCTTTCGCACGTTGGTGAATACGTTTACGTTGATAAGGACAGCGCAGACCACGTCGGTCAGCCCATTGACGAATACTACGTAAACAAATTCGCTCGCATTTTCCTTGATTATCAGGGCTCAAGTCTTGGTATGGGTATAAACAGTGCTTCAGACGCTCACACCCGTTGCGACAGAATACTTTACGACAGTATCCTCAAAAAGACAATCCCCAACGGCGTTGTACCGTGGTCATTCACTTTCTCAGATTCACACAGTGCATCATCTGTCAACGATGCATACACCATGATGCTCATGCCTGAGCTTACACTTGACGCTTTCAGAAAAAGCATGGAAAACGGCGAATTCTTCTCAATTTCACATTTCTCAAACGGCTACGAGCTCAACGGCATGGCTGAAATGCCCGGCTACAACGACGACGTTGAAACCAAAAGATACATGGACGATGACACACCCATGGTAACCCGTGTTACCGTTGACAATGAAAACGATACTCTCAGCATTGAGGGCGTAAACTTCGACATGATCACATGGGTGTCAGACGGCAACGTTATTCTCCGTGAAGAAAACATCACAGACGGCAAGGCAACGCTTGACCTTCATTCTGACAGTTTGCTTGACGATCCGTATATGTTCGTCAGATTCTACCTCACGGGTGAAAACGGAATCTGCTACTCTCAGCCGTTCGTACTCAACGTTGAGGGTGAAGAATTTGAGCCGGTTGAAGTTCCCGTAACGTGCGATATTTCAACCTTCCTCAGAGCACTTGTAACAATCATTGACCTCGGCTTCTTCCGCCTTAACCCTGTTGTATGGGCATTCAAATATTGGGGCCTCGGTTACAACCCCGTTACATTTGACAGACTTGTAAATCCCTTCTGATCATACTCTTATCCCAAGCAATGAAAGGCAAAATATAGGTGATACAAAACTATGAAACATAATCTTCTGCTTAAAAATCAAGCAAGAAACTGGGAAAACGGCACTCCCGTCGGTTGCGGCAGTCTCGGTATGATGGTGCACGGAAGAACTGCAAAAGAACTGCTCGTGCTCAATGAAGAAAGCATCTGGGCGGGCTATGAGAGAAAATGTGATCTGCCTGATTTCAAAGAGAACATCCAAAAAATCAGGGAGCTTTTCCTCGCAGGTAAAAACGACGTTGCCGAAAAAACGGCGCATGAGCTTCTTGACAGCTCTTTCACCTGCATCAACTCATACGAAACTGCAGGCTTTATTCACATCAGCTTTTTAAATAAAGGTGTTGTCCGCGGATACAGACGTGAGCTTGATTTGTTCAACGGTATTGCAAGTGTTACATACAACAAAGGCAACGTAAGCTTCAAAACAACTGCCTTTGCATCGCATCCCGACAACGTGATGTGCTGGAGATTGTGTACTGACAGCGAAACAGACTTTAACATCGAATTCAAAAGAGAAAACATGCACACCCTCACTTGCGAAAACGGCTTGCTGACCGCGGTTTGTGATACAGTGGTCGGTGATCATCCTTTTGCGGTCTGCATCAGAGTATGCACAGACGGTGAACTTGTCTGCAACAACGGCTTTGAAGTTAAAAATGCAAAAGATACCGTGGTTTACATCGGTATTGCAACATCCTTCAAGGTTGCAGATTACGTTCAGCAGGCACAGTCATCCGTCAACCACTCAGCAGAGGATTATGACGATATTCTCAAAAGGCACACCGATGATTTCAGTGCCATTATGCAGCGTTGCGAAATCAACCTTACTTCATGCGATAATCTTGATGAAGTGCCCGTCAACAAGCGTCTGCTGCGCATGAAGCTGCTTAACAAGGAAGACGTTGGGCTTGCATCAATTTATTTTGATTTCGGCAGATATCTGCTTGCTTCTTCAAGCAGAGAGGACACTCTGCCTGCAAACCTTCAGGGCGTGTGGGCTGAGAAATACCAGAACTCATGGAATGCCGACTATCACACAAACATCAATTTGCAGATGAACTATTGGCATGCTGAAATTGCCAACCTTCCGGATTGTCACAAGGCGTTGTTCAATTACATGAACAAGTACCTGCTTGAGCAGGGCAAGGTCGCCGCAATGGAATGCTACGGTGCAAGAGGCACCGTGCTTCACCACGTAAGCGACATTTACGGCTTTACTACCCCTGCAGACGGTCTGTGGGGACTTTGGCCCATGGGTAGTGCATGGCTTGCTTATCACATGTGGGAGCATTATCTTTTCAGTGAGGACCTTGACTTCCTCAAAAATGATGCCTACGAATTCATCAAAAACTGTGCACTGTTCTTCCTTGACTATATGTTTGAGGACGAAAACGGCAGGCTTCTTTCAGGTCCGTCAGCCTCACCCGAAAACGAATATTACTTCGGTCCTGACCGCGCTCGCGTTAATCTCTGCCTTTCACCTGCGATGGACACCGAAATTATCGGCGGTCTGTTCAGGTTCTATATTAAGGCGGCAGAGCTTCTTGGCGTTGATGAGGATATGGCTCAGCAGGTTAAAACCG
This sequence comes from Acutalibacteraceae bacterium, assembly GCA_045590055.1. Classification (GTDB taxonomy): domain Bacteria; phylum Bacillota; class Clostridia; order Oscillospirales; family Acutalibacteraceae; genus UBA6857. The sequence continues at coordinate 57,522 of JAZNQF010000078.1, forward strand.
CGCTTTCAAAAATGCCCGAAATCAAAGTAGGCGACGATGGCAGACTCATGGAGTGGCTTGAGCAGTATTCCGAACCGGAGCCGGGTCACAGGCATATTTCTCACGCCTTTGCGCTTTATCCCGGTCACGATATAACAAGAAATCAGCCTGAGCTCTTTAACGGCATCAGGCGTACAATTGAACACAGACTTGCTCACGGCGGCGGTCACACGGGTTGGAGCAGAGCATGGCTCATCAATCTCTTTGCACGTCTGCGCGAGCCGCAGGAGGCATGGAAAAACTTCAACCTTCTGCTCAAAAAATCAACCAATGACAATCTTTTCGACTCACATCCGCCCTTCCAAATTGACGGTAACTTCGGCGGCGCCGCCGCACTTTGCGAAATGCTTGTGCAAAGCCATGAGGGCTTCATCTCACTTCTGCCCGCAACACCTGCTTGCTTCACGGGCAGCTTCAGGGGCATCATGGCGCGCGGCGGCACACAGGTTGACGCAGAGCTTGAAGAAGGTAGCCTCGTCAGTGTAACGTTCACAAATAAGGCGGATAAAATCGTACGTGTTGAACTTCCTGAAAAGCAGAAGAACTGTCGTATTACCGTAAACGGCGAAGCGGTTGAAGCTGAAAACGGCTTTATAAGCCTTGAACTCACAGCAGGCAAAGCAACCACCGTAAAATTTAATAGATAAATAATAGGGTTACCGATATACTCCGCGCAGGATTATATCGGTAACCTTGGTGGATATCGAGTATTTTTATAAAGATTAACGGTGATTCTGTCGGATATATCGGCAACCAAAAAACGAAAGGGGAGCGAACGATGCTTTACAAAAAGAATTCTCAGCCTAAACTTACAGACGAACTTTTTAAAAATCCAACGTGCGAATACAGAGGCACACCATTCTGGGCATGGAATTGCAAGCTCGACAGCGCAGAAATGCAAAGGCAGATTGAGGTTTTCAAAGAGATGGGACTCGGCGGCTTTCACATGCACGTGCGTACGGGTCTTGACACGGAATATCTCAGCGATGAATATATGCAGGTTGTGAAAGACTGTGTGCGTAAAGCTGAAAAAGAAGATATGCTTGCATGGCTTTATGACGAGGACCGCTGGCCCTCAGGCGCGGCAGGCGGTATTGTTACAAAGGATGTGCGTTACAGGCAGAGACATCTGTGCTTCACAACCGAGAAGCTTGAGGGCGACAACGTAATGTTCGTTGCCTGCTACGATGTTGTGCTTGACAACAACGGCTTCCTTTCGTCATATAAGCTCATTGACGAAGCCGCTGACACTAAGGGCAAAAAGTGGTATGCATACCGCAGACTTGCAAAGGCTGACGATTGGTATAACGGCGAAACGTATCTTGATACGCTCAACAAAGCGGCAGTTGAAAGATTCATTGAGGTAACACATGAAGCATATAAACGTGAGCTTAAGGCTGATTTTGGCGGTGTTGTACCTGCAATTTTCACCGATGAGCCGCAGTTTTCTCATAAACAGGTGCTCAACAACTCCACAGACGAGCACGAGGTAACTCTTCCGTGGACAGACGATATTCCGCAGACTTACAAAAAAGCATACGGTGCAGATATACTCAAAACTCTGCCTGAACTTGTGTGGGAACTGCCCGACGGCAAAATCTCACGTGCGCGTTATCTTTACCACGATCATATCTGCGAAAGATTCGCAGACGCCTTTGCCGACACGGTCGGTGCATGGTGTGAGGAAAACGGCATCAGTCTTACAGGGCACATGATGGAGGAACCCACACTCAGAAGTCAAACTGCCGCCCTCGGTGAAACCATGCGTTCTTACAGAGGCTTCCAGCTTCCCGGTATCGACATGCTGTGCGCATGGATTGAACTGACAACCGCAAAGCAGGCTCAGTCAGCTACACATCAGTTCGGCAGAGAAGGCGTGCTTTCCGAGTTATATGGCGTTACTGGTTGGGATTATGATTTCCGTGGCTACAAGCTCCACGGCGACTGGCAGGCGGCTCTTGGCGTTACTGTCAGAGTGCCGCATCTTTCATGGGCATCAATGGAAGGTGCCGCAAAACGAGACTATCCCGCATCAATTCATTACCAGTCCCCGTGGTATAAGGAATACCCCGTTGTTGAAGATCATTTCGGCAGAGTGAACACGGCACTGACAAGAGGTAAGCCCGTTGTCAAGGTTGCTGTTGTGCATCCCGTTGAAAGCTTCTGGCTCCATTGGGGTCCAAACGACAAAACCGCGGTACGCCGCGAATCAATGGATAAACGCTTCCTTGACGTAACCGATTGGTTGCTCAAGGGCAGTGTTGACTTTGACTTTATCAGTGAATCACTTCTGCCTTCGCTGTGTAAAAAAGGTGGTAATCCGCTCAAGGTCGGCAAAATGAAGTACGATGCGGTTGTTGTGCCGTCATGTGAGACTCTCAGAAGCACAACACTTGACAGACTCGAAGCTTTTGGTAAAGAGGGCGGTAAGCTCATTTTTATGGGTGATGCTCCCAAGTACGAAGATGCAAAGCCTTCAAAGAGAGGCAAAAAGCTGTTTGACAACAGTGAGTGCATCTCTTTTGACAGAGCCGCACTGCTTGATGCACTTGATGGCGTTCGCACAGTAACCATAAGAAATGAAAACGGCACTCTTTCCGATAAATTCATCTATCAGCTTAGGAAAGACAACGATTGCCGTTGGCTGTTCGTTTCACACTGTACTGAGCCGTACAACAAAGACGTGTGCCAGAGTGAAGACCTGAGAATCACCGTCAACGGTGAATTTGTACCCTACGTTTACAACACACTCAACGGTGAAATTTCACGTGCCGCATGTGAATACGTCAACGGCAACACCGTGATTCCGTGTGAGTTGTTTGATTATGACAGCCTGCTTCTCCGGCTTGACAGAGGACGTTCACCGCGTGCTCAGGCAAGGCAGCAGGACTTTGTCGGCAAAGTGAAAGTGCCCTCAAAGGTAGAGTTCACGCTTGACGAGCCTAACGTTCTGCTTCTTGATATGGCAGAAACTGCAGTTGACGGCGGAGAATACCTTGAAAGAGAAGAACTTCTGCGCGCAGACAATATCCATAGAGCGCGTCTTGGCATGGTTGAAAGAGGCGGCGGTTGTGTTCAGCCGTGGGTAATCAAAAAAGAGGATGCACAGCACAGCCTTAACCTCCGCTTCAAGTTCAAAAGTAAGATTTCATACAGCGGCGCACTGCTTGCAATTGAAAACCCCGAAACCGCACTTATTGTGTTCAACGGCAAAACCGTTGACAACAAGGTTGTCGGCTGGTATACGGACAAGGCAATTAAAACTGTTGCTTTACCCAAAATCACTAAGGGTGAAAACGTGCTTGAGGTTACAATACCCTTCGGTGTGCGCACAAACACAGAGTGGTGCTACATTCTCGGTGATTTCGGTGTTGAAGTTAAGGGCAAGTATGCTACAATCACCGAAATGCCCTCAAAGCTCGCCTTCAGCGACGTTGTTCATCAAGGGCTCGCTTTCTATGGCGGCAACATTACCTACCACCTTAAAGTAAACACCAACGGTGGCGATATCCGCGTAAGTCTGCCTCACTTCAGGGGCGCAGCAGTCAGGGCATACCTTGACGGCAATGACATCGGCTCAATGGCGTTCACTCCCTATGCTACGGTAGCTCAGGCAGACGAAGGTGAGCATGCGCTTGATATTGTTGTTTTCGGCAATCGCTTCAACAGCTTCGGTGCGGTGCACAACGCAGACGCGTTCAAGAAGTGGCACGGCCCTGATGCATGGGAAACTGAGGACAGCTATTGGAGCTATGAATATATGCTGCGTCCGCTCGGTGCACTTTCTTCTCCTGTTATTGAGGAGTGTGTGCCCCATGAAAACGGCACGGTTGCAAAAAAGAAAATTGTCGTTGCAGGTGCAGGTCACGGCGGTCTTGTTGCCGCGGCAAAGCTTGCAAGTGCAGGCCACGACGTAACCGTTGTTGAAGCCGCATCAAAGCGCAATCTCGGCCATGATTGGTACGATAGCTGTACGCTTGACGCCATGGAGGAAAGCGGTCTCGCAGGAAGAATCACCGAAGACGATTTCACATATATGAAACGCTCGTGCTACTATATCGCAAGTGCGGTTACACCTGTGTATCAGCAAGAGAGGGAAGACGGCAAGTATTCAACGCTGATTGAACGCCGTTTCCTTATGAAAAAGCTGCTTGAGTTTGCAAGTGACAACGGCGTTAAGTTCAAATTCAACACACGTGTGCTCTCTCCCGTTGTTGAGGGAGACAGAGTGGTTGGTGTTGAAACCGACAAAGGTAAAATATCAGCAGACCTTGTAATTGATGCCGCCGGTGTGGATTCACCCGTCAGGTCAAATCTTCCTGAGGAACTCGGTATTGAGGCTGTTTACAGCGCGGGTGAAGTACTCTATGCTTACCGCGGCTTCTTCAACAGAGAGGAAGGCTATGAAAACCCGATAACTCCGCACGAGAATTTCCTTTATCTGCACGGCATCAGGGGTATTTCATGGTGTGCAACCGAAGACAAGCACATTGATATGCTCATCGGTTGCTTTGGCCCGATTTCTCAGGAATATGTTGACGATCGGCTTCAGAGCTTCAGAATCAGACGTCCTCAGCTCGGCAGGAAGCTGCTTCGCGGCGGTTATATAAGCAAAATACCCACAAGAAGACCTCTGGCTCAGTTTGTCTGCAACGGATATGCGGCAGTAGGCGACAGCGCGTATATGACGTATCCAATGAGCGGTTCGGGTATTGATATGTCCTTGAGAGCAGGCGCAATGCTTGCGGACACAGTGCTCAGGGACACGGAAGGCAGATTCACAACAAAAACTCTCTGGGCATACAACAGAGATTACATCAGAAAAATCGGCGTAAAGCAGGCATCCTCTGATATACTGAAAAACATACTTCTCAGTCTCGAACCTGAAGCGCTTGATTTTCTGCTTGAAAAGCGCGTTATCACTGCAAACGATCTTTCAAGCCACGGCAGCTCATCATCTGCAAGTGAAATGCTCGGCAGGGTTGCAAGGGGCATGAGGCAGCTTCCCGTGCTTATCAAGGTTGCAGGTGCCCTCAGCAAGGGTGACGGCGCCGAAAAGCTTTACGCTGAAATTCCCGATAAATACAGCAAGGAAGCGGTGGATGAATGGAAGACAAAGGTGGCGCAGACAATTGTACCCATCGAGCCTAACAATCCACAGTAATGTGCCTGAGGGCACAGCTTATCAGCAAACTGAAAACGGGCGGTCAGCTTGTGTTGACTGCTCCGTATTGATATGATTGGAGGTATAACTATGGCAGGTGTAGGCGGCGGACACAGCGGTGGCGGCGGTATCGGTCACGGCGGTGGCGGCAGCTTCGGCGGCGGTCATCACGGCGGCGGAGGCATTGGCGGCGGTCACCACGGCGGTAGCTTCGGCGGAGGACACGGCGGCTTTGGCGGCGGTTTCCATGGCGGACATCACGGACCGCACGGTAATCATAACCCACACAGGCCGCATAGCCATCATAGCGGCGGCTGGTTTTTCGGCGGGCCCGGACCGCACGGTCCGCGCAGACACTCATCGGGTTGCGGCGGACTGTTGGTTGTGCCGATAATATTCATCTTTTTGCTTGTTTTTATGTCATCCTTCCTTTTTCAAAGCAATATTACGGATAAGATCGGCGTGGACAATTATATCACGGAAATCGTCAGTTGGGATACTGAAGAAACATTGCGTAAAGAGTTGCCCGTTGAATATTGCAAGCCCATTGACACATATTTCACAGATGAGCTTGATTTGCTTGAAGGGGACACTTCAGGTCAGGTGACGGAACTGATGCAGGCGTTTCACGAAATGTCAGGTATTCAGCCGCATCTGTACATAACAGATAACCTCTTCGGTGATCCCGACCCCGACAGTGATACGATTGAAAAGTGGCTTTATGAAACGTACTATAAGTTGTTTGGCGACGAAGGGCATTTCCTGCTGCTTTATCTTACCGATCTGCAGGCTGAGGTTTACCAGACATGGTACGTTTACGGCGACGACACCACCATGGTTTTTGAGCCGTATGAGTGGGATGATTTGTTATATTATATTGATGAGAACTATGCGTACTGCAGTACCTACGAGGAAATGTTTGCACAGAGCTTCAACGATATGATAGTAGCTTACGAGTCAGATTTTGCGGACGAAACGGTTACTTTTGAAGCGGCTACGTTTACAACCGTGCTCGCTGAGCCTGCATCAACCTCTGCTTTGGGCGTTGATGAAAGCGATGCGCTTATGACAACCGAGGCTGTCATAAGTCAGGCACCTGATTCGGTTGTGACGGATATTTTTGTAACAGACAATCCCGAAGAAGAGGCTATTATTATAGAAAAGCAGAGCTTTTCGGTCAGCTCAATTCTGATAATCGCGCTTCTTGTTTTAATTGCAGTGGTTGCAATTGTGTTCATCCGCAAAAAGAACTCAACCGTAGACAACGGGGTGAACAACAGCAGCTACAAGGAGCCTTGGGAATAAAGCGGAGCACTGATTGAGCGTGGCAAATGCAATTGTATTGTGAACTGAAACATGTCTTTTGGCGGCACTTTTTAAGGCTAAACCTCCTTTTAAAGTGCCGCCGTTTTTGCATCTTACTCTGTTTGTAGATACCGTTGGTTGTTGTTTGTTGCAATTTGTAAAAATATGCCGCAAAATAACGGTTGAAGGCAGAAAATAAGCAAAAAAGATTCTAAAAAAAATCGAAAAAAGGTATTGACTCCTGCGATGTTTTGTGTTATAGTATCGGAGCGTTAGAAAAACGCTGGTGTAGCTCAGTTGGTAGAGCAGCTGATTTGTAATCAGCAGGTCGGGGGTTCGAGTCCGTCCACCAGCTCCATAAAAATGGGAGAGTTCCCGAGTGGCCAAAGGGAACAGACTGTAAATCTGTCGTCAGTGACTTCGGTGGTTCGAATCCACCCTCTCCCACCATTTCGAGTGTTCATTACGGATTTAAGTGATGAACACTCGATTTTTATTTGTTTCTTCATAGTATTTAATTTATGTATCGAGCAGGTTTTAGCCTGCTCTTTTTACTTTATGAAAACGATGTTTTCACAAAGTAATGATTTTATGTCCCGCCGACTTGCCCTACGGGCACGGCGATGGACTAACCGAAAACTGACTTCGCAGTTTTCTTAGGCCGTAAGGTATTCAACAGCCATACCTTGTCTCATATCCAATTTGAGATTTTCTTCATCTGAAGGAATTTCAATATTTCCTACAAAGCGGTAGTAAATAACAATTCGCTGAGTTTTGTTCTTACCCGTGCCCTCTGTTTCATAAACCTCAATGCGGTCAACGAGCTCGTGAAGAAGCGGAGCTGTTATTGTTTCCATTCGTATAAAGCGTCTTATTGCCTCAACGAATGCAACTCTTTCGCTTTTCTTATCATTAAGCTCATCAAGCTCTTCGTGTAGCTTTTGAATTTTGGCTTTCAGCTCTTCTCTTTCAACACCATATTTTTGCGACATATGAAGGAACCATTCATCGGTTACCTTGCCGAGAGCGTTATCCTCATAAAGCTTTTCATACAGAGTATTTACTGTGTTTTGCCTTGAGGTGCACCTCTGAAGCTCGGAGTTAATACGCCTTTTTTCGTTTTGTACGATAGCTTCGGTTTTCATTGTAAGCACCTCAACAAGCTCATCCTCATTATGCTTCAGATAACCTGCAAGCTTTTGCAATTCCATTGTAACTATCTGCTCTATAGCTTCTGCCCTGACATAATGCCTGTGCTGACAGCTGCCACGATAGTCCTTTACATAATTAGAACAACTGAAATAGTGAATATTTTTGTTTCGGGTATTCACATGATACCACAGCTTATGTCCGCATTCGGCACAGACAAGAAAATCACAGAATATACTTTTGCTTCCGTTTTCAGCTAACGGCTCACGGCGTTTGCAAAAGCCTATAAGCTTCTGTACCTCTTCATAGGTATGACGGTCAATAATCGGTTCATGAACATCCTTGAAAATCTTCCAGTTTTCTTCGGGATTCATAAGCCTTTTCTTATTCTTGAAGCTCTTGGAATAGGTCTTGAAATTAACAACATCACCGCAATACTCCTGACGAAGAAGAATCTGACGAATGGTAGAGCTTTTCCATTTATATGGGTTAGGCTGTACCTTCTTACCGCCTCTGCCTATTCCTCTTTCCTGCCAATAGGATGTGCAGTTTTTAATACCCTTGTCCTGAAGATTCCTTGCGATTTTATCAAGACCATAGCCTTCAAGATAAAGCATGTAAATCTCTCTTACAACCTTGGCGGCTTCAGGCTCTATAATCCATCTTTTAGGATTCTGCGGGTCCTTCATATATCCGTAAGGCGGTTGGGAAAGAGGCTCGCCCATATTACCTCTGATTCTTTTTGCAGAACGCACCTTGTTAGAAATATCTCTTGCATACATCTCGTTCATAACATTTTTGAACGGGATTATTTCATTCTCTCCGTCAGCGCTGTCAACCAAATCTGTAACAGCGATAAAGCGAATGTCGTGCTCGGGAAAATATGATTCAGTAAAAAGACCAACCTCAACATAGTTTCTGCCGAATCGGGACATATCCTTGACAATAATTGTTTTGACATATCCTGCTTCAACATCCTCCATCATCCTTTTGAAATCGGGACGGTTGAAGTTTGTTCCGGTGTAACCGTCATCAACATAAAACCTTGTGTTATCAAAGCCCTTTTCCTTTGCGTAACGGGCAAGCATAAGCTTCTGATTTTCTATTGAGTTACTCTCACAATCCTTACCGTCATCACGGGAGAGACGGCAATAGAGAGCAGTAATACCTGAGTAATTTGACTGCATTAGTCCTCCTTTCCGGCAGTCACGCATACACATTCTGTGTTAATTGTATTTATATCTTCGGCAGTAGTCAAATGTGCGAAATCGCTACCTAAATATCTTTTAATCTTATCAATGAAAGTCATTGATTCTGTTTCACTGTGCTTTGTAGAAACAATATAACGGACACCGTTGATAACATATTCTTCGGTTTCCGGTTTTTCGATTTTACCCAACACACATTCGGCACGGGTACCATTCAGCACAGATAAGCTTCTGATTTTCACATACTCCCAAAAGGAAATTATTTTACCTGACAAATACATTCCTCCTTATCTTTCATCCCGTGAATAACCACGGTTTCTGTTTTGTGTTTTATTTTTCTGTTGCTGTTCGATTTCAAGAATTTGCCCTATCTTGTTTTCCACATCAGACTCGGATTTTTCAATTCTTTCGCAGGTGTTAATATCCTTACGAAGAATTTTAAGCCTTTCAGAATACAAGCTGATTTCATCCTTGATTTCTGCAATTTCTTTTTCGTCACCCTTACGGACAGCAGATTTTAATTTGTTGCGACAGATTCTTCGGGCTTCGGTTACCTCTGCCATTTCGTTTATACACTCTTGCTTGAAAGCCTGTAACTGCTCATCAGTTTCAATATCATAATGACATAAAAGATTCTGCTGCTCAATCAGACGGTCAAGTTTAATGATTTCTCTTTGCAGATATTTTTCGATATAGTAGTTTTCTTTAGGTCGGATTTTCACCGCCTGAACCACTGTAACGAAATGAACATAAACCTCTCTGTAAGTTTTCGGGAAATCATAAAGATAATCTTTCCACTCATCCTGTGGTGGTAAATCAATTCTGTAATGTCTCCAATCGGCATAAAGCTTTTGGCTGATTCTTTCAAAAGAATACTCATCACCAAGGTCACATAACCACACCGGTCTTTTGAATGAGGGATGATTAACCGTTGTATGAGGTTTAGTGAAATCAAATCTGTAACCGAGCTTTTGCATTTCATAAAGAAAACCTCTCTCGCTGCCTGCACGAAGAATACACTCATCAATATCTTTTTTGAGCGTTGTGAATTTGTTATACTCTCCGTTACGTTCTGCGATATACTGAGGATAACATTGATGCTTTGACGGTTTCGGATTTTCTATAACTGATAATCCCTGCTCTCTGCAAAGTCTGTCTGATACATTCCGCATTTTATTTAAGAATGTTTTGTTATCATTAAACTTTTTACCGTCAACAAATGAAACGCTGTTCACAACAATATGGCAATGAAGGTTGTCTGTATTTTTATGAAGTGCAACTATTGTTTCAAATCTGTCACCGAATAATTCTTCTGCAAGTCTGCAACCGATTTCAAAAACCTGTTCATTCGTACCTTCGTTATCATCAAAAGATTGAATGATATGATATCCGACGTTACCTGAATTTTTATTAAACATATCTTTTGTTTCCTGCATCTGTGCTTTTGCAAATTCGGGAATGCAGTTTATCCCTC
>JAZNQF010000079.1:0-3674 GCA_045590055.1 Acutalibacteraceae bacterium
CAATGTTTTGGGAAGACATTACATATCTCATCAACAAGATTTACGTTTTCCTGCTTTCACTGTTTGCAGGCGATGACGAAGACGTAACCGCCGAATAATAAACTTATCAACACACACCGTCCATATATTGATGAAGCAGTGCAGAAAGGGCGATTTACCCGATTTATTTCCTCACTGTTTATAAACTGTGAATAAAAATCTATTATATTTCAAAAAAATAATTGACTTTTGTTGATTAGTGTAGTATGATTCAATTATCATGGATAGGTGTCCACACCTAAACTTCCGAAAGGAGAAAAAATATGGATAAAATTATCGCATTGTGGGAAGAATTCAAGGCTTTCGCTGACAGAGTTGTTGGCTGGCTCATGTATGTTCTCGGCGGTTCAGACGATCCGTACGATTACGAAGATTTCCCGGAAAACAAGTACGACTAATATCTCAGCTTCAAAGCAATAATATTTTTCAGAAAGGGGCATAACTATGGATTGGCCGCTGTTCTCAGAACTTTATCAGATGTTCAGAGGTATTTTTGATGCTTTCCTTCACATGCTCAACAACATTTTTGGCACAGAAGAATAATCAGCATCATTAATCACAACATAATTTTAACAACTTTTGCAGACGGCGATTAACGGCGTCTGCTTTGTTGTGTTATTTTTTAGGAAGGTTGCGGAGTTTTCCGTGCAGTAAGATGAAAAACATTAAATCCGATTATCTTCTTGTTCTTGGTTGCCGTGTCCGCGGTGAAAAGGCAGAGCCAACGCTCGAGATGCGCATTCAAAGCGCGGCAGAATACATGAAGGCGCACCCTGAAACCGTGTGCGTTGCAAGCGGAGGTATTGTTCACGACGACCAGTTCATCAGCGAGGCTCAGGTTATCTGCAACGGTCTTGTCAGCCGCGGCGTTGATGCAAGCCGTGTAATCATCGAGGACAAGTCGCAGACAACCATTGAGAATTTTGAATATTCAGCTTCACTTGTCGGCAACAGCCGCGTTGCACTGCTGACAAGTAATTTCCACATCAAACGTGCAACAATCCTTGCAAAGAGATTCGGGTTGAACGTTGTTGAGTCAATCGGCGCCCCCTCACCCAAGGATAAGCTTGTAAAAAACACCATCCGCGACATACTGCTTCTGCCAACTGTGCTCACAGTGCGTGGCCGCACAGGCCATACCGAGCGCGAAGTCGCGCAGACTATGCCGACGGACAGAGTTGAATAACTAAAGTTATACCCGAGACGGTGCGTGGCCGCACGGGCCATGCCGACGGACAAAGATAAAACTTTAAAGTTACACCCGAGACGAGAAGTGGGATTTATGACCACATTCTGTCTCGGGTGATTTATTTGCTGTTATAGAGTTGTCGGGCGGCATGGCGTGCGGTGCCAACCGCCGAGGGTGTTTTATTTGTTGTTATTGAGTTGTTGGGCGGCAGGGCGTGCGGTGCCACCCGCCGCCGCCTTATTTAATTGCGCCGGGGGCGAGGAAGCCGACCTTCTTCATTACCTTCTGCAGAGTTCTGTCTGCAATACGCGATGCTTTTTCTGCACCGAGAGCGGCACATTCGTTAAGATATGCCGCATCCGTCATAAGACGGTTGTAGTTTTCTCTAACGGGCCTGAGTTCTTCAATTACAGCTTCGGCAACCTTAACCTTGAAATCACCGTAGCCCCTACCCTCAAACTCGTTCATAATCTGCTCCTCGGTGAGACCCGTGCAACAGGAATAAATACCGATGAGGTTGTTGACGCCGTCTTTTCCTTCACCCACACAAACTCTGGCTTCGGAGTCTGTAACAGCACTCTTGAACTTCTTGAGGATAACGCCCGGCTCGTCAAGCATTGAGATGAAACCCTTGGGATTGGGGTCAGACTTGCTCATCTTTTTCGTCGGGTCTGCAAGAGACATAACCCTTGCGCCTGCCTTGCCTATGTACGGCTCAGGAATGGTGAAGGTGTTGCCGTAGATGCCGTTGAAACGGTTGGCAATATCCCTTGTGATTTCAAGATGCTGCTTCTGGTCAGCGCCGACGGGTACAAGCTCTGCCTGATACAGCAGAATATCAGCCGCCATGAGTACGGGATATGAGAACAAACCAACGTTGATGTTGTCCGCGTGGGAAAGTGATTTGTCCTTGAACTGAGTCATTCTGGACATCTCACCGAACTGAGTGTAGCAGTTGAGCACCCATGCAAGCTGTGAATGCTGGGGTACGTGGCTCTGGATGAATACCACGCTCTTTTCAGGGTCAAGACCGATTGAAAGAAGGAGCGCAAACACTTCCTTTGTACGTTTTCTCAGCTCGGCAGGATCCTGCCTGACGGTGATTGCATGAAGGTCAGCTACGGCAAACGCGCCGTCGAAGTCATCAGCGAGTTGTTTCCACGTTTTCAGCGCACCGAGATAGTTACCGAGTGTCGGTACACCTGATGATTGAATGCAACTGAGTATTCTTTTTCTGCGTTCGTTTGTGTTTTCCATTTTTATAGCCTCTTTTCCTGTGGCTGATTGCCGTTTCTTTAGTAATATTACTGCTTTATCAAAGTGTGTGTACTCTCAGCAGGTTTGTTGTACTTTCTGTGTTGAGGGCTACACCTGCAGTGATAACAACCGTGTTGCCCTTGTTAACAAGATTGAACTGCTTGCAGAGCCGATTGTTGCAACAATTTTTGTTTCCTCACGGTGTTCTCCTTTGAAACAGAGAACCTTCGAAAATCGGACGGTAAGCAATTTTTGATTCACTCACCGACTGATGTATCGATATAAATCTTCACAGATATCATTATATCACCACTTTTGTCAAATATCAACTGTTGAGGGAAAGAAAGCCCGGCGGTGCGTAGCCGCACAGGCTATCCCGCCCAACAGCTCTATAAATATAACAAATCACCCTCGGCGGTTGGCACCGCACGCCAAGCCGCCCGACAACCCTGTTCATCAAAAAAACCACCCGAGACAGAATGTGGTCAAATCTACCACATCGTGTCTCGGGTGTAGCTTTTAAGGTTTTTACTTTGTCCGTCGGCTTGGTCTGCGCAACCACGCGCATGCGAAGCATATTCCATTGCAAGCGTACGCGAGCTTTGCCCGCCTCCGACGTACCCTCTCCGCCAAAACTATCTCCTATATCGTTGCAACTGCGCATATTAAATGGTATGGTTGTGCTACAATAGGGATAAATAATCATTTATCCTTGCCTTTTACACCAAATTCGTAAGGCAAGGCAGGAATAACTGTCATATCACATTTTAATGTGACCTTGTAAAATAAGGAAAAGTGTGGTATGATTTCTTATATGGAAGTATGATTTTTGTCATACCTTGAGGAATGACTGTCAAGAGAGATAGGTAATGAAAAAAAGACTAATTATCCTATGCTTAATAAAAGTTCTTATTTTGATTTTTTCGGGTTGTAATGGTAATTATGATATCAACCAATTATATAAAATTACTGATAACGGCAACTTTACCTATGATTATGTCATCAAAGACAGACATGATAATATTCTCATAAGTGATAAGAATGTATCACGGGAACCTAGGGTGACGAGTATAACCCGAACCCGCCCGAAAGCGTGAATTTTCACACGCTTTTCGGCGAGCCAAGGCACAAAACGCAGCAAATCCTTGACGGATTTGCGAGTATTTTAACGAAGGATTGACGGAAATCC